>NZ_MUHF01000020.1 GCF_002217435.1 Flavobacterium reichenbachii
GATTGAAACGGATAGCGGGATTAAGCTCCTAATTCAAATGCTAAAAGTTGTCCTTATATACAGGTATCAAAAATAAACCCGACAGGTTTTGAAAACTGTCGGGTTTAACGGGACGGAAATTCACTCTTATATAATATGGTGAATTTCTCCTTATATATAGTATGCAAATTCACCTTTGTAAATAAGAATAACTTATACTCTTATATATTATAGTATAAACATGAATATATATATTGTATGTATTTCTGTAATGCGCTATATTTGCATTCACAAAATTATAAACAATGATTAAGATTACTTTACCCGACGGGTCAATTAGAGAGTTTGCTTCTGGCGTAACTCCGATGGAGGTTGCTAAAAGCATTAGTGAAGGATTTGCAAGAAACGTGATTTCTGCATCTTTTAATGGTACAACAATAGAAACCGAAACTCCATTGACGACCGACGGTAGTCTTATTTTATATACTTGGAACGATGCGGAAGGCAAAAAAGCTTTTTGGCATTCGACTTCGCACGTAATGGCGCAAGCACTTGAGGAATTGTACCCTGGAATTAAATTAACTCTTGGACCTGCAATTTCTAATGGGTTTTATTATGATGTTGATTTTGAAGATCAAAAAATTGTTGAAGCTGATTTTAAAAAGATCGAAGATCGTGTTCTTGAAATTTCAAGAGAAAAGCATGAGTTTAAAATGCGTCCTGTTAGCAAAGCAGATGCTTTAGAAATGTACAAAGACAACGTTTACAAGACTGAATTGATTTCAAATCTTGAAGATGGCACTATCACTTTTTGTGATCATGCGACTTTTACTGATTTATGCCGAGGAGGTCACATTCCTAATACTGGTATTATCAAAGCTTTTAAAATCATGAGTGTTGCCGGTGCTTACTGGAGAGGTGATGAAAAAAACAAACAGTTGACTCGTGTATACGGAACTTCTTTTCCTAAACAAAAGGATTTAACTGAATACCTAGAACTTCTTGAAGAAGCAAAACGCCGTGATCACCGTAAATTAGGTAAAGAACTTGAATTGTTTGCTTTCTCACAAAAAGTTGGGCAAGGTTTACCATTATGGCTGCCAAAGGGTGCTGCGCTTAGAGAGCGTTTAGAGCAATTTTTGAAGAAAGCTCAAAAGAAAGCTGGGTACGAACAAGTTGTGAGTCCGCATATTGGCCAAAAGGAACTTTATGTTACTTCTGGACATTATGCTAAATATGGTGCAGATAGTTTTCAGCCGATACATACTCCTGCGGAAGGTGAAGAGTTTTTATTAAAACCAATGAACTGTCCTCACCACTGCGAGATTTACAATGTAAGACCTTGGTCGTATAAAGATTTACCAAAGCGTTATGCTGAATTTGGTACTGTATATAGATATGAACAGTCTGGTGAATTGCATGGATTGACACGCGTTAGAGGATTTACTCAGGATGATGCGCATATTTTCTGTACTCCTGAGCAATTAGACGAGGAGTTCAAAAAAGTAATTGACCTTGTATTATATGTATTTGGTTCATTAGGATTCGAAAACTTTACAGCTCAAATTTCGTTGAGAGATCAGGAAAACAGAGAAAAGTATATTGGAACAGATGAAAACTGGGAGAAGGCTGAAAATGCAATTATAAATGCTGCTGCTGACAAAGGTCTAAATACTGTAGTAGAATATGGTGAAGCTGCATTTTACGGACCGAAACTTGACTTTATGGTTAAAGATGCTTTAGGAAGACAATGGCAATTAGGAACAATCCAAGTAGATTACAACTTACCAGAGCGTTTTGATTTAACATATAAAGGTGCCGATAACGAATTACATCGTCCAGTGATGATTCATAGAGCTCCTTTTGGATCTATGGAACGTTTTATCGCAATTTTACTTGAGCATACTGCAGGAAATTTCCCACTTTGGCTGATGCCGGAACAGGCTATAATCTTGTCTTTGAGCGAGAAATACGAAAATTATGCTAAAAAAGTTTTAGATTTGCTAGAAAATCACGAAATTCGCGCCCTAATTGACAACCGAAACGAGACTATTGGTAAGAAAATTAGAGATGCAGAAATGCAGAAAACACCATTTATGCTGATTGTAGGTGAAGAGGAAGAGAAAAATGGAACAATTTCTATTCGTCGTCATGGACAGGAAGGAAAAGGGAATATTACAGTTTCTATTGAAGAATTTGCTTCAATTGTAAACGAAGAAATAAAAAAGACATTAAAAGTATTTACAGTTTAACTTAAATTATAAAGCCATAGCAATAAGAAGCAACAGAGGTTTTCAACCTCGAGTAGAAAAAAAAGATGCACACAGAATAAATAATAATATTCGTGGTGTACAAGAAGTAAGACTAGTAGGCGAGAACATCGAACCGGGCGTGTTTAAGCTTGCAGAAGCGTTAAGATTGGCTGACCAATTTGAATTGGATTTAGTTGAGATATCGCCAAATGCAGAGCCACCTGTTTGTAAAATCATGGATTACAAGAAATTTGTTTACGAACAAAAGAAACGTGATAAGGTATTAAAAGCTAAGTCATCGCAAGTTGTCGTTAAAGAAATTAGATTTGGTCCTCAGACTGACGAGCATGATTACGAATTTAAAAGAAAGAATGCTGAGAAATTCTTGAAAGAGGGTGCTAAATTAAAAGCTTTCGTTTTCTTTAAAGGACGTTCTATTATCTATAAAGATCAAGGACAGATTTTATTATTACGTTTGGCTACAGATTTAGAAGAGCACGGGAAGGTTGAGGCAATGCCAGTTTTGGAAGGAAAGAGAATGATTATGTTCATTGCTCCGAAGAAGAAAAAATAATTATTTGCTATAAGCAATAAGCTTTAAGCCTTAAGCAAATAGTTAATTTAAACTTTTGCCTAAAGCTTAAAGCCTAAAGCCTAAAGCTTTTGAAGATATAAGTAAGTAAGAATAAATTAAAACACTAGGAAAAATGCCTAAAATGAAAACAAAATCTAGCGCCAAGAAACGTTTTAAAGTTACTGGTTCTGGAAAGATTAAAAGAAAGCATGCTTTTAAAAGTCACATCTTGACTAAAAAATCTAAAAAACGTAAATTAGCTTTGACTCACTCAGCGCTAGTTCACTCAACAGATATGAAAAGCATCAAACAACAATTAAGAATTATCTAATATAAGTCTAAAGTTGTAAAGTCATAAAGTTGTAAAGTCTAAAACTTTTGACATTTTGATTTTTAAACCTTTGACTAAAGATTTTCTTTAGGTTAAAAAATTATTTAAAATAACCTTGGAGTATGGCTTTTAAGTTCCCTTGATTTAATTCGGGACGCCTGCTACAAAAACACATTAAAATTATGCCAAGATCGGTAAATTCAGTTGCTAAAAGAGCAAGAAGAAAAAAAATAATGAAGCAAGCCAAAGGTTTCTTTGGTAGACGTAAAAACGTTTGGACAGTTGCTAAGAATGCAGTAGAGAAAGCAATGTGCTACGCTTACCGCGATAGAAAACAAAACAAAAGAAATTTCCGTGCTTTATGGATTCAACGTATTAACGCTGGAGCTAGATTAGAAGGAATGTCTTATTCTCAATTCATGGGGAAAGTTAAAGCTAACGGAATCGAATTGAACCGTAAAGTTCTTGCAGATTTAGCTATGAACCACCCAGAAGCTTTCAAAGCTATTCTTAATAAAGTAAAATAAACGTTTTATAAACTCAATTTAGATTACTTACTTATCATAGAAAAACCATTCGTTAATACGAATGGTTTTTTGTTTTCATCCCTTTTTCTATCCAATTATTTCTTAAAATGAAAAGACTCTTTTTAATTTTATTCATTATGCAGATCCTCTTCGTTAAATCACAAGAGAAGAATTTGGACAGGAATTCCATCAACACAATAATTGGTGTAATTGACAAACGAGATTCTAATTGTCTTTCGGAAATCGAAAGAGCTAAAACAGATTTTAAATTTAAAGAAATTTTTTATGATATCGAACCTGAAGGATATCTTGATAGCGATTCTAAAAGACATCATCCGTATTTAAAAGAATTGCTCAAAGAAAAGCAAATTGATTTTTTTTATTCAACTGAGGTCGAGTTTTCATTATTCCGAGTCGGCAATGAAGTAGAAAGTTACCCAGCAGTAACGAATTGTTATTACAAAGCCTCAAATGAGTTATTAAATCTAAAATATGGACATAACTTTACAAAACAAATTGAAAGGACTGCTGATAGTTTATATGTAATAAGCAGAATAGAAATACCTTTCCAATATCCTAATGAAGTAGATAATTATTGCATGATATATCCAAGTGCCACAGATTTCCTGGATCAAAAGAGGCAAATTCAAATAGATTTCTTTACAATCTTTAACTTTCCTAAAGGCTTTCTCAAAAGTGTAGATCAAAAAGATTTCTTTGCACAGACAAACTTCATTATTAAAAGAGACTCAAAAATCTCAGATATTACTATAGAGATTAAATTTACAAATCCTGAGAATAAAAAATTCAGCGATTCAATTATTAATCAACTTAGGACGTTTATTGAAAACGCCAACTGGAAAGCCGCCGTTTCTAGTGGTGTATTAGTCAATAGTAAATTTGACATAAATTTCTATAATTAAATTATTTTGCTCTATTTTATTTTATATCGGAAACAAAATTTAAAAAGTAACTTTGTATAAAACTAAACCAAATGCACAAATTACTTCTTGATCATATTCAAAAATTCATTCATTTAGAGCCTTCAGAAATCGAAACTTTAGAATCATGTCTGGATGTTTGTAAAATAAAAAAGAAGGATCACGTGTTAATAGAAGGTCAGATTTGCAACACTATGTATTTTATTGTAAAAGGATGCTTAAGGCAATATATAATTAATGCGAAAGGAAGCGAACAAACACTGCAATTTGGAATAGAGAATTGGTGGATTACAGATTACCTGAGTTATCTCAATCATGTACCAACTCACTTTTATATTCAGGCCGTCGAAAACTCAGAAGTTATTGCATTAGAAAAATCTACTTTGGAAGCTATATTATTAGAAATTCCAAAACTGGAAAGATATTTTAGAATTGTTTCTCAGAAGTCATTTGGCGCTGCCCAAATGCGAATTAAATTTTTATTCACAATGTCTGCAGAAGAAAGATATCACCATATCAATAGTCAGTTCCCTGAATTTGTACAACGAGTTCCTCAATACATGCTTGCCTCCTATCTGGATTTTTCTGCTGAATTTATGAGTAAAATTAGATCGGGAAAAGTTTAATTTTTATTTCTTGAAGTAGTTCAAGTTTTTTAAAATCGTTATACATGAAATTTGTATCAAACTTTAAAAGATAAATAAAATGAAACCAAGAGTAATTATTCCGAAAGCAGCCCCAGAAGCCTATCAAGCAATGTTAGGTTTAGAAAAATACATCGCTTCAACATCTATTAGTCCAGTTCTAAAAGAATTGATTAAAATAAGAGCTTCACAAGTAAATGGATGTGCATACTGTATTAATATGCATTCTATTGATGCCAGAAAATTAGGTATTTCTGAACAACGTATTTATTTATTAAGTGCATGGCGTGAAGCTGATGTTTACAGTGAAGAGGAAAAAGCTATTTTGGCCTTAACAGAAGAAGTTACTTTAATCAGCCAACATGTTTCTGACGCAACCTACGAGAATGCTTCAAAATATTTTGACGAAAAATCTTTATCAGAAATCTTAATGATGATTATCACAATAAATGCCTGGAATAGGATTGGAATTGCAACTGGTATGAGAGCTGTTTAATTATATTCCTTCATGCGATAAAAGAAGCCTTCAAATTTGAGGGCTTCTTTTATTTTATATATAAATTAAGAAGTAAAATATACTAAAATACCGTATTTATACTCTTTCACAGGAAATAAAATTCTTTACTTTTGGCGCATGATACCTCGAAGGATACAAATACCACTATATATCTTAATACTATTATTCACTTTTTTTTCCTGTCAAAAAAAAGCTGCTCTTAATGAGCAAAAAAACAATACTTTAAAAATTCAAAGATTAATTACCAAGGCAGATCAATTTTATAATTCGAAGAAAAACGATAGTGCTTTTGTATATTATAATAAAGCGAAATTCATCTGTGATACTATAACTGATCCTGCACATTACGTTTATACAATAAATCGCATGGCCGAGATTCAGCAAAAAAGCGGAGATTATGCCGGCAGCGAAAATACAGCAAGTGAAGCGATTCCATATTTAAAGTATCTTAAACTTCCAAAAGATAAATGGAAAACATACGTGATTCAGGGAACGAATTACATGAATACTTATGATTTTAAAAACGCGCAGCTTAACTTCGATAAGGCTTTAGAACTGTCTTCTAATGAATCGCAAAAAATAATAGTACAAAACAATATTGCTTTTGTCTACATGCGTCAAAATAAATATAAGGATGCTTTAAAAAAATTTCTGCCGCTAACTATTAATAAAACGGTTCTAAAATCTCCAAATGATAATTCCTGCATTTTAGATAATATCGGTTATTGCCTTTATAAAATCCAAAACAACAGCGCTGTATTATATCTAAATAGCGCCTTAAAAATACGTATAGAAACTAAGGATACTTGCGGAATGGGAAGAAGTTATCTGCATCTTGCCAAATTCTACGAAAAACAAAATCTTGTTTTAAGTAAAAAATATGCTGCTTTAAGTTATAAAAATTTCACAAGCATACACAAAACCAGTAATCGATTATACGCTTTGAAGCAATTAATTAAAACTAGTCCTTATACCGAATTAAAAAAACATTCTTTAGAGTATATAAAAATTAATGACAGTATTAAAGAAGTAAGGCAAAAAGCCAAGAATCGGTTTGCTAAAATAAAATATGATTCTAAGATTGAAAAAGAGGAAAATTTAAAACTTAAAACTTATAAAGTAGAAAATGAACTGATGTTAGAAAGGCAAAAAAGCCGAAATATTATTTTATACATCATTATAATAATTAGTTTGAGCCTGGTTTTGGTTCTTTATTTTTACTTAACTACAAAAGCAAAAAAGGAACGAATTGAAGCAGCTTATAAAAGTGAAACCCGGATTGCAAAAAAATTACATGATGAATTGGCGAATGACATCTATCATACCATGGCTTTTGCCGAAAACAAAAATCTTTCAATTATAGAAAACAAAGTTCAGTTATTGAATAATTTGGAGGTAATTTATTCCAGAACACGAGATATTTCAAATGAAAATTTTGAAATTATAACAGGAGAAGATTATATTTCTTCTCTTAAAGAAATGATTTCTGGTTTTAATACTCCCAATATTCATTTTATAATTAATGGGCTGGATTCTATTATGTGGAATAAAATTGAAAAGAATAAGAAAACTACTGTTTACAGAGTACTCCAAGAGCTGCTCGTAAATATGAAAAAGTATAGTGACGCGACATTAATTTCGATTAATTTTAAACAGACAGATAAAAGTATTATTATAAATTATACGGATAATGGTAAAGGAATTGACATTAGTAAAATAATTTTTAAAGATGGATTGCATAATGTTGAAAATAGGATTCTCAAAATTAAAGGAGAAATCAATATTTATTCAGAACCCAATAATGGATTTAAAGTATTTATAAAATTCCCTTATTAGAAATGAAAAGAATACTTATTTCCTTAAAAAAAATCTTATTTAAACATCTTTTATTCAACATATTATTGGTTGTAATAACGATTATCCTTTTACTATTTTCTTGTAAAAAGAACATCAAAACCAACCCAAAAGATATAGATAATACGTTTCAAATTAACAGGATCATAAATACTGCAGATCTTTTTTTTGATCATAATAAGAAGGACAGCGCCTATTATTATTTTAATAAGGTACAATCTATCTGCGATCCTAAACAAAATCCTGATGAATATGTTTATTCCTTAACCTGCATGGCAGAAATTCTGCAGCTTGAGGGAGATTATATTACTAGCGAATATATATTAACCAAGACAATGCCTCATCTAAGCAATACCACAAGACCAAGATACCGGTGGTATGTTTATACTATTATGGCTCACAATTACAGCAGTACATATGATCATAAAAATGCCATTATATTTCACAAAAAAGCAATGAAGTATGCACTTTCGTTGCTAAAAAAGAGAGCTACTCTGAGTAATATAGGTGCTGTTTACGCAGATGAAGGGAAATATAAGGAGGCAATAAAAATTTTACTTCCGCTGGCAGAGAAAAATGAACTTTATAAAAAATATCCGAAAAATATCGAAATGGATTATGCGAAGGTTCTGGACAATTTAGGTAATTGTTATTTTAAATTAAACAATCCTAAAGCTTTATATTATTATAATGAAAGTTTGAAAATTAAATTGGAGCTGAAAGATGAAGAAGGAATAATGTTCAGTCATAAAAATCTTTCTAATTATTATATAAAAAGTAACCCAAAGCTTGCAGAGAACTATGCGAAGTCAGCTTATAATAAATCATTTAAGATTAAAGCTATTTCCAGCCGATTAAAATGTTTAGGGTTATTGATAAAATGCACTGAAGGTTCTGATTTAAGGAAATATTCTTTAAAATATACAGAACTCGCCGACAGTATAAATTCCTCCAGATTAAGAAAAAAGAATCAGTTTGCATTGATTAAATACAATTCTAAAAAAAATAAGGACGAAAACTTGCAGCTTAAAACTCAAAAAGCAGAAAATGAACTGCAGTTGGAAAGGCAAAAAAACAGAAATACTCTTTCGTACATTATTATTATTTTCATCGTTGGTTTTTTATTTTTTCTATTTTTCTATTTGGCAACAAAAGGAAAAAGGGAAAAAAACGAAACTATTAACAAAAGCGAAGTGCGGATTTCTAATAAACTGCATAATGAATTGGCTATGGATGTTTATGAAACTCTGAATTTTGCTGGCATTCAAGATTTGGAATCAAAAGAAAACAAAGAGTTTTTAGTAAGTAATCTTGAAAAAATATACAAAAGAGTACGAAATATTTCTAAAGAAAATAGTATAATCATTACAGACGAAAACTATTATGCTACTCTTAAAGAGATGATTTCTGATTTTAAAACTCCAAATCTAAATATTTTAGTCAACGGAATGGATTCAATTCCGTGGAATCAAATCGATAAAAATAAAAAAATCATCGTTTACAGGATTTTACAAGAATTATGTTTGAATATGAAAAAGCACAGTGATGCTTCTTTAGTGAGTTTTATTTTTAAGATAATCGATCAAAATGTGATTATTAATTATACTGATAACGGAGTTGGAATTAAAAATGGCAGAATTATTTTGAAAAATGGACTTCAAAATGTGGAAAGCCGTACAAAAACTATAAATGGAACTATTAATTTTGACACTAATTCTGACAAAGGTTTCAAATTAAGTTTCACTTTCCCTTTATAAAAAAGATAATATGTTCAAAAAAGTATTAGTTGCCGAGGATTTAGACAGTATAAGTATTGCAGTTGTTCAAGTATTAGAAGAATTGGAAGTTCCTACAATTCATCATGTAAAATATTGCGATGATGGTTTAATAAAGATAAAGAAAGCTTTAGTAGATAATGAGCCTTATGATTTATTAATTACAGATTTATCTTTTAAATCTGATCATCGCGCATCGAACTTAACAAGCGGCGATGAACTTATTGATGCAGTAAACGAAGTTCAGAAAGATTTAAAAAAGATAGTTTTTTCTATCGAAGATAAATCTTATAGGATTAAAATGCTTTTTAATGAACTGGGCATTAATGCTTATGTTTCTAAAGGCCGCAACAGTATTATCGAGCTTAGAAATGCTATTCAGGGAACTTTTAGAAACGAAGAAAAAATTCTTTCTTCAGATTTATCTTTTAGTTTTAATGATAAAGCTTTGATAGAAATTGAATCTTATGATATCTCTATTTTAAAACTTTTATCGCAGGGTTATATTTTAGAAAACATTTCGAATGAATTTAAATCAATGTCTATAACTCCAAACGGAACGAGCAGTATAGAAAAACGAATTAATAAACTTAAAACTTATTTTAAAGCAAATAATAATGTGCATCTAATTGCTATCGCAAAAGATTTTGGTCTGGTTTAAATTTTAACTATTTTTTACGGATTCCCGTAAGGAAAAACCTTATTATAAATTTAAATTTGTGTAATTCTATTAACTAACCCAATGAAACCAAAATATAAAATTGATCTTGTATCAAAAATCAACACCACAAATAACAAAATTATAATGAAAACAATGATGCTTTGTCTTTTCTTATCTATGAGTTTTGCCTTTGTATCTGACAGAACCGGCTGGCTGGAAATTGACTGGAAAATCATTTTTATTCCTGCTCTTCTCGTTTTACAAATTATAATTATAGGAACTGCTTTAAAAAACAGATACAAAAAACATTAAAGTTACTTTTAAGGAGAAACAAATGGGAGTTGTAAATTGTGATTCAATTTAGATTCTAAATTTAAAATCAATATTTAAGGAATAATGATAAATTATGAATTGCTTATATTTGATTTTTTAAACGCCACATGAAAAACATCTTTCTTTCTCTCCTCCTATTTTTCTCGTTTTCCTCTTTTTCACAAACCAAAATTTTGTCCTGGAATCTTGAAAACTTTGGAAAATCTAAAACAACTACAGACTTAAATTGTATTGCAAAGACTATTCTGGATTACGACATTGTGACCATACAAGAAGTTGTTGCGGGTTATGGCGGCGCCCAAACGGTTGCTAAACTTGCTGCAATTCTAAACGAAAAAGGAACAAAATGGGATTATTCAATAAGTAATCCTACATCTGGAAGCAGTTATAAAACCGAACGTTATGCTTTTATCTGGAAAACAAATAAAGTTAAACTAAAGGGCAATCCATGGTTAGAAAAAAAATATCATTTAGAAATTGACAGGGAACCTTATTTTGCAACTTTCGAAATTGGAAAAAAAACAATTACGCTAGCCAGTTTTCATGCTATTACTAAAAGCAAACAACCCGAAACAGAGATCAAATATTTTAAATTTTTACCTCAGGAATATCCCGACTTGAATTTAGTTTTTATTGGAGATTTTAATTGTCCGGAAAAACATACTGTATTTAATCCATTGAAAAAAATGGGATACACTCCTATTCTAAAAAATCAAAAAACAACTTTAAAGAAAAAATGCAAAGACAATCTATGTCTTGCTTCAGAATTCGATAATATGTTTTATAAAACAAATACAATAAATTTTATCAATTCTGGCGTGATTCACTTTTATCAAAATTTTAATTCCTTAGAAGAAGCAGGCAAAATATCAGATCATATTCCGATCTGGATAGAATTATCCTTAAAGTAATTATGTTTTAAGCTTTTTCTTTCTCGCTGCAGGAAACAAAACATTGTTCAAAATCAAGCGGTAGCCGGGAGAATTTGCATGTAAATCTAAAACAGTTGGAGGATCGCCAACCTGATGCTGGAAATCTTCCGGATCATGTCCTCCAAAAAAAGTAAACATTCCTTTTCCTTTTTCTCCATGAATGTATCGTGATTCTCCGTTAAGCTCACAAGTTCCCATTACCAAAACATTTGATTTTATCAATGATGTATCAAATGAAGTCGTTTGTCCCATAAATCCTTTTACCAGTTGTGTATGATTCTGGCAAAGCATACTTGGAATAGGGTCCCATTTTGCAGAAAATTCCATCAATGTAAAATAATCTTTTTCCATTGGAACTCTGCGTTTTGTTGTCATATCGATATCGGAGAACTCATATACTTCTGGTTTTCTTTCTAAAGTGAAATTTTTAAAGGCAAACGAATTATTATAATTAAGTTTGGACTGATAATTTGATTCGCTTGGATCTCCATCAAACATAGTTTCGCAAATATCAACACCGTCTGCTGCAAGAGAAATGTCAAAACTATCTGTTGCAGAGCACATCGCAAACATAAAACCGCCTCCAATAACAAAATCCCTGATTTTTTTAGCAACAGCATTTTTTTCCTGCGAAACTTTTGAGTATCCTAGTTTTGCAGCCAAGGCTTCTGAATCTTTCTTTTGATCTATATACCAAGGCGTATTTTTATAAGCTGCATAAAACTTTCCGTATTGTCCGGTAAAATCCTCATGATGAAGATGAAGCCAGTCATAAAGAAGTAATTGATCGCTCAGAACTTCTTCATCGTAAATTGGAGTAAAAGGAATTTCGGCATATGTGAGCACTAATGTTACTGCATCGTCCCAAGGCTGTTTCCCTTTTGGAGTATAAACTGCAATTTTTGGTGCTTTTTCCAGAATGACAGATTCCATATTTTGAGATGGGCTTGAAATTTCGTTTAAGATAGAAGCTTCTTCAGCGTCTGAAATTATCTCAAAACTGACACCGCGAATTTTACATTCCTTACGAATTTCTTCTGCATCCGGAAGCAGAAATGAACCACCGCGATAGTTTAGCAGCCAGCTGGCTTTGTAGTCTTTACTTAAACACCAATACGTAATTCCATATGCTTTTAGATGATTCTGTTGTGTAGTTTCATCCATCGGAAGTAATATAAACGAGGCTTTTACACTAAGTGAAAGCAGGAATATGAATATACAAACAAAACTCTTATTCATTAGAAAAAATATTTTAGTAAAGATATAAAGGAAGCTTTAGAAAACACAATACATGCCGGAGTTTTATGGCAGAATGAAACGTTAAAATATAAAACAAGCTTAATAAAAATTTTTCTGAGAATTAAAACACGTAAAAACACTTGTACTATGAGTATATTTTCTGCCTAAATTTGTTTACCCAAATTACTAAAAACCATCAATATAACTACGTTTTATGAAATTTAATGATAGTAATAAAAAAGAAAAAGAATTAAGTATCTCCCAGAAAATAGGTCTATTTGCGCTGGCACTTGTCATAATTATATATTATGTACTATCAATACAGTTTTTAACAAGTTAGATTCAGATATTTAGAGTTGCTATTTCGTTTTGAATCGCATAAACTACTAATCCGGCAATATTTCTTGATTCTGTTTTTAGTAATAAGTTATTACGATGTCCTTCAACTGTTCTTGGACTTAAAAAAAGATGCTCTGCAATTTCTGAAGTTGTTTTCTGCTGGCAGATTAGTTGTAAAATTTCAATTTCGCGAGGCGAAAGAAAACTGGTTTCTAAGACTCCTCTTGTATTTTTAGAGGAAATAATGGTTTCCTGAATTGTTTTTAATACATTTTCATTGTAATAAAATCCTTTTTTAGAAACTTCATTAATGGTTATAATTAAATCTTTTGGAGTTGTATTTTTAATAAGGTAAGCCACAGCTCCTACATTAATCATATTGGCTATAAAAGATTTGGAATCATAACTTGTCAGGGCAATAATCTTGATATCCGGAAATGATTTTCGAATAATCTTAGTTGCTTCAACACCATTTAAGACTGGCATTTTCAGATCCATTACGATTATATCCGGCTTAACTTCATTTTCATCTAACTGAGAAATGAGTTCTATACCATTTGAGGCTTCAAAAAGTATTTCTATATTATCTTCTCTTTGAAGTAAAAAAGCAATTCCTTTCCGAAATAAAACTTCATCGTCAACTAAAGCAATTTTAATACTCTCACTCATTTTTTATTTGGTTTTGGTCGTTTATTGTGCCGAAATTACAAAATATGCATGTAAAAAACCCAAACAGCATAAACTTATTAATAAAAAAGTAATATTGCTTTTTATTTTTAGACTAAAAGGTGAAAACTATTGCAATTCCGTTATTTATTTCCGAATTAATTTCAATAGTTCCATTCAAGAAAGAAATACGGCTGTCAATGTTTTTCATTCCTAAACCTTTTTGATTTGCTTCGTTTTTACTATCAAATCCAATCCCGTTGTCTTCATAATTACAAATATTAACACCTTCGCTCTTTTTAAAAGTAATCCAGATCTCAGAAGACTTTCCGTGACGAAGTGAGTTATTCATCAATTCCTGCAGAATTCTAAATACATGAAGATGTCTATCGATCTCATTATCATCAAAATCGATTTCATTTTTGTAATATATTTTCACCGATTTACTGCTTTCAAATTCTTCGCACAATTCTTCTATTGCAGCATTTAACCCAAATTTTTCAAAAACAGGCGGTAGTAAATTATGAGCAATTTTTCTTGAATTTTCTAATGCTTTTGTAGTCAGTCCAATAATATTGTCTGTGATTTCTTTTGTTTCTGCTTCAGTCAGATTAGGAGAAGTCAGAAGATGGCTGTTGAGTGAGACAATATTAAGTTTAGAACTAATATCATCATGAAGATCCTGTGCAATACGTCTGCGCTCTTCTTCCTGCGTAGCAATAACAGCATGAATTTGTTCTCTTTGATATTGAATTTCTAAATCTTTCTTTTCTACTTCTTTTTGAATAATTTTTTTTCGTGAAAAATAAAAAAACACAATTAAGAAAACGGCTACTATCATGAAAAAGCATGATGTATAAAGAATAATAGCTACAATTTCTTTTTCGTAAACAGGACTTGCAGTCATATTAATTAATATTAATTTTCTTTTTGGGCATAAAACTCACTTTCCATTCTAATAAGATAATAAGGTAATAAATTATTATAAAAAAGGCATTTAGTCTCCAGCTCATAAGTTTGAGTTCTTCGGTTAATCCGATTGTAAGGTTGCCAACTAAAAACAAAACAGTACTCGTTAATAAATAAAAAACTACTCCAATCGTAAAATAGTAATATTCTTTTTTATCCGTAAGCATGTTATAAAAATGCAGCAATCCAAATATTACTACTAATAAAGAAGTAATTGTTATTTCTAATAAATTAAATTTTAAGAATTGGGTATGATCAAAAATATATTGAATTATTAAAACTAATAAAGCAAGACTGAGACTCCATAAAACAAATTTTTTCTGAGATTCTGACTTTAGTATAGAATAATAAAACAATCCCAGTACTACCATCTGACCGATAAAATATACATTGGTAAAAAACAAATTATTCTTTCCCATATGAAACATTACCTCCATACTAAACTGAACCAGCACGAGAAAAGCTAAATATGAAATAAAAAAAATATTAACTTTTCCCTTTCGGGAAAAGCTAAATAAATATAAAAACAGGTTAAATAATAATATTATATATCCTGAATATATTAGAAAATCATCCATTACATTGGGCTTTCTGGATCTCCATAAGGCGGACAAGGGCGTGAAGCATCATATACCACATCTCCATCTCCCGATTTTAATTGCTGTCCTGTTTTAAAAACATCTCTGTAAATACCTGTTTCAGGATCAAGCTTTGTACCTACAAACATAAGAACCTGTTCTCCGGCATTGTTAATACCTTTGTACGCTCTAACTGCATCGATGTCCTGGTCTAAAACTAATTTCAAAGTTTCTAATGGTATAAGATAACCACATACTTTCTTTTTGCCATCTTCCTCAAGACCTGATGCTTTTTTGTACTTATCTGCCCATAATGTACCTTCAGATAACGGAATTTCAACACTTCCAAAAATTTTTTCAGACATACTCTAATTGTTTTTGATTAATTTAATAGTTTATATTGGTTTAGCTAAACTACAGATTTAAATTAAAAAATTAACAAATAGACATAAAAAAAACCTTATAAAAAGGCTTTTTAATATTTATGTTAAAATGGAACATCACTGTCGTCATCGTCATCATTTAAATTACTTCCGAAAGCTTCATTGGCAGAAGGAAGATTTTTAGTTATAAACGGATTTTCTTCATGATTCATTTTTGATGGCAAATCGTCATAATTACCTGAAAAATCATCAAGATTATCAAATTTTCCAAGGTGTCCAATAAATTTCAAACGAACGTTTTCGATACCACCATTACGGTGTTTCGCGATCATAATCTCTGCCTGACCTGTAGTCGGTGAAGCTTCATCATCATCCCATTCGTCAATTTTATAATATTCTGGTCGGTATAAGAACGAAACAATATCAGCATCCTGCTCAATCGCTCCAGATTCACGAAGATCCGAAAGTAAAGGACGTTTACTAGATCCACGCGTTTCAACGGCACGCGATAACTGCGACAGAGCAATTACGGGAACGTTTAACTCTTTTGCCAAAGCTTTTAAGTTTCGGGAAATTGTAGAAATTTCCTGCTCACGATTTCCTCCTCCTTTACTATTTCCTCCGGCAGTCATCAATTGCAAATAATCGACAATAATGATTTTGATACCGTGCTGTGAAACCAGACGACGGCATTTTGCTCTTAAATCGAAAATAGAAAGTGACGGCGTATCATCAATAAACAATGGCGCTTTTTCTAAGTTTTTTACTTTGGTACTCAGCATTTCCCATTCGTGAGGTTCTAATTTACCTGTACGTAATTTTTCAGAAGACAGTCCTGTTTCTGACGAAATTAACCTTGTAATTAACTGAACCGATGCCATCTCCAGAGAGAACAATGCTACTGGATGTCCAAAATCAATAGCAATATTTCGAGCCATCGAAAGTACAAACGCGGTTTTTCCCATCGCGGGTCTCGCCGCAATAATAATTAAATCCGAAGGCTGCCATCCAGAAGTCAGTTTATCCAGATTCGTAAAACCAGTTTCAACACCGCTCAATCCTTCTTGCTTTGCAATTTCTTCAATACGTTTTTTGGCCTGAAGTACTAAACTCTGGGCAGTTTCAGAACTACGCTTGATATTTCCCTGCGTTACTTCATATAATTTTGATTCGGCTTGATCCAGCAAATCAAAAACATCTGTTGTTTCATCGTAAGACGCTTCGATAATTTCGGAAGATATTCGAATCAAACTTCTTTGAATAAACTTCTGAAGTATGATACGGGAGTGAAATTCAATATGTGCCGAAGAGGCAATTTTCTGCGTAAGCTGAATCAAATAAAAATCGCCGCCAGATAGCTCTAATTTTCCATTTTTTTTCAGCTGAGCTGAAACGGTTAACAAGTCAATTGGCTGTGTTTCTGTAAAGAGCTGTATAATTGCTTCAAAGATATGTTTGTGTGCTTCTTTATAAAATGCATCCGGCTGTAAAATATCAATTACGTCATCTACCCCTTTTTTATCAATCATCATCGCACCAAGCACAGCCTCTTCTAAATCAAGAACTTGCGGGGGTAACTTTCCTTTTTCTAAATTAATAATTGTGGTTTTATCAACTTTTATCGGGTTTATGTTTTTGAAATTTTCCATATAGCGAAAGTAGCAAAATTTAAAAAAACTATGCTATCGAATTATAACTAATAATTGTTTATAAATTAAATGATTTTGTTCATAACCAAAAAAAAATCCGAAACTGTAAGGCTTCGGATTTTAATTCATTATGTAAGAATTTACTCCTTATACTCACCCATGTTACTGTATTTGTCCATTCTTTGGGCAATCAAGTCAGCTGTTGATAAGTCTTTCAATTCGTTATATCCTTTAGTGATGTATTCTGCTACTGTTTTAAAAGTAGTTTCACGATCGTAGTGTGCTCCGCCTAGTGGTTCCGGAATTACATCATCAACTAATTTTTGTTTTTTCATGTCAGATGAAGTTAACTTTAATGCATCGGCTGCACGTTCTTTGTACTCCCAGCTTTTCCATAAAATTGAAGAACATGATTCTGGCGAAATTACCGAGTACCAAGTGTTTTCTAACATGTAAACTTTATCTCCAACACCTATTCCTAAAGCTCCTCCAGAAGCACCTTCACCAACGATAATCGTGATAATCGGCACTTTTAAGCGAACCATTTCAAAAATATTTCTAGCAATAGCTTCACCTTGTCCTCTTTCTTCAGCTTCAAGTCCTGGATATGCACCCGGAGTATCTACTAAAGTTAAAACCGGAATTCCGAATTTCTCTGCCATTTTCATCAAACGCAAAGCTTTACGATAACCTTCTGGATTTGCCATACCAAAATTACGGTATTGACGTGTTTTTGTATTAAAACCTTTTTGCTGACCCACAATCATAAAGGACTGACCGTTTACTTTTCCTAGTCCGCCCACCATCGCTTTATCGTCTTTAAAACCTCTGTCTCCGTGAAGCTCTAAAAAAGTTTCACCGCAGATTGCTCTAATATAGTCTAAAGTGTAAGGTCTATTTGGATGTCTTGAAAGCTGTACTCGCTGCCAAGCCGTAAGGTTTTTGTATATTTCTTTTTTAGTCTCTACTAATTTTTTGTTGATTTCCTTGCAGGTTGGTGTTACATCAACGTCAGATTCTTTCCCAATTATAACACACTTTTCTAATTGCTCTTCAAGTTCTTTTATTGGAAGCTCAAAATCTAAATATTCCATGGATTTTTGAATTTTGTTTGTAAATCGAACCGCAAATATAAAAATATTATATCATTGGCGAAGTTAATTGTTATTTAAAGTATAAAAATGCAATTTAAAAATAAGTAAACTATTACAAGTTTTCTTTCTTATTCTGGTAATGTTTGAAAACACCATTTAGAATAACTGTTATGATAATTATGACTGCTCCTATGTAAAATTCGACACTCATTTTCTCTTTTCCGCCTAAGATAAAATAAGCCAGAACAATACCATAAACCGGTTCTAAGTTAGTAGTCAACATGACTGTATAAGGTGTCAGCCTCTGCATTACTTTTACAGAAGCCGTAAAGGCATAAGCGGTGCAAATTGAAGCTAAGATCAATAGTAAAATCCAATTGTTCATAGACATTACAAAGAAATCTGCAGTAAATTTTCCTTGAAATAAAAAGTAAACCGAGATGAAGAAAACTCCAGCTCCAAATTCATAAAATGTAATTACAGAAGGTTCATGATCTGAGATTAATTTCCCATTCATCAACGTAAATAAAACACCCAAAATTATTGCGGCCAAAGCATAATAAACACCAGTAAGATATTTAATCTCAACCTGTAAGATCAACCCTAAACCAGCTATTATAATAAGTCCGAAAAAAACTTCGTACCATAATACTTTTCGCCCGTAAAATAACGGCTCTAATAAAGATGCAAAAAAAGCACCCAGAGAAAATATCGAAAGTGTAATTGAAACATTGGAAACATGAATGGCTTTAAAAAAGAAAATCCAATGGAGCGCAATAAGCAATCCGACAAAAACGAGTTTAAATAATTCTTTTACAGGAACCTGAAAAGATTGTTTTTTATAAATAATAAAAGCACCAAGAAAAATTAAGGCAAGAAGCATTCTAAACCATACTAAATTTTCGGCATCAATAGTTATTAAAGCGCCTAAAATGGCAGTAAATCCCCAGATAAAAACAATTAAATGAAGATTTAAATAACTTTTTAAATTATCGTTTCGCATTACGTAATAGGTAAACTGCTAAAATCCCGAAAACAATATTCGGAAACCAAACAGCTAATAAAGGTGAGAAAGTAGATTTTTCGGCAAGAGTACCAAATATTTTATCAAAAAATACAAATGAGAAAGCAATTGCAATTCCTATCGCCAGATTGGTTCCCATACCACCGCGTCGTTTCATAGAAGAAACCGCAACAGCAATAATTGTTAGAATAAAAGCTGAAACAGGAACACTGTATTTCTTATAAAGAACTACTAAATAGGTATTTATATTTCCTGAACCTCTTTTTCTTTCTTTTTCAATAAAATCGATCAGCTTTCCTAAAGTAAGTGTTTCTGCAATATACACTACAGGTGTTAAATCTGCTAATTCAAATTTAAACTTAATCTTTTTCTCAGGATCTTTTTCTATTATATCATTGAGATCGCCAACGGTTCTTTTTGTATAGTCGTACAAAATATAGGTTTTTGCTTTTGGATCCCATTTTATACGGCTTGCGGTAATTTTATAACTCAGTTTTTCTTTTTCAAAATGTTCCAGAGTAAAATTAAAAGCTGTTTTTGATTCTTCGTTAAAACTATTTACAAAAATAAAATCATGATCATTGATTTGTCTGTAAACATTGGTATTTTCTCCCCGCATGAGCTCTTTTCCGTTACCTTTTAGATAAGTGTATCTAAAATTATTATAACCTTCACTTGCTGCAGGAACAATAAAAAATCCCATCAGCAGGACAAAAAGAGAAACTATGGTTGCTCCTATAATATAAGGACGTAAAAAACGGGTATAAGATATTCCTGAACTTAAAATGGCTATAATTTCTGTATTATTGGCCAATTTTGAGGTAAACCAAATTACCGATAAAAACAAAAATATCGGGAACAGCGAATTAATAAAGTAAATCGTAAAATTGTAATAATAGAAAGCAATATCCGGAAACGGAATTTTGTTTTCGAGCATCTTATTTACCTTTTCAGAAACATCAATTACGATTCCGATTGGTGCAAACAAAAGTAACATTACAGAGAATGTACCAAGATATCTTTTTAAGATGTATTTATCTATTATCGTCAGCATATACATTTTTTTTTGTTTCAAGTTTCAGGTTTCAACTTCTGCAAAGAACCGGAAACCTGAAACTTAAAACTTGAAACTTTTTAAAGTCTTTGACTCATATTTTTAACCATCATTTCTTTCCATGGTCTGAAATCTCCTGCTAAGATATGTTTTCTAGCTTCACGAACCAACCACATATAGAAACCAAGATTATGAATTGTAGCAATCTGTTTTCCTAAATATTCGTTGGCAGCAAACAAGTGGCGTAAATATGCTTTTGTATATTCTGTATCAACAAAAGTATGCCCCATTTCGTCGATTGGAGAAAAATCAGCTTCCCATTTTTTATTTTTAATGTTGATTGTTCCGTTTGCTGTAAACAACATTCCGTTTCTTGCGTTACGCGTTGGCATAACACAGTCAAACATATCAATTCCTAACGCAATATTTTCCAGAATATTAATTGGAGTCCCAACTCCCATTAAGTAACGAGGTTTATCTTCTGGAAGGATTTCGCAAACTACTTCTGTCATTGCATACATTTCTTCTGCCGGCTCACCAACTGACAATCCGCCAATTGCATTTCCCTGCTGACCAGAATTAGCAATATATTCTGCAGACTGACGGCGTAAATCTTTATAAGTACTTCCCTGAACAATCGGAAAAAATGTCTGCTCGTATCCATATTTATAAGGAACTTTATCCAAATGATTAATACAACGGTCTAACCAGCGGTGTGTCATGTGCATAGAGCGCTGTGCATATCTGTAATCGCAAGGATACGGCGTACATTCGTCAAAAGCCATGATAATATCTGCTCCAATAGTACGCTGAATTTCCATCACATTTTCTGGCGTAAAAAAGTGGTACGAACCATCAATATGCGATTTAAACTTTACTCCTTCTTCTTTAATTTTTCTATTATTCGAAAGAGAATACACTTGATATCCGCCAGAATCGGTCAAAATATTACGATCCCAGTTCATGAATTTATGCAATCCGCCTGCTTTCTCAAGGATTTCAGTTTGCGGACGTAAATATAAATGGTAAGTATTTCCTAAGATAATATCCGGATTAATATCGTCTTTAAGCTCTCTTTGGTGTACACCTTTTACAGATGCAACGGTACCAACAGGCATAAAAATAGGAGTTTCTATAACTCCGTGATCTGTAGTAATGCTTCCCGCTCTCGCTTTCGACTGCGGATCTTTTTGTAATAAATCAAACTTCATATACGCGTTTTTCTCCCTATTGTTCGGGACCGCAAAGATAAATCAATTTCAGGGAAATTTAATTAGAAAATTTGTCAATTAGATATTTATGAAAATCAGCTCAATAATAGAAACCCGGCTAATGCTAAAATCACTAATTATAATGATGAATCATTTTTTGAATTCAACGAATTTTGGGCAATTCTACAAAGAAGATTATTTGACAAAAAAGTGAATATTTCTATTTACCAATTCATTATTACAACTAAAAAACCATAAAAGATGATAAACTATAAACCTTACAAAGAATTTGAACGAGTATATTTCAACTTACAAGAATTCCTATTTTTCCCAATTCTGGTAACTTTTATACCTTCTTTAATTTCTTACGGCTTGCTTTTCCTTGGAGGCATTCCTTTAGTTTTAGCTTTTAATTTAGTGATTTCGTTTATCGGATTTTTTTATTTTCATTTTTACGGCAAAAGTTCTCAAAGAATTTCGGTTGAGTTTATAATTGGCTGGCTTCTTGTTTTTAGTTATTTTACAATTGTCGATTATGGCTTTTATTTGATTTACGAATACCAAATAACAAATCACTTTAACAATCTTCATTTTTACATCTGGGCATTTATCGTTTTCGGTTTACCGCTACTTTATTTTGTTTTTCAGGACATAAGATATCTTTATTTAAGATGGAATATGGCTTCAAATTTTATCAAAACACGAATAAAAATTATTCATGATCCTGAATTTCACCTTTATATTGATAAGATTGAATTTATAAATACGCAAACAAAAAGAATTTCGAATACTAAAATCGAAAGGAATTTTCAATGGACAATCTCGCAAATTCCCATGCGCACGAATCTCCTTGTACTCACTTGGTATTCTTTTAATGAAGAAAAATATTATCAGAGCAAAATAGAATTCCCTTACCATAAACTTGTTTTAACTCCGGTAAAATATCCTCTTAACGAACCCGCAGTATTGCGCGGTAGAGAAACTGAAAGCCTTAAAATATATCTGTCTTTAAACGGAAGCGTTGATCTTTTTACTACAGAAAAACATTTATTCTTTTCTCCTGAAAGTAAATCTATTTCGATTACAGAAGCAGAAAAGGAAATTAAAACGAATAATTACATTTCGATTTCTAATTTTGAAAACAAAGGACATTTTCAATCTTTAATTAAAAAAATTAGAGAATCTCATGTAATAGAGAGAAATGCCGCGCTATTAAACAAGCAATTTATCTGGAGCTTTTCTTTTGAAAGTTTATTAGAAGAAACCAAAATTGAAATATTAGATACTTTACCAACAAATGATGAAATTGTTTCCGATATTAATCTGCCCATTTTCAGGCATCTTCCTAAAACCATTACTCTTATTTACTGGCGTTATCATTGGGCAGTGATAGATATAGATTCAAATAAACTGCACGATTTTATAGAAAATACAGCAGGAGAAAACGAAGATATTTTGATTCACTTTTCTATCCTTCTTAAAAATACTGATGGAGATTTAGATTTTAAAATCAGAATCGACGACAGAGAAATAAACTTTGAAGACTGGATTATCAAAATAGATTCGGACAGAAAAGAAAGTGTCGACAACAGAATAAAAAGACTTCAGGAACAAGAATATAAAAACAGCCTATATCAAAAAACATGGCCTCTTATCACAGCCAAAAAATATGACGAAGCTCAAAAAATATGTGATGAATTAATTCTAAATTATCCTGATTTTGGATTTGGTTATTTTGTCGAAGCCCGACTGCTTTGGTATACTCAAGGCTCAGAGGCATGTTATAAAAAATTGGATTATTTTATAGAAAATACAAAACATGATCCTTATGCCCTGGCTATTATTTACAATAATTTTGGATGTTTATTAGATCTGGAATCACGCTATGAAGAAGCTTTAGATTATTTTGTAAAAGCGACACGTGCAAATCCGGAAGAAGGAATTTTTCTATGCAATATTGCCGAAATTTACTGCAAATTAAAACAGTCCGACAAAGCTGTGCTTTTTGCTGAAAAAGCAAGAGAAAAAGGGCATAATTCTGAGATTTTAAATGAAATTTTAGAAACTGAAGGCACAAAAGTATTTTAAATCATTTATATTCAAAATCATTATAAATGGTGATGCGGAGGAAAAACCTAACCGTTATTTTTGTCATTCATTTTTAATTATTTAATCATTATAAAATATGGGATTAGCAGAAAAGCGTTTAGCAGAATCAATTAAGACAGAAAAACTTCCGGCATTTGAAGAAAAACTAAAAGAACGTTCTGGTTACGATATTAAAGTAGATATTGACTGGAGCACTTTTACAGCTTATGATGAATATCCGTTGTCAAGATTAGACATTGTATTTAATGACATCGAATCTTTCGTAAAAAAAATCTGCAGCGACGATATGGGCAGAGAAGCATTGCAAGAAAGCATGAAAACCATTCGACTGACAAACACAGACGATAGCAGTGCTGTAAAAATGGAATTAAAAGATTCTACTTTATTCTTAAACTTTCAACTTGCGGGTTCTACTTTCAGTTCTTACACAGATTCGCAGATTGCAAGTTATGTAGAAGGTTTGCTTTAAGTTAGAATACAGCCTAATTAACTTGCTGAAAATGTAAAAGCTGGAATATCAAAATATAAATGTATAACAGTTCTCTGCTTTTCATTTTCTAATTTTAGATGAGAAAACAATCGTTATTTCTTTAACGAATTTAAAATATAGAAAACATGAAAAACGAACAAGAACAAAAGGAAGAGGAAATCCAAAGAAATTTAGAAAAATTAGATTATCCTGCAAACGAAGACATTTACAGCCAAGAAGAAAAGCTTAAAAACATCAATCCGGAGAATATCAATACTGAAAAATCTATTGACCAAAAAGAAGGTGAATGGAATGAAAACAGTTTTAATACCGAGAAAGACGATCAAACTGGAGAAGACTTAGATGTTCCAGGTTCTGAGCTTGACGATCAACAAGAAAATATAGGTTCTGAAGACGAGGAAAACAATTATTACAGCGAAAGTGATAATTAAAGATATTGTAATTTACAAAGCAAAAAGTCCTGTTTAACGGGACTTTTTTGTGTTTATATCAATCCAAAAAAATCCTTTCAGATTTCAACAAAAAACATTCTTCTATTTTAAATAGTAAAAACAACTCTGATTTTTTTTGATATCTATAAAAAAAATCTCAGAATTTAACAATTCCAGCAAACTAAAGCAAAAAATCATTTGTCTCCCCGCAAAATAACGAGTACTTTTGCATCAGTTTAAAATTTTACATATAAATGAAGCCTAACACACAACAATTAAGCGATTTAACTATCCAAGTAAGAAGAGATATTCTTCGTATGGTACATGCAGTCAATTCAGGTCACCCAGGTGGTTCACTTGGTTGTACAGAATTTTTGGTGACTTTATACCAAAATATTATGGACCGTAAGGAAGGTTTTGATATGGACGGAATTGGTGAAGACATCTTCTTCCTTTCAAACGGGCATATTTCTCCAGTTTTTTATAGCGTTTTAGCAAGAAGCGGTTATTTTCCTGTTTCAGAATTGGCAACTTTTAGATTGTTAAATTCTCGTTTACAAGGACACCCTACAACTCACGAAGGATTACCTGGAGTTCGTATTGCTTCTGGTTCATTAGGACAAGGTTTATCTGTAGCTCTTGGTGCAGCTCAGGCTAAAAAATTAAATGGAGATAATCATTTAATCTATACTTTACATGGAGACGGCGAATTGCAGGAAGGTCAAAACTGGGAAGCAATTATGTATGCTTCTGCCAAAAAAGTAGACAATATTATTTCGACTATTGACCTTAACGGAAAACAAATCGACGGAACAACTGACGAAGTTTTACCAATGGGAAGCATCCGCGCTAAATTTGAAGCTTTTGACTGGGACGTTCTTGAAATTCAGGAAGGAAACAATATCGATGCCATTCTTGCCGGTTTGACTGATGCAAAATCAAGAACAGGAAAAGGAAAACCAGTTTGTATTTTGTTACACACTGAAATGGGTAACGGAGTTGATTTTATGATGCACACACACGCATGGCACGGTAAAGCACCAAACAACGATCAGTTGACAGCTGCTTTAGCTCAAAATCATTCAGCAGATCAAATCGATTATTAAAAAAAATGTTCAGGCTCAGTAAACAGTTTCCAGTTAAAAAACTTAGAATCTTAGAAACTTAGCATCTCAAAAGAAAAAAATGAAAAAATACGAAAATACAGGAAGTAAAGATACTCGTTCAGGTTTTGGAGCGGGAATGACTGAATTAGGTCAAAAAAATGAAAATGTTGTAGCACTTTGTGCAGATTTGATTGGATCATTAAAATTTGATGATTTCAAAAAAAACCACCCAGAACGTTTTTTCCAAATTGGTATCGCAGAGGCGAACATGATTGGTATTGCTGCGGGTTTAACAATTGGAGGAAAAATTCCTTTTACAGGAACATTTGCTAACTTTTCTACAGGAAGAGTTTACGATCAAATTCGTCAATCTGTTGCTTATTCTGACAAGAACGTAAAAATCTGTGCTTCTCACGCTGGTTTAACATTAGGAGAAGACGGAGCTACACACCAAATCTTAGAAGATATTGGTTTAATGAAAATGTTACCAGGAATGACTGTAATCAATACTTGCGATTACAATCAGACTAAAGCAGCAACATTGGCATTAGCAGATCATCATGGTCCTGCTTATTTACGTTTCGGTCGTCCGGTTGTACCAAACTTTACACCCGCTGACGAGCCTTTCGTAATTGGAAAAGCAATTTTATTAAACGAAGGTACAGACGTTACCATTGTTGCAACAGGTCACTTAGTATGGGAAGCCCTTATTGCAGCTGAAGCACTTGAAGCAAAAGGAATCTCTGCAGAAGTAATCAACATTCACACAATTAAACCACTTGACGAAGAAGCTATTCTTAAATCATTGGCTAAAACAAAATGTGTTGTTACTGCAGAAGAGCACAACATTCTTGGCGGTTTAGGAGAAAGTATTTCTAGAGTATTAGCATTAAACACTCCAGCTCCACAAGAATTTGTAGCAGTAAACGATAGTTTTGGTGAGTCTGGAACTCCTGAACAATTAATGGATAAATACAAATTAAACAACCAAGCGATTGTTGAAGCTGTAGAAAGAGTGATCAAAAGAAAATAATTTTAGTTTTTCTTACTTATAAAAAAACCTCGGAAAGTCTATTCCGAGGTTTTTTATAAAATTAATACCAAGAGATAGGAATAGAAAATGTAACACCCTCCACTTGACTAGTAACAAAACCTGAAACAGCAAAATTAGCATATGGATTAGCTAGCGGATATTGCAATGACCAGTTGGCCAGCAAATAAGTTTGAGTACCTGTCATTCCATAATCATTTATAGTAAACAAACTCCAAGGCGCGACAGATCCATTTGAACATGACGCACAATATAAATTAGCTGTTGACAAAGTTCTAACATTCATCGCTTCCTTCCAAGTACAACGAAACGTAGAACAAGATCTATACTGTAACGTGTTTCGCAAATACATTTTACTTGTTTTTATTTGATCATTTAAGACAATTGTTTCGTTAAACAAATCTAAAACATGCCTTAATCTACTACCATTTACATTCATTTCATCACTAGCAAAAGTTATTGTTCTATTTTCATTCGGAATAACGTTCCTACTTGTTAAACTTTTGCTAGATCCTGACAAACTTAACAATTGACCATAAACATCAAAACTATCCTTACTACTAACAAGTTCATCGGATGTTTTATTTAGATCATTTTTCCCTAGTAAATAAAAATTACGTCCATTAAGCCATAAAACCTTACCTCCAATCATTAATTTTGATTCAGAACTTAAAAGTGCCTTTAAAGCATCTGAATAAACCAATCTCGATACCGGAACAATATCACCTTCAATTTCAAATAAATCGTCTGAAACACTTAACAAAGCAGTAAACTTCTTACTAGAATCCCATGATTTAAGCTTATCTGTATTCAATTCAGATAATCCGATATACTCTTTGATAAACGATTCATCATCTTTGAATGATAATAACTTTCCATCTAAAACAGAAAGCGAATTCTGAGTATTAGCTTGTGTAGTTTGAACTTGTTCATCATTACTGCACGACCAAAGCGATACAACTCCTAAAATCAATAATAATCTTTTCATAATCAAATATTTTAAAATTTAACTTACAATTATACATAATATAAGTCAATATTGAAATATTTTACTTACAAATTTTTAAATATTTAACAAAAAAACCTCGAAATCACTTTCGAGGTTTTGCATTATTATTAGGAAACTATTTCTTTTGGTAAGGATAAGTTTTATCCAAATGAATTCTTAGTCTTGTTGGCTCTGTGTAATCTTCTGGAATGAATTTTCTAGGATTATCTATAGATTCTGGTTTTGCCGGATCAGTAAGTTCACCTGTAGGCCTTCTTGGCACACCCCAAATTTCTGTTTCATCTACATTTGGCGTAGCAGGATTGTCTAAAGTTGGACTGTAAGGATAATATTTACTTACACCAGAAAAAGGAGCTCCTGTTGGTTTTGTTACCTCAAAAAGAGTTGCATATCCATCTCCGTCATCATCAGTGTCAAGAAAATCTGCAATACCGTCTTTATCTGTATCATCAACCAGACTTGCTGGTGGATTTGGATATGTTACTGTATCTCTAAAATCATATACATAACCATCACCGTTTAAATCTTCCTGATAATCAAAAATACCATCGCCATCATGATCAAATCGTTGAAGATCAAATAATTTAAATGTAAATATAATTGGAGTATAAGCACCGATAGTTCCCGAACTTTGAGCATAATAAGCTAGCCCAGAAGGCACAAACATTACTCCTGCTCCATAATTATCATATGTTATAACACCATTTGACGCCATTGTAGAAGTACCTGTTTTAAATTTAGGAAAAATTTCTTTCCATCCGTCAACAAAAACTCCTCTTGCCCCTACACCATCAAGATCCCAGATTCCAGGTACATCATAAGAGCTGTCAAAAACTGTATTGTCTAATAAATATCCTGTATAAGTAGCGTAAATTCTGTCTGTATTCATAGGAGACTGCCCTACTCCTTCTCTTAAGGACATATAATATACTGTATAAGTTATCCCGTCATTATAAACTTCTCTCTTTTTAAGAGGATAATCTTGCTGATCCCAAAGAGAAACCTGTGCCCCTCCAGCAGGAATTTTAGCAATTTTAATATCTAAATCTGTTGTAACCTCAACGATATAATTAGTTTTCAAATATTTTTCAATCGAATCATTATCAGCTTTATACTGCACGGCGTAATCTCTTAACGGAACCGTTACAACCTCATCATCATCGCTTTTATTACAAGAAACGACAGCGATACCCGCAAGTAATAAAACAAAATAATATTTAAATTTATTCATTATTGTTAATTTTTTAGGTGCGCAAGATACAATATTGATTTATTTTTGTAAAGAATTTAACTTCGAATTTGGAAAAATTATGAGAATAGATAAATACTTATGGTGTGTACGGTATTACAAAACCAGAAACATGGTAACCGAAGCCTGCAAAAAGAACCATATTACTGTAAATGGACAAGTTGCAAAACCGTCTAAAGAGGTTTTTCCTACCGACAAAATTACCTTTAGAAAAGATCAGATTACACAGATTATAACCGTGCTGGACATCCCGGAGAGTCGCGTTGGAGCAAAACTTGTTGACATTTATCGTAAAAATGAAACTCCTCCTGAAGCTTACGCCCATTTAGAATTATTAAAACTTTCTAAAGAACATTATCGTAAAAGCGGTACAGGAAGACCTACCAAAAAAGACAGAAGAGACATTGACGAATATGGCGATGATATTATTGACGAAGAAGAGGAAAATTAAATTCCGAATTCTAATCAAAAAATCCGAAATCTAAAATTCTAGTTGTATTTTAGCAAAAAAAAATAATCATGAGCAAAAACATCATTTTAACGAATCAGGAAATTGAACACAAAATAAAACGTATCGCCTACCAGATTTACGAAACATTTGTTAACGAAGAAGAAGTTGTCATTGCTGGAATTGCTTCTAATGGTTCTATTTTTGCTAAAAAAATTGCTCAGGCCTTAAATACAATTTCCACAATCAAAGTTTCTCTGTGTGAGGTTAAAGTTGACAAACAAAATCCACAGCTTCCTATACAAACTTCATTAAGTGTTGCTGAGTATGAAAACAAAGGATTGGTATTGGTTGATGATGTTTTAAATTCGGGCACCACTCTAATTTATGCTGTACGTCATTTTCTTGATGTTCCGCTAAAAAAATTCAAGACTGCAGTACTTGTAGACAGAAATCATAAAAAATACCCTGTAAAAGCTGATTTTAAGGGCATTTCTTTATCTACTTCGTTATTGGAGCATGTTCAGGTAGTTTTTGACGATAAGGATGGAGATTACGCTTCTTTAAGCTAAGATCTTCATAATATCGCCAACGGTTTCATCAACCGTTCTATTATCTACTACAACTTTATGTTTTGCATGGTTGTAGTAAAAGCTTCTGTCGAACAAATGTTTTGCGATAAACTCTTTCATCTCCTCTTCATTCATATTAGCGATTAACGGGCGCTTGCTTTTGTTATGCACTAATCTATCATATAAAGTCTCTATAGAAGCTTTTAAATAAACTGAAGTAACATCTTCTTTTTGCAATAATTCGTGGTTATTGGCATAACATGGAGTTCCTCCTCCCAAACCTATTATATTATTTTCTTCAGACTGCAGCAATTCAAGAAACATTTCATGCTCTAATTTTCTAAAATAAATCTCTCCATGCTGTTCGAAAATTTGATTTATGGATAAATTTGATTTTTCTTCGATACATTTATCTAAATCGAGAAATGGAATATTTGTAATTTTTGACAAGTTTTGGGCAATTGTTGACTTTCCGCAACCCATATAACCTAATAAGACGATTTTTTTCATATTAATAAAACCTTATAAACTAACACGTTGTAAATTTTTCGTAAAAAAAGACAAATTTATAATAAAAATGCTTGGAAACTTCGAAAAAAACTCCTTATATTTGCACCCGCATTCAAGAAACGAATATGACTCGATAGCTCAGTCGGTAGAGCACATCACTTTTAATGATGGGGTCCTGGGTTCGAGCCCCAGTCGGGTCACAAATTTTGTGATTAACACATAAGTTTCTTGAAAGCAATGACTCGATAGCTCAGTCGGTAGAGCACATCACTTTTAATGATGGGGTCCTGGGTTCGAGCCCCAGTCGGGTCACAAAAGGTCGAGTAATTTATTTTACTTGACCTTTTTTGTTTTAGGCCACGTGGAGAAACGGTAGACTTGCCATCTTGAGGGGGTGGTGCTCGTAAGGGCGTGTGGGTTCAAATCCCACCGTGGTCACATAAAAAAGGAAAAGCCTGAGAATCTATATTCTCAGGCTTTTTTTATGGTTCTAAAATCCTTTCCTAAATTTTTATTTTTTTGTAACATCAGTATTTATCGGAATTTTCGATTCTAACTCCGTCAAGATTTTTCAAGTAATACATTAGTTTTTTTTTAAATCTCATAAAGTTTGTTTCCATTTTTTTATCAGCGCGACTAATTTACAGGTAAATTAATAATTTTATATTTGTTTAAAAGAAGCATTCTAATAACTACAATTTAATGAGTTTTATTTTTATGACTATTTAGCGAAGATTATTAACATGTTATACATATTTAATTGAGTTATGAAATCTAAAATCGAGGGGTATAATTGTTCAGAATATTTAAACGAGTATTACTCCTTTGGTCTCTTCAATGCAACTGAATGCCAAATACTGTATTCACATGAGAATTCGCAAATTGATCTTGAAAAGAATTTTTTTAGAATAGGCGAAATTTATGACGACTTCGATTTGATATTAGGCTATAGAAAAGATAAAAATGGAATATGGGGACATTACAATAATCATTGGGATGGGAAATTTGAAATTATATCTAGTTCAATAAAAGAGTTGTGTGAAGGTTGGTACCAAAGAGATTCAAATTATTGGTGTGAAATGAATTCCGAACTGCAATGGAATGAAATATCTAATTTTTTTAACAACAACATTTACATATATAAGTGGAAAGCTAAAAAAATAAAAGAGTTTATAGACTACTGTATAAAAACCAAACAATTGAATGAGTTTTATATTAAAGCGAACAAAACCTTAATTGCTATTACTAAAACTAATGGATTCTGCAGTAGATCGTTTACCAATATGGTTTTAATTGATTATAAATTAGATAAACAAACTTTCTTAATATATTTTAAAAAAGATTTTTTTGACTACAATCCAAAAATGAAAGAATATAAGATAGACAAGATCCAAGAGGTAATAAAGGAAATAAATGAATGGATCACAAATATCGAATAACTAAATCGCGGTTAGAGGTTTATTTTCTTAAAATAAATCATGCAAAATTGTCAACTCTTGCTGCAATTGATCAGAATTCTGTACCCATCACGACTTGAATGGGACAAAGAAGAGCATTCCTTCTTTGTCCCACTTTTATTTTCTGTATTATTCCATACTTACTTAAATATTATTTTTTATTTTTTCTAATAAAATATACCTCCTGAATATAATTCTGGTTATCCATTGGGCGAACAGCATTAATGTAAAATCCTGAACTACTTCCATAATTTTGAATATGAGAAAATTGGTTCCCAGAATTAATTTCCATTTTGTGTTTTTTCAGATATCTATCAAATTGCAGCCAATTCCAACTATCATAATCTCCTGCATCAGCCACCCATCTGCCCTTTGTGTCATTAATGAAGGGAACTGGAATGTTGAGTTTAAAAGTAGAATCACTATAAAAAGTTATCGTTAATTTTTTATAAGCACTACTATCTTTTTGATAATTTTCAAGTTTTGTTCTTTGTAAATCTAATTTATAAGTACCTACTTGTTCGTTAAACACCTTTAATCTTGCTTTTTGAACGTCATTTATGTAAAAATAAATCAATAGCACAGACGTTACTAAAACCAGCAGAATAACTGTTAATTTAGAAAAAAGAATCCTCATGTTAAGTTAATTAAAAGTTTTGCTAATATAGCCAAAGGAACTTTTGGAGATATAAAAAACATATTATTTTATTCTGAATTAAGTATCTTCAAATCCATTATTAAAGGTTCGGAAATAATTTCAAAATTTATGTATTTTTGAACATACACCAATTTTGAATGCTGTAAAAAAATAATCAAGCCAGAATAGTAAACAAAACAGATAAGAGTCAGCAACTTTAAATAAACCAACAAATGGGATTAGATTACGATTATAGAATATACATTAAAAAAGAAAATCTCAAGAGAGCTCTAAAATTTGTTTATGATCATTCTGACATAGACAGAGTTTCATTTGAAATAACTAATGATCAATTATATAAAATTGACAACTACGCAAACGGAAAGACAACAAAAACTTATCTCGACAACTTTGGAATAGATCAAAAAGTTGATACCTGCATTTTAGTAGATGAAGACGATAGTGTGATCGAGTATTATCTATATGATTTGACACAAAACTATCAGCCGAATTCTATTTATGAATCTGATTTTATCGATTTTTATAAAAGCACAGATAACAAATGGTGGATCGGAAATATTGAAATTCACATTAACGACTATTCTTCAAAAATTGATAATTGTATAGAACTTCAGTTTTGGGCTGCGACAAGTGATATGAGCCGGCTTTTTGCTAAATCAAAATCAGTGGACAGGTATTTTAAAGAATTATGCAGAGGCGTAGAAGCAGATTATGGCTGTATTTATATGGAAAACGGCGGCTACAGACTTATATGGGCAAAAGACAAAGAATACAATTTGACAGTTCCCATTCTTTGGAATAGTTTTGAAGAATACGGATTTATCAACGTAATAAGTGATATCTTAAAAATTTAAACTGCGCCTAAAATCAACTTGCAATTTTACGAGTACTAATGTGAAATATCTATAAATAAATTTAGTATGGAAGGGCGTAAATTGAGCATTGAAATTCCTTCTTTTACTTTTTTCAGTTTTTCAATCTTAATATTTTTTAATGGTGAATAATCACTAAATGTTTTACTTCTGTCTGTAAAGTCTGGATAAGAAATTCTCCTGTCGCTAGAAGCCGTAAATTCATCGTATTTATTTTCCCCAAAACAGTAAATAGTAAAATGGGGTAAACTAGGTTTAAACATAAATAAGAAATTTACATAATATACTTCCCTTTTTGAAAACTCCATGTAATAAGCCGAATAGTGATTATTAAGCACTGATAAAAATAAATTCTCTCCATCTGATGCTGGTTCAGTCAAAAATAGAGTTACATTATTCTCGTCAGTTAGAAAAAAATTAGGCCGATCAGAATCTTCAAAGAATATAAAGCCAAAAAATACATTATTATTTTTAAAAAAAACAACCTCCTTTTTACTCAAAACATTGTTAACATATAGCTCCAACTTTTCAAACGATTTAACTTCAGTAGTTTTATAACCTTTTTGATCTAAAGAAGCCAAAAATCTATTGGATGAAAATGAATTATTAGTTATTAAAAGCAAAAAAAACATAAAACAGCCTAGTACATTATTCTTTTTATTACATGTTTGTAAGTTCATACGCTTTTCTTGTCTCCAATTTTAATATTGTAATATGTTTGTGATGATGTGGTTTTAAACTATCAGAGTTATTATTCTTCTGCTAATTTTTTTATTTCATTCAATGTTTCTTCCCAGTTATTGTCTGAGTGTTTATACATGGTTTCCGATGCAAAATTACTATGTGTCAATTTAAGAGTAACTCCAAGTTCATTTGGATCTAATACAAATTCGATTTCCGAATAATTTTCAGGAGAATCCGGAAGTCCAGAAAAACCACTCCAATAAGAATACGAAAACACTTTCTCTTTCTCAAATTGAATAATTATTCCCTTATCATTATATATTTTGCCATCCCACGTAAAAGCAAATATTATCTCGCTTTGCGGTCTCCAATCACTTGTTGCAGTAACACCAAGCCATTTTGTAATTTCTGCGGGATTAGTCAAAACAGCCCAAACTTTTTCAGTATCTGCTTTGATCTGTCTTTCTTTTTTAATAATTAGTGTGTTGTCCATACTTTCTT
>NZ_MUHF01000021.1 GCF_002217435.1 Flavobacterium reichenbachii
TTTTGGGTATGGAATCTTTTCTTTTTATTTTTCTGTTTTGAGCAAAAAAAAACAGTTCCTGCTGTATAAACCTGTTAAGATTCTCGTAATTTTATAATTTTAAACCAATAAAAAATATCAAAATTACTTTTAAAGAGATTCTTTAGACGACAGATTATATTTTTGTTTGACCGCGATAAAGTGATGTGAATTAAAAACCAAAACTGCGATAAAAATAATACTGTAAGCTGCAATCTGCAATGCGCTGATTTTTTCGTGATAGACAAAATTGGCGAGGCAAAAAGCAATCATTGGATTGATATTCAGAAGCATTCCAACAGTAGAAGAATTAATTCCGGAAAGTGCATATAAATTAAGAAACAACGGAATAATGGTAAACAAAACTGCAATGGTTTCTATGCAGAAATAAAACTTAAATTCTGTCGGAACCGGTCCGCTGTAAATTGGATAAAAAGGCAGTAAAACGAGTGCTGCCAATGTTATATGAAATGTTAGTATTATAAATTTATCAAATCCTTTGTTTATACGCTGACTTACTAAATAGGCTGCATAAGTTAAGCCGATAATCATACTAAAAAACATATCCATAATATTGCTGTAAGAGAGCAGTAAACAACCTGAAATACTTAATCCTACAGAAATCCATTGTGTTTTGGACAGTTTTTCGTGCAGTAAAAAATAAGCCAATAAAGTTGTTAGAATCGGACATACCAAATACGCCAAAGAGGTAGCTTTTACGCTGACATGATTCATTACATAAATAAACGTAAACCAATTGGCCATTAGAAAAACACTTCCGCCAATATTCAGCAAAGTCGATTTTCTTTTTTCAGATTTAGGCAGTGCTTTAAAAACTGCAGCAGCTTCTTTGATTTTTTTTCGTCTGAATGTAAACGAAATGAGCAGCATTAGGATACTACAGCTAAAGACACGATAAAATAAAATATCTAAAGATGGATATTCGTGTATTGGTTTTAGAACCAAACTAAAAAATCCCCAGATGACGAAACAGGTAATTGCAGCAATGTAGTATTTTGTTGTTTTCACGAAATAGCAGTTTGTTTGGTTATAAGACAAATTTCTAAAAAATAAAACAGCAATACAGATACAGTTTTTGTAAATTGCAGCATAACAGTTTTTTTTTTTATGAAAAATTCAAATTACTTATATCTTCAGTTTGCAGATGTTATAGAGAAGCAGATTAAAACGGGTTTATTAAATGTTGGCGACAAACTGCCTTCGATTAGGGAAGTCTGTGCAGAAACAGGTTACAGCATGAGCACCGTCAGCAAAGCTTATTATGAAATCGAAAGCCGGTCGCTGATCGAATCTCGTCCGCAGTCTGGTTATTATGTTAGTAATACTTCGGCCAGAACAATTCCGGAACCTTCTCCGAGCAGTCCGATATTAAAATGCGAAAATATTGACCGTGAGGATTTAATCGATCAGGTTTATGGTAATATGACGGATAAAAATATAACAATGCTGTCTTTGGGTTTTCCATCAAATGAGCTTCTTCCTATTGCTAAATTAAATAAAGGAATGGTTCAGGCAATGCGCCAGCTTCCAAACAGCGGTACAAGTTATGAAGAAGTACAAGGCAATCTGAATTTGCGAAAAGAAATTGCACGCTGGTCTTTTAGCTGGGGCGGTTCATTAACAGAACGGGATATTATTACTATGCCAGGCTGTACGAGTGCTATTTCTCATTGTTTGATGACGCTGACAAAACCGGGAGATACCATTATTACAGAAAGTCCTGCTTATTTTGGTATTTTACAGCTGGCTAAATCTCTTGGTTTGTATATCATGGAACTGCCAACAAATATGACGACCGGAATAGAACTTGATGCTTTAAAAAAAGCACTTTCTTCTAAAAAAGTTACACTCTGTTTATTGATGAGTAATTTTAGTAATCCGTCGGGAAGCATGATGCCTGCTGAGCATAAAAAGGAAGTTGTAAAACTGATGGAATTTTATAACATACCGCTTATAGAAGATGATATTCACGGCGATTTGTATTTTGGTTCCAGCAGACCGACCAATTGTAAAACTTATGATGAAAGCGGCATTGTACTGTGCTGCAGTTCTGTCTCTAAAACTTTGGCGCCTGGTTATCGTGCCGGCTGGGTTTCACCCGGAAAATTTAAAAAAGAAATTCTTAGAAATAAAATTTATCATACGCTCTCCTCGCCTACGATTACACACGAAGTCGTTGGCGATTTTTTGAAAAACGGACGTTATGAAAATCACCTTAGAAAAATTCGCCAGATCCTAAATCATAATTGCAATAATTATATTAATACGGTTTTAGAATCTTTTCCGCCGGGAACAAAAGTGAGTCAGCCTCAAGGCGGTTTTTTTCTGTGGGTAGAATTAGACAAAAAGATTGATACTGCCGCATTTTATCATCTGGCTATGAAACATAATATTAGTATTGCGCCGGGCAGGATTTTTTCTTTTCAAGATCAATTTTCAAATTGCATGCGTTTGAGTTTTGGTCTTCCGTGGACGAATGAACTGCGCCAATCAATACAGACTTTAGGGCAATTGGCTGCGAAAAGTATTTAAAATTTCAAAACATAGAAACATAGTCTTTCTTTGTCTAAGGCGTTTCACTTGCATACATACATAGCCTTTTATTTAGACTTTAATCTATATTTTTATGCATTAAAACTGTATCTTAAATTATAAAAAAAAACTGGACAGCGCAACTACACACTGTCCAGCCAACAATTAATTAAAGAAACCAAAATTAAGGAGTTATAAAACGAAATAAGTGTCTTTTTCGACTTTCTTAGGTTCGTCATTTAAATCAAATTCATTCAGTATATCAAATTCGCTTTGATATTCATTCAGCATTTGTTTTATATTTTTTTCGATTGTATTGGCAATCATTGTAACCGGAGTATCGGTTGCCCGGTTTTCAAAAGGATCTTGTAAATGGATGGCCATTCTTTCGATCAAAAAGAAAGCTGCTGCAATTGCTGTAATTAGCGGAATGGCAAACCAGCTTAATACACTTGTTAAACCAAAAGGCAGTAATAAAATAAACAAACACAAAGTTAATCGAATGTACATACTGTATGTTGTTGGAAAAATTGTGTTTTTAATTCTCTCACATTTACCCATTTCATCACATAATCTAGACAATGTATTATCGATTTCAACTTGCTGGTACATGTTGATTTTTTTTGCATTTTTTGCATTTCTAAGATCGCGCGCATGAAGCATTAAAATAGCATTTGGAACGTTTTGATGATTCCTGATGTATTTAATTTCTTCATCGCTCATCAGACCTTTTAGAGGTTTTACAGCGTCTTTATTTCGGAGTGCCTGACCTAAACTATAACACCAGGCGATTTGTCTTTTTGCAAAATTTTCTTTGAATTCGTTCGCTTCAACAGAAAAATCCGGGTCTTTATAAAATGTCAAAACCTGACGTATAAGTGTTCTGGAATCGTTTACAACTGCTCCCCAGACTATTCGCGCTTCCCACCATCTATCATAAGCCTGATTGGATTTAAAAGCTAATAATAAGGAAATAATGGTTCCAATCATGGTTGGAATTGCAATTGGAATATCTACAGGAAGTGTGACAAAATAGTGATGAAAAATTTCGAACAAAACGGTATAAGCCAACACTAAAGCTATTTCTACTTTAATTTTCCCGAGAACGTACTTCATTGGTATTCTTTTCTTTAATAACATATTTTCGGTTTTAAATTAAATTAATATTTATGACATGTTTAGTTCTTATTGATTAGTGATTAGTTTTAGATCAAAAAAATATTAAAACTATATTTTATCTAATCTTACATCTATATTAAATCATTAAAATTTATTTTGGACTAAAGCATAATAAGGACTATTTACTAAGGACTAATTACTAAGAACTAAGAGCTAAGGACTAAGAACTAATTATTACGAACTAAACCAGCTCTTCATACAATGAAAGAACCGGAAGTCCCAGTTTTTCATTTACATTTTGTTTTTTTACTTTTTTAAATTTGATTTTTTCGCCTTTACGAGTTTCTACAAGCATATCGATATCGTGTTTGGCGATAGCTTCTGATAAGTAAGGCTGTACGTTTTCGTAATTATCATCAAAACTTGGTGTCTGACTTACGATTGTAAAGGAGAAATTAGCGCTCAAATACTGCTGTACATCTTTTACATGCAGGTTTATATTAGCATTTTCTACATAAAGTGCTTTATTAAAGGCATCTTTATTAACTTCTGTACTCAAATGTAGAATTGGGCACTTTTGGTTTCCTGCAAGCTGTATAAAATATTGATGTATCTTTTTTGTTTCCTGCTTATAAGACGGAGTAAGAAATATCAATTTAATATTAAACACCTCGATAATGCGTTTTAAAATTGGTGCAGAAATTCCGTATTGGTTATGAACTTTTAATTTGCAATTGGGTACGTGATCGATAATATATCGACAGGTTTCCAGAACTTCTGCCTGGCTTGCAGTAAGTCCGGTTTTCATTTCACGTAAAAAACTAGAAGACGAAAATGTATCCGGAGCTTCTGAAACTATCATTAGAATAATTTCTGAATCAGAATCTTTTGCTTGATTAACCGCAGATTTTACAGCTAAGATTGTATCTTCTTTTAAAGTCGAAGGTATTAGGAAATTTTTCATATGTATAATTGTTTAGTTTATACATGCAAAATAACTGCCTGAATATTAGTTTGTTCTTAATCTAAAATTATAATTTCCTAAGATTCTACATTAAAATTTTTAATGTTGGTCTTTTTGAAAATAATTGTAACAATGGTTCCTTTGTTTTGTTCTGACTGCACTTGAAGTTCACCATCATGCATTCTGATGATTTTTGACGCCAACGGAAGTCCTAAACCATAGCCAATATACTTAGCTGCAATTTTTCCTCTAAAGAAAGGTTCATATAAATGCGGAATATCTTCTGGCGGAATTCCGATTCCGATATCATTAATCGAAATCTTAATCATCTCGTTATTAGCCGAAAGCGTTACAAAAACTTCATTATTATCCGAGTATTTTACTCCGTTTGTTATAATATTATTTATAGCAAGCTCTAACAATGGCTTATTACACGGCAGTAAAAAGAGATTAGAATCTTTTGGTGCAAAGTTAAGTTTAATGCTTACTCGGTTGTCAGGATAAATTTTGTCAAGATCGGATTTTACATCCATTAAGAGTTCATCAATTCTCGCAATATCCGAAACTTGTTTTTTTCCGTCGTAACCCGTTTGAGTCAGTTTTAACAGACTCTCCGTTAAATTTCCTAATCTTGAAGCCTGGCTGTAAATATTTTCTAAAGATTCTACATATTCAGAAACCTGACGTTCTTTGAGCAGCATAATTTCAGATTCGGCAATGATAGTTGTAATTGGAGTTTTTAATTCATGCGAAGCATTATTAATAAAGTTGGCCTGAATTTCAAAAGAGGTTTCCAGACGATCCAGCATATCATTAAAAGTATTAGTCAGATCTGAAATTTCGTCAGAATTCTTAACCTCCGGCAATCTGTTGTGAAGGTTTGAAGCTCTGATTCTGTTTACTTCCTTTGTAATTCTAACTACCGGATTAATGACACGTTTTGCTAAAAAACGTCCTAAAAAGAAAGCCAGAAAAACAAAACCAATCCCGCCAAACAGCATTATTTTTACTATATAAATAGTAGTATCTTTTCCTTTTCGGTCTCTTGCTGCAACAATTACAATATACTTTTGACTTCCTTCTTTAAAAACCTGACCTAAATAATATTTATTATCAACTTCAAAAAAATCTTTTCCTGTGGATAAAATATTGGTATAAAACTCATTTGGGAGATTAAGATTTGTATTGTAATCAAAGCTGTTCTGGCTGTTAATTCTAAGTACAAATTCTTCTTCTTCAATAAGTTCTTCAAGTCCGTCTTTTTTAAGATTTTTATAATATTTAATCTTTTCAGGATCTTCTTGAAAATGAATAGAAGCAACAATTTTTGCTCTGTCATCCAGTCTTTTCAGAAAATGGTAACGGTTATTTTCTCTAAACAAGAAAAAAACAATCACGCACAATAGCGAAGTGCTGAAGGTTGAAAGAGCAACATAATTAAACGTAATTTTTTTTCTAATATCCATTTTATATTTTTATAACATAACCCAATCCTTTCATGGTGTGAATGAGTTTGACTGAAAAAGGCTTGTCTATCTTTCTTCGTAAATAGGTGATATACACATCTACAACGTTGGTATTCATATCAAAATTAATATCCCAGACATTATCTAAAATTTGATCCCGAGATACAATTCTACCTGTATTTTTTGCCAGATAATACAATAATTTAAATTCTTTGGCTGTAAGAGTAATCGATTCGTCTTGTCTTTTTACTGTTTTGGCGCGTCCGTTTATTTCTAAATCTCCAATTACTATAGTGTCAATTTTTTCTGTTTCCTGATGCGCTCTGCGGTTTAAAGCATTTACTCTTGCGTCGAGTTCTCCAAATTTAAAAGGCTTAACCAAATAATCATCGGCTCCGGCATTTAGTCCGGTTACAATATTTTCTGAAGTTCCCAAAGCAGTCAAAAGCAGAATCGGAACAAAATTTTTGCTTGCGCGAAGTCTTCTGCAGATTTCAATTCCGTTAATATCCGGAAGCATTACATCTAAGATTACAACATCAAAAGTATAGTTATGAATCATCTCTAAAGCTGTTTTACCATCTAGAGCCACACTAACTTCATTGTTGTTTTCGGCAAATCCTTTTCGTAGAATCGATAATAGATTTGGTTCATCTTCGACTATAAGTAATTTCATCTGTAGAAAGTTGTATATACAACAAAAATAAGCATTGAAATTCACATATCTGACACATCTCTACAAATTATGATTAAATTATCAAGAATAAAAAAAGCGGCTGTAATTAGCCGCTTTTACTTATTTATCAGTAATTATATCTCTTATTTCATATATAAAACCACAATTGAAGCAAACCGTAATTTGCAGCTCAATCCTATTTTGTAATAAACTTCGGATTGATTAAATTGTCGAGAGAATAAATTTCGTCCCATTTTGCCTGAGTGATCAATTTTCTTTCTATAACGACAATTTCGTGTACACTTTTGTTTGTTTTTAGTGCTTCTCCGGCAATACTGGCACTTTCTTCATAACCTAAAATCGGATTCAACTGAGTAACAATTCCAATGCTGTTCATTACCAAATTGTAACAATGATCAATATTTGCCGTGATTCCGTTAATACATTTATCAATTAAAGTTTGGATAGCATTTGAAAGATAATCTAACGAAGTAAACATTGCAAAAGCAATAACCGGCTCCATTACATTTAATTGTAATTGTCCCGCTTCTGCCGCCATAGTTACCGTTAAATCCTGACCAATTACATAAAAACAAGTCTGGTTTACCACTTCTGGAATTACAGGATTTACTTTTCCCGGCATAATTGATGAACCCGGCTGGCGCGCAGGAAGACTGATTTCGTTGAAACCTGTTCTTGGTCCTGAACTCAACAATCGCAAATCATTACAAATCTTAGAAATTTTAACCGCAGAACGTTTTAATGTTCCCATAATCTGCACATAAGCGCCTGTATCTACAGTTGCTTCTATTAAATCTGGAGAAAGTGTTAACGGAATTCCAACTTCGTCAGCGAGATATTTTACGCAGATTTCAGGATAACCTTCGGGAGCATTTACTTTTGTACCAATTGCAGTTGCACCCATATTAATTTCTAACAATAATTCCTGAGCATTTTTAAGACGAACAATATCTTCGCCAATTGTTGTGGCGTAAGCTTTAAATTCCTGTCCTAAAGTCATCGGAACCGCATCTTGCAATTGGGTTCTTCCCATCTTTAAAACTTCTTTAAACTCCTCGCCTTTTTTAGCAAAAGCAACTTCCAAACCTGCAAGAGTTTTAATGAACGTTTCCATTTTTAAATACAACGCAATTCTAAATGCCGATGGATAGGCATCATTGGTAGACTGCGAACAATTGACATGATTGTTTGGATGCAGAAAATTATATTCTCCTTTTTTATGACCTAAATATTCTAAACCGATGTTTGCGATTACTTCATTAGCATTCATGTTTACAGAAGTTCCTGCGCCGCCCTGAATTAAATCGCTCACAAATTCTTTATCAAATTTACCCGCAATTACCTGATCACTGCCGTAGCAGATTGCTTCGGCTATTTTAGAATCCAGCGCACCACAATCTTTATTGGCCAAAGCTGCCGCTTTTTTTACATAACCTAAAGCCTTAATAAACAATGGTTCTTTTGAAATAGGAATTCCGGTGATGTTGAAGTTTTCTACCGCTCTAAAGGTTTGAATTCCATAATATAAATGATTAGGAATATCTAATTCTCCTAAAAAATCGTGTTCTTTTCTTGTCGCTTCCATATGATAAAATGGTTGTATTTAATTTGAAAAACCGATGTAAAGCTACATCAAATAAATAGTATGATGAAAGAAAATACACTGAAAATAAAAGACATTTTTTAGTGTTAGAAAAGTACTGTGCAGAAGAATTAAAAAGTGATATTTAGTACCTGTAGATTTAAAATGAATTGCAATAAATACTTAACTTTACCAACTAAATAAAGTTCTAATCAAAGACTTGTTATTATAAAAATTCAACAACAAATCTTTTTGAAATAAATTTATTTATATCTAATCATAAAAATTGCTTTGAAAAAAGAATCAGAATATTTTCTCGATAAAGAATACAATGCTGTAATATATGGCAAAGACGAAGTCAACTTCAAAGATTTTGAGTGCTGCGTTTTTAATAATTGTAATTTTTCTGCCTGTACTTTTCTAGCTGTTACTTTTATTGACTGTGTTTTTAACGATTGTATATTTAATGAAGCAAAAATTAATTATGTGGCCTTTATAACAGCTACATTTAATCGATGTGAAATTAAAGAAGTGAATTTTGCCATGTGCGACAAATTGATTTTTGAAGTTCACTTTTATGACTGCATTCTGGATTTTTCAAAATTTTATACCTTAAAACTAAAAGGAACAACATTTACCAATTGCAGTTTAATTGCTGTCGATTTTATGGCAGTAGATCTTACGAGCGTCCTTTTTGACAACTGCGACTTATATCGTTCAGAATTCGATAAAGCCAATGCCAGCAAAGCCGATTTTAAAACGAGTTATAATTATACTATTGATCCATCAAAAACTAAATTAAAGAAAGCTGTTTTTGCTTTGAAGGAAGTAAAAGGTTTATTGTTTAAGCATGATGTGGTTGTAACGTAGTTTTTTAATAAATAGAACGCGAATGAAACGANNTCGTTTCATTCGCGTTCTATATTATTCGCATTGTTTAAATTAATTTTTTCTCCATCACATAATCCTCCATTAAATATCCATTTCCAATTTCAATATCAACAGTTTCTTTGATTTCAAAACCAAGTTTTTTATAGAAATTTAAAGCCGTATTAAATCGGTTAACATTTAATAAAAGTTCCTTTGAATTATTTTCTACAGCCAGTTTTTCAATTGATTCAAAAACTATTTTGCCATAACCTTTTCCCTGTGTTTCCGGCAGAAGGTAGATTTTATGAATTTTGGTTACCGCTTCATTTTTATAATGATGTTCAATTCCGATAAATCCAATTGTAAATTCTGAATCTAAAACCATATAAAACAATTGTTCTTTGTTCAGAATTTGCTTTGATAATGCTTCCTCAGAATAAATTAAATCTAACATATAGTCCAATTGTTCTTTTGTTAGAATTTCGCCGTAAGTAATCGGCCATGTTATGCTTGCAATGTCTTGAATTTTAGCAATATCTTCAACAAATGCTTCGGTAATCTTAATCATATTTATTTTGTAAAAACTTGATTTTCCTGTTCGCTTACGCGAATGAAAGTAGTTCGTTTAGTCAATTCTTTTAATCTGGAAGCTCCAACGTAAGTACAAGTGCTTCTTATGCCTCCTAATATATCTAAAACGGTGTAAATTACATCTCCTTTAAACGGAACCTGCACTGTCTTTCCTTCACTGGCTCTGTATTCTGCTACACCGCCTGCGTGTTTGTCCATAGCTGTTTTAGAACTCATTCCGTAAAATTGCTTGAATTTTTCTCCTTTTACTTCAATCAGTTCTCCACCGCTTTCGGTATGCCCTGCCAGCATTCCGCCCAGCATAACAAAATCTGATCCAGCGCCAAAAGCTTTGGCAACATCTCCGGGAGTAGAACAACCTCCATCGCTTATGATGTGTCCTCCTAAACCATGAGCAGCATCAGCACATTCGATAATAGCAGATAATTGCGGATAACCAACTCCTGTTTTTACACGTGTAGTGCAAACTGAACCTGGTCCAATACCAACTTTTACAATGTCGGCACCGGCTAAGAGCAGTTCTTCGGTCATTTCGCCCGTAACTACGTTTCCGGCAATAATTATTTTATCTGGATATTGTTTGCGGGTTTGTTTTAAAAACTGAACAAAATGCTCAGAATAACCGTTTGCAACATCAATACAAATGAATTTTAATTGAGGATTTGCGGTTATAATTTTTCCAATCTTTTCAAAATCTTCTTTTCCAGTTCCTGTACTTACGGCTATATAATCATAGAAATCCGGATTTACGGTTTGCAGAAAACTGTTCCATTCTTCTAACGTGTAATGTTTATGAATGGCAGTAAAAAGCTTTTCTTTTGCCAAAACGGCAGCCATTTCAAAAGTCCCGACTGTATCCATATTCGCAGCCATAATCGGAATTCCTGTCCAATTTGCTGTGCTGTGCAAAAACTTAAAATTTTGGTTTAATGAAACTTCAGATCTGCTTTTGAGCGTTGATCTTTTCGGTCGAATCATTACGTCTTTAAATCCTAATTTCAGATCCGTTTCTATTCTCATGACTTTGAGTTTTGATTACTCTCAAATATACAATTTTATTATAGTCCTGAAGTGTCGAAATAGATTTTAGATTATTAAAACTTTGCGATTATTTGAACGCGGATTATACGGATTCGCTATTGCGAAAACGCGGATTAAAAACGGATTTTTTAATTTTTTAAGATTTTTTACTGGAGTTCGTTTCTCTTAAATAGCTATAACGATCACTCAACGTTACAAACTTGAAACTTGAAACCAAAGAAAAACTTAAAACAAACAAAACCTCAAACAAAAAAACTATCCGTGAATAGTTTCTCCTTTTCCGTAATTGGTAATGATTGATTCTTCAAAAGCAAGCCATTCTCTCCATCGTTTTTCAACGTCTATTCCAACGCCGTATTTACGTGCGTAAGTGATAAATGTCGTATAATGTCCGGCTTCACTCTCCATTAATTCTCTGTAGAAAACAGCTAATTCTTCATCTTGAATATTTTCAGACAACACTTTAAAACGTTCACAGCTTCTGGCTTCTATCATTGCAGAAAAAAGAAGTCTCTCTACTAAACCAGAAACACGGCTTCCGTCACCGCTTTTCTTCATGTATAAGTAAAGCTCGTTTACGTAATCGTCTTTGCGCTCGCGTCCCAGCTTTAATCCTCTTTTAATTATTATGTTGTGAACCTGCTCAAAATGATCAATTTCTTCTTTGGCTAAAGCCAATAGATCTTTCACCAAATCCTGATGTTCAGAATTATTGGTGATAATTGTAATTGCATTTGTTGCTGCTTTTTGCTCGCACCAAGCATGATCTGTCAAGATTTCTTCGATGTTTTTCTCAACAATATTTACCCATCTTGGGTCCGTCGGCAATTGTAATCTTAGTACGCCCATTTCTTTTTGTTTTATTTGTTTTATTTGTTTCAGGTTTCAAGTTTTCTTTGTTTCAGGTTTTTTTAGAAACGAAAAAAGTTTAAAGTTTTGCAATACGATATTCCGCAATCACAAAACTTTAAACTTGAAACTTTAAACTTGAAACAATTTTTAATAAGCAAAAATCGGTCTTTCGCTCATTAATTCATTTACTTGTTCCGCAACTTCTTCAATAACATCTTCGTTTGTGTGATCAACAAGAACTTTATCGATAAGTGCTACAATAGTTTCCATATCTTTTTCAACTAAACCACGAGTTGTGATTGCAGCTGTTCCAACACGAATTCCAGAAGTTACAAATGGCGATTTATCGTCAAAAGGAACCATATTTTTGTTTACTGTAATTTCAGCTTTTACCAATGCATTTTCAGCTTCTTTACCAGAAATGTTTTTATTTCTTAAGTCAATAAGCATCATGTGGTTATCTGTTCCGCCAGAGATAATATTGTATCCTCTTTCTACGAAAGCATCTGCCATTGCATTAGCATTTTTCTGCAATTGCATTGCGTAAGTAAAGAACTCATCTTTAAGAGCTTCACCAAAAGCAACTGCTTTAGCAGCGATAATATGCATTAAAGGTCCTCCTTGATTTCCTGGAAAAACAGCTAAGTCTAATAAAGAAGACATCATTCTGATTTCTCCTTTTGGAGTTTTTAATCCTTGTGGATTTTCGAAATCTTTCCCCATTAAGATCAAACCTCCGCGTGGTCCGCGTAATGTTTTATGAGTGGTTGTAGAAACGATATGACAATGTGGAATCGGGTCATTTAATAATCCTTTTGCAATAAGTCCAGCAGGGTGAGAAATATCAGCAAATAAGATCGCTCCTACGCTGTCTGCAATTTCTCTGAAACGAGCAAAATCCATATCACGAGAATAAGCCGAAGCTCCAGCGATGATTAATTTTGGCTGTTCTTTTGTTGCAATTTCCTGAATTTTATCGTAATCCAAACGTCCAGTTTCTGCATCTACACCGTAAAAAACAGGACGATACAAACGACCTGAAAAGTTTACAGGAGAACCGTGCGTTAAGTGGCCGCCATGAGACAAATCAAAACCTAAAATAGTATCACCAGGATTTAAACAAGCATGGTAAACTGCAGTATTTGCCTGAGAACCTGAGTGAGGCTGTACATTTGCATATTCAGCACCAAATAATTCTTTAGCTCTGTCAATAGCAATCTGCTCAATAACGTCAACTACTTCGCAGCCTCCGTAATATCTTTTGCCAGGATAACCTTCAGCATATTTATTAGTTAAAACAGAACCAGCTGCTTCCATTACTTCATCACTTACAAAGTTTTCAGAAGCAATAAGCTCTAGTCCGTGAATCTGTCTTTCTTTCTCTTCTTGTATAAGATCAAAAATTTGTTCGTCGCGTTGCATTTTTTCGTTTTTCGTTAATTTCCTGCAAAAATACAAAAAAACGTTTGTGATCCTGTTAGATTATGATATATTTGACATGTAATTTTTCAACAAATAATTAACATTCACATGCCAATAACCGCCAACGATACTAAAAGAAAATCATGGTTAGAAGTACCAGAGCATAGCGACTTCCCTATTCAAAATATTCCATTCGGTGTATTTCTTACCAAAGAAAATGTCGTTACTGTCGGAACTAGAATTGGCGATTACGCTATAGATTTAGGGGCTTTACAACAATTAAACTATTTTGAAGGAATAGATTTAACAGATGATATGTTCATGCAGGACACGCTTAATGATTTCATTTCTGATGGAAAAAAAACATGGCGTTTGGTCCGAAATCGTATCGCCGATATTTTCGACGAAACCAATCCACAGTTAAGAGATTCAACAAAAGATAGAGATATTGTTATTTTTAATATCGATGATGTAGAAATGCAGTTACCGGTTTTAATTGGCGATTATACCGACTTTTATTCGAGTAAAGAACATGCTACAAACGTAGGGAAAATGTTCCGAGACCCTGAGAATGCACTGCTTCCTAACTGGCTGCACATTCCCGTTGGATACCACGGAAGAAGCTCTACAATTGTTCCTTCTGGAATTCCGGTTCACAGACCAATGGGACAAACTTTACCTGCAGGCGAAAAATATCCTGTTTTTGGTCCTTCTCGTTTAGTAGATTTTGAACTTGAAACTGCTTTTATTACTACTGATGTAAATATTATGGGAGAAAATATCCCAACTTACGAAGCAGAAGATTATATTTTTGGAATGGTTTTACTAAATGACTGGAGTGCGCGTGATATCCAGAAATGGGAATATGTGCCGCTTGGACCATTCTTAGCCAAAAATTTTGCTACTTCAATTTCTCCTTGGATAGTAACTATGGATGCTTTAGAGCCTTTTAGAACAAAAGGTCCAAAACAAGATCCGTCGCCGCTTCCTTATTTACAGACAAAAGGTAAAAAAACTTTTGATATACATTTAGAAGTGTCGCTGAAACCAGAAGATGCCGAAGAAACTATAATTTCTAAATCTAATTTCAAATATTTATATTGGTCAATGAGCCAGCAGCTGGCGCATCATACTTCTAACGGATGCAGAGTAAATTCTGGTGATATGATGGGTTCTGGAACTATTTCCGGACCAACTCCTGACAGTTTTGGCTCAATGTTAGAATTAACCTGGGGAGGTAAAAACCCGATTAAGTTAAAAGATGGAAGCGAACGTAAATTTATTGAAGATAATGATACTGTAATCATTCGCGGTTTCTGCGAAAATGCAGAAGTAAGATTGGGCTTCGGAGAAGTTTGCAGTCAATTATTACCGCCTTTTATTAGAGCATGAAGAACAGATAAAAAATCTGAAAATATATAGAAATAGAAAAACCTTGGTGAGAGCCAAGGTTTTTTTTATATCTGTCTTGCAATTTTTTTTAATCATTTAAGTAATATAAGTTCATCTAAAAATTAAAAAATTTAAATTTGCTTACATTAATACTACTATATGGTTTTATCTATTAGGCAGGAATCTGCTGGCTCAAACAATGCAATGTTCCAAAGCCCCAGATAAAGTCAATACAGCTGATACCGATTACTTCTCTGTCTGGAAAACATTCTGAAAGTATGTTTAGAGCAACTCTATCGTTGCTGTCATTAAATGTCGGCACTAAAACACAGTTATTCAAAATTAAGAAATTAGCATAACTTGCCGGTAAACGCAAATCTTCAAAATCAACACGTTTTGGCATCGGTAGTGCTACAATTACTGGTGATTTTCCGTTTTCTAATTTTGAATTTTGTAAACGTTTTAAATTATCCTGCAAAGGTTTATAGTTCGAATCGCTTTTATCTGTTTCTACAATCGTAACAATAGTATCTTCATTTACAAATCGGCATAAATCATCTATGTGACCGTGTGTATCATCACCTTCTATTCCGTCTCCAAGCCAAATTACATTGGTTACGCCTAAGTATTCTTTAAAAACTGCTTCGTAGTCTTCTTTTGTAAATCCGGCATTTCTAACCTGAATTGACGGATGCATTAAACATTCTTCAGAAGTTAATAATGTACCTTTTCCGTTTACGTCAATTGCGCCGCCTTCTACAATTACTGGTTTTCCTTTGTACATAACCTGCGTTAACGGAACATCAATAAAGTCAGCTACTTTTCCTGGAACGAATTTATCTAATTGGTAATTTTTATATTTTGCCCAGCCATTAAAATTAAAATTTAAAGCTTCTCTTTTAGAACCATTTTTTACAATAATTGGTCCGGAATCCCTCATCCAGCTTCTATTGGTTTTATGAATGATAAAAGAAACGTTTTTGATATTTACGCGTGCTCTTTCAAGCATTTCTGTAACTTTTTCTTTTAGTTTTTCATTGGCTGCGACCAAAAAAACAGTTTCAAAAGCGGCTACTTTTTTTATAAATTCTACAAATGCCCATTGAACTGCTTCGTATTTTCCCGGCCAGTCGTTACCATTATGCGGAAAACATAATACAATTCCTTGCTGTTTTTCCCACTCTGCTGGAAATCTTCTATTATTTGTTGACATATTGAGGTTCTAAATTTAAAGCTACAAAGATAAGCATTCGGCAGGATTATAAAACAGCAGAATAAAAATCGTATGCTGATTTCTATAAAATATCTTATAAAAATTAAGTTAAAGATTAATTAATAAACTCTTAATATACAAGCAGGTTCTGCTATTTACATTTGGCAAAACTAAAAACTAACAAAATGAAAAAAGTAACTATCTCGCTATTAGCGGCTTTATTTATCATTACAAGCTGTAATAATGATGAGAATTCAAACAATGCAGAACCAGAAGTTGTTGTAAACGAAGATCCTTCAACTTTTAAAGAAATAGGCAGTATTACTATTGGAGGCGAAGCTGCAGCCGAAATCTCTGCTTACTGCGAAAAAACAAAAAGATTATTTACTGTAAATAATAGTGGTGTAAATCAAATTGATGTGATTGATATTACAGATCCAGCAAAACCAGCTAAAATTGCTAAAATTGATTTAACTGCTTACGAAGGCGCAGCAAACAGTGTTTCTGTTTTTGATGGTAAATTGGCTGTTGCTCTGGAATCTACTGCTAATAAACAAGCAAACGGAAAAGTTGTTATTTTTAATACAAGTGATTACAGCCTGATAAAACAAGTTACGGTTGGTGCTTTGCCCGACATGATCACATTTTCTCCTGACGGGAAATTTATTATGACTGCAAATGAAGGAGAACCAAATACAGATTATTCACAAGATCCAATCGGAACTATTTCTATTATTGAAACCAGCAGTTATGCTGTTACAACATTAGATTTCAGTTCTTTCAGCAGTCAGGCAGCAACATTAGCAAAGGACGGGTTTAGAATTTCAAAAACTGCTAAAAGCTTTGCTCAGGATATTGAGCCGGAATACATTACAATTTCTGATGATTCTAAAACTGCCTGGGTAACTTTACAAGAAAACAACGGTGTTGCCAAAGTTGATTTGACTTCTAAAACTATCACCGCGATCTATCCTTTAGGTTCAAAAGATTACAATACTGCTGATAATGCTATAGATGTGAGCGATAAAGACGATAAAATAGCTTTTAATCCTTGGAAAGTTAAAGGACTTTATATGCCGGATGCTATTAGTCATTTTACAGTAAACAACACTCCATATTTTGTCACTGCCAATGAAGGAGATGCAAGAGAATATACTGCTAATACAGATATCAAACGCATGAAAGACATGAATCTTGATGCTGCTGTTTTTCCAGATGCTGCAACTTTAAAATTAGAAACAAAATTAGGAAGACTTAATCTTATTGCAGATATGGGAGACACTGATGGTGATGGAGATTTAGACGAAATGTTTAGTTTTGGAGCAAGATCTTTTTCTATTTGGAATGGAAATACTGGAAAAATAGTTTACGACAGTAAAAATGATGTTGATAAAAAAACAAATGAGTTAGGGACTTATGATGATAAAAGAAGTGACGACAAAGGTTCTGAACCAGAAGCTGTAGTTGCTGCAAAAATGGGAACTCAAAATATTTTATTTGTTGGTCTTGAAAGATCTGATGCTTTCATGGTTTATGATGCAACAAATCCTGTTTCTCCACAATATTTACAAACGGTAAAAACAGGAGATGCGCCAGAAGGAATCTTATTTATTCCGGCTTCAAAAAGTCCAAACAAAAGAAGTCTTTTAGTTGTGAGCAGCGAAGGAGACGGATCTGTAAAATTATATCAGCCAAATTTGAAATAACCAATATTCCGCAAATAAGAGAAGGGTAAAAATTAAATTTTACCCTTTTTTTGTGCTTAAAATTGAGTTTTAATTAACAGAATTACAGAATTATACGTTAAAGAGTGGGAATTATGTAAGAGTGGATACAACGCATTCAAATACACGAGCTATACTTTTGTCAAGAGTTTAAATAAAAACCCAATTAAATTTTTGATATCATGAAAAAGAAATTAGCTTCGTTATCCCTTCTATTGCTAACATTTGCCGCAAGTGCACAAAATATGACAACGATGTCTGCAAAGCCAGCTGTTGATCAAGCTGAATACAATAAATGGTCTTTAGAACTAAATGGTGGTGTAAACAAACCAGTAAGAACTATTACACCTGGTTATTCTACAGAAACTTTAAATTTTTTCCACGGAGATTTAGGTGTAAGATATATGTTTAGTCCAAAATTTGGTTTGAAATTAGATGTTGGATATGATCAATTTAAAGAGCGTAAAGACACTCCAGATTTTGAAAGCAGATATGTTAGAGCAAGTTTACAAGGAGTTATTAACGTAGGTCGTGCATTAAACTTTGAAACATGGACAAATACAATTGGTATTTTGGCACATGGTGGTTTTGGAGTTTCACAAATTAGTACTGAAACAGGACCAGGCGGACAAGATTACATGGCGCACGGAATCGCAGGTCTTACAGGACAAATCAGATTGAGTAACAGAGTGGCGCTGACAGGAGATCTTACCGGAATCGTTAACGGAAGACAAAACTGGAATTTTGACGGAATGGGTAATACAACTACAGGTTCTTTTGACGGTGTATTATTAAACGCTTCTGTAGGTTTGACAGTTTACCTTGGTAAAAATACAAAACATGCTGACTGGGTTGGTGAAGAAGATCGCTACAAAGAATTAGAAGGAAGAGTTTCAACAATCGAAACCGGACTTATCGATAGCGACAAAGATGGTGTTGCTGATTTGTATGATTTAGAACCAAACACAGTTTCTGGAGTTGCTGTTAATACAAAAGGACAATCTATTGACAACAATCAAAATGGTGTTCCTGATGAGTTAGAAAGCTATTTAGAGAAAACTTACGGACAAAATGGTAAAGGCGCAACAAACAATACTGTTGAAGAATTAATTAACGGAGGTTATGTAAATGTTTATTTTGATTTTAATTCATCTAAACCAACAAACGCTTCTTTATCTGGTGTTGATTTCTTAGTGAAATATTTGAAAAACAACCCTGGTAAATCTGCAGATATCATTGGATATGCTGACGAAATCGGAAATACAAGTTACAACACTGAGTTATCTAGAAAAAGAGCTGAGGCTGTAAAACAAGTAGCAATAAATGCGGGAATTGATGCATCAAGATTGAATGTGATTGCTAACGGAGAAGATACTTCGGTTAACAAAAATTCTAAAGAGGCACGTCAAATCGTGAGAAGAGTTACCTTCCAAGTGAAGTAATATATTTGATACATTTAAAAAAGCGGTTGAATACTCTTCAACCGCTTTTTTTGTAGAAAAAACAAAAGGACAAAATAGTAGTATTTTGTCCTTTTTTATGATATCAAGATCGATCTATTTATCTGTCGATCGCTCTTTTTGTAATATCCCCAAAAGCATCGATTCTTCTGTCTCTGAAAAACGGCCAGTTCTGACGTACATTTTCCTGTAAATCCAAATCAACTTCGGCAATAAGGATTTCTTCCTGATCGTGAGAAGCCTGTGCTAAAATTTCTCCTTGCGGACCAGCAATAAACGAAGCTCCCCAAAACTGAATTCCTTCTGTTCCTTCAATGTATTTTTCTAAACCAATTCTATTAGCTGCCGCAACAAAAACTCCATTTGCAACAGCGTGGCCTTTCATAACGTTCATCCAGGCACCGTATTGATTTTCTCCGTATTGTTCTTTTTCTTTGGGATGCCATCCAATTGCTGTTGGATAAAATAACACTTCAGCACCTTTTAAAGCGGTAATTCTCGCTGCTTCCGGATACCATTGATCCCAGCAGATAAGAGTTCCAATTTTTCCTTTTTTAGTTTCAATTGCCTTAAAACCTAAATCACCGGGCGTGAAATAGAATTTTTCATAAAAATGAGGATCATCCGGAATGTGCATTTTGCGGTATAAACCTGCTTCTGTTCCGTCAGTATCGATAATGTAAGCGCTGTTATGGTAAATTCCAGCCATTCTTTTTTCGAAGAACGGAACGATAATAACAACTCCCAATTCTTTTGCCAATTCGCTGAAAGCAATAAACGAAGTGCTGTAAAGTGGTTCTGCTAAAGCAAAATTATCTACATCTTCGCTCTGGCAGAAATAGTGACTGCTGTATAATTCCGGAAGTAAGATCACTTCTGCGCCTTTATTGGCTGCATCTTTTACCCAGCTGATACATTTTTTTAAATTATTTTCGGCTACATCGTTCAGGTTTAACTGTACAACGGCTATTTTATATTTTCTTTTCGGCATGACATAAAATTTAGAGTGCAAAAATAGTAATTTTTAGAGGGATTTCAAAGTGTGGTTTTCTTGTGAAAATAAAAAAAAGAGCTTGACGAGCTCTTTTTATAATTGTGGTTTTGTATTATGTCTTTTTATTGATCTTTAGCTTATATTGATCCAAAATACAAAGAAACCATCTTACATCAATTTAATTACTTAAACTTTTGCAAAATGGTTTCTAACCTAAAATTATCAGCTAAAAACAGAACTAGTCAATAACCACTTTTTGAGTTAGGAATTCTGTTTCTGATTTTTTGAATTTAATTTCGAAAGTTCCTTTTACTGCCGATTTAAATTTGTACACCGTTTTTTTATACTCAATTGCCTGCGTACACGGACCTGATGAATAGGCTGCTTCAACTTGTAATCCTTTAACTGCTCCAATGGTTACGTCGCTAATTTTACTGAATTCTCCACAGCCATTATCTACTGCAAAAGTTATCTCATAACTTAGTTCATCACTTACTTTTCCGGTTGCAGGACCTTTAATTTCTGTAACAAATGCGGGTTTTATAATAGGATTATCTGTTTTGTCATCGTTGTCGTTGTCGCATGATACAAATGCTGCTGCTAAAAATAATACTACTAAAACTGATTTTAATCTAAAACTTTTCATATAAAATAATAATTAATTGTTAATTACTATGAAGATGATTATTTACTGCAATGGTTGCTTGTATTAATTGTTAATTCTGAAAACAAATTATTAAACTACTGAAAGACAAAAACTTATTTATACCAAAAATCTACCGCAACGACTGTAATTTCTTATAAAAATTAAAATTTCTCGCTTAGCCCCAATAGGAACGGCATCCTTTTGACTGCTCCTTTAGCAGACAAAAGATATAGTGGATAGCGGGACTATTGGTATTTTGAAAACGATTTTACTGCTTCAAAAAAAAACACCAGCCTTTCGACTGATGTTCTTACTTATATTTTGTTGTAGAATTTTAAAGTGCTGGTTGTTTCTTTTTAAATATTTTTTTGAAAAGATTTACAAATGCTAAAACCACTAATCCTAGTGCAAGCCCGATTACAAATTCTTTTACGATCGCCGGAATATTAATTCCTTCGACATAATGATGGATAAACGGAATATAATGCACGAAGATACCGCCGGCCACTAAAATTAAAGCAATTGTACCAATTACGGTTAAACTTTTAATTATAAATGGTAAAGCTTTTACTAATATATTGCCAATGAATTTTGATATGCTTTTTTCTTTTTTGCTAAATTTAATAAGCTTATAACCTGCTTCATCCATTCTTACAATAAGAGCAACAATACCGTAAACTCCTATGGTTGCGATCAATGCAATTATTGATGTTACGATAATCTGCTGTGTAAGGGGTTTTCCAACTACTGTGCTTAAAGCAATAATTACAATTTCTACAGAAAGAATAAAATCGGTCACAATTGCTGATTTTATTTTACCTTTTTCTGCTTCAAGAATTTGTTCTTCTGTAAATGTTTCTTCTGTAATTCCTTCAGATTCATGTTCATGAGGAACAAAGTATTCAAATATTTTTTCGGCGCCTTCATAAGCTAAAAATAAACCTCCGAGAACCAATATTACAATAATTGCAACGGGTAAAAATGCACTTAATAAAAAGGCTATCGGCAGAATGATGATTTTATTTAACAGCGATCCTTTACTTATGGCCCATAAAACAGGAAGTTCTCTTGAAGAAGCAAAACCAGAGGCTTTTTCTGCATTTACAGCTAAATCATCTCCTAAAATACCTGCTGTTTTTTTTGCTGCAATTTTACTCATTACAGCTACATCATCCATAATTGCTGCGATATCATCTAATAAAACGAAAAAACCTGATGCCATTTAATTTATTTTTAAACTACGCAGCAACTTGACTTTAACCAAATTTAAGCTGCGTTTAAATTATTAATCTGGTGCGAATTTAGCACTTTTAAATCTAATTTATTCTACAGAAGCCGATCAAATTTTGAGATTTACAATACTTCGTTTCTCACATTCGCTTTAAGCTGATTCCTAACTGCATTGCCCTAAAAGCACCCAGATAATTATAAATACTAAAATAGTTCCGAAGCATCCTCCGCCTAATTTTTTTGCACCGTAACCTGCTATAAGTCCTCTAAAAATATTGTTCATAATGTATAGTTTTTATGTTTTTAATTGAAATATAAAATTCCTTCTTAAATCTGTAATTTTCTTTACATTACTTTTTAAAAAAGTTTCATTATTTACGGATTACAATAATTGCATAAAAAAGCACCAGTGTTTCCACCAGTGCTTTAAATAAATAAAATGAAAAAATTAGTTAACTGTTTGGTTTCTAAAAACCAATTTCCCATCAAAGGCATCCAGCAAAATAATACTGTCTGTAGTGATATTTCCTGCCAAAATTTCTTTAGACAATTGATTTAACACTTCGCGCTGTACGACACGTTTTACTGGTCTTGCACCAAATTGCGGATCGTATCCTTTGTCAGACAGATACGCAATTGCTTCTGGTGTTGCATCCATAGTAACGCCTTGCAGTGCAAGCATTTTTGTAACACTCTTAAGCTGTAAGCTCACAATTCGTGAAATATTTTCGACTGTTAAAGGCGTAAACATTACAATCTCGTCGATACGGTTTATAAATTCCGGACGAACAGTTTGCTTTAATAATCCTAAAACTTCGGTTTTGGCTGCTTCTGTAGCTGCTTCGACTCCGCCTTTTAGATTCTCAAATTTTTCTTGTATAATCTGGCTTCCCATATTGGAGGTCATGATTATAATGGTGTTTTTAAAATCTGCCAGACGCCCTTTATTATCTGTTAATCGGCCTTCATCTAAAACCTGCAATAAAATGTTGAACGTATCGGGATGTGCTTTTTCGATCTCGTCTAACAAAATTACAGAATACGGTTTTCTACGAACAGCTTCTGTCAATTGCCCTCCTTCATCATAACCCACATATCCCGGAGGCGCACCAACCAAACGGCTCACACTGTGGCGTTCCTGATACTCGCTCATATCGATACGCGTCATGGCGTTTTCATCATCAAAAAGATACTCTGCCAAAGCTTTTGCTAACTCTGTTTTACCAACTCCGGTTGTTCCTAAGAATAAAAATGTTCCTACAGGTTTTTTCATATCCTGCAGACCAGCACGGCTTCTGCGCACAGCGTCACTTACGGCTTCAATCGCTTCTTCCTGACCAACAACACGTTTGTGCAATTCATCTTCAAGATGCAATAATTTTTCTCTTTCTGTCTGAAGCATTTTCATAACCGGAATTCCAGTCCATTTTGCTACAACTTCTGCAATATCTTCTCTGGTAACTTCTTCTTTAATTAAAGAATTACCAAGTTGGTATTCTTGCAATTGTTTTTGTAAAACCTCTTGTCGTTCCTGTGCTTCTTTAATTTTTCCGTAACGAATTTCGGCAACTTTACCGTAATCGCCGTCACGTTCTGCGCGTTCTGCCTCGTATTTAAAATCTTCGATTTCAAGTTTTACAGCCTGAATTCCGTCAACGATATCTTTTTCAGATTTCCATTTTGCATACATTTCGTTGCGTTCTTCTTTCAGGTTGGCCAGATCCATACCTAAAATCTTAAGCTTACTCTCTTCTTTTTCGCGTTTAATGGCTTCAATTTCAATTTCTAACTGCATGATTTTTCGATCCAGAACATCCAGTTCTTCAGGTTTTGAATTGATTTCCATACGCAGTTTAGAAGCTGCTTCATCCATCAAATCGATCGCTTTATCCGGCAAAAATCGATTGGTAATATATCTTTGAGAAAGTTCAACCGCTGCAATAATTGCTTCATCTTTAATTTGAACTTTATGATGTGTTTCGTATTTTTCTTTAATCCCGCGTAAGATCGAAATCGCACTTTCAGTATCTGGTTCGTCGATTAAAACCTTTTGAAAACGACGCTCAAGCGCTTTATCTTTTTCAAAGTATTTTTGATATTCATCTAAAGTTGTAGCTCCAATTGCTCTCAACTCACCACGCGCCAAAGCTGGTTTTAAGATGTTGGCTGCATCCATAGCGCCTTCACCTCCACCCGCTCCTACCAGCGTATGAATTTCATCAATAAACAAAACAATATCACCTTCTGCAGCTGTAACTTCTTTTACAACAGATTTTAATCGTTCTTCAAATTCTCCTTTAAATTTGGCACCGGCAATCAGCGCTCCCATATCCAGAGAGAAAACGATTTTATCCTTAAGATTCTCAGGCACATCTCCATCTACAATTCTATGTGCCAACCCTTCCGCAATCGCGGTTTTACCAACTCCCGGTTCTCCCACTAACATTGGATTATTTTTGGTTCTTCGTGTTAAAATCTGCAATACACGACGAATCTCCTCATCACGACCGATAACAGGGTCGAGTTTTCCTGTACGAGCTAATTCGTTTAGATTTTTAGCATATTTATTTAACGAATTATACGTTTCTTCTGCTGAAGCCGATGTTACTCGTTCTCCTTTTCGCAGTTCTTCGATTGCTGCTTTAAGGCCTTTTCCTGTTACGCCCTGATCTTTTAAAATTTGCGAAACTTTACTTTTAGAATCAAAAATGGCCAGAATCAAATGTTCTACAGAAACATACTCATCGTTCATTTTGTGAGCAATAATCTCTGCTTCATTCAGTGCTTTATTGGCATCTCTGGAAAGCAGAATATCACCTCCGGAAACTTTTGGAAAACTCTGAATAGTACTGTCTAAAACCTGCAGAAACAAGGGCACATTTACATTAAGTTTTTTCAAAATAAAAGGTGCTGCATTTTCATCAACTTCAAAAATTGCCTTAAAAATGTGCTCATTTTCTATTTGCTGCTGGCCATTTCGCTGTGCGAGCTGCTGCGAAAGCTGAATAGCTTCCTGAGATTTGATTGTAAATTTATTTATGTTCATATCTTTATATTGTTAGGTTTGATTATTATTCGATATCATTAAAATTAGAACTTATTGCATTAAATTTTAACTTTAAAAACTTTAACTTTGTTGCAATATTCAAAATACATTCCATACTAAATTTACAGACAAAATGACATTAAAAATCCTTATTCAAAGCTTTTTAAACGTCAAAAAGTCATAAAACGAGACAATTATGAGTTTTTTTAATTCAATATTCGGAAATTCAGAGAACACAGATTCTCCTAAAGGCAGTATAAACTGGACAGAATTAACAGATATTATTCAATTGACAGAAATTGATGCTATTTCTAATGAAAAGCCTGTTGCAATATTTAAACACAGCACAAGATGCAGTATCAGCCGAATGGCTCTAAAACAATTTGAGAAAGATTATGATTTGAATGATGTGGTAGATGCCTATTTTTTAGATCTGATAGCTCATCGCGATATTTCAAACGAAATTGCCAGAAAATACAATGTATATCATGAATCACCGCAATTAATTTTAATTAAAAACGGAAAAGCAGTTTACGATGTTTCGCATAGTGATATTGATGCATCAGCATTGAAAAGTAAAGTATAACAGTTTCTTGTAAATACGTATTAAAAGTGAGATCTGACTTTAGTTAAGCTTAGATCTCACTTTTACTTTTTAATTCACAATTAATTAAAAACTTCCGCCAGAACCGCCTCCGCTAAAATCTCCACCTCCAAACTTCATTGGCGAATCTGGAGTTTGTACTTCTGGTTGCATTCCAAATGTCGAAGCTATAATTAGTGCTTCTGAATTTAAAAGCGAATCAGAATTATTAATTCTGTCTGGTTTGAATGTAATCCCTGATTCATTATTTTTTAATTTCTTTATTGAAAAATAAGCAATCGCAAATAAAATTAATCCGCCTAAGGTTAATGCAGCTTCTACAGGCAAAACATGGAAATAATTTCGGAAAGTAAAAATTGAAAAACCGAGAGCTAAAATCACAATCCACAGCAGTATTTTATCTTTATTTTTTAATGCATAAAACAAATAAAATACAGGAACTAAAAATGTAAAACCCCAGAAGAACCATGAAAACGGAATTTCTGGACTTACTTCATAATATACTTCTGAAAGACTTGCAGAAAATTCTCTTACAATAAAATAATTTCCTGATAAGTAGAATAAAACTAAAGCTGTATTCTTTATCAAAAAAATCCCGTTATAATAATAGAACTCTTTTTGTTTTTGGATGAGATTGCTGCACAAATAATAGGTTCCGACACTATACAGCATTATGAAAAATGGTAAAATTGCCTGGCCTGCTTCTAAAAATTCAAATATTACGTATCCAAAAAAGGCAGTTAATGCCAGATAAAAAATCAATGCAGATAATAAATGAAGGTAACGTAAATATATAATAAGCGAAACTGTAGCGACCGTAATTGCAACAGCCGAAAAATTATCTCCTTCTGTTGAAATTCCGATTGCAAAACCAGCATTTAGTATACTTCCTAAAATAAAAGTATCGTCTAAACCGTGCCTAAAATAATTGTTTTGAGCTAAAATTTCAGATCCTGCAAATCCAACTACAGCAAAAAGATAACAGCCTATATAAATAAAATTATCATTGGTTGAACCAGAAAATCCTATTAATGCAATAACACCGCAGATGGACAGATATAATAATGCTCCTAATAAAAAGAAACCTAACCGAACTAAAATATTTCGATGAATCTTGAAAGTTGGCAATTCCTTTTTTATCAGATTGTATTGTTCTTTGTTTATAAAGCCTCCGCTTTCTAACAATGCTGCTTCTTCTAGTAATACTTCATTATCTAACAAAATTTTATCATGAACTATCATAGAGCAATTTCTTTATTAAAATTCTTAATTAGTTTGATAAACAAAACTATTGAACCGATAAAATAAAGTGGAAGCAGTAAAATAAACAACTGCCATAGATCTGAAAAGTCTACATTTTCAAAAATTCGGAACAAAAATATACTTATGCCAATATACGCATACACTATCGTGAATACATATAATGAGATTGCTTTTACTCTATAACTTATTCTATAAAAATAATACGATGAGCCTGCAAGAAGTGCCGAGAAAATAAGCCAGAAACCATAATATTCGTTCGTCATATTACTAAGAACCGCAATGCTTATAATGTGCAGAGCAAATGTTAGATAGACGAGTTTAAAATGAGTTTTAAGATTAATCCTATCGCTGTAAATTGTCCATACAGCCAATAAAACGCCTAGTATTATTGCGGAGTAACTTAGACTTTGATTTGAATAAAAATCATTGTTTAATAAATCCTGCGGTGTAACCGAAAAACCGATATAAGCACCTAAACCTGTTATTGCAATACTCAAGACGCCCTTATTATCAAAATAGTACGCACAAAAGAAACTGACAATTGTCGGAATTAATGTCGCCAAACCATAATGCTTGCCAAACAGCTCGTACTGAAACTGCAGGTATCCAATAAAAATACACGTCAGAATATTAGCAGTAAGTACCAAATAATCTAAAACAGGGTTTTCAAATACAGCTTCAGTTTTTTGAAAGCCTTTTGAATTTTTAAAACAAAAATAAAAACATACCACAATAACGATTAAAAGGAGCGATAGAATTGCAATATGACCAATTGTATCAATGTTTTCATAAATTAAAATACCAATTCCGGAAGTAAATGCCAAAATAGATAAATACAACAGCATTTTTAGTTCTGCATGCAGCGAAAAAATGTTTAAACTGCGGTATTCTTTTATCTGTTCAAACTGTTCTTTGGTGATAAAATTTTTCTCAAAAAGATTTTGAGTTGACTGCTCTCTAATTCTTGACATAGAATGACTATAAGCATCAAATATAGCTCTTTCGACTGATTTTTCTTTCATTACAGAAAAATAATTTTCAGCACATTTATTAATTTTAGTGTAATAATTACATTTATAAAACTAAAAATCAAATCGTTAAAAACTATAAATAATTTTAAATTTTATTTGAATTAATCGATTTTCTTCTACATTTGTGTAATCGATTACACTTACAAACTAAACCACCAATAATCACTTTAAACTTATAACAAAATGAAAACAAAACTGCTTTTATTTGCTGTATTACTACCTTGTTTTTCTATATTCTCACAAAATTATTATCTCTCGTCTCCAGAAGGATTTGGTGCGAATGCGACCGGTGGCGGAACTGCTGTTCCAGTAACGGTTTCAACTTACGCTGATTTGACAGCCAAACTAAAATTAACAACACCTCAGGTAATTTTAATATCTGGAACTATTTCCTGTACTTATACTAGTCTGCTGTTGAATGATAAAACAATTATTGGACTTCCGGGAGCGAAATTGGTTAATCTTGATCAAACTGCATCAGGTTCTGGAATTTTAAATATAAAACCAGGTTCTAATAATGTTATTATAAGAAACTTAATCTTTGAAGGTCCAGGCGCATATGATGTCGACGGCCATGATAATCTTACTTCTGAAGCTGTAAATCTATGGGTAGATCACTGCGAATTTCAAGATGGTATGGATGGCAACTTTGACAATAAAGGTGCTGCAGATAATGTAACCATTTCATGGTGTAAATTTACCTATTTAAAAGCTCCAAAAGCTGGAGGCTCGGGAGGAGCAGATGATCATCGCTTTACAGATTTGGTCGGTTCATCAAAAACAGACGCACCTGCAGACGGTCATTATAGTATTACCTTCAAAAACTGTTATTGGGCAGAAGGATGTAAAGAACGCATGCCTCGTGCGCGAAATGCTGAACTTCATATTTTAAACTGCTATTATAATACTTCGGTTTCTGGTTCTCTGGCAATTGGTTTAGGCGGCGGGATCAATAATACTACTTGCTATGTGGAAGGAACCGATTTTGCTAAAATCGGAACTGCTTTTAAAAGTTATATCAGTACAGATGGAGGAAATATCGGAATTGCATTTACAGACTGTCTTAATGCACCTGCTAATTCTGGAACCACAGTTACAAAACCTACTTATACTTATACCGTCTCTCCTACTGCAAATATTGCTGGATACGTAACAAATTCATCTTGTGGTGCCGGGGCAACACTTCAGGTTTCTGCTCAAGGAAAATTATCTACAAGCTGTAATAATTTGGGTATTAATGAGAATGAGAGTGATTTGAATCTAAAATATTATCCTTCGATTATAAATCGACTTTTAAATATTGATTTTTCAAGTACTGAGAATGGTTTGGCGCAGATTAATTTATTTTCATCAAGCGGTGCAAAAGTTTACACGCATTCCAAAAACATTGCTGCAGATGAAAAATTGGAACTAAATGTCGGCAATCTTCCCAAAGGCATCTACATCTGCAAAGTACAAGTAGAAAACAAGCTTAAAACGTTTAAAGTCATAAAAAACTAATAAAAAAACGGTTATTGATTTGTATCAATAACCGTTTTTTATTTAATCTAAAACTAAGATTAAAAAGCTTTTTTCATTTTATCTTTTATAGCATCAAGGCATAAATTATTAATACTGCCTTCATGTGTATGTTTTGTTTCTTTTGGAGATTTATATGTTCCTGCTTCCAGCTGTTCAGCAACGGCTTTGTATGCGTCTCTAAACGGCATTCCGGCCACAACCATTTCGTTTAAAGTATCTACTGTAAACAGATAATCGTATTTTTTATCTTTTAAAATATTGTCTTTTACTGTAATATCTTTCACTGAAAAAATCGCAATATCTAAACAAGATTTTAAAGTTTGAATTGCTGGAAACAATCCTTCTTTTAAAAGCTGTAAATCTCTGTGATAACCGCTTGGCAAATTGTTTGTAATTAAAGTGATTTCGTAAGGAAGTGCCTGAATCTTATTGCATTTTCCTCTGATTAATTCAAAAACATCAGGATTTTTTTTATGAGGCATAATGCTTGAACCAGTTGTAAGATGCGCCGGCAACCCAATAAAATCAAAGTTCTGGCTCATATACAAACAAACGTCCATCGCAAATTTTGATAAAGTCCCAGCAACGCTTGTCATGGCAAAAGCTACTGTTTTCTCTGCTTTTCCACGGCTCATTTGTGCTGCAACGGCATTGTATTTTAAAGTTTCGAAACCTAATTCCTGAGTGGTAAATGTTCTGTTGATCGGAAATGAACTTCCGTAACCAGCAGCAGAACCTAACGGATTCTGGTCAACGATTTTTGAAGCCGCGTTTAACATCGTAACATCATCAATCAAACTTTCGGCATAAGCAGAAAACCACATTCCGAATGATGATGGCATGGCGATTTGCAAATGTGTATAACCTGGCAATAATACATTTTGATGTTTTTCTGCCGATTCCATCAACAAATCAAACAATGTTTTTACTTGTTCTTTTATGGCTTTTAATTCGTCTTTCAAATACAAATGAACGTCAACTAAAACCTGATCGTTACGAGAACGTGCGGTGTGGATTTTCTTTCCAGCATCGCCTAGTTTTACCGTTAAAAGATATTCGATTTTAGAGTGTACATCTTCGAAACTGTCCTCGATTTCAAAATTCCCAACAACGATATCAGCGATGATATCATTTAACGCATCAACCAAAGAAGTCGTTTCTTCTGAAGTTAACAGACCAATCTGCCCCAACATTTTAGCGTGAGCGATTGAACCTAAAGCATCGTATTTTGCCAGAACTAAATCCAGTTCACGATCGTTTCCTACTGTGAATTGTTCGATTTGTTTGTCTGTTGGTATTCCTTTTTCCCAAAGTTTCATAACTTAGATTTTTAGACTGCTTAGATTATTAGATTGTTAGACTGCTTAGATTATTAGAATTCTTAGATTCTAAATTTCTTTCTTAGTAGTTTATGTTCTAATTTATACTAATGTTGTCGTTTATACTGTTGGTGTTTCTAGCCCCGATAGCAGTGGAAATCCTTTTTCTGGCTTCTTTAGCCAGAAAAAGATTGTAACGGATAGCGGGAAATAGCTCCTAAAAAATATTATAATTTAAAGAAATCGGTTAGTATTTTGATATACAAATCGACTCCTTCTTCAATTTCATTTACAAAAATAAATTCGTCTGCTGAATGTGAACGCAACGTTTCTCCAGGTCCAAGTTTTAAAGACTGACAGCTTAAAACCGATTGATCTGAAAGCGTCGGAGAACCGTAAGTCGTTCTTCCTAAAGCGATTCCCGCCTGAACCAAACCGTGTGCAACTGGAATAGAAGACGCATTTAAATGCATTGATCTTGGTGTTACTTCAGCATTTACATTAGCTTTTACAACTTCTAGAATTTCAGTATTAGAATAACGATCTGTTACGCGAATATCGACAACCAAATCACATTCTGAAGGCACCACATTATGTTGTTTTCCTGCATTAATCTGCGTTACGGTCATTTTTACGGGACCTAAAACGTCTGAGATTTTGTCGAATTTATAGTTTTTAAACCATTCCATTACCGGAATTGATTTATATAGTGAATTATCATCGTTTTGATGTGCGGCGTGGCTTGCGGTTCCTTTTACTTTTACATCCAAAACCAATAAACCTTTTTCAGCTACAGCTAATTGCATTAAAGTTGGCTCGCCAACAATGGCGCAATCTAATTCTGGTAAATGCTTTAAAACACTGTTTAAACCATTTTTTCCACTGCTTTCTTCTTCGGCAGAAGCCACAATTACAATATTATGTGATAAGTTTTGGTTTTCGTAAAAATGAACAAACGTTGCCAATAACGAAACCAAACATCCGCCCGCGTCGTTGCTTCCTAAACCAAATAATTTGCCGTCCTTTTCAATCGCTTTAAAAGGATCGTTGGTGTAAGCTTGGTTTGGTCTTACGGTATCGTGATGTGAGTTTAGTAAAAGTGTTGGTTTATTTTCGTCGAAATACTTGTTGAAAGCCCACACATTATTGTTTTCTCTTTGAAAAGGAATCTCGTTTTGATTGAACCAATTTTCGATTAAAAGTGCCGTTTGATCTTCTTCACTAGAAAATGAAGGGGTTTCGATAAGGCTTTTTAATAAACTAATTGCTTCCTGGGTAAGCGTTGCAATATTTTTCATTTCTTTTTAGGTACTGAGGTGCTAAGATTCTGAGGTTCTAAGTTTTTTCAAGCTTTTACTATTGCTATACTAATCTTAGCCAGAAATTTTATTTGCGCAAATTTCTTAAATTAATATTTAAAAGCAGTGCGCAATTCTATTTTTTTGCCACGAATTACACTAATTTTCACTAATTTTTTTATTTCAATTAACCAATTGATTGCAAATCGTAAAAAAAATAATTTAACACATAGAATCATAGATTTTAGTTTTATAAAAGAATGTAAAAAGAAACTAGTTTCTCACACACAGCTATGTTTGTTAATAACAAGTGAAACGCCTTTTAATAAGTTTATAAAATCTATATTTCTATGTGTTAAAATTATACCTCACTTGTTTCAATTGATTTTAATTCGTGAAAATTCGCGTAATTCGTGGCTCTATATTTATAATGTAATCGTTGTATGCAAAACATCAGGATTTTGGAGCATTTTATGATGTCCAATTTTGATTTTTTGAACACCTCTTGATAAACTATTAAAGCAATTATCCAGCTTTGGAATCATTCCGGAATGGATTACTTTTTCTTCTTTTAGTTTATTATATAACGCTTCGTTGATTTCTGTTATTACAGATGAATCATCTTCTGAATCCTGCAAAACACCTTGTTTTTCAAAACAATACGTCAGCGTAACATCAAAAACTTTAGATAATGCAATTGATAATTCGCTTGCAATGGTATCGGCATTTGTGTTTAACAATTGTCCGTTTTTGTCGTGTGTAATCGCACAGAAAACGGGAACAATTCCAGCTTCTAATAAAGTTGCCAGTAATTTGGTGTTGACTTGCTTTACATCACCTACAAAGCCGTAATCAATTGTTGGGTGGTTTCTTTTTGTTGATTGAATTAAATTTCCATCAGCTCCCGAAAAACCAATTGCATTATTATCTTTTGCCTGCAATTGCGCCACGATATGTTTGTTGATTTGTCCTGCGTAAATCATAACTACAACATCAAGCATTGGAGCATCTGTAATACGGCGTCCGTCAATCATTTGCGGAACCAAACCAATACTCTGAGCCATTTTTGTAGCCGATTTTCCACCGCCGTGAACTAAAACTTTATATCCTTCAATTTTAGAAAAATCGGTTAAGAATTGCTCTAATTCTGCTGGATTATCGATGATGTTTCCACCTATTTTTATAACGGTAACTTTTTTCATGAGGAACAAAGGTTCAGAGGAACAAAGGAACAAAGTTTAAATTCAGTTGGTAAAACCTCTGAACCTTTGGAACTTTGAGCCTTTGTACCTTAATTTATAACTTCTTCAAAATTTTCTGTAAAACTAATTGTGCTGAATACGTTCTGTTATTCGCTTGCTCGATTACGATTGAATTTTCTCCGTCTAAAACTTCGTCACTTACAATTACGTTACGACGAACGGGAAGACAATGCATGAATTTTCCGTTGTTGGTTAAAGCCATTTTTTCAGCCGTTACGGTCCAATTTGGATCGCTGTTGGTTACTTTTCCGTAATCGTTGAAGTTACTCCAGTTTTTTACGTAAACGAAATCGGCATTTTCAAAAGCTTTATTTTGATCGTATTCAATTTTGCAGTCTTTTGTAATTTCGGGACTTAACTCGTACCCTTCTGGGTGTGTGATCACAAAATCCATATCTTCCTGCATTTGCATCATTTCTACGAATGAATTGGCAACGGCTTGTGGCAAAGCTTTTGGATGCGGCGCCCAAGAAAGCACTACTTTTGGTTTGTGTTTCGTTTTGTGTTCTTCCATCGTAATAGCATCTGCCAAAGACTGCATCGGATGACGAACAGCACTTTCCATATTTACGATTGGCACAGTAGCGTACTTCAAAAATCCTGAAATAACAGTTTCAGCATAATCTTTTTCTTTGTCAATCAAACCTGCAAAAGCACGAATTGCGATAATATCACAATATTGAGAAACTACTTCTGCAGCTTCTTTAATGTGTTCTGAAGCACCAGAATTCATTACGGCTCCGTCTTCAAACTCCAAAGTCCAGCCTTCGTTGGTAAAATTCATTACCATAACGTTCATTCCTAAATTTAAAGCTGCTTTTTGTGTACTCAAACGCGTTCTTAAACTCGGATTGAAAAATAACATTCCTAAAGTTTTGTTTTTCCCTAAACTTTGATTTTTAAGCGGATTTTTTTTGATTTTAATCGCGCTTTTTACCCATTTTGATAATGAGTTGATGTCTTTTATTGAAATATAGTTCATATTTTTTTAAATTAATTTAGATAATGTGATAATTAGAAAATTGGATAATTGTGCATTATCTAATTAACTAATTTTCTAATTCGCTCATTAGATAATCCTAGTAAAAGGAATCTCGTCTTTTAATGCCTTTAAAATAAAATTATCATTTAATCCGTTTACAATCCAAGTTTCGATATTTGCTGCTTTTGCGATTCCGGCTGCTTCAATTTTGGACTGCATTCCTCCTGTACCGTGTGATGATTTTGAATCGCCGATTTCTTTTTCCAAAGTTTTTAAATCATTTACCAATTTAATCGTTTCCGGAATTTCATTGTGAATAGATTCTTTGGTGTAAATTCCGTTTGTATTGGTCGCAATTATCAGAATATCTACATTTAAAAGAACGGCAGTTAACGCCGCTAATTTGTCATTATCTCCAAACCGAATTTCATCTGTGGCAACAGTATCGTTTTCATTGATAATCGGAATGTAATTGTTCTCCACTAAAACGTTTATTGTATTGACAATATTTACTTTTGACTGGTCTTTTTCGAAATCAGAATAAGACAATAAACATTGTGATGTCAATAAACCTAAATCGCTGAAATTTTCATGGAAAATCCGCATTAAATGGGGCTGACCGATTGATGCTAAAGCTTGTTTTAATGCAATTTCTTTTCCTTTGCTTTCCAATTTAACGAATTGTTTTGCCGCCGCGATTGCTCCAGAACTTACAATTACAAATTCGTAATCTTTGTTTAAAGCTGCAATCTGCATTCCGAGGTCTTCAATCTTTCCCCGCGAAATATGGTTGGTTTCTTTGGTTAAAGTATTACTTCCTATTTTTAATAAAATTCGTTTCTTACCCATTTTTTTTAAGGTGCTGTCCTGATTTTCTGAGACTCTAAATTTTTATATTGTAACCGTATTTAACCGCAAAGGGCGCAAGGTTTTTTATTTTGTTTGTGTTTATAAATGATAAGTTCGCAAAGCTTTATCTACAATTAAATTCTAATAAATAATCTGAAAATCAAAAATCGTTAATCATCAATCTAAAATTCTAATTATCTCAATTACCTAATTTGTCCTTCTCCGTAAACGTACCATTTATTGGTAACCAAATGCTGCAAACCAATTGGGCCTCTTTGATGTAATTTATCTGTGCTTATCGCTAATTCTCCGCCTAAACCAAATTGTCCGCCGTCTGTAAAACGGGTTGATGCATTTTGATAAACGGCTGCAGTATCTACGGCATCCATAAATTTTTGTGCTGCTTTATCATCTCTTGTAATAATTACAGCCGAATGTCCGCCGCAATATTTATTAATTTTTTCGATTGCATTTTCCTCAGAATCAATTGTTCCGATGATAATTTTATAATCTAAAAATTCCTCATACCAGATATCTTCATTTTGAAGCGTTTTGGTATTTTCGAAATCTTCTAATGATTTATCGACAATAACTTCAACTTTTGATTCGTCCAATGTTTCAATTAACATCGCTGTAAAAGCTTCAAAATTCGGTAATTTAGAATCTATTAAAACTTTATCAACTGCATTACAAGCTGAAATTTTAGATGTTTTAGCGTTTAAAATTACTTTTAAAGCCAAATCAGTATCTGCATTTTTATGAACGTAAACAAAATTATTTCCGCGTCCGCTAACAATTACCGGACAAGTGGCATGTGCTTTTACAAATTCAATCAATTTTTCTCCGCCTCTCGGAACAATCAAATCGACTTTTTGAGTTGGTTTTTCTAAAAAAGTCTGTGTTTCTGAACGATTATAATTCAGATATTCAACCCAGTCTTTCGAAACTTCATTTTCTTCAAGAGCTTTATGCCAAAGACTTACGATTTTCAAATTTGACTTTAGAGATTCTTTTCCTCCTTTTAATAAAATCTTATTTCCGGATTTAAAAGCGATTCCTCCCGCTTCGATTGTAACATCGGGACGAGATTCGTAAATAATTAAAATCGTACCAAAAGCAGCCGTTTTATTTATGACTTTTATTCCATTATCATGAACAAAATGAAAACGCTCAACTCCAACAGGATCTTCTTGTGAAGCCAATTGGTTTAATGATAAAATCATCTCATCGACTTTTTTATCATCTACTTTTAGACGCTCTTCCATCGCTAAATCTGAGCCGTCGTAATCGGTAAGATCTTCTTGATTCGTTAAGATTATCTGACGCCGCTCCTGCTCGACCAGCTTTGCCATAGTCCGCAAAACCAAGTTTCGTTTTTCAATTGATAATGGATTCATAATTTAGTTGGTTGTTTTTTGGTTGTCTTTTAAGATCTAAATTGTGATGCTAAGTATAAATCAGCCAATAGAACTCCGTAATACAGAAAAATATTAACTACGATCCATACACTTCGTTTTATATTACTTTCTGAAGAAAAATAAATTCTTGAAATTTGCTTTATTAATAATATAACAGAAGACAATACAACCACAAAATATATAAAAAAAAGAACTTCGTTTATCAATTCAGTATATTTGAAAATAACAAACATACTCTGAACTTTTGCAATTAAAACAGTCCATAATATTACAAACAAATAGGCTGCTGATTGATATTTGAGAAATGAAACTGAAATTAAAAAGCTATTTTTCATCTTATTTAATTTTAAATCCAATAACTGATTGCTGCATTTCATTTTCTTTCAACTCAAACTTAAATATTAAAGAATCATAGCATTTACAACCAATTTCTTCTCCAATTAAAGGTGCATACTTCTTTATTTTTTCTTTAATAAAAGAATCATTTTTGACTTTAGAGAATTGAATTTCAAAATTTTCTAAAGAATCCAGCTTATCATTTTGGCAATCTCGCAAATACCATAAGTTTGGTGTATTATTATAAGTCTCAATCTCTATATCTTCAGATTTATTGATCTCATTATTCATTTCTTCCAAAACTTTTTCAAGTCTTTCTGAACGAACATATTCAGGTGCTCTTCTCATTCCCCATGCAAATGGATTCAGAAAAAGTAACATTGGAAATAAAACACCAATTATTAAAAGAACACCTAAAATTTTTCTCAGTGGTATCATTAATTTTTAAGTTCTTCTAAACTTTCTTTTAAAGCAACAATAAATGTATCAATATCGGCCTTTTTCACTGTTAACGGCGGTAAAATTCTTAATAGATTTTTGTTGTTTGCACTTCCTGTAAAAATGTGTTTTTCGATAATTAACTTTTTTCTTAAGGCTGCAACATCAAAATCGAACTCTACTCCAAGCATTAAACCTTTTCCTTTTACTTGTTTGATTCCAGAAACTTCTTTGATTTTTTCTAAGAAATGGGCATAAACTTCGTTTACATTCTTTTGTAAATCCAGTTTTTCGATCACATCTAAAACTGCAATTCCTGCTGCACAAGATAAATGGCTTCCACCGAAAGTTGTGCCTAATAATCCGAAACTTGCTTCAAATTTTGGAGATATTAAAATGGCTCCAACCGGAAATCCGTTCCCCATTCCTTTGGCAACTGAAATAATATCAGCGCTGATTCCGTGATGCTGGAACGCAAAGAATTTTCCGCTTCTTCCGTATCCTGATTGTACTTCGTCTAAAATCAAAACCACATCATATTTTTTACATGCTTTTTCTAAAGCCTGAAAAAATTCTGTAGTTCCCTGATCTAAACCTCCAACTCCTTGAATTCCTTCGATAATTACTGCCGTAACATCTCCTTTAGCCAATTCAGCTTCAACTAATTCAATTTGATTTAAAGGTAAAAAAGTAACAACTTGCTGTGCGTTTAATGGCGCAACAATTTTTTTGTTATCTGTAACGGCAACGGCTGCAGAAGTTCTTCCGTGGAAAGAATTGTCAAAAGCTACTACTCTTGATTTTCCGTTATGGAAAGAAGCTAATTTCAAAGCATTTTCGTTTGCTTCAGCTCCAGAACTGCATAAAAACAATTCGTAATCTTCTAAACCAGAAAGCTTTCCTAGTTTCTGAGCCAATTCAACCTGCAAAGGATTCTGAATCGCATTCGAATAAAATCCTAAATGGTCTAATTGGTTTTTAAGTTTTGCTACATAATCCGGCTGTGTATGTCCGATAGAAATCACACCATGTCCGCTGTATAAATCTAAGTATTCTACTCCTTTGTCGTCTGTAATGGTACAATCTACAGCTTTTACTGGAGTTATGTCATATAATGGGTAAACGTTAAATAAGTTCATGTTTTTTGTTTATTTTGTTTCAGGTTTCAGGTTTCAAGTTTTCACAGAAAGTGAAGCTTGGAACTTTAAACTTGAAACTGATTTGCGTTTCTGTTGCATATTTCAAGTTTCGTATAAAACGTGAAACTTGAAACTTCAAACCTGAAACAAATTTTTCCTAAAATCCGCTTGGTTTCAAATGTAAACCGGTAGTTTCTTCTAATCCGAACATTAAATTCATGTTTTGAATCGCTTGTCCTGAAGCACCTTTGGTTAAATTATCAATAATTGATGTGATTAAAACCCGGTTTCCTTTTTTCAATAAACTGATAATACATTTATTGGTTTGAACGACTTGTTTCATATTAATATTAGTCGTTGTAACCGTTACAAAAGGCTCAGCTTTATAGAAATCTTCGTATTTAGTAACCAATTGCTCCAAACTATCGTCAGAAAGCGTATATAAGGTCGCAAAAATTCCTCTTGGAAAATCTCCTCGATTCGGAATAAAAAGCAACTCGCTTTCAAAATCATCCTGTAATTGCACCAAACTTTCTCCAATTTCACCTAAATGCTGATGTTCAAAAGCTTTATAATGTGACATATTATTATTTCTCCAGCTGAAATGAGAAGTTTCTGAAAGACTTACTCCTGCTCCCGTACTTCCAGTTGTCGCATTTATATGAACGTCATTATTCAGCAAATTGTTTTTAGCTAAAGGCAATAATGCCAATTGAATAGCAGTTGCGAAACAACCTGGATTTGCGATATAATTTGCTTTTTTGATTTCGGCTTTATTGATTTCAGGCAATCCGTAAACAAAATCTTTTCCTTCGAAATGAGCATCTTTATTTAATCTGAAATCATTTCCTAAATCGATGATTTTGGTGTGACTTGCGAATTGATTTTCTTTCAAAAATGAAATCGATTTTCCGTGTCCCAAACATAAAAACACCACATTTACCTCGGGATTAATTAAGTCTGTAAAATTCATTTCGATATCACCCATCAAATCGTGGTGCGCAACAGAAAGTGGTTTCCCTGCATTTGTTGTACTGTAAACAAAATCGATGTTTACTTTTGGGTGATACATTAAAATTCTGATGAGTTCTCCGGCAGTGTAGCCCGAACCACCAATTATTCCGATATTAATCATGATCTAAATGATTTACAGATGAAAATATATTTTGGGCATTTCCTAAAATCTTAATAAATCCTTTTGCATCGTCAGACGTCCAGGCATTGTTCATTTCTCCGTATTGACCAAATCCTGTATTCATTAAATCATTATCAGATTCAATTCCGTCAAGTGAAAAATGGTATGGTTTTAAAGAAACTGTAACAACTCCATTTACCGTCTTTTGCGTGTCTTGTAAAAAGGTTTCAATATTACGCATTACTGGATCTAAAAACTGACCTTCGTGAAATAACATTCCGTACCAGTTTCCTAATTGTTCTTTCCAATATTGCTGCCATTTTCCAAGAGTATGTTTCTCTAATAAATGGTGTGCTTTGATAATGATTAACGGAGCTGCAGCTTCAAAACCAACTCTTCCTTTAATTCCGATAATTGTATCTCCAACGTGAATATCTCTTCCAATTGCAAACGCATTTGCCAGTTTTTCAAGTGCAACAATATTATTTGAAGGTTTATCAAACTGACCGTTTAAACCAACTAATTCGCCTTGTTCAAAATGCAGTCTTACTTTTTCTTCCTCTTCTTTTTTCAATTGCGAAGGATAAGCGTCACTTGGCAATGGCTGGCTTGAAGTCAAGGTTTCCTTTCCTCCAACACTTGTTCCCCAAAGTCCTTTATTGATAGAGTATTGTGCTTTTTCCCAAGAATAATGAACTCCGTTTTGAGCTAAATAATCAACTTCTTCTTGTCTTGATAATTTTAAATCTCTAATTGGGGTAATGATTTCGATTTCTGGAGCAATGGTTTGGAAAATTAAATCAAAACGAATTTGGTCATTTCCTGCACCTGTACTTCCGTGTGCGATCGCGCTTGCTCCAACTTTTTTAGCATATTTTATAGCTTCAATAGCTTGAAAAACACGTTCTGCACTTACTGATAATGGATAAGTATTGTTTTTTAATACGTTTCCGAAAATCAAATATTTTATAGCTTTATCATAATATTTATCTACGATGGTTAAGTTCGCATGCTGCGCGCTTCCTAACTCGTAAGCTCTTTTTTCTATAGCTGATAATTCTTCTGCGTCAAATCCTCCTGTGTCAACAAGTACAGTATGAACTTCGTATCCTTTTTCATTTTTTAAATATTTCAAACAATACGAGGTATCTAATCCTCCGCTATAAGCTAATACTACTTTTTTCATTTTTTATAATTTAGGCTAATACTTTCGTATGTAGCAGTTTGAGATTTTTTCTAATTAAAATTTTAATAAAAAAATAAACGACAATAATTTATTTAAAAATAAAGCTTGTTTAATTTTTTTCAATCTGCTTAAAACAGCTTCATTAAAAGGGTGTCTCGGCGGATTTTTTTGTTTTTCTTTCGGATCGTATAACATTCCGGTACAAAGACACATTTTGTTTTCTTTGCTTTGTAAAATTGGGAAATTGGTACACGTTTTACAGCCTGCCCAAAAACTCGGATCGGTAGTTAACTCAGAGAAAGGAACTGGCTTATAACCAAGTTCAGAGTTAATTTTCATAACAGCCAAACCAGTTGTGATTCCGAATATTTTTGCATCTGGATATCTCTTCAAAGAATAATCAAAAACTTTTGATTTGATCTTTTTCGCCAAACCTAAACTTCTATAATCAGGATGTACAATTAATCCAGAATGCGCTACGAACTTTCCATGTTCCCAGCTTTCGATATAACAAAAGCCTGCAAATTTCCCGTCAGCCAGAGCAATCATTGCATCACCATTCGACATTTTTTTCTGAATGTACTCAGGGGTTCTTTTAGCAATCCCCGTACCTCTTAACAAGGCCGATGATTCTATCGTATCGCAGATTTCTTGTGCGAATTTGAAGTGTTCTTCCTGAGTAACAACAATAGAGATCTTCATTTCAATAATTGAAGTTAGAGTTAAAAATTAAAGCATGTTGTTTGGTTTGAAATCCAGAATTGAATCCAATAAAATTAAGCAAAATAGAAGTAACATTCTCAAAATCAAAAACTTGATTCAGGAAATTTACAAAATAATATATACTTTTAGGATATGTTTGTCCAATGGACAAATTATGTGATTTCAAAATGAAAAATGGATATGAATAAATATACGGCGAAAAACTCTGTGAATACTAGATAGATAGTATCCGTACTTCGGGAGAAGTACCAGGCAGGTTTGTCCGTGACAAAGAAGTTATATGTAAACTTATTTTATTCATCGGTGCAAAAGTACACTATTTTTTTATTTTCAAAACAAAAAAATAATTTTCTAACATTTTTTTAATGTTTTGTTGATTTTTTTTAAGGTTCTGAGATTCTAAGGTGCAGAGGTGCAAAGGTTTTGATCTTGAAACATGAAACTTGAAACCTGAAACTTGAATCTCTGGAAATCAAAAAGAAACCCCGATAGTTACAGATAGCTATCGGGGTTTTAAAACATTATAATCTTTATTAATTATTTCTTAGTAAATGGTATTGTTTGTCCGTTTCCTAAAACAATCATATCAAAACCAGTTTTTGCTTCATTAAATTTGAATTTTAATCCGGCTGAGTTAGATATAAAAGTTTCTTTTTCACTTGGAACCGGCTCAACAGAAAATTTAGGAAAATCAGTAATTTCAACATTCAAAGTACTATTTTTCTCTGAAAAAACGATGGTTAAAGGCGCTATTTTTGTAGTATAAGTTCCTAAATAAGCATCTAAAACAACATCTTTTTCTATTTTACCTTTAGCTGCTGTCCAAAAATTATTGCTTTGGTTATTATCTGGAAATGCATGATCCGGATCTAAAGTTACACTTTCTATTTCTTCAGTAGAATCGTGTTTGAATGACCATGAATTATTACGCTGCCAAACTTCTACGGGGAGTTTTACTCTGGTCACTTTTCCGCTTTTTGTTTTCACATCCAAAATAACAGGCATTGGCATTTTATCCAAATTCTCAACGGTAATTATAACTCCTTTAGACGGGTCGTTTTTTACATATTTAATAGAATTAATACCTTGATCAAAACGCCAGTTATTTACAAACCAGCTTCTCCAGAACCAGCTCAGATCTTCTCCGGCAACATTTTCTATTGTTCTAAAGAAGTCATCCGGAGTTGGATGTTTGTATGCCCAGCGCTCTACATAAGTACGCAATGCTTTATCAAAACGTTCTTCACCAAGAATTTGCTCTCTCAAAATTACCAAACCTGCGCTTGGTTTAGCGTAGCATAAAACACCAATATTTACCTCCTTCATATTGTCTGGAGAGCTCATTATTGTTTCTAAATCAGGTCTTGTAAAATATTCTGCTTCCTGATGTAAATCTCCCGGTTTTTGTTTGTATTCGCCTTTGTTAAAATCAACAGAACTTACAGAGTTAATAAACGTATTAAAACCTTCATCCATCCATGCAAAATAACGCTCGTTAGAACCTACAATCATAGGAAACCAGATATGACCAAATTCGTGATCTGTCACTCCCCATAAATCATCTCCTTTAGATTCCCATCCGCAGAAAACAATTCCGGGATATTCCATTCCTCCTTCATTTCCTGCAACATTTGTTGCTGCCGGATAAGGATATTCAAACCATCTTTTTGAGTAATTTTCAATTGATGCTTTTACATATTCTGTAGAACGTCCCCAAGCATCATTTCCGTTACTTTCTACAGGATAAGCAGACAATGCAAAAGATTTTTTACCGCTTGGAAGGTTTATTTTGGCTCCATCTAAAATGAAAGCCGGCGAAGATGCCCAAGAAAAATCACGTGCATTTTTTATTTGGTAATGCCATGTTTTTTCTGCTGATGCATTAGAAGCTGCAGTTGCGGCTACCTCTTCGGCAGAACGAATTATCACTGTTTTATCACTTTGAGAAGCGTCTTTATATCTTTTAAGCTGTTCTGCAGAAAACACTTCTGCACCATTTAAAAGCTCTCCAGAACCTACTACATAATGATTTGCAGGCGCTGTTATTTTTACATCAAAATTTCCATATTCCAAATAAAACTCAGATGCGCCTAAATAAGGTGCTGTATTCCAGCCTCTCACATCATCATACACACACATACGCGGATACCATTGCGCAATAGTAAAAATCTTTCCGTTTTTGGTTTCTAAAACTCCCATTCTGTCAGATCCTTCGAAAGGAGCAATAAATGAGAATTCTATTTTGATTTTTACTGCAGCACCTTTTGAAGCTAATTCTTCAGGAAGGAAAATCTGCATTCTTGTATCTGTGATTACATATTTTGCTTCGATTTCTGTTTTCTTTTTACCAACAGAAATTACTTTTACCGATTTTATTTTATTACCGCCGTCAAAAACCTGACCTTGAGCTCCGTTACGGCTTCCCGTTAGTGGCACAATAGCATTTCCTCTTGAATCTTTGTTAAATAAATTCTGGTCTAAATACAGCCATAAAAACGACAATTTATCCGGACTGTTATTGGTGTATGTAATTTCGTCTGTACCAATAATCTCATTTGTTGCTCCGTTAAGCTTTACCGTTAATTGGTAATCAGCTCTATTCTGCCAATATTCAACTCCAGGCTGACCGCTGGCTGTGCGGGTAGATGTTCCGTTTTTAGTATAAAAATTGGGTGCAAACGCATCATGATAATTATAATTATTAACTGAATTTACTGTTGTAGCTGCAGGATTCTGTTGTGCCCAAACAGAAGAAATCCCAACAAACAAAGCCATGGTTAAGGTGGCTTTTAAGGAATGCTTTTTCATATTTTTTAGCTGTTTATGTAGCAAATTAATGAAAAAAAAAGCTACTGAAACAGAAAACTCAAAAGATAAATTGAATTTTAGCAAAATTTTACCAAAAAAATAAATTAAGCGTTTTTCTTAAAAAAATAAAATTTATAAAATATATTTACATCACTCGAAAAAATTTACTTATTTCAATTTAAATACTTTGAATACAACAATATCAAATTCTACGCTGACCGCTTCTATAAAACATTCCGGAGCCGAATTATTTTCATTAAAAGACATTCATAATAAAGAATATATATGGGAAGGAAATCCTGATTTCTGGGGCAAACACTCTCCTATTCTTTTTCCTATAGTTGGAACGTTAAAAAACAACACTTACATTATTAAGGAGAAGGAATACCAACTGCCAAGACATGGTTTTGCACGTGATATGGAATTTGAACTTGTTGAAAAAACAGAAAACAGCGCCATTTTCTCTTTGCAATCTTCGGCAAAAACATTAGAAAAATATCCCTTTGAATTTGAATTACAGCTTATTTATACTCTTCAAGAAGATACTCTGCAGATAGAATACAACGTAATTAACAAAGCAAATGAGAAAATGCCTTTTTCTATAGGCGCACATCCTGCTATTGCACTTCCTGAGAATTTTGAAAATTATGCTTTTGAGTTTGAAAAACAAGAAATTCTAAAATATCATCTTTTAGAAAATGATTTGATTTCTGATAAAACCAAGATTCTGGAAACTACAAACAATATAATTCCTTTAAATTATGAATTGTTTAAAAATGATGCTTTGATTTTTAAAAATTTAGAATCGAATTCTCTAACTATTTTAGAAAACTCTAAACCTTATATTAAAGTAGATTTTGAAGATTTTCCGAGTTTAGGAATCTGGACCAAAGAACAAGCTCATTTTGTGTGTATAGAACCGTGGTTTGGGTATTCTGACACAGAAAGTAATTCTGGGGATTTATTTGAAAAAGAAGGAATTATAATTCTGGAACCGCAAAAAACTTTCCATTCAAAATTCAGTATAAAAATAGTATAAAGATGTTAGAATTTAATTTTACTCCATTTCCTGTAATAGAAACAGAACGCTTACTTTTAAGAAGAATTACTAATGATGATGTGAAGGAAGTTTTTGAATTGCGTTCGAATCCCGAAACAATGAAATACATTCCGCGTCCGCTGGTAAAAAACGATCAGGAAGCTCTGGATCATATTGCAATGATTGAAGATAAAATTAATACCAATACTGGAATAAACTGGGGGATTACTATAAAAAATGACCCTAAACTATTGGGTATTATTGGTTACTACAGATTACAGCCCGAAAATTACCGTGCAGAGATCGGTTATATGTTATTGCCCGATTTTCACGGAAAAGGAATCATTCCTGAAGCTGTAAACCGATTGATAAAATATGGCTTTGAAGATCTAAAACTTCACTCTATAGAAGCTGTAATAGATCCTGGAAACATTGGATCTGAAAAAGTACTGCAAAAATGCGGTTTTATAAAAGAAGCACATCTAAAAGAATCAGAATTTTGGGAAGGAAAATTTCTTGATAAGGTAATCTACTCATTATTAGAAAAGTAATTTCTATTGTCTAAAATTTTAAAAATTATTCTTATTAAATACGCAATTCTAAATACTAGAAAATATAGTATTGCGTTATATTTGCACCCGAAATAAGGAATTGACCACTATTTCCTAAAACAAATATTTCTTTATGAGAAAACTAATTATCCTAATTGTTCTTCTATTTGCGATTCAATTACAGAGTCAAACTTTTATAAAATTTAATGGTGCAACTGCTCTAATTGGCGTTCCGAATATTGGTATAGAAACGAGTATTGGAGAAAAAACTACTTTTAGTTTTGATGTTATGGCTTCTTTCTGGAAATCATTTAACGGACACAGCCCAATGGAATTTTATACTTTTACTCCAGAAGTTCGTTACCACTTTAAAGAAAAATACAACGGATTTTATGCCGGTATACACGCTGGACCTGATATGTACAAAATTCAAAAATGGAATTACTGGAACAGTAATCATTATGAACATGGATTTGGTTATCGTTTGGGTGTTACAGTAGGTTATAATGTCAAAATAAGCGAAAAACTTTTATTAGATGTTTTTGTCGGCGGCGGCTGGCATCAGGGATTCTATCATGGATATTATAATGATGGAACGCCGGGCCGATATGAAAAAGCTCCAAACTGGAACAAAAGCGGGGAATGGCTTCCTTACCGTGGAGGCGTTATGATTTCGTATAAATTATAATTTAGCAAACTTAGGCAGCGATTTTACATACAAATCTTCTACTTTTTTACGAGCCCAATCGGTTTTTCTTAGAAAAGTTAAACTTGATTTTACACTCGGATTTGACAGAAAGCATTTTACAGGAATCAATTCTCCTAAAGTATCAAAACCGTAATAATCTACTAATGTTTCTACTATTTTTTGAAGTGTAACTCCGTGAAGAGGATCTTTTGATTGATTTTCCATTTTAAATAAATTAAATAATATTAAAAGACCGTACTCAAAAAAGTACGGTCTTTGTTTTTACAAAATTAGTAAATTGAAATCGAAATCATCAATTACAAATTAGAATATAAATTTAAATCCGACAGCTAGTGGAGATGTTAAATTGGAACCTCCAACTAAATAAGCAGAATCAACATTTGCCATATGCGCTAATCCAAAATTTGTTACAGTTGTTTTTTCTCCTTCTTCCGGTTTTATTGTTGTTGAAGTGAAATTTGCTAAATCATATGAAAATTCTACTGAGAAATTCTTAGTAACAAAATAATCAAATCCTCCTGATACAGACAGACCAACCTGATTTATTTTTGTACCACCTTCTTTTTCTTTACCAGTAATAACCGGTAAAGCCGCTTGTCCGAAGAAATAAAGAGAACCGGCAACATTCCAATATTTTCTTGCTAATGGCTGAATTACAATTAAATCTGTTTTTGCAGATGTTCCTTCATCAGAAGCAGATTTCATATTAATATACCCCAAACCTGCTCCAATTGCTACAGACGGCGTAACAAATGTACCAACGATAGGTATTACAGATAAATTTGTGTTTTTAACGTCAGCCGTTTTAGTCTGCTGGTAACCAAATTGCGATGTTGCAAACCATGCGCCTTTTAATCCTTGAGCTGAATCTTGAGCTTTTGCTGTCAATCCGATTAATACAATACCAATTAATGTTACAATTTTTTTCATTTTTGAGTTTGTTTTAAATTATTCAACAAACTTATGAGTAAGGTTATTCGGTAAAAATGATTAAAATCATAGATTAAAAAAAAACTTTAATTATCTTTAAATTGAGTAAAGTTTTTCATTTTTATTTTACATTTGCATTCTATGTTAAAATCAGTCAATATACTTAATAAAAGAGCGCGCTTCGATTACGAAGTGATCGATACTTACACTGCCGGCATTGTTTTATCAGGAACTGAAATAAAATCAATCCGTTTGGGTAAAGCAAATATTACCGAAAGTTTTTGTGAATTTAGCAAGCTTGAACTTTTTGCTATAAACACCTATATCGAAGAATATTCTTTTGGAAATCAATTCAACCATAAATCAAGAAGTGAAAGAAAATTGCTTTTGAACAAAAAGGAATTAAAAAGCCTTCATAAAAGTGTTCAGGCTAAAGGACTTACTATTGTTCCCCTAAAATTATTTACCAATGAAAAAGGTCTTGCAAAATTGCAGATCGGTCTTTGCAAGGGTAAGAAAAATTATGACAAACGAGAGTCTCTAAAAGAACAGGATACAAAACGCGATTTAGACCGAATTAAAAAAGCGTATAACTAAATTTGTATTTAAGATACATCAAAAAGCAATATCTAATATTGCTTTTTTTATTTTCATTTTATTGACCAATTTTGTCAAGACTTAAAATTTCATCATGAAGTCACTGTTAAAAAATGCAAGAGAACAAAAAGGTCTAAAAACTCGCGAAGTTTCGCAAATGCTTGGTATTGATCAGGCGCTAATAAGTAAATTTGAATCAGGAACCAGAAAACCAACCCGAGAGCAAATCTCTAAACTTTCTCAACTTTTAGAGATTGATTATGAAAGTTTGATGACTGCGTGGCTTAAAGAAAAAATTTTGTATGAAATTGGTAATGAAGAATTTGCCTTAAAAGCGCTGCTTCTTGCAGAACAAGAGATTCAAAATAACAGCAAACAAATCAATACTATACTATTAACCTCTATACAAGGCATTTTAGACGAAATTGATACACTGAAAAATCAGATGGAATCGTTTAATCACTTTGAATTACGTCAAATTTCCAAAACTTTAGAATTAGAATTCATCTTTAAAAACATTTATTTCAATAGTAATTCTTTAACCTTAGAAGAAACTAAATCTGTTATTAATGATGGACTAACTATTGCTGGCAAAAGTATGCAGGAGCATATGGAAGCAATAAATTTTCACGAAACAATACTCTACATTAAAGATTTAGTCCAAAAGAAGACAGCTTTGAATGAAAAAGAGTTTCTTTTCGTTCATCATTTAATATTTAAAGGTACTTCTGCTAATAGTTCAGGAAAATTTAAAAATGATACGCTGATTGTACGTGAAATGAATTTACTTTTTAATTGGTACGAAACGCATAAAAACAATCTGCATCCAATAATTTTAGCTTCAGAAACATATCTTAAAATACTGGATATAAACCCTTTTGAAAATGGAAATATTCAAATGGCAACTTTGATATTAAATTGGATTTTGCTTCAAAATAATTACACTTACATTTCGGTCAAAGCAGATATAAAAAGCGTAAATGAATATTTCTCTGTCTTGGAAGAAAGCAAAAATCAAAATGACACGTTTATTTTCATTAATTATATTCTTGAACTTGAAAAAGAAAATCTGTATCGTGCTCTGGAATTGGCATCAAAATAAAAAGCCCAGACAAATGGGCTTTTATTTTAATTTTTATCTTCTAATAAAGGAACAAATCGAAACTCTCCAAACTCATGTTTTTCAAACTGAGTTTCATTTTTCCTGATTAATAAAGTCATAATCTGAACATCTTCGCCAAGCGGAATAACAAGCCTTCCTCCTATTTTTAATTGTGCCATTAAAGGCTGCGGGATAAATGGAGCTCCAGCTGTAACAATAATACTGTCAAACGGTGCATAACTTGGTAATCCTTTATATCCATCTCCAAAAGACAAATGTTTTGGTCGAATGTTTAATTTAGGAAACAAATTTGAGGTCTGCTTAAACAATTCGTTTTGTCTTTCAATACTATAAACTTTGGCGCCCAACATGCACAAAACTGCAGTTTGATAACCAGAACCTGTACCGATTTCAAGAATTTTATGTTCTTTTTTAACTTCCAGTAACTGCGATTGAAAAGCAACTGTGTAAGGCTGCGAAATAGTTTGACCTGCGCCAATAGGAAATGCCTTGTCCTGATAAGCATAATCTTCAAAACTTGAATTTAAAAAAAGGTGTCTTGGGATTTTTTTTATCGCATCCAAAACTGCTCTATCGGTAATTCCTTTTTGTTCTAAAGTACTTACTAATTGATTACGAAGTCCTTGATGTTTGGCAGTGTCTTTCAAAATGGGTAGGTTTTATTTTCGCAAAAATAAGAAACAAAAAAGGAAATCAAATATTGATTTTTAATTATTAAATTAATAAAGTTAAAAGTAGAAAGTAGAAAGTCAAAAGCCATAACTGACGATTTACAATTCACAATTCAGAACTCACAATTAGTTAAATTCATTTTTACTTTCAACAAATAAATTATATTTTTGTTTAAAATACATTCTCATGTTAAAAGTAGGAGTTTTAGGTGCTGGTCATCTTGGTAAAATACATTTACGCTTATTACAACAATCTGACCAATACGAATTAGTTGGATTTTACGACGAAAATCAAGAAAATGCCGAAAGAATTTCTAAAGAATTTGGCTATAAAAACTTCAGTACAATTGCAAAACTCATTCATGCTGTCGACGTAATTGATATCGTTACTCCAACCCTTTCGCACTATAAATGTGCTAAAGTAGCGATAAAATCAGGAAAACATATCTTTATAGAAAAACCAATTGCCAATACTGTCGAAGAAGCAGAAGAAATTATTGCTTTGGCTAAAGAATACAATGTAAAAGGACAGGTTGGTCATGTTGAGCGTTTTAATCCTGCATTCATCGCGACAAAAAATATGATCGAAAACCCGATGTTTATAGAAACGCATCGTTTGGCCGAATTTAATCCGCGTGGTACAGATGTTCCTGTGGTTCTGGATTTAATGATTCACGATATTGATGCAATTTTAAGTGTTGTAAATTCAAAAGTAAAAAATATCAATGCAAGTGGTGTTTCTGTTATTAGTGAAACCCCAGATATTGCAAATGCCAGAATCGAATTCGAAAACGGCTGCGTTGCCAACTTAACGGCAAGTAGAATTTCATTAAAAAACATGCGTAAATCACGTTTCTTTCAGAAAGACGCTTACATTTCAGTCGACTTTTTAGAGAAAAAATGTGAAGTTGTTCGTATGAAAGATGCCCCAGAAGTACCTGGAGATTTTGATATGATTTTGCAAAATGCAGAAGGTGTAAAAAAACAAATCTATTTTACAAATCCTGATGTTGAACAAAACAATGCAATTCTTGACGAATTAGAGTCTTTTGCAAATGCAATTAATACCAATACTACACCAGTAGTTACTCTTGAACAAGCGACAGATGCATTGCGAGTAGCATACCAAATTATTGATTGTTTCAACAAATAAAATAAGTAATTTTAAAATAAATTAGCCACGAATTCACGAATTAATTGGTGAATTCGTGGCTAAATCATAAATAAAACATCTACCACAAATGAAAATAATAGCTGTAATCGGAGCAGGAACAATGGGCAATGGAATTGCACATACTTTTGCGCAAAGCGGATTTACCGTAAAATTAATCGACGTTTCTGAAAAATCATTAGATAAAGGAATGGCAACTATTGCAGCCAATTTAGAGCGTATGCTTTCTAAAGGCACTATTACTCAGGAAGATGTTGCCAAAACAATCACGAATATTATAACGTATACCGATATTAAAGATGGTGTTGTAGGCGCTGATTTGGTTGTTGAAGCTGCAACTGAAAATGTAGAATTAAAACTCAATATTTTCAAACAATTAAACGAAGCTTGTTCTCATAATACTATTTTAGCTACTAATACTTCATCAATCTCAATAACTCAAATTGGAGCAGTTGTTACACATCCTGAACGCGTTATTGGAATGCATTTTATGAATCCGGTACCGATTATGAAATTGGTAGAAATTATCCGCGGGTACAACACCAGCGATGAAGTAACTAAAATCATCATGGATTTATCTGAAAAATTAGGTAAAGTTCCTGTTGAAGTAAACGATTATCCGGGTTTTGTAGCCAACAGAATTTTAATGCCTATGCTAAATGAAGCAATAGAAACGTTATATAATAAAGTTGCAGGCGTTTATGAAATTGATACCGTAATGAAATTAGGAATGGGACACCCGATGGGACCGCTTCAATTGGCAGATTTTATTGGCCTTGACGTTTGTCTTGCAATTCTAAATGTAATGTACGACGGCTTCAAAAACCCAAAATACGCTCCTTGTCCATTATTAATAAATATGGTTAGAGCCGGAAAACTTGGTGTAAAATCAGGTGAAGGATTTTATGATTACAGCGAAAGTAAAAAAGCGGAGAAAATTTCGAAACAGTTTATCTAAAGAATAATCTATGAGAAATCTGTTTTTTATTCTTATCCATTTAATAGCCACAATTTGCATATCACAAAACACAAATTCAGATTCTGATAAGGAGTTTACAATTCATCAAATTGATAGTATCTGTGACAAAAATGGCAGATATATAATTTCTGAAGGCAAAATAGGTGCAACTGTAGAAATTAAAGCTAAGAGGCAAAAGACAAAAATTCTAAACGGAAGCGGAGGTTTCTCATACACTCTTTATCAGCACCATTTTAATGAAGAGAACTACAATGCTCTATCACAAATAGAACAGAGAAAATATAAATTTGAAAAATATACTAATTTAATAAAGGGAGAATATCATCAGGCAATTCACTATGAGAATGCATATTCTGAAAATATTTATGGCGAATTTTACTATTTTAAAACATCGCTTTTTTATGTAAAAATTAAAATTATTAAATCAGAAAATAATAAAGAAGATATTTCAGAAACATTCAGCTCCAGTATTACAGAATTAGACAATTCAAAAGAAATAAAAAGTTCTTTCATTGACATTAAAAAGTGGGTGAACGAAAATAATGATAAAATACTAAAGATTTATAATCAAAAATGAGTGCAATAAAGCAAAACCTATCTGAAATAAAGTCGACTATTCCTGAAAATGTTACTCTAGTTGCTGTTTCAAAAACAAAACCTGTTTCAGACTTAATGCAAGCCTATGAAGCCGGACAACGCATTTTTGGAGAAAACAAAATTCAGGAAATGACGGAGAAATGGGAAGAAATGCCAAAAGACATTCAATGGCATATGATTGGTCATGTTCAGTCGAATAAGGTTAAGTTTATGGCGCCATATGTAGATTTAATTCACGGCGTTGATAGTCTTAATTTATTGCAGGAAATCAACAAACAAGCTTTAAAAAATAATAGAATTATAGACTGTCTTCTTCAAATTTATATTGCCGAAGAAGAAAGTAAATTTGGTTTAGATCAAAATGAATTAAATAAACTTTTAACTTCTGTGGAACTAAAAGAGTTGAAAAATATTCGTATCTTAGGGTTAATGGGAATGGCTACTTTTACAGAAGATCAAAACCAAATTAAAAAAGAATTTACACATTTAAAATCAATTTTTGATTCTATTAAAACACTGGAAATACCTAATTGTAAATTGAATACAGTTTCGATGGGAATGTCTGGTGATTATCAGTTGGCAATAGAAAACGGCAGCACAATGGTTCGTATTGGAAGCAGCATTTTTGGAGGCCGTTAAATTGCAAAATATATCTATTGTAAGACGCTGCAATGCGACTCTACAGAAACTCAACACCGAATACTGAATTTGTACGCGATATTAGACATAGAAACCACTGGAGGACAATTTAATGAAGAAGGAATTACTGAAATCGCCATCTATAAATTTGACGGGCACGAAGTAGTTGATCAATTCATCAGTCTTGTTAATCCTGAAATTCCGATTCAGCCCTTTGTGGTCAAATTAACAGGAATCAATAATGCAATGCTGCAATCTGCTCCAAAATTTTTTGAGGTAGCAAAACGTATTATCGAAATTACGTCAGATTGTATTATTGTAGCCCATAACGCTTCGTTTGATTATCGAATTTTACGCACCGAATTTAGACGCCTGGGTTATGATTATGAAGCCCGTACACTTTGTACAGTAGAACTTGCAAAAAAACTAATTCCTGAACAGACTTCTTATAGTTTAGGAAAACTAGTGCGCGCGTTAGGAATTCCGATGGCAGACAGACATCGCGCCAGCGGAGATGCAATGGCAACAGTAAAGCTTTTTAAAATGCTTCTGGAAAAAGACCTGGAAAAAACAATTGTAAAAGACTTTATAAAATTAGAAATAGAAAAAGGAATTGCACCAAAATTCTTGGATCTTGTCTCTCAAATGCCTGCAAAAACAGGGGTTTATTACATCCATAACGAAAACAACACTCTTATTTATATCGGCAAAAGCCAAAATATTAAAAAAAGAGTCAATCAGCATTTTACAGGAATTACAACCAAAAGCAAAAGAATTCAGGCAGAAGTGTTTACCATAACCTATGATGAAACGGGAAGCGAATTAATTGCACTCTTAAAAGAAAGCGAAGAAATAAAAGTTAACAGACCAAAATACAATCGTTCGCAGAAAAAAATGTTTTTTCCGTATGCTATTTATGTCGAGAAAGATTCAAACGGTTATCTCAATCTAAAACTTGAAAAAGCAGACGGAAGAAAAAAAGAAATTGCCTCATATACCTCATTGCAAGATGGTAAAAATGCACTTTTTAGATTTACATCAAAATACCATTTGTGTCAAAAATTAACGGGATTATACATTACCAAAAAAGAATGTTTTCAATACAAAATAAAAGAATGTGACGGAGCTTGTATTGGAGAAGTAATTGCCGAAATATATAATGCCCGTGTACAAGAATTCATTTCTGAAAATAGTTTTGAAAACAAAAACATGATTCTGATTGACAAAGGAAGAAATGTTAATGAAAGAAGTGCCATATTAATAGAAGATGGTATTTATAAAGGTTATGCTTATTACGATTTGAATTATCAAATTACCAATATAGAAATCTTAAAAAATATCCTGATACCAATGCAGCACAATCGCGATGCAAAAAACCTTATTCAAAACTACATTCGTAAAAGCAAATCATTAAAAATTCTTCGTTTTTAGTAAAAAAAACTTTACGTATCTTCGCGATATGACACGAAATAAATCAAAATACGAGATATTTAGAGAAAAAATTAAAATTGTTCTCTACGGAACCAACACTATTCTCGGTCGCATGTTTGATTTGGTGCTTTTGGGTCTCATATTATTAAGTGTGCTTTTGGTTATGCTTGATACAGTCGAGGGCATAAATCATAAATATCATTCGCAATTACTTATCTTCGAATGGATTATCACAGTATTTTTTACAATAGAATATTTATTACGGATTATTTCCATTCAAAAACCAATAAAATACATCTTCAGTTTTTATGGAATAATAGATGTGTTAGCCATATTACCAATGTATCTGTCTATATTTTTTCCAGCTACCAGCGTATTGACAATTGTGCGGGTACTGCGGTTTTTCAGGCTGTTCAAAATTCTGCACATACCGCAGATTTCGCATCAATCCTTTCAATTAAAAGAAGCATTAGAGGCCAGTAAAGAAAAAATATTGGTTTTCATCTATTTTGTAATGATCAGCGCCGTGATTATTGGTGCAATGATGTATGTCGTTGAAGGTAAAGAAAGCGGCTTTACAAGTATCCCTGTTGGTATATATTGGTCTATAGTAACCTTAACAACAGTTGGTTACGGAGACATTTCGCCCGCAACGCCATTAGGGCAGTTTTTGGCTTCTTTGGTCATGATTATGGGTTATGGAATTATAGCTGTACCGACCGGAATTGTAACAGCAGAATTTGCCAAAAGCAGTTTAAGAAATAACTCTGTAAGTACAAAAAAAACATGTGCAAAATGCCAGTCACAAGTTCATTTTGATAACGCCAAATATTGCTACCAATGCGGGACTGAACTGCCAAATAAATAATTTAAGAAGCTAATCCAGCTGTACATTGCAACTCCTCCTTATATTTGTTGTTTTTTTAAAGGCATAAAAGGAGCTTCTAAAGTCGCTCTTTTATACCAAAAAAACTAACAAATATAAGTCCGGGGTTTCCATTTCCATCTGGGCTAAAAAAATATGAAATACCTAATAACCATTGTAGGACCAACAGCAATAGGCAAAACAGCCTTGAGTATTGCTTTGGCAAAACATTTTAAATGCGAAATCCTTTCTTGCGACAGCCGTCAGTTTTTTAGTGAAATGACGATTGGAACTGCAGTTCCAAACCAAGAAGAACTGGCGTCAGCAACACATCATTTCATTCAAAATAAATCAATTTTTGAAAACTATACCGTTGGTGACTATGAAAAAGAAGCCCTGCAAAAAATTGACGAATTGTATGAAACTAATGATTTTATAATCTTAATTGGCGGATCAGGATTGTATGTAGACGCTATTCTAAGAGGTTTTGACGAATTCCCAGAGATCGATCCAGATGTGCGCTTTCAAGTAAATTCAAATTACGAAAAACTCGGAATAGAATATCTTCAGGAACAATTGCAACGTTTGGATCCTGAGTATTATCAAAAAATAACAGAAGAAAATCCGCAGACATTGCAAAACCCACAGCGAATGATGCGGTTTGTAGAAGTTTGTATTGGTGCACAAAAACCTTATTCTTCTTTTTTAAATCAGAAGAAAAATCACAGAGACTTCACCCCTATCCTAATTGGTTTAGATGCAGACAGAGAAATAATTTACAGCCGAATCAACCAGCGTGTCGATATAATGATAAACGAAGGATTGCTAGAAGAAGTAAAAACACTTTATCCTAACAAAGAATTAAATGCTTTACAAACCGTTGGTTATAGAGAATTATTTACTTATTTTGATGGAGAATTTACTTTGCCTTTTGCAATCGAAGAAATCAAAAAAAATACCCGAAGATTTGCTAAAAGACAGCTAACGTGGTTCAAAAGAAATGAAAACACAAAGTGGTTTGACTATGCGGCAAATAGGAAAGAAATCATAAATTACATTGAAAATTTTCTAAAGTAAACAAAATTATTTTTTCTATCGTCTTTATTCCATTTTCTAAAAATAAATCTAAAATTAAAAATGCCAATATCTCCAAATTTCACATCGGTTTTGAGCAAAGAATGGGAAATAAACTTCACCCAATGCACACCAAACGGATCTCTTAAATACACCGACTTATGCAATCTTCTGCAGCTTACAGCGGCAGCACATTCTGAAGTTGGAGGAATAAGTTTTACTGACATGCAGGAATTTAACCAAGCCTGGGTTTTAAGCAGAATGCGCGTTGAAATAACGGCTTTACCAAAATGGCAGGATGTTGTAACCGTAAAAACATGGATCAACAGTCTTGAAAATTCACGTTCTGTACGTGCGCTTGAAATGTACATCAACGGAAAAAAAATTGTAGGAAGTGAAACCTATTGGGCCGTTTTTAATACCAAAGCACGTCGCCCGGAAGCTTTAGCATTACCGTTTGAACATTTTGAACTTTTCCCTGAAAACAGAGCTACTGTTGAAGGTTTTTCTAAAATAAACATCAATTCTGAAAAAGAATCGGTCTTCGAAAAAACAATTTATTTATCTGATTTAGACATTGTAAATCATGCAAATAATGTAAAATATCTAGAATGGTGTTTGGATCATGTAGATGAAAAAAGAATATTAAAACAAGAAGTCAAAAGCTTCGAAATGAATTTTTTAAAAGAACTCTCATTAAGAGATCAGGTTGTCATTCACGAAAGTGAAAATGATGACCAATCTGCAACAACATTTAGTATTACCAAAGGTGATAAAAACTGCTTTGCATTAGAACTGCATTGGAAGTAAAAAACATTCATTCCTGCAAGGTTTTGAAAACCTTGTAGGAAATTATACTCCATAATAAAAACGATGCAAATTGCATCGTTTTTATTAATTAAAATTATTTCGTTTTCTTTTTAGAATCTTTCTTAGGCTTTTTCTTTTTCATCAAATCAATTTTGCTTTTGATTCTTTTCTCCACTTCAGAAATTCCGGTATCATAATCATGCTGAATTGAATGAATTTTTGCCAGTTTTAATTCTTTTAATGCTTCTTTAAATTTTAGCTGTACTTCGAGTAATATTGCTTTCTTTACATAGATTTCTGCTTTGTTTATTCCTTTTATGGTAATTGCAAAATCGATTAGTTTTTGAGCTTCATCATAATCTTCATTCAAAATTAAAGTATGCAGATAATGCGGATAAACTTCCAGAGCATGAATATTTATTGCCAGCGCTTGCTGAAAATAAGACTTTGCATCTTCGTAATTCCATAATTGCTCCGCCTGAACGCGTCCGTATAAACACAAAACCATGGTGTTTTTTTCATCGTAAGAAAAAGCATAATCTAAAGATTCAATCGTTTCTTCAAGCGAATACGGATAACTATCCAAAGCCTGAAAAAGGTATTTATCAATTGTTTTCATTTCGTAAATCGTTTTTTAATTTCTGACGAGTTTCTTTGTAGCTTTTCTCTACTTTGTTCTTTTTAAAATCACTTCCGGTAAAAACTCTAACTGGATTTCCTCTCTCAATATTGAGCTGATTTTCCCATTGTTTACCAACATGATTCTTAAGTTGAACTAATTTTTCGTCTTCTATTTTTTTTAATAATCTTTCTGTTGCCAGTTTTTTGTTTTGATGCTGCGAACGGCTGTCCATAGAAACAACCGCAATTCCTGTCGGAATGTGAGTCGCTCTTACGGCAGAACTGACTTTATTAACATGTTGTCCGCCAGCTCCCGAACTCCTCATTGCCTGATACTGAATATCCTTTTCTGAAACAGAAAAACCCTTTTGAGATTCTATTTCAAAAACTCCAATAAACCAGTTTTTGCGTTTGTTCATTTTTCGAAACTGACTTTGACCAATCCACTGAATCGTTCCTATCCAGGAATTCGTAAATTTCTCAGCATTGTTTCCTTTTATGCCAATTGTTGCTGTTTCAACCGTTCCGTTTTCCTGCCCAACTTCTCTTTGTAATAAAGTTGCTTCTAAACCCTGCTCTTGTGCTTCGTCTAAAACCTTTTTAAGCACTTGGGCAACCACCCAAGTGCATTCTGCAGGTCCCCGACCTGCTGTTATCTGAATTATTTTTTCCATTTTTCTAATATTTTAAGAAGCTTTTCTCTGTTTTTTGCTTCTTTTACAAACTTTGGAAGCCTTGAAATCATAGTTCCGTTATAACTTCCGTTATTATTTCTTTCTCTTAAATCTGCTTTAATATATCTTTCCAGATAATTTATGTGCTCCAGATTATAAGCCCAAAAAAATGTTTTATCAAACCCTTTTTGATACCATAATTCAGCATTAAAAAAACCTTCTCTTACTGTTGCAGTATCTGAATTAAGAGCAAAAGAAACTTCCTCAATTTTAGGTTTAAACTCTTTTACCTCTTTACAAACCGGACATTTTAATTTTATTTTATCCGGTTTTTCATTTAGCAATTGAGACTCGAACTTTATCTTATCTTCATTATTACAACAATAAGTATCCACAAAGGCTTTGTATTTTACTGCAACCTCTTTTAGGGAATAATAACAGTTTTTACATTCTAAAATTCGCTTATCATTATAATACCATTGAGACTCAAAAGTTCTCTTTACAACTGCTTGAGAAGCACATTGAGGACATTTTACATTTATAATATCCCCGAAACTTCCTAACCATTTATTTTCATCTTGAAATCTTTCCATGATCTTTACTTTTTTATCGGTCCATTCTAACAATTTTGGGCGTAAAAGTTCCAAGAATATCAACAAGTTCCGTTTGATTTGCCATTACTTTTGTAATGTCTTTGTACGCCATTGGCGCTTCATCAATATTTCCTCCAATCAAGGTTACATCATTGGCTTTCAACACCTTTTTGATTTCACTTTGGGTAAAAGTACTTTTGCATTTTGCTCTCGAAAACAAACGTCCCGCACCATGCGAAGCCGAATTTAAACTTTCAGCATTTCCTTTTCCTTTCACAATGTAACCTGGTGCCGTCATAGAACCGGGAATAATTCCCAATTGTCCTTCTCCTGCCGGGGTTGCACCTTTTCTGTGCACAATACATTCCTGACCGTTGACCATTTCTTTCCAGGCAAAATTGTGGTGATTTTCAATTGTAACCACTACTCTTTTCCCAATCGCTTTGGCAATTCGTCTATGAATATCATCATGACAGGCTTTTGCATATTCACCGGCCAAATTCATCGCAAGCCAATATTCCTGACCATCATGTGTGTTCAAATCCAGCCACGCCAAATGCTGTACATTTTTTGGCAACGGACATTGTTTTGTCGCCAGATAAGTATAATGCTTAGCAATATTGGCACCCAAACCACGAGAACCGCTATGCGAAAGAACTGCAAAATATTCGCCTTTTTCGAGCTTCCACTCATTCTCTGGATTATCAATTTTTGCAACTCCAAATTCCACAAAATGATTTCCTCCGCCTGAACTGCCCAATTGTTTATAGGCTTTTGGCAAAAGATTCTTTAACAACGGAATATCCTGAAATTCGCTCTTATAGAACACATCATGATCGACTCTGTTTGCATGCGTTTCATACATTCCAAATTTGGTATTGTCTTTTAAAATTGCTTCCAGCTGATGCTCTTTTCCTCTAAAAAAAGAAGCCGGCAAATCAAAAATCGAAAGGCTCATTCGGCATCCGATGTCAACACCAACTCCGTATGGAATTACGGCATTATATGTTGCTAAGACACCGCCTATCGGCAATCCATAACCAGAATGCGCATCTGGCATTAAAGCTCCGGCGACTGAAACTGGCAATTTTAATGAATCGTATAATTGATATTTCGCCTGTTCGTCAATTTCATTTTCACCAAAAATGGTAAAAGGTGCTCTGGTTGTTTTAAGCTGATGCATTCTTACTTGCACCGGTTTTATCAAACCCTCAGCTACTTTTCCCCAAGTACCATTTCCTTCGTACTTTTCAGGATTTAACAAAACATCTTTTGCCTCTGTTAGAATAGATTCCTTTTTTTCTCTTTTTCTGTATCTGTTTATCTGCCCTAAGGCGATGTTTATTGAATTGTTTTTTGGAAAACCTAACTTAATCAGGTCTTTTCCAGATAATTTATTTCCCATGATTTATATCATTTCGTCTGCATATTGTTGATACAATTCGTGCAGACTTTTATTTTTAATTGGGTTTTCCTCTCTTGGATTTTCATTTTGATAATATTTCCAATGATTAGAAAAACCACCCTTTATTTTGTTTATTTTATGTCGCAAATTAAGATTAGCGATGTAATTGTCAAGAAGCTTAATTGCACTTTCTAAATCAGAATCGACCATTTTAGTATGTGTGATGATGTACGGCTTAACACGAAGTACATAACGCCACGGCTCATTAAAAACATAATGAATTTTGTAGCGTTTATAATTACTGCACCAACGTTCTCTCTTAAAAAAATGTGCTTTTTCTTTTTCTGTCAATTCCAATTTTGGACTTCTCCAGTCCCATTCCGAAAATTCTTTTACAGTTTGAATCTTTTCAACATAAACATTTCTTCTTTTTCTTTTTTTCCTTCTTTTAAAAGATTTTTCCGAAGAATACTGCCATGTATCTATTTTTTCTAATAATGTTCTGTAAAATGAAGATTCATTTGATCTTGCAACATCTTCTCTCAATATAAAACCACGCTGCCATCCTTTTTGATACGGATTCGCCAGTGGAACTAATGGTAAATCTCTTCGTTTGTTCCAAAGTTTTTTTTCAAGTTTTCTTAACTGAATCAGGTGTTTTTCAAAATCTTCCTTTACTAATCTTTTTTTTCTTCTTTTACTTTTTAAACGAGAGCACAAAGCATACTCGTCTACCGTATAATTTTCCATTTAAAAAATTATAGTGCATTAATTTAACAGCCAAACAGGCTTAACATTTTATCCAAGCAGGATAAATAATAAAATCGATTGTCGGGAAAATTTGAAGTGTCTAGAATAAAAAAAGCCCGAAACTAAATGTCTTCGGGCTTTTTTATATATCTAAAAATATATTTCTAAGATTGAAATAAGCCGCGAAGAATTGCCTCACCAAATTTGTTTGGTGCAAAGCTTTGAGATGTCAATGTAATTACAAACATTTTTTCTTCGTTTTAAAGGGTTATTGATTTTTTCGTCTGCAAATATTCATAATACTTTTTCAATTTTCCAAATTATTTTAAGAATATTCATCAAAATAAAATTAATCATAGAAAAAAACATCACTAGAAAATTTACTAAAAAACTAAATATCAACAGATTAAACACGTGAATTATTCAATCTAAAAAAGATTATTTTTTTTGTTTCTAAGCATAAAAAAAGCCCTGATTTCTCAGAGCTTATATTTTTTTGGTGAATTTGTTATTCAGAAACTTTGCTTTTTACAACTAATCTAAAACCTTCTCCATGAATATTTAGAATTTCTACATCTTCATCAGATTTTAGGTATTTTCTTAATTTAGCGATATAAACATCCATACTTCTTGAAGTAAAGTAGTTGTCATCTCTCCAAATTTTAGTCAATGCTAATTCTCTAGGCATTAAATCATTTTCGTGAAGAATTAACATTTTAAGTAATTCGTTTTCTTTTGGTGATAATTTAATAGGCTCTTCATCTTGAAAAGTCAAGAATCTTAATTTTGAGTTTAAGTGGAATTTTCCAATATTAAATTCAAATTGTACTTGTTCTGCTTTAGTATCTGCAGATTTTCTTTGAATAATTGCTTTGATTTTCATTAGTAAAACTTCTGAATCAAAAGGCTTATTCAAATAATCATCAGCACCAGCTTTATATCCCTTTAATACATCTTCTTTCATAGATTTAGCCGTCAAGAAGATAATTGGCACTTCGCTATTTTTCTCTCTAATCTCTTTGGCTAAAGTGTAACCATCTTTATAAGGCATCATTACATCAAGAATGCATAAATCATATACATCTTTTTTGAATTTCTCGAAACCTTCCATACCGTTTTTAGCTAAAGTAACTTCAAAGTCATTTAACATTAGATAATCTTTAAGAACAGCGCCAAAATTCAGGTCGTCTTCTACTAAAAGTATTCTTTTGTTATTAGTTTCCATATTTTAATTTATTAATGGTATTTTTATTATAAAGGTGCTACCTTTTCCTTTTTCGCTTTCAACATATACTTGACCGTTATGGTCTTCAACAATTCTTTTTACATAAGCCAGACCTAAACCATGTCCTTTTACATTATGTAAATCTCCTGTATGTTCTCTATAGAATTTCTCAAAAACGCGTTTCTGAGCTATCTTGCTCATACCTAATCCGTGGTCTTTAATTTTTATCAGGATCATGTCTTTTACATTTTCTGTAAAAATTTCGATTTCTGGAATATCCGGAGAATATTTTATAGCATTTTCCAAAATGTTTACCAAAACATTTGTAAAATGCACTTCATTTATTAATGACGTTGTTCTTGCAGCGTTATAGTGCTTTACAACGGTTCCTTTTCTATCTTCTAAAATTAAATTTACATGTTCTATTGCGTCATCAATAATATCATGAATTGCGGTAGGTTCTTTCGTGATATCAAGTTCTCTTTTTTCTAATTTAGAAATACGAAGAACATTTTCGACTTGAGCATGCATTCTTTTATTTTCATCTCTAATCATCTGAAGATAACGATAAACTTTCTCTTTATCTTCAATTATTTTAGGATTTCTAATAGCATCAAGTGCTAAATTTATAGTGGCAATTGGGGTTTTAAACTCATGCGTCATATTATTTATAAAATCCGTCTTGATTTCAGAAATATGTTTTTGACGTAATAATTGATTTAACGCACTTGTATATGCTACTATTATAATAAGTGTAAAAATTATTGAAAGAATTGTAATACTTAGCAATTCAGATAATAAAAATTTCTTTTTGTGAGGGAATGTAACGTATAGTTCATATTTACTATTTCCTTCATTATTAGTAAAAATAGGCACATGATAGCTTAGATCTTTATCATAATGAAAGCCATCAGATTTTATTTTTGTTGCTAAACCATTATTTAGAACTCCATATTCAAATTTGGTTTTAACACCATATTCTTCGAGTTCTTTTTTAAGAAGCAGCTGCAATCTGTCTTTTGAAATTCTTTCGTCAAGAGGCAGCGCATCTGCGACATCTTTTATAGATATTTCCTGTTGTACTTTATTTAAAATATCAAGACTTCCTGATTTTTCAATTGTAAGATCGGGTATAATACTCTGTCCCAAAGCATTATTATCGATACCATTATAATTATTATAAACTTCAGTAACACGTTTAGAACTAAAGTTTTTAAATCTTTCACTGCTGAATTTTTTATTAAACAGCGAACCATTCATCCCGTAATCCTCAGATGTAACTGTACTTGAATAAACAATAGTTTTGTTTGTTTTCTTATTTCTCTGAACAAATAAAACTTCTAAAAGATCTTCCTTTTTTGGAGTTTTACCAGTACTGTCTTTTATTTTATTGACTTTATCATAAAAGCTGTACAATTCTTGCTTTTCTAATTTGTCTGCAACATTCCCAACAACTTGAGTAACATGATATTTAAATTGTTCGTCATTATTTTTAAACGAAGAATTGAACCAATAAACCTGAACCAGAATTATCCCGATTAAGGATAAACTCATTAGCAAAACAAGTAATCTAAAAAATAATTTATTCATCGAAACAAAATTAATATTTTAACAATATACTAAATAATACATTAACCAAATATTAACATTTAAGACTGATTTTGTTTTATATTCAAAATTTTAAGAATTTTAACAACTTCTTGTTTAGCAATTTTAAGATTATCGTTATTAATTATAAAATTGCTTAGAGAAATTCGTTTTTCGTCATTCCACTGCATCGCCATCCTGCTTAATACCTGTTCTCGAGTGGTATTATCTCGTTTTAAAACTCTTTCAATTCTGACTTCTTCCGGCGCAGTTACCGTTATTATCAAATCACAGTCTTTATATCGACCGCTTTCAAATAATATTGCTGCTTCGTATATCACATACTCATATTCTTTCTTTGTGGCAAGCCAAGATTCAAAATCTTTTTTTACTGCTGGATGAACAATACCATTTAAAGCTGAAAGTTTATCCTTATGTTCAAAAACAATTTCAGCAAGTTTTGGTCTGCTTAAAATATTATTTTCAAAAACAGATTCTCCAAAAGTTGTTTTTATCTCATTTAAAACGTTTTTGTCCTGCATTATTTTCCTGGCTTCGTCATCGGCTATATAAATAGGAATTCCCATTTCGTTAAAATATTTAGCGATAGTTGTTTTACCGCTTCCAATCCCGCCTGTTAAGCCAATAACTTTTGTCATACTAGATTTTAAAAAACATACGAGGAAAAGCTTCTTGCGGTTTTCTTTTTAGTAGAATTATTTTTACAAATGATTCTAAAAACCCAATTCCATAGCCATAAAATTGTTTTCCTACTGCAATTACAGAAAGATATCCAATTTTAATGCTTTTATTTTGAATACTGGCTGTAAGAAAAATTATAACGAAATATACGAAATATAATTGTAATAAAATATCAATATTAAATATTAACAATAAAAAAGCTAATAATAATCCTAAAATAAAAAGTGTAGGAAAGAAAAAAGTGAGTTTATTATGTTCCGGATACCAGCTATTTAAAATTGGTCTTGCTTTTCCAAATTTATTTACCTGAATAGAAAATTTTTCCCAGTCAATTCTTCGTTTATGGTAAACATAAGCTTCTGTAAATAATCTTGTCTCAAAACCTAAATTCCACAAGCGAATCGACAAATCAGGATCTTCCCCCGGATGTATATTACCAAATCCTCTTGATGCCAAAAAAGCCTTTCTGGATATCCCCATATTGAAGCTTCGGGGCTGAAACTTATTGATTTTTTCAGAACCACCACGTATGCCTCCTGTTGTCAAGAAGGATGTCATAGCAAAATTGATGGCTTTTTGAATGTCAGAAAAACTATCTAAAGCTCTATCCGGACCTCCAAAACAGTCCACATATTTTTCATTTAATGCCTTTCTTACTTCAGTAAGATAATTGGGCGGAATGATACAATCTGAATCAAAAATGATAAAATAATCACCTCTTGCTTTCTGCATTCCAAAATTTCTTGAATCTCCAGGTCCTGAGTTTTCTTTAAAATAGTACGCGATGTTGAGTTTTCCATCATATTTTATTACAACATCCCGGCAAGGTATTGAGGATCCATCCTCGACAAGAACAATTTCAAAAGCTTCATTATAGTCAGATTTCATGAGACTGTCTAAAAGTTCATCAACTTCATCTGGGCGATTATACACGGGTATAATTAAAGAAAAAATCATAGCAGGAATGCGGTATTAAGTGGCTATTTTAAGAATTAAAAATTTCAACAAAGATATGTTATATTCATAAAAAAACCATCAACTTTTGATTGATGGTTTTTTACTTATACTGTTTGATTTTTATTTGATGCTTTCTATAGCAACAACTTCATCTGCTTCGGCATTGTAGTCAACACCTGCAAATTCGAAACCAAATAAATTTAAAAAGTCATTTCTATATCCTGCCAAATCTCCGAGTGCCGGTAATGTTTCTGTGTCTGCTTCTAACCAAAGTTTAGCAACTTTCGCCTGAATATCATCACGCATTTCCCAGTCATCAATTCTGATTCTGCCTTTATCATCTGTAGGAACTTCTGATCCGTTATATAATCTATCGTTGAACAAACGCTGAATCTGCTCAATACAACCTTCATGAACACCTTCTTCTTTCATTATTTTATACAAAAGAGAAATATACAAAGGAATAACCGGAATAGCAGAACTTGCCTGTGTTACCAAAGCTTTATTTACAGAAACATAAGCTTTACCTCCAATAGATTTTAAGCTGTCTGTAATTGTAAAAGCTGTAGCTTCTAAATGGTCTTTTGCGCGCCCAATTGTACCTTTACGATAAACTGCTTCTGTCAATGATGGCCCGATATAAGAATAAGCAACTGTTGTAGCTCCTTCTGCCAATAAGTTTTCACTTTTTAGAGCATCAATCCACATTGCCCAGTCTTCACCTCCCATTACAGCAACTGTATTTTCAATATCATCGCCATCTGCTGGTGCTATTGAAACTTCTGAAACTTTTCCTGTATGAAAATCAACTGTTTTATTTGTATAGGTTTGTCCGATTGGTTTTAGAACTGAACGGTGCGTTACACCTGTAGTTGGATTCACACGAACTGGTGACGCCAAACTGTAGATTACAAGATCAATCTGACCTAAATCTGCTTTAATTAAATCTAAAGTTTCTCTTTTTATTTCGTTTGAAAAAGCATCTCCGTTAATACTTTTTGCATATATCCCAGCTTTATGAGCTTCTTTTTCAAAAGCTGCAGAATTATACCATCCTGGTGATGCTGTTTTTCCTTCAACTGGTGGTTTTTCAAAAAAAACTCCAATTGTAGAAGCATTAGATCCAAAAGCACTTGTAATTCTAGAAGCAAGTCCGAAACCTGTTGATGCTCCGATAACCAATACTTTTTTTGCTCCGGCAATTGCCCCTTTTGATTTGATATATTCTATTTGATTTTTAACATTTTGCTCGCATCCCTTTGGGTGGGCTGTCAAACAAATAAATCCTCTCATTCTAGGTTCTATAATCATATTTTTTTTATTTCAATTTTTAGCTTTATTTTTTTAGTATTAAAGCGATGCGGGATATTTTTAACTAATAATGTTTCTCATATTTTTACCAACAGTACATAATTTTTTCACCATGTAAACTGAATAAGTTTAATCTAAATTCAGCACAACAAATATAAATCAAATATTTAATTTAATAATTCTTTTGCATGATTTAATGCCGAATCTGAGATGTTTGCCCCAGAGAGCATCTGAGCAATTTCCATAACTCTCTCTTCCTGAGACAACAGCTTTAATTCTGACTGTGTATGATCATTTGTTGTAGATTTGAAAACTTTGAAATGAGAATCACCTTTTGCGGCTATTTGAGGCAGATGTGTGATGGCAAAAATCTGCATTTCACCACTCATTTCCTTCATAATCTCTCCCATTCTGATGGCAATCTCTCCGGAAACTCCAGTATCAATTTCATCAAAAATTAAAGTTGGTAATTTTGAATACTTTGCCAAAATTGCTTTTACAGCAAGCATTATACGAGACATTTCTCCTCCTGAAGCTACTTTTTTAAGCAGTCCGAAATCAGTTCCTTTATTCGCCGAAAAGAGAAATTGCAACTCGTCTTTTCCGTTTTGAAAATAGTTTTCTGAGGGAAGTAATTCCATTTTAAAGCGAACATTCGGCATACCTAATGTTTCTAAAATAGAAATTAATTGATTTGATAGTACCGGAATAGCATTTATCCTATTTTCATGTATTGCAGCAGCAAAACCATCTAATACTATAATTTTTTCTTCAATCTCTTTAGATAATAATGCTATTTCTTCCTCTATATTATCCAATTCAAGAAGCACATTTCCTAAATCTGCCTGAATCTGAAGAAGTTCATCAACAGAATTTACCTGGTGCTTTTTCTGAAGATTAAAGATCAACTGAAGTTTCTGACTTACAATCTCCAGCTGCGCAGGATCATTTAATAATTTTTCAGAGCTATTTTGGAGTTCTTTAGACAAATCATCAAACTCAATTGTTACACTGGTAATTCTTTCGAATATATTTTGATATTCAGACGAAAAAGCTGCTATTTTTTGCAAAGAAGCTTTGATCTCGTTTAGATTATGAAAAACACCAAACTGGTCTTCATTTGCAATTACTAACGATCTGTCAAGTGAGTCTTTTATAATTTCAACATTATTTAATTTCTCAAAATCAGCTTCCAGTTCTTCCTGTTCTCCAGATTTTAGTTGAGCCGAAACCAATTCGTTTAATAAAAAAGTATTGTATTCCTGCTCTTTTCCAGAATCACTTTGTTTTTTTATTAAAGCATTTAATTTGGATTTGTCTGTTTTATAGGTCTTTAATACTTTTTGATAAGCTGCAATAGTTTCATAATTGGAAGCGATGGCATCAATAATTTTAAACTGAACACTTTCATCTGATAATTCCTGAGTTTGCTGTTGTGAATGAATATCAATCAGAAACAAACTCAAATCCTGTAATTCTTGAAGATTTACCGGGCTGTCATTTATAAAAGCGCGCGATTTTCCAGAAGGCAGGATTTCGCGTCTTATAATAGTTTCATCTTCATAATCAAGATCATTAGCTTCAAAAAATTCTTTCAAATTATATTTAGAAATTTCAAATTGAGCTTCAATTATGCATTTTTCTTCTTTGTTTTTTAAAGATGTAAGATCGGCTCTTTTACCTAAAACTAGTCCGATTGCGCCTAAAATAATAGATTTACCTGCACCTGTTTCACCTGTAATTATCGAAAAACCTTTTGAAAAATCAATAGCTAGTTTTTCTATAAGTGCATAATTTTTAATTGACAGCGAAGTAATCATGGTAGATTTATAATGGGAAGTTAGTAAAGAATAATAAAATAAAAATCGATTAAAATTTAATCTGAGACCATTTAGTAGAATTTAATGGCGAAACCCTGTTTAAAACATCCGTTAAGTCTGTTACTGTTATACTTGGACCGCCAGAAAATATCGAAACGATTTCATCTGATTTAGCATCAAAAAATACTCTCGTTAAAAAGGCATTTGGTTTTACTGTATTTAGTTTTCCAATAAGGATCAGCGATGCTTTAATTTTTTCTTTTGATGTTTTTAAATCTGAACTCATAACGTCCAAACCTGAATGATACGCATACATTGTCTGGCGAAGATCTCCATAAGTAGGCGAAATCATATCATTAATCAAATAATAACGATTTTGAAGTCCATCAGATTGGCTCCAGCCTTTAAAACCACCTTGCTGTGCAACATTTGCAATATTCTGTGCTGTTTCAAGATACTGGTTTCCACCACCGACTTGAAATGTGTCTGCGTCTATACCTAAAATTAAATAACTATAAAAAGAAACTACAGAAACTAAATTGGATTCGTAAACACTCGGATTAAACAATAAAGGTTCGTATTCTGTGTATCTGAAATTAAAATCTTTGTCATTAAAATTTAGAATCGGAGAAGAATAAGTCGAGTTATAAATTAATCGGGATGCCTGCACCTGAATGGTACCAGAAAACTGATCTGAACTATTTGAGGATAAAGTAATATACATTGAGCAGTTTATACGCTCATTTTGCTTTAATGCAGCTCCTGTCCAGTCTGTTTTGTTTACAAATTCGGATAAAGAAGTCTGAAGTGTTTTAAAAACCTGCTGATTTGGGTTAGGAAGTCTTTCTGTATTTATAGTTACAGTACAATTTAGCTGCTGCGCTTGTGTAGAGCTAAAAATTAAAAATACTAAAAGAGTAACTATTTTATTCATATCAAGTAATATTTGATTATTCAACACAAATGGCAGTCCCTATTTATGTTTCGGTTTATTTTAAATCCTCATCATTTGAAAAATGCAAAATCACTTTATTTAAAATATCAACAGCAACCGATTCTTTTGATTTTAACTCCATTGGTTCGATCTTAAAATCTTTATCAATAAAAGTAACTTTATTGGTATCTTTTTTAAAACCAGCTCCTTCATCTTGTAAGGAATTTAAAACAATCAAATCTAAGTTTTTTTTCTGAATTTTCAACTTAGCATTTTCAATTTCATTCTCTGTTTCTAACGCAAAACCAATTAAAAACTGATTTTTTTTGATAGCGCCTAATGAAGATAATATATCTTTGGTTTTTTCGAGTTCAATCGAAAAATCATCAGATACTTTCTTAATCTTTTGTAAAGCAACAACCTTAGGTCTGTAATCTGCAACCGCTGCGGCAGCAATTGCTGCATCAACATCATTAAAATGCAAATGACAAGCATCATACATTTCCTGTGCCGAAATTACGTTTATTACTTTTACAGAACTATTCTTTACTTTAAAATATGTTGGTCCGGAAACTAAAATAACAGCAGCCCCCAGATTAGCAGCTTCATTTGCAATATCAAAACCCATCTTTCCAGAAGAATGATTTCCTATAAAACGCACTGGGTCTATCGCTTCGTATGTCGGACCTGCGGTAATTAAGATTTTTTTTCCTTTAAGAGGTAATTTACTTTCTAAATCGGCTTCCAAAAAAGAGATAATATTCTCAGGTTCAGCCATTCTGCCTTCCCCTGACAGTCCACTGGCCAATTCACCATTTTCTGCCGGAATTATAGTATTGCCAAATTGTTTTAAAACTTTAAAACTTGAAATTGTAGAAGGATGCTTATACATGTCCAAATCCATTGCAGGTGCAAAATAAACAGGACATTTAGCAGATAAATATGCTGCTATTAAAAGATTATCACAGTTTCCAACCGCCATTTTAGACAATGTATTAGCAGTTGCCGGAGCAATCAGCATTATATCAGCCCAAAGAGCAAGATCAACATGATTATTCCAAACTGCCTCTTCATCATCCTGGTTAAAGAAACTAGAATGTACAGGATTTTTTGATAACGTAGATAGCGTTAATGGAGTTACAAAATCCTTAGAAGCAGGTGTCATTATCACTTGGACATGTGCACCTGCTTTTATAAAAAGTCGTACTAATGAGGCTGTTTTATAGGCTGCAATTCCACCAGAAACTCCTAGTAAAACTTTTTTACCATTTAAAACTGACATTGTACTATTATTTGTTTGAACCTCTGTGGTAAGTTTTACCGTCTAACCATTCTTGAACAGCTAAAGCGTGTGGTTTTGGTAATTTTTCGTAAAATTTAGAAACTTCAATTTGCTCTTTATTTTCAAAAACTTCTTCAAGACTGTCATTGTAAGTAGCAAACTCTTCTAATTTCTCAGTTAATTCTTTTTTAATTTCAGAATTAATTTGATTTGCTCTTTTAGCCATAATGGTAATTGCCTCATACACATTTCCTGTTGGCTCTTCAATAACTGTTTTATTGTAAGTTATTGTATTTACAGGAGCATTCGTCTTTTTTAAATCCATCACTTTATTTTATTTAGTAAATTTTTGTAAATCTGTTTCAACTCTAGCATACATTTCGTCTGCTTGTTTTTTATATTTTGTATCGGCTTTAAATTTTAATAAATTGTTGTAAGCCACTTTTGCAATATTCAAACGTTCTTCCATTTTTGCAGGAATACTGTTTATTGCCAATTGATATGCTGAGTCATATTTATAAAACAACGCATCTTCTTTAAAAGGTGTTCCAGGAAAATCAGCGATAAAATTATCAAAAGCAATTAATGCTGATTTATAATCTGAAATTGTATTGTAACCTTTAGCATTCTCGTATGCCTTTTTCTCTAATTTACCATTTAAAACTTTTACAATCTCATTTGCCTGAGCGATGTATTCAGAATTTGGATAATTATCAATAAAAGTCTGTAATTTCTCTAATGCTTTTACTGTATCTGTCTGATCTAAGCTGTAAACAGGAGCTAATTTTGAATAACTATAAGCACCTAAAAACGCCGCTTCCTGTACTTTTTCACTTCGAGGATAACCTGAAACAAAACTTTCGAATTGGTAACCTGCTAAATAGTATTGTTTTGTTTTGTAATACGATTGTGCAAACATATAAAAAAGCTTTTCTGCCTGAGGTTTTCCTCTATAAGAAGCTGATAACTGCTCAAAAAGGCGGATTGCTTTATTATATTTTCCAGCATCATACATCTTAGTTGCTACTTCAAATTTAGCCGCAACATCTTCATTTTTTAATGCTTTTTGGTAATCACTACAAGAACAAAAAAGGACAACAACAATTAATAGAGATACTATTTTTTTCATTTTCTTACTTTTATTATGATTTCTTAGACAATTATGCCAAAGCAAAATCACACCGAAGTTCCGGTGGCAAATTTAGTTATTAATTTAGCTACTACAAAATATTTTTTGGTATAATAAAATACCGGCAAACTTACTATTATTTAATGCTGTTTTTTACAAATTCATTCAATCTTCCGGCTAATGAATCATCAACTGTTACCAAAGGCAGACGCACCGTATTGTCAGCAATACCAAGGGCTTGAAAGATTTGTTTGATTCCGGCAGGATTTCCCTGCTCGAAGATCATATCAATACAATCTGAAAAAAAGTATTGTATTTTGAAAGCTTCATTGACTTTTTTATTCAATCCTAAACGAATCATTTCTGAAAATTCTTTTGGAAAACCTTGCGCAATTACCGAAATAACGCCTGCACCTCCAGCTAAAACAATCGGCAAAGCAATCATATCGTCTCCAGAAATAACCAGAAAGTCTTTTGGCGCATTTTTAATAATCTGCATAGCTTGTGCCATATCTCCAGCTGCCTCTTTTATAGCAACGACATTACTAAAATCATTTGCAAGACGAATTACCGTAGACGGAAGCATGTTACTGGCAGTTCTTCCCGGAACGTTGTATAAAATTACAGGTATCGGAGATGCTTCTGCAACAGCTTTAAAATGCTGATAAATTCCTTCTTGAGTTGGTTTATTATAATATGGAGAAACAGAAAGTATAGCATCAAAAGCACTAAAATCTCTGGTTTTTAATTCCTCAACAACCTGCATAGTATTGTTACCGCCAACTCCGAGTACCAAAGGCAGTCTTCCTTTATTAACATCAATAACAGTCTTTATAACCAATTCCTTTTCGGCTGATGTAAGAGTAGCATTTTCTGCCGTTGTTCCCATAACCACAAGATATTCAACTCCGCCGTCTATCGAAAAATTAACGATACGGTGCAAAGCCTCGATATCTACTGAAAAGTCTTTTTTAAATGGGGTTACAAGCGCAACACCCGTTCCTATTAATGATTGCATATTTTAATTTATAATTTATTTTAAACTTTTTAAATACTTAAATAATTCTGAAATGAAAATCTTATAGTTTCTCATTTCTGTATTAATCATCCATCGATTGAGATTTTCCTCAACAGCTGCAAATCCGACTTTAAATTTAGCTTTTGATTGTTGTGTTACTAACATCATAAATGGATTTTCAACATTATAATAACTTATCAAAAGATCAAATTCTGTCTTAATAAATTCATTAAGAAAATCTTCTTCAACTTTTCCGCTCCAAGAAATGTGTGTTTTACCAAAAGTTGGTCTTGAATAAGTATCTTTCTTCTTAAATTTATCTTTGTAAGCTACAATTTCTATGTTGTTCTGAGTTATTCCATTTAATATTAATTCATCAATCAGCGCTTCTGAATCATGAAATTCGCTCTCATCTACCAACAAGCCAATTGTTTTGATATTGCTTGTAAACACTTCGCTTTTTACATTACGCAGGTATTTTTTTAATGTTTTTTTTACAAAAAATTCCTTTATATAATTTAAAAACATAGTACTTTTGCCAGATTACAAAATTAATTATTTAAGTCGCATTTAAGATGGTAAAACTAAAAAAGTATAACGGATTTTTAAAACTTTTTGTTATATTCTTAACACTTTTTTTAACTGCTTCCTGCAGTCAGAAAAATTATAACTTGACGAAGATAGAAGGAAAACAGCTTCCGGTATCAGAAACAGGGACAGAAACTCCACAAATTGAAAATTTCATTAAACCATATCGCGATCATATCAACCAAGATTTGGACAGCGTATTAGCCTATTCTCCTGAAACACTTGATAAAAGCACGGGGAAATGGCAGACGAGTATTGGAAATCTAATGGCCGATGTTTGTGTACAAAGAGGTAATATGGTTTTTAAAGCGAGAGAAAAAAAAGAAATTGATTTGTGCCTTTTGAACCATGGTGGTATTCGCGCTATTTTACCAAAAGGAAATATTACTTCGAGAACGGCTTTTGAAATTATGCCTTTTGAGAACAATCTGGTTGTACTAGCTTTAAAAGGAGATCAAATTCTCGAAATAGCGGCTTATATTATTAAGGAGAAAAAACCTCAGCCTTTATCGGGAATGACTTTTACAATTGCTAAAGACAAAACTGCTAAAAATATTTTAGTACAAGGAAAACCGCTGGATACTAACAAAATATATTATGTGGCTACAAATGACTATCTGGCAAATGGCGGTGACAATATGAGTTTCTTTGCTAAAAATGTTCAGAAATTTGATTTGAATTACAAACTTCGTAATGTATTAATTGACTACTTTAAAGAGGTTGATACAATTCCGATTGCAACAGATATCAGAATTACAGAAGAATAAATATTTCAAAAAACAAAAACAGACATTTCTGCAAAAATATACAAAATGAAAAGAAGAGAATTTATCGAAAAAACAGCTGCAAGTACTGCCTTATTAAGTTTAGGTTTGTCATTGAGCAGTTTTGAAACTGACGATATTAAACACTTAACGATTCTGCATACTAACGATGTTCACAGTCATATAGATCCTTTTCCGGCTGATGATCCGCGAAATCCTAACAAAGGCGGGGTTTCGCGTCGTGCTGCGCTTATTGAAACGATTCGTAAAGAAAATCCGAATGTACTTTTATTAGATGCCGGAGATATTTTTCAGGGAACTCCGTATTTTAATTATTACGGCGGGGAACTTGAATTTAAATTGATGAGCATGATGAAATATGATGCCTCTACAATAGGAAATCATGATTTTGATAATGGTCTTGACGGTCTGTATGCGCAAATGCCTCATGCAACTTTTGAATTTATCAATTCTAATTATGACTTTAAAAATACGGTCATGAACGGACTTGTAAAACCGTATAAAATTTTTAATAAAAACGGTATCAAAGTAGGTGTTTTTGGTCTTGGAATTGAACTTGCAGGTCTGGTTGATAAACAAATGTATAAGGAAACTGTTTACAACAATCCTGTAGAAATTGCTCAGGATATGACACAGCGATTAAAGAAAGAGGAAAAATGCGATTTGGTAATTTGTCTTTCTCACTTGGGCTATAAATACAAAGATGACGATTCTAAAATCTGCGATTTAAAATTAGCCGAATTAACACAGGATATCGATTTAATTATCGGAGGACACACACATACTTTCTTAGATAAACCGACAATAATAAAAAATAAAGCCGGAGAAAATGTATTGGTAAACCAGGTTGGGTGTTATGGTATAAATTTAGGCCGAATTGATTTTTACTTTGATAAAGATAAAGCACACAGCAACCAAGGAAGATCTATAATTGTATAAACCTCAACATCTTTTAGCAATTTAGCTTAAAGAAGGATTTAATTTAAAAAATAAAAAACTGCTCTGCCTTATAAATTATAAGACGGAGCAGTTTTTTTTTAACAAAGCAAACAAAATTTATTCGCTTTGATTTAATTTGGTTATAAACTCTTCTTCAGACAATATTGGTATATTTAATTTATTGGCTTTTTCTAATTTTGCCGGTCCCATATTATCTCCTGCAACCACAAAATCAGTTTTTGCAGAGATGGAACTTCCTACTTTACCTCCATTATCTTCAATAGTTTTCTTTAAATCGTCTCTGGAAAACTGAGCAAAAACCCCGGAAACTACAAATGTTTTACCAATAAATTTTTCGGTAGCATTTGGATTAATTTTTTGTACAATTTCAAATTGAACGCCATAATTTTTTAATCGTTCAATGATTTTTTTGTTTTCTTCGTTTTCAAAGAATTCAATTACGCTTTTGGCAATTCTTTCTCCAATTTCATCGACCAAAACTAAGTCCATTAATGAGGCTTGGCTCAATGCTTCTATGTTTTTGTAATGTTTGGCTAATTTCTTTGCTACGGTTTCGCCAACAAAACGAATTCCTAAAGCAAAAAGTACGCTCTCAAAAGGGATTTCTTTAGATTTCTCAACTCCATTTACCAAGTTTTCGGCAGATTTCTTTGCCATTCTTTCTAAATGCAGAATGTCATCAACTTTTAATTCGTATAAATCAGCATAATTATGCACTAATTCATTCTTAAAAAGTAACGCAACTGTTTCTCCTCCAAGTCCTTCAATATCCATTGCTTTTCTAGAAATATAATGCTGGATTCTGCCAATAATCTGAGGCGGACATCCGTAGAAATTTGGACAATAATGATTTGCTTCACCCACATTTCTTACCAGTTCTGTATGACATTCCGGGCAATATGAAATATAATGTGTTTTTTCTGAATTTTCAGGGCGTTTATCTAAATCTACTGCTATGATTTTTGGAATAATTTCGCCTCCTTTTTCAACAAAAACAGTGTCATTTATTCTGATATCTAATTTTTCGATTTGGTCAGCATTATGCAGTGATGCTCTTTTCACAATTGTCCCGGCAAGCTGAACGGGTTCTAGATTTGCAACTGGAGTAATTGCTCCTGTACGGCCAACTTGATAGGAAATTGATTTTAGTTTTGTAGAAACCTGCTCTGATTTGAATTTATAGGCAATTGCCCAGCGTGGTGATTTTGCTGTATATCCTAATTCTTCCTGAGAATGAATGCTGTTTACTTTAATAACTACTCCATCTGTTTCGTAAGGCAGATTATGGCGGTGAACATCCCAATAATCTATGAAGTCAAATACTTCCTGCATGTTTTGTACCAATTTGGCTTCGTTAGGAACTTTGAATCCCCATTTTCTGGCAGATTCCAGACCTTCAAACTGCGAAGAGAATGGCAGATTATTTCCGGTTACAAAATACAGAAGACATTCTAACGGACGTTTTGCTACCTCTGCACTATCTTGTAATTTTAAACTTCCTGATGCTGTGTTTCTTGGGTTAGAATAGGGAGTTTCTCCTATTTCTATTAATTCCTGATTCATTTTTTCGAATCCGGCATACGGTAGAATTATTTCTCCTCGAATATCAAATTTATCAGGATAATTTCCTTTTAATTGTAAAGGAATAGATTTTATGGTTTTGATATTATTAGTTACCTCATCACCTTGAAAACCGTCTCCTCGGGTTAAGGCTTGAACTAATTTTCCGTTTTCGTAACTTATACTTATTGAAGCTCCGTCATATTTTAGTTCGCAGGTATATTGTAAATCCACATTGCCCAGAACTCTCTGAATTCTGTTTTCCCAATCGATTAAGTCTTCTTTAGAATAGGAATTATCCAGAGAATACATTCTGAATTGGTGTGCAATTGTTTTAAAATTCTTAGTAACTGTACCTCCAACTCGCTGTGTTGGCGAATTTTCGTCAAAAAATTCAGGATGCTTATTTTCTAAGTCTTGAAGTTCTTTGAGTTTAATATCAAAATCATAATCAGAAATTGTGGCATTATCCAGCACGTAGTAATTATAATTGTGTTGATTAAGTTCAGTTCTTAAATCTTGAATGGTCTCTTGAATACTCATAAATATTAAAATAATGCAGATTGTAAGTTGGAATAATTGAGTCTCAAAATTAGGATTATTTTTGTTCAAAAGCATTAAAAAACGAAAGTTTTCAAAAATCAAAAATCAAGCTGCAAATTCATGCAGCCTGATTTTCTTCTTGTCCATTATTCTTAAAAAAGAATTAATAAAAAACCAACTTCCAATGGTTCCCTCGTTTATGTTTTTACACTGATAATCAAATTATCTGCATAAAGACATATAACTATTTCTGGATAATTATAAAGTCCGAACGTCTATTTAATACGTGTTCCTCTTCTGTACATTTTACGCCATTTTTGCATTTGTTTATTAAGCGGGTTTCTCCATATCCAATAGCACTTTCGATTCTTGAAGGATCTATTTCCTGAGAAAGAATATAATCGCGGGTAGACTTTGCTCTGTTATCAGAAAGTTTCAAGTTATAAGCATCTTTACCTCGGGAGTCTGTATGAGACTCAATTTTGATTTTAATGTTTGGAAAGTTTTTCATGACAAAAACTACTTTAGATAATTCTTCAATAGCTTTTGGTGTAATGTCAAATTTGTCATAATCAAAATAAATCGGGTTTACATCTACTTTTTCGACTCCTTTTTTCTTTACTACTAAATCGTCATAATTAACTAATTCAAAATTGACATCTTTAACTTCGCCTTCATTTTGACCTGTAGTTTCAACTGTTTTTTCTGCGCTGCTGTAATTAGGTTTTGCAGCAATCATTTTAACTATTTTATTACAAGGTACTTCTATTGCATATTTTCCTTCGTAGTTTGTTCTTGTTTCTCCGAGAACTTCGCTGAAAGAATTGTAAGCCATAACCACAACATCTGTCAATGGCAATTTGCTTTTTCTGTCATAGGCAATTCCAGAGATACTTTGATTACAAACTGGTTTTCCTTTTACAAAAGAATAAATATCATCGTCGCCTTTTCCACCTGCTCTGTTTGATGAAACATAACCATAAGTATCTGCTTTGTCGACAACGTATGAGAAATCGTCTTTGTTACTATTGATTGGTGATCCCAAATTACGAGGTGCAGAAAAAGTTCCGTCTGATAGAAATTTGCTTTCGTATACGTCTAAATCTCCCCAGCCATAATGTCCGTCTGAAGAAAAGTAAAGAGTTCCGTTTCTAAAAAAAGGAAAAAGATCATTACCGATTGTATTTACTTTTGGCCCCAAATTCTGTGGAGAACTCATCGTACCATCGCCTGCAATTTTTACAACATATAAATCGGTTTCGCCATAACCGCCCGGCATATCTGATGCAAAGAAAAGCCATTGTCCGTCGTCGCTCAAAGAAGGATGACCAACAGAATAGTCATCACTGTTAAAGAAAACTTTCTCCGGATTTTCCAGTTTATTATCATCTACTATATTTCCTTTTATTATTTGAAAATTGTTGGTTTTATTTTCATCAACTACCAATTTATTTTTCTTTACAATATTGGTCGAATAGTAGATTGTTTTTCCGCTGCTGTCAAATGTTGCCGTGGCTTCATGATATTTAGTCATCACGTTGGTCAAAAACACCGTTTCGTTAAACAGACTTCCATCGGCTGGGTTTCTTTCTGCCAGATACAGATTAAGAAAAGGCTGATTGTTCCAGCTGTACAACTTGTCACCAAATTTTGTTGTGTCTCTGGCGGATGTAAATACTACTTTGTCCTGAAAATATGTTGCTCCAAAATCAGATTTACTGGTATTAATATCTAAATTTTTGATCGTATAAAGAGGTCGTGTTTTTGCCAAACTATCCATTTGTTTTTTTTGCTCAACATAACGGTTTATCTCACTTTTATCTCCTTTTTTATTTAGATATTCCTTTGTAATTTTATCTGCTTCATCATAATCCATTACTGCTTTCATGGACTGAATATAACGCAGATAGTATATGTCTGTTAAATTATTGCCTTGTACTTCGTATAATTTTCGATACCATTTTAATGCATTTCTGGAATCTGAAATAAAATAATACGAGTCTGCGGCATTTTTTAACGTTTGAGCTGATGGATTTTTTATGTTTTGCAAACATTCTTCGTACGCTTTTGAAGCATCCAGATAAGAATAGTTTTTAAACAATGCATCGGCTTGTTTTAAATTAGTCTTTTGAGCAAAACCAAAAGTAAAACTCAGGACTAAACATAGGATATATATTTTTTTCATATATTTTTTTTTAGAAGAATCGAGGAGATTTAATTTTACTTTCGCCTTTATTAAATTGGTAGCGTAAGATGATTTCGTGAGAACCATCGTTATACTTATTCAGCTCGCTTACTGTGTAATCAAAAGCATATCCAATATAGAAGCTTTGTGATATTTGAAAACCTGCCAGTATACTTACAGAATCATCTGTTCTGTAAGCACCACCAATTACAAACTTTTCTGCAATCATAAAATTCGCCGATACATCAGCAGAGAGTGGTGCTCCACTCACTGCTTTTACTAAAAATGCTGGTTTAAATTTTAAATTAGGATTTAAATCAAAAACATATCCTCCCATTAAAAAATAATGCAGTCTCTCATAATCTATAGATTCCTGAACATCATCATAATAGTTGTTTTCGATAAAATTTGGGATTGAAGCTCCTATGTACCATTTATCTGTATAATAATAAATACCTGCTCCAACTGCCAACTTCATCTGATTATCAATGTTTTGATTTAACAAAACATCATTATTATTATAATATCTTCCTTTAGACCAATCTACGTTTAGCATTCTCATACCCGCTTTTAGACCAAAAGCTAATCTTTTTTCATATCCGAGAGGTAATGAATAAGAGAAATTTCCGTCTGCATATAGTTCGTTTGACGGACCAATTTTGTCATTAACGACACTTAGTCCTAAACCAACTTTCTCATTTCGAAGCGGTCCGTGAATAGAAAACGATTGTGTCTGTGGTGCGCCAGAAATACCAACCCACTGAGAACGATGCAAAAGCGTTGCTTCTAAACTTCCGGTAGATCCGGCATAAGCCGGATTTATCGCCATAGTATTGTACATATATTGTGTGTACTGCGGATCCTGTTGTGCACTGGCACAGTAGGTGATAAAAGAACATATTAGAATGAAATATGTTTCTAATGATTTTATATATAGTTTCATAACGATACTTATTTAGTTAAATTAATTAGATGATTAATAGACGATTATCTCATTATAGATAACCAGCCTTTTTTAACCGTTCCATCACCAAGGGTTATCACATAAAAATAAGTACCTGTTGGCAGCATATCTCCTCTATTAATCACACCAGATACATTGGCAGTTCCGTCCCAGTCATTTTCATAATGTACCTTACTATACACTAATGCACCATATCTATTGAAAACTTTTAACTCGTTGTTTGGATATGATTCGATACAATCAATTCTGAAAAGATCATTTGTTCCGTCATTATTTGGAGTGAATTCATTGTAAACTGTCAAACAAATTGGTTCTACTAATGCTGTAGCCGAATTATTTGTAGGATCAACATCTAAAGGAGTTGAAATTTCTATAGTTGCCACATTGTTGTAATTACCACTTGGCAATACTAAAAGTTTAACTTCAAGTACTTGACTTTGTCCAGCGTTTAAAGTTGGAATTGTCCAGATTTGAGTTGCAGGATCGTACACTCCGGTTGTTGTAGAGAATGATACTAAACTATAACCACTTGGAATTAATTCGCTTACTAGTGTATTGATAATTGTTCCTTCACCAACATTATTTACTGTGATTGTAAATACTATTTCGTCACCAAAATTTGGAGTAGGATTACTAACCGTATTCGTTATTGTAAGATCTGAACATGAAGCTACAGTAACACCTAAAGTTTTAGTAGTGGTCTCGTCACAGTTATTAATGTAAGTTACACTAACCTGACCCGGACCAACATCTGACCATGAAATTGTTACAGATCCGTCTGCATTTCCACCACCTGTAGTAATTGTTCCATTAGTAACAGACCAAACATAATTGGATTTTCCGTTTGCTATTGAATAAGAAACTCCTTGGAAAACACATGGTGTATTGTCTGTAGAAACAATCTGAACTAAAGCATCATTTTCAAAAGTTACTGTTATCGCTAATCTTGGCGCAGCATCACAACCATTTGTTGTATTATTTAAAGCCCCTGCATAATAAATTCCGGCAGTAAGTGGTGTAGTTGATGCTAATGGTGTTCCTCCTGTTGCAGTAGAATACCATAATACATTAGCTTGATTTACCTGAATATTTGCTATAGTCGGCGATTTTGATAAACAGAATGTTTGAGTTGTATTTGATGTTGTAATAGTTTCTGGTGCATTTACATTTACTGTAACCAGTAATCTTACTGTATTCTCACATCCGATACCACTTGAAACAACACCATAATAAGAACCTGTAGTTAAAGCTGTTGTTCCTGGAATTGCTGTACCTCCTGTTGGAGTGCTGTACCAGATTACATTGGCTTGATTTACTTGGATATTAGATACTGTCGGTGCACTTATTGAACAAAAGTTTTGAGTCGATGCATTTGTGGTTGGCGTCGCAGCTGGATCAACAACTGTTACCGTAACCTGCAAACGAGTAGAACTTTGACAACCTGTTACTGCTTCAGTAATATTTCCAAAATAAACTCCAGATAATAATGGTGTTCCCGGAGCAATGGCAGTTCCGCCTATTGCTGCAGTATACCAAACAACATTTGCCTCATTTACCTGAATACTAGCTACTGTTGGCGATGTAGTAGAACAAAATGTTTGAGCCGCATTGTTAGTTGTTGGATTAATTGTATTTCCTACAGTTACAGTTACCGCTAGTCTGTTGCTGCTTTCGCATCCAGTTGCCGGATCTTTAATAGCTCCATAATAAATAGCGCTTGTTAATGCTGCTGTTGAAGCAAAAGCTGTTCCGCCTGTTGGAGTGCTGTACCAAACAACGTTGGCTTCATTTACCTGAATATTAGCAACTGTTGGTGCATTTCCTGAACAAAAAACCTGACTTGCAGCATTTGTTGTAGGTGTAACAGGATCGCTTATTATTACAGTAACTGTTAATCTTGCAGCACTTGCACAGCCTGTTATTGGATCTACAATTGCTCCATAATAAGTACCGCTTGTTAATGGCGCTGTCGAAGCAAAAGCTGTTCCGCCTGTTAAAGCAGTATACCAAACCACATTGGCTTCATTTACCTGAATACTGGCAAAAGTTGGTGCATTTACTAAACAGAAGTTTTGAGTGCTTGCAGTTACTAATGTTGGTGTTCCCGGATCGTTTACAAGAACATTTACAAGTAAACGTACTGCGCTTTCACAACCTGAAACAGGATCTGAAATAGCCCCGTAATAAGTACCGCTTGTTAATGCTGTTGTTGAAGGAATTGCTGTTCCGCCTGTAGTTGTGTTATACCAAACTACATTAGCTTCATTTACCTGAATACTGGCAAATGTTGGTGTATTTTCTAAACAGAAGTTTTGAGTTCCTGCTGTTACTAGTGTTGGTGTTCCCGGATCGCTTACCACAACATTTACCAATAAACGTGCTGTACTTTCGCAGCCTGTTACCGGATCTCTAAAAGCTCCGTAATAAGTGCCGGATGTCAAAGCATCTGTTGATGCAAAAGCTGTTCCGCCTGAAACTGTGCTGTACCAAACTACATTAGCTTCATTTACCTGAATACTGGCAAACGTTGGTGCATTTTCTAAACAGAAGTTTTGAGTTCCTGCTGTTACCAATGTTGGAGCTGCAGGATCATTAACAACAATAACTGCTGTTAATCTTGCTGCGCTTGCACAACCTGTTATTGGATCTACAATCGCTCCATAATAAGTACCGCTTGTTAATGGCGCTGTCGAAGCAAAAGCTGTTCCGCCTGTCAAAGCAGTATACCAAACCACATTGGCTTCATTTACCTGAATACTGGCAAAAGTTGGTGCATTTATTAAACAGAAGTTTTGAGTTCCTGCAGTTACTAATGTTGGTGTTCCCGGATCGTTTACAAGAACATTTACGAGTAAACGTACTGCGCTTTCACAACCTGAAACAGGATCTGAAATAGCTCCGTAGTAAGTACCACTTGTTAAAATATCCGTAGAAGCAAAAGCTGTTCCGCCTGTAGTAGTGCTGTACCAAACAACGTTGGCTTCATTTACCTGAATACTGGCAAAGGTTGGTGTGTTTTCTAAACAGAAATTTTGAGTGCCTGCTGTTACTAATGTTGGTGTTCCCGGATCGCTTACAACAACATTTACCAATAAACGTGCTGTACTTTCGCAGCCTGTTACCGGATCTCTAAAAGCTCCATAATAAGTGCCGGATGTCAAAGCATCTGTTGATGCAAAAGCTGTACCGCCTGTAGTAGTGCTGTACCAAACTACATTAGCTTCATTTACCTGAATACTGGCAAACGTTGGTGCATTTTCTAAACAGAAGTTTTGAGTTCCTGCTGTTACCAATGTTGGAGCTGCAGGATCATTAACAACAATAACTGCTGTTAATCGTGCTGCACTTGCACAACCTGTAATTGGATCTACAATTGCGCCATAATAAGTACCGCTTGTTAAAAGATCAGTCGAAGCAAAAGCTGTTCCGCCAGTTAAAGTGGTATACCAAACTACATTAGCTTCATTTACCTGAATACTGGCAAAAGTTGGTGCATCTATTAAACAGAAGTTTTGAGTTCCTGCTGTTACTAATGTTGGTGTTCCCGGATCGTTTACAATTACATTTACTAGTAATCGTACTGAGCTTTCACAACCTGAAACAGGATCTGCAATGGCTCCGTAATAAGTACCGGTTGTTAAGGCTGTAGCTGACGGAATCGCTGTTCCTAATGTAGCCGTCGTGTACCAAATTACATTAGTTTGATTTACCTGAATACTGGCAAAGGTTGGCGCATCTACTAAACAGAAGTTTTGCGTTCCTGCTGTTACCAATGTTGGTGTTCCCGGATCGTTTATAACAATTGCAGCTGTTTGTAGTGTTCCCGCAACATTCTCGCAAGTCATATCACTTGAAACTGCCACGTAATATGTTAAAGGGCTTAAAGCTGCAGTTAATCCTGTAGCTGTTAAAACTCCTGTTGTACTAACGGTGTAAGTTACTCCATTTATAACAGCGCCTGATGTTACAGGCTGTGTTTTATTTTGATCTAAATACCAAGTAAATACTGGATTTGTCAATGTAGCAGCTGTTGGTGTTAATGAAGCTGGTACATCGTGACATACTGCTGTATCGTTAACTAAAATATCACCTGCATTTGAAGGGCTGAGTATTGTAAATGTAACTTGTTTTCTATCTGCTGGTGAAGTTTCACAGAATTCATTTGAACTCACTCCTACATAATAGGTATAAGTTCCAGGAGTTAAACCAGTAAGAACTAACTGTGCTGTTGTTTCTCCTGCAATTAATTGACTTGTTGTTCCGTTAAAATTATACCAATAGTATACTGGAGCTGTCAATGCTGGTGTACCACTAAGGCCTGTCGCTAGTGTCACCGTTCCTGTAGGAGAACAAATAATAGTTGATGCTGCACCATTTACTGTAATATCTGCCAAAGCATTTACAGGACTTGATGCTCTTACAACAACTGTAACTTCTCCTCTTCCTAAAGCTTCACAACCGTATCTAACCGGTTGTACATAATAAGTATAGGTACCCGCAGCCAATGTTAATGGAACTTGATAACTAATACCAGTTGAAACCACATTTCCTCCAGTTGGAGCGTCGTACCATACGTAAGTTGAACATAATTCAACAGGAATTTCAAGGGTAACATTTGTTCCCGGACACACTGTAACCGAATTGTTTATGTCACCACCAATTACTTTAGTATTGGCAGATCGTTCAACTGTATGTACTCTTAAAAAGTCTAATACACCGGCTACTCCTCCAAAACGAATTCTAACTCTATCGTAAGCTTCAGGCAGAGAGGACACAAGTACTATAGACATTGTATTTCCCGGCAATATTCTAAGAGTCAGTAATGAACTTGTATTTTCGATTGGAGCACCAACTGCTGCATTTCCTAAATAACGTTGAATTGTAAATCCTTTAAGAGCTGTAACATCCAAAAGAACTGCAGGTTTAGATACAATTATTCTTAGTGTATCACTTGCAATAGATGGTGTTTTAAAAGCTACTGTTAAGTCGGCTGCAGTAAGAAGTGAAACACCGCTGTACATTGTAGCAAATGTAGTAACATCATTATCTGCTACATTCCATGCATCAGTAACACCTACGGTAGCTGTTAACGCTCCCACCGGAAGACCTAAATCTGTAGCTCCATAATAAATATCCTGGATATCACCTGGAGTACAAGCAACTGTAGGCACTGATCTTGTATAGTAAGCATCGTATACTTTTGTATTTTGTCCTACACTAGCAAGTGAAGCAGACTGAATTCTTATTCCATCGTAGCTTTGCTGACCTGATGTATTAGAAGGAATAAAAGTAAATTCGAATGAATTATCTCCTGAAATTAAATTCAATAATGATCCTGAAACAGGTTGTAGATTTCCAATAACCACACCTCCTATAGTTCCTGCAACAGATAAATTTTGTCCAACAGCCAAAGTACTGTATTCAGAACCCAATTTTACCGTTACCGGAGTTCCTGCAGCTATTGCAGTCGGCCATCTCAAATCCTGCCAGGTTGTTCCAACTCCCAAAAGTCCAATTCCTGTACTAATTGTAGAATAGGTTTGATTATTTCCATCAACGGCGTTTGCAGGATTCAAAACTGTTCCTGTTACTACATTGCCAAAAGTTTGTGAAGAAGCATATACTCTTTCGGTCAAAGATTGACAAATATTTGGATCTATAACATTTATAGGAACAATTTCTGTTCTAGAACAAGTTCCATTACTTGCTACAACAGTATAATTATAAATTCCCGGAGTAGTTAATGTTCCTGTTGTATATGGAGGACCTGCTATACTATTTCCTTGAGGATCAAACCATGCTAAAGTTCCGTTAGATACTGCTGTTAAAGTAACATTTGTTCCTGAACCAACAGAAATTGAACTAACAGTTAAAGTAGGCAGCGGATTAATATTTATAGTTACTTGTTGTCTTACAGACGCACATGTAGCAGTATTATTTTTAGCTTCAATAAAATAATTCCCACTTACTGTTATATTTTTTGCAGCATCTGGTACTATAATATTATTTGATGAATCGTAGAATGTATAAGTATTTACAACTGGATCATAACCTAAAATTGCAGTTCCTAAATTAAAACTACCGCAGGCTGCTGCAGGCGTAGGAATTACAACTAAAGGTGTTACAGATGGAGAAGTAACTGTTACCAGTTTTAAATTAGGATCAACATTCTCACAACTTACACTATTGGAAACACTAACATAATAATCATAAGAAGCACCAGCAGGAATTCCGCTGATTGTTAAGGCTCCTGAAGCACTTTTAGAAAAAGTTACCCCTGGCTGACCACTAACAACAGATCCTGTTATAATTTCTTGAGCTTTATTTTGAGCAGTATAATATTTAAATGTTGGAGCTACCAAAGCGGATGTTGGAATAATTACAGCACTTCCCGCACAAGAGGCTTCTATTGGACTTGCAACTACTACATCTGCAGCGGTTGCCAGAGGCAATATCGTTACAGTAACAGGCTGACGAAAGCTATTTGCACAAGTTCCTCCACGAGTTGCTTCTACATAAAATGTTGTGCTTGCTGTTAAACCTGCCGGAATTGAATAAGAAGCTGTCGCAGAAAGTTCTGTACCTCCACTTGGTAAATCATACCATTTGAATGTTTCTCCGGGTACTGATGATGTAGCCGATAAATTAATAGCCTGTCCTGAACAAATTGGAGCAGAAGCCCCTGTAATAACCGCATCTTTATATCTAAAAGAAGCTCCATAAATATCTAAGCTAGACAATAAAGTAGCTAATCCGACATTTAATCTAATTTCTACTCTTGTAAAAGGAGCTGCCGCAGCAAAACTAACTTTTATACGATTTGCTGATAATACTTGAACATTTACAAGGGAATTTAGAAAGATTTCATCATTATTTGCTATTGCTCCTCCGTAGCTTCTTAAACTAATGTTCCCCAAAACACTTAGATCTGCTAACCCTGCTGGAATTCCTAATTCTACATCTATAATGTCTCCAGTCTGTCCAACTGATGCAAAAGTCAGCATTTGCTGTACATAACCTCCTGCAATTCCAATAGGTACTGTCAGACGAGCTGCTGTTGAAAGGTTTCCATCTACAGAGTTATTAGCAGTGGTTGCTGTACATATTAAACACAATGCACCATCATTTGTTGTTACTTGTGAATTTGCCTGCAAACAAGTTCCTACTGCATTACTAATAATAACATTGATAGGAGTACGAGTTAAACTTAAACATCCTGTAGCTAAATTTCTAGCGCTAACGTAATACGTTGTATTTGCCGATAAAGCCGGGGTTGTAAATGTTGCTGTACCTGTACCGCCAGTTAAAACTGTACCGCCAGTCGCTGCATTATACCAATCAAAAGTTACACCTGCCTCAGGGCTTGAAACCTGAAGTGAAGTAATCTGCCCAGATTGAATAACAACATTTGCCGAAGCTGCTATTGGTGCAGCAGGCGCAGGATTAACAGTTACAGTAACGGCAGTTCTTGCAGTGTTAGTACAACTGCCAATTCCTGCTTCTACATAATAAGTAGTTCCAGCAGTTAATATTGGTGTTGTAAAAGAATTTCCTGTAAATAATAATGTTCCTGCACTTGCAGCATCATACCATCTGTAAACAGTTCCTGCTACAGGAGCATTTACATTTAAGGTTGCTGCTGACCCGCTGCATATAGTCGTTCCTGCAGGGGCTATAGTTGGAGCTATAGGATTTGTCACGTTTACTGTTACAAGATTACGCTCTGTACTTACACAGCCATTTCTTGTTATCTCAACATAATAATTTGTTGTCGCCGTCAAAGTCGGGGTATTAAACACAGCAGTAGATTCTAATGAGCTTCCTCCTGTTGCACCAGTATACCAATTTACAGTTTCACCAGCTCCAAGAGCTGCAGTTAAAGTTGTAGATTGTCCGCTGCAAATAGTAGTATTTCCAGAAATAACCGATGGTTTATATCTATAAGATGCCTGATAAATATCTAAATTAGTTAAGACCGCAACTACAGCTCCAAATCGAACTTCTACACGATCAAAATTGGCTCCGGCAACTACACTGGCTCTAAAACGGTTGCCGCTTAATAATTGCAGAGTAATTAACGAATTAGTGATTAAGGTTCTGTCATTATTATAAGTAGCTCCATTATAAGTAGCTAAACTAACGCCGCCCAATAATGCAACATCTGCTAAGCCTCCGGGCAATTCCAGTTCTACATCAACGATATCTCCTGGTCTTCCGGGATTATTAAATTGAAGTGTCTGCTGGATATAGGCATTAAGTAAGCCAACAGGAAGTGTCAATCTTGCCGCTGTAGCAGGATTTCCATCAACAGAATTATTTGGTGTTGAAGAAGTACATAATAAACATAAACCATTTGTAGATGTCTGCTGACTATTCGCCTCCAAACATCCTCCAAGAGCATTTGGAATAACTGTTACCGTAACGGGAACTCTAGATGCGCTTACACAATTACCCGAAGCACTTTGTGTTTCAGCATAAAATGTTTTTGTAGCAGTTAAAATAGGTGTCGTGAATGTTGGTGAATTAAGTTGTGCTACCGTTCCCCCTGTTGGTAAATCATACCAATTTATTGTTACTCCCGTCTGAGAAGTCGAAGCACTTAAAGTCGCATTTTGCCCAGATTGAATAGTTACACTCTGGGTTAAAATAGTTGGAGCAGCCGGAACTGCATTTGAAACTACATTTACCTGAGTTCTTCCAGGACTTATACAAGATCCAATCGATGCTTCTACAAAAAATGAAGTTGTTCCTACTGGTACAGTTGGAGAATAAGTATCTCCACTCGCTAATGCAGTACCTCCGCTGGATGCTGCATACCATGAATAAGTAGTCCCAAGAATCGGATTAATTACTGACAAAGTTGTCTGTTGTGTTGTTCCGCTGGAACAAATTGCCGTTCCCGTAGTACTAATTGCAGGTGCTACTGGGTTAGAAACATTTACTACAACCGGAACACGATCGCTGCCTTCGCAGGCTCCAGCTCTGGAAACTCCAATGTAATAAGTTGTGCTGGCAGTTAACTGTGGCGTGGTATAACTATTTGTAGTTGCCAGCGCCGAAGTAGAAGTTGGAGAACTATACCAAGCTATACTTGTGCCAGCAACCGGTGTCGCTGTCAAAGTAACTGGGTTTCCCGAACAAATTGTCTGATTTAAACCACCAGTAACAGTAGGCTTAGCAAAATCTAAACGAACATCATAAATTCGCAGATTAACTAATAGGCTTACTAACCCTCCTACCTGAATTTGCAGCTCATTTGCATCACCCGGCAAAGTATAACGTACTGCGGCAATACCATTACCAGTCAGCAAATTCAAGTTCAAAAGCGGATTATTCAATGCCGCAGCTGTACCCACATTTGTTCCAGATAACTTTGCCTGAATAGAGGCGTTAGATAATAAAGATACATCTAACAAACCATTGCCTGTGCCAAAATAGATCACAACCTGATCTCCAGCTCTCGCTGTTTGACCAAACGCTACCGTTTCTTCAGCAAAACAACCTACTCCAACATTGTTGGTCAGTGTTGCAAACGTTGCTAAGCCAGGATCATTATCATAAGCACTGGCAGGACTAGTCACGCTTAAACCCACACATAAAAATCCACCAACACTGTTAGTTTGTGAGACTGGTCTACAAACTGACTGTGCAAATGAATTTGCATATGCAAGTAATAAAAGTAAAAGTCCTAATAATCTCTTTTTAGCATAGAGATCATAAAAAGTAAAATTTTTTTTCATAATTTGGAAGATTAGAAAATGGACAATAAAATACCTGCTGCCATAAGCTCATATGCTTAGGCAATTAATAAAAATGTTAAAAATCAATTAGTTAGAACAATATTTAAATTCTTAATTAATAAGAGCTTAAACTAAATTTCAGTTAAAATTCATGTTGTGTTATATTTAAAAAATCATTGAAAGAACATATCTTTTCCTTTATTAGGATTAAATAATGTCAAACTTTTTTTGGGAATAATGATCTGAATCAGTCTTCCGTAAGGAGTGATTTTGTTTGTTACCAATTTTCATAAAAAGAAATATTGGCTTAATAAAGGGGGAAATAAAAATATAATAAGATGATTCAATATTATAAAAAGTTGATTACTCTCTCTATAAGTTTTTTTAGATTGAATCCATTAATTTTATTTAATTATAAAAATTCCATTTCAAGAAAATCCCCAACAGGGTTCAGGAAACAAATAACTAATGCTTCGGGATTTTATGCAGTGAAATTTTCTTAGGAATAAAGGAACAAATAAGGTATAACTTAAGTTTATTTTATACAGCAGTTTCTTTTTACTTTTAAAAGTAAAAAGTAAAAATAAAATAATAAGCCGTAATGTAAACTTGATAAAGAAAGTAGCTGTTAATTGCATAAGCACACTTATTAAGTTATATATAAATCCTTAAATCGTTTTTGGATATTTTTCCTTACATGATCAAACAACTGATTTATTGTGGCAAAAAATCATTTTGTTTAACTTTTGTTTCTTAAAATTATGTAAAAATAAAATACAAAACAAGACTAAAATTCTTATTTATTTTAAAATAAGCAAAAACTATCTTTTTAAAATCTTCACCAAGTGCAGTAAAATCAAGCATTTAATAATATTTAGCTCTTACGACAAAAATCACAAAATATCAGACATAATTACGTTAAACTTTTACAATATAAGTTTATACTTACATAAAAAGTTAATTAATCGGCTTATTTATTCAATTTTACTCATATTTGAAAAATAAAACTTACAATTCTCACAGGAAAAACGATTTTATTGAATTATTGTCTAAAAACAGGTATAAATACGGGGTAAATAAAGCTAAAAAAATTAAACAAAAGTTAAAAATATAAAAAAAAGGTAAATAATTTAACATCAACTATTTACCTTTCATTATCTATTTTTTTTTAAACTAAGACTCAATAATTGTATTGATCTGCTTGAATAATTGACCATCGCTCAAGAAAGCTCCTTGCTGTATCAATTCAAAAATTGAAGAATTTCTTTCTTCGGTAAATACTTTTTTACCAACTTTCATTTCAATATTTTCTGTAAACATATTATCACTAAGCCATTGCAAACCTTCTTTGGTTAAGAAATCAACTTCTGAATCTAAGGATTTCAAAACGATAGATTGAACATGAGCATCAAAACATTGAAACAAAAAAATATGATTTTTAGAAAAATGCTCTAAAAATTCTGCTCTAGACAAAACACCTTCCCAAATTAAATCTGAAAAAACATCCAGCTCCTGTTCTGCAACTTCTGGTTTATTAGTTTTAATAGAATCCCACTCTGACTTATCAATTGACTGTGAAGCTAAAAAACTGGCAAATTCTGCATGCAGTTCGTCAAATTGCTCTTTTGTTAATCTTGCGTATTTCATTGTTATTATTATTTTCAATTTATTTCGTAAATAGCTTTTTGTATTACTAACTAAGCAAAAAAAAAAGCCCTCTCAAATGAGGGGGCAAATTTACAACATTTTTTATACCACTAGAAAATATATCTAATCCCAAATTGCATCTGCCATCTGGAATTTAAGGCTGCATCATAATTAAATGTTTTAGTCTGTGTATTTGTAAAAGTATAAGTTGGAGTATTACCTGCAACAGTAACACCAATTGGCTGTACACTTGTAGGCACCTGAACTACTCCCCAATCCGAATTAAGCAAATTCCCAACGTTTAAAATATCAATACTAAACTGAATCGTATTCTTTTTTTCTGAAGCCGATGAAATTCTGAAATTGTAATCCTGCAGTAATTTTAAATCCCATCTTCCTCTCCACGGAGAAATTGCACCATAACGCTCAGCATACTCCCCTCTTCTGCTTTTTAAATAATCATCTTGCTCAATAAACCTATTAAAAGCTTCTCCCTGACCTGCACCTGTAAATGTCATTTGTCCAATTTGAGCTGCAGTAGGAATGTAAATCAAGTCATTTACCGCCGAACCATCATTATTTATATCTCCACCATAAGTATAACTAAAACGGCCTCCCTGTGCATATTCAAAAAAAGTAGAAACAGTTGTAGCCCAATTATCATGACCGTACTTCCATTTTTTTGATGCTACACCAATAAAACGGTAATTATCACCATATCTGGAATTAGAAAGTACATCTTTATTTACATTACCTAACGCAGGATTAAAAGCAAAAGCATCACCTGTAATCTCTGCTTCTATAGAATTCACATCTTTAGACACCAAATAATTATAAGCTAAACTTGCATAAAAACCATTTTCAAATGTTTTCTGAAGCTTTATTGAGCTATTAAAAGCAAATCCTTTACCAGAATTTGTCATAACATATGCATTATTTGCTCCTTTATCTGCAGCAGCATAAATTAATCGATTATCAACGCCACCCAAAATCCCTGTAGGATCTTTTAATCCCCAGTTTTGCACATGGACACCATTTATATCTTTATTATAAGACACATCAAGGGTCAAAATATAATTACTTTCAAATTTGTAATCAAATCCTAAACTAGACCTCCAAACCTGAGGCCATTTGTAATCTGGATCCATAATCTGAAAAAAGCTGTCGTCTGCACCGCTTACCTGGTTTCCCAGCCACACAAAAGGAATTCTACCAGTAAAAATCCCAGATCCTCCACGAAGTTGAGAAGTCGCATTTCCTGACATATCCCAATTAAAACCAATCCTAGGCGACCATAAAATTTTATCACTTGGTAAATCTGTCGAAATTAATTTTACAGCATTTCCTGTTTCAGGATCATAATAGTCTACATTATTATCTCTTCCGGCACCACCATTTTCTGTATCAATATATTTCTGAATCAAATCTTTAGTATTAAAATACAAAGGTTTATCTGCTCGTAATCCTATTGATAATTTAAAATTTTCTGTAACACTTAAATCATCCTGAGCATAAAAAGCCCACTGCCCAACATTTAACTCTGCTAGTTTCCATCCATTATCAGCTCCAACTTCAAAATTACTTTTAGACTCAGAAACATTCTGAGCATATTGCAAATTCTGAGCAATAATACTTGTAGCAAACGGCTGTGCCGCATCATTTAAAAAATCCTGTGTTGTAAAATAAGGTGTGAAAAAAGTTCCGGCGTAACCATTTGGATTTCCGAAATTATCATATCCTCCGAGATTAAAAGAATTGGCAAACTTGAATTTTTCAAATGAACTTCCAAATGTAAAAGAATGTTTTCCCACCGTATAAGTCATATTATCAGTAATCTGAATTACTTTCTGATCTAGTGTATTGTTGATAGAAAAAGGCTCGTGACCTGCAATTATATAATTTGCTCCCGATCCATCCTGAATATTAATTACAGGAGCTGGTGTAGAAAATGGATTTCGATAGTCATTAAAATGCGTATATCCGGCCTGAAGTTTATTTGAAATTTTCTCACTAAATTTTGAATTCAATTCCAGCAAAAATGAACTCAGCTTGTTATTAATTTGATATCCAGAATTCTGAAACTGAAGAATTGAAGCATTCGGCCCTCTAAACCCTAAAGCTGTCGGGTGCGCTGGCTTATCTTTTGATGCATCAAGAAAATTATAAATAACAGCCAGCTTATGATTATCATTTATATTCCAGTCTACCTTAACAATTCCTTTAGTAGAATTTGATTCATGAATAAATCCCTGATATGCTCCTGTGTTATACCCCAGATTTGCCAAAGCATTTGAAACCGCAATCAAATCCGACTCCAAAACTCTTGACTCATTAATCCCTGTAACACCATCATTGTTATTTGCCACAAAATTAGACCCTAAATCACTTCTTTTGTCAATTTCAAAATTTCCAAAAATGAATAATTTATCTTTAATAATGGGAGCACCTAAACTAAATCCGGCTTGAGTCTGTTCTAGAGAAGGAACGAATATTTTTTCTCCTTTAATTTTACTTCCCGTTAAATCCTGATTTCTATAAAATGCATAAGCAGTACCATGAAATTCATTACTTCCCGATTTTGTAACTGCATTTACAGAAGCACCTGTAAAACCAGATAAAGTCACATCAAAAGGAGCAGTTGCAACCTGAATCTGTTCGATTGCATCTAAAGAAATGGGCTGAGAACCTGTTTGACCTCCAGGAGTTGCAGCGTCGAGACCAAAAGGATTATTAAAGACAGCTCCATTTAAAGAATAACTGTTGTATTGGTCATTTCTACCACCAAAAGAACCACCGCTCGCAGTAGGTTCCAAACGTGTAAAATCTTCTGCAGATCTCGATATGGTTGGCAGAGCAGTCAATTCCCTTCTTCCAATTGTAGTTTCTGCACCAGTTCTTCCACTTTGAAAAACTTTATTTTTAGCAGTTACCTTCACTTCTTGCAAAACCTGACTTTGATCAGTCAAAACAACATCCAAATTAAATACTTTACCTAAATCAAGATTTACATCATTATATTCCTGATCCTGATACCCTACAAAAGTTACTAAGATTTTATAAGGGCCTCCAATTCTCATATTCAAAATATTAAATCTGCCGTCTTCATTAGAAAGCGAAGAATATTTTGAACCTGTAGGAGTATGAATAGCGAGAATAGTTGCGCCCGGCAGAAGTTCGCCGGATGAACTTTTAACAATACCCTTAATACTTGATGTTGTGGTCTGTCCTACACTGACTGTAAAACTAAAGATAACTAGCAATAATAAAAAGATTTTTTTCATTTTCCTGATTTTAAGTGAGTTAATTCACTCAAAATTAGGCAAAAAAAAATCACTCCTAAGAGTGATTTTTATATTTTATTAACATTAAGTTAATTAACTGTTATTTTTCAGCAACAATTTCGTATGGTAATTCAACGATAACATCTCTATGTAAACGGATGCTTGCATTGTATTTTCCTGTACGTTTAACGATTCCACTTGTGATGAATTTTCTATCGATAGCGTTACCTGATTTCTCTAATGCTTCAGCAATATCGATATTAGTAACAGAACCAAAAAGTTTTTCTCCACCAGCTTTAGCAGTGATTTTAATTTCAAGAGCTTTTAAAGTTTCAGCAGTTGCTTTTGCATCAGCAACAACTTTAGCTTCTTTGTGAGCTCTTTGTCTTAAGTTTTCAGCTAAAACTTTTTTAGCAGAAGGAGTAGCTAGAGAAGCAAATCCTTGAGGAATCAAAAAGTTACGACCGTAACCTGGTTTTACAGATACTACATCATCTTTAAACCCTAGGTTTTGTACGTCTTGTTTTAAAATAATTTCCATGTTGTTGTCCTTATATTTTAGAAGTTAGGTTCTGCCGAACAGAAACCAGCGACTAGATTTTTATACTATTTTAATAAATCGGCCACGTATGGCATTAAAGCTAAGTGACGAGCTCTTTTTACAGCTACAGAAACTTTTCTTTGGTATTTCAATGAAGTTCCAGTTAAACGACGAGGAAGAATTTTTCCTTGCTCATTAACGAATTTCAATAAGAAATCAGCATCTTTATAATCGATATATTTGATTCCTGATTTTTTGAAACGACAATACTTTTTAGTTTTGTTAGTTTCAATGTTTAAAGGCGTTAAATATCTGATATCTCCGTCTTTTTTTCCTTTTGCAGATTGCTCTATTGTAGACATAATAATTAAGCTTTAGTAGATTTTAATTTGGCTCTTCTTCTTTCAGCCCATGAAATAGCATGTTTGTCTAAACTTACAGTTAAGAAACGCATAACTCTTTCGTCACGTCTAAATTCAGTTTCAAAAGCAACAAGAACTTCTCCAGATACTTTGAACTCAAATAAGTGATAAAAACCACTTTTTTTGTTTTGGATTTCGTAAGCCATTTTCTTTAGGCCCCAATCCTCTTTTGATACCATTTCAGCTCCTCTACTAGTAAGAAATTCTTCAAATTTCGTTACTGTTTCCTTCACCTGAACCTCAGATAAAACGGGATTTAAAATGAAAACAGTTTCATAATGATTCATAAATACAATATTTATTTGTTAAAATTGGGTGCAAAAGTAATCATTAAATTTAAATAAACAATATCTTTTTACATTTATTCGTTATAATGCAAAAAATAACCGCTGACTTTAGTTTTTTCACTAAATAAATAATACATTTACTATTGCTATCCTAAATTTATTCTAAATTTTAAATATTATGAAGCTAAACTGTGTCGTTGTAGATGATAGTTCTATACAAAGGACCATTATTGCAAAATTAGTAAATAATCACCCAGGTTTACACTTGGTGGGAGATTTTTCTAATGCAATAGAGGCAAAAAGCTGTATTGCTTTAAATAATATCGATCTAATATTTCTTGATATTGAGATGCCCGTTATCAATGGCTTTGACTTTCTTGACGGTTTAAAATCTAAACCACAAATTATATTTATTACTTCTAAAGCTGAGTACGCTTTAAAAGCATTTGACTATGATGCTACTGACTACCTTCAGAAACCTATTGCAGTTGACCGATTCAACTCTTCCGTAAAAAGAGCAATTGATATGCATCTTCTTAAAAAAGAAGTTAAAGAAGAAGAAGGCGAACATATATTCATAAAAAGCAATCTTAAGAAACTAAAAATCTTTACAGCAAAAATCAAATGGATTGAAGCTTTTGGAGATTATGTAAGAGTGGTTACAGAAGACGACAGCAATTTAGTGCTTTCTACAATGAAATCTTTTGAAAATGATTTGTCTAAAGATAAATTTATTCGCGTACACAAATCATACATTATCAATATAGACAAAGTAGAGCGTTTTAACAGCAAATTTGCAGAAATTGGCATCACAAAAATTCCTTTAAGCAGAAACAAAAAAGAAGATCTTGTCAAAGCACTTTCTACCTCATCTTAGCAGTTAGTTTTCTGCTTTCAATAGAAATCTACGTTAATCACAACTTTTATAGCTCTATACTGAGCAACAGCTTCAAAACTATTTAATATTTTCTGAATAGTTTTTTTGGTACCTCCTAAAGGCAGATTCTGTGGTATTTTAATCAATATTGTTCGTATATACTCATTCCTGATTCTACTTATTGCAGGCTCTTCCGGACCTAAAACAGGCATACTTAAGTTTTGACTCAAAACCTGATACAACCACATTGAGCCTTCCTTCAATTTATCAAAATCCCTGTGCTTTAAAGTTAGTTTTATAATCCTGAAATAAGGCGGATATTTATAGATCTGGCGATCATATAATTGTTCTTTATACATTCCTGCATAATTATTTGTAGTAACCTGCTGAATCGTATTATGATTTGGATTATAGGTTTGAATCACTACTTTTCCTTGTTTTTCAGCTCTTCCCGCTCTTCCTGCAACTTGAGTCATCATTTGATAACTTCTTTCAAAAGCTCTAAAATCAGGATGATGCAGCATATTATCAGCATTCATAATTCCGACAAGGCTTACATTGTCAAAATCAAGTCCTTTGGCAAGCATTTGAGTTCCAACCAAAATATCTATTTCCCTATTTTTAAAAGCGTCTATGATTTTTTCGAAACCAAATTTACCGCGAGTAGTATCCTGATCCATTCTTCCAGTCTTAGCTTTCGGAAAAAGAGATATTAATTCCTGCTCAATCTGCTCGGTTCCAAATCCTTTTGTTGTTAAATCTATACTCGAACAACTATGGCAATGCGTTGGTTTTGCAATAGCATAACCGCAATAATGGCAACGCAATTGATTTTTATGTTTATGAAAAGTCAAACTAACATCGCACTGCTGACAATGAGGCACATGTCCGCAGGTCATACATTCTATAATAGGCGAATAACCTCTTCTGTTTTGAAATAAAATTACTTGCTCGCCTAATGACAAAGCTTCTGCAATTTCTTCGATTAAAAGATCGCTAAAATGCCCCGTCATTTTTTTTCGAAAATGTTTGTCCTTTAAATCAACCAAAACGATCTCCGGCATTCTAACGTTGTTATAGCGCTCCTTTAATGATACCAAACCATATTTATCTGTCTGGGTATTAAAATAAGTTTCTATACTTGGCGTAGCCGAACCTAAAAGTACTTTTGCTTTATGGAAGTTTGCCAAAACCACAGCCGAATCGCGCGCATGATATCGAGGCGCAGGATCAACCTGTTTAAAAGTCTGTTCGTGCTCTTCGTCTACAATCAATAAACCCAAATCAGCAAATGGAAGAAACAAAGCCGACCTCGCTCCTATTACAATCTGCGCTTTTTCTGAGTTTTCGAGCGTTTGTCTCCAAACTTCCACTCTTTCGTTATTACTGTATTTAGAATGAAAAACAGCTACTCTATCACCAAAGTGCAGGCGTAATCTGGAAACTAATTGCGTTGTAAGCGCAATTTCCGGCAATAAATAAAGCACCTGCCTGCCAAGAAGCAAATACTCTTCGATCAATTTAATATAGATTTCGGTTTTACCGCTCGAAGTTACACCATGAAGCAGACAGACTTCTTTTTCAATAAGACTTTCTTTAATTGCGGTGAATGCGTTTTCCTGAGCATCACTTAACAACAGTTGTTTTTCTGAAACTTTCCCTTCGTAAGAAACTCGGTCGTGCTGAATAAAATATTCCTCGAGAATCTCTTTATCTACCAAAGCCTTTACAGCTGCAGTGGTTGAACCCGAAACTTCTACCAAGTTTTTAACGGTTACAGGTTTCTTTTCTGAAGCTCTTAATTGAAAATACGCCAAAACAATTTCTTTCTGTTTATTAGCGTTTTTAAGAACCTCCAGCAATTGCCCTAAACCTTCATCTGTCTCATATTTACTATGTAACTTAACATAACGAACTAGTTTTGGCTTGTAACTTTCTTTTATTTCCTCTTCTAAAACAATAATATCTTTTGAAATCATTTTTTGAAGAACAGGAAAGATATTTTTCTTATTCAGGATTGAGATAATATCCTGAACTTTAAGAGAACTTTGATGATGTAAAGCTTCATAAATTAAAAATTCATCATCAGAAAGTTCACTGTCATTTACAACTACATCTGGTTTATGCGAAATTATAGTTTCACTTTCTAATAATAATCCACTCGGAAAAGCACCGCGATACACATCACCAATGCCGCACATATAATAATTTGCAATCCAAAGCCAGTGTTTGATCTGTATTTCTGTCGCTATTGGTTTTTCGTCCAAAATCTGATGAATTTCTTTGGCTTCATATAGATTTGGTGCATTTTCATGAATATCCAAAACCAAACCTGTATACATTTTACTTTTACCAAAAGGTACCGCAACCCGCATTCCTTTTTTGATAAAATGAAATTCAGTTTCAGAAATACGGTAAGTAAATGTTTTAGCTAAAGAAAGCGGTAAAATAACTTCGACGAAATACATGTAAAGATTTTATAGTCTGTAAAATTACTTTTTATTTAATTTCTGAGACGCATTTGCAGTATTATATTCCTGCACTAATTTTAAAGTATGACTAAGAGATGCTGTATCAACCCAATCTTCGTGTCCGGGAATAATAAATTTCGGACTTTTAAATTTAGCCTGGACTTTTTTTATTGATTTCTCCCATTCTTTTACATCAGAATCGGCAAGATAACCCAAATCTTTTGCCTCGGCACTTTTTATAAAACAAGCGCCATAAAGCACTTTTTCTTTGGCAAACCACACCACAATATTATCCGATGCATGCCCTTTTCCGGGATAAAATACTTCAAACTGATGCTGGCCAACTGTAAATATAGTGTCATTTGGAACTATAAACTCAGCCCTTGCTTTATTCTCTTTCTTTAAAATTTGATCGGTAAGCTTCCCAGTATAAGTTTTAATTCCTTTTTGTTTATAAAACCCAATACCTCCAGCTCTATCATCATGAGAATGTGTGGCAAAACACATAACAACCTCTTTATTATGTTTTGCTTTTATGGTATCTAATAAAGGCTGAAATTGTGTTTCATCCCAAGGCGCATCAAACAAAACAACACCCTTTTCTGTTATAAGATACAGCGCATTGGCAGAAATCTGGGTTCCGTTGTAATCATGAAACGTTTTATAAACATAAAAGTCACCTGTTAGATGACTTATTTGTAATGGTGAATTCTTAGTTTGTCCGAAGCTGTTTGAAAGAATCGCTAAGAAAAAAAATATCGATACTAATTTTTGCATTTTATTATTTTGCTAAAATTCTAGTTTTTTGCTCGAGTCCAATATTGCGTTCTTCCCATAATTGCAACTCCAACATAACCGCGAAGTTTTAATTTATCAGCAGATTCTAATGTAATATAACATTTATATTTTTTACCGGTTGTAGGATCCAGAATAGAACCTCCATTGTATTCGTCACCGTCTTTTTTAAGACCATTTATAATAACCATTCCTAAAATTGGTTTGTTTTTTTCAGATCCCTCACATTTTGCACATACATCATTCTTGTGGTTGGCACGCAGTATCTCTACTACTTTACCATATATTTTTCCAGATTTCTCATAAATTTCTACAACAGATTTGGCCTCACCAGTTTCGTCATCAATGGTTTTCCATTTCCCAATTACACTTTGGCTTTGAATTGTGCCCAATGTCAAAAAGAACACACCGATCGTTAACATCCAATTTTTCATAATATTATTTGTTTTTTTGTTTCAATTTTCTGACAGAAGCATTCAATTCGAACCCCAAAAGCAGAATCATACAGTTTATCCAAATATAAAACATTAGAATTAATAAAGTCCCAATAGAACCATAAAGTTCGTTGTATTTTGAGAATTTTATAACCCAAATCCCAAAAAAGAACGAAGATATAACAATTAAAACCGTTGTAAAAACAGAACCAATACTGATAAAAGGAACTTTATTGTACTGTTTAGTGCCGTAACGAAGTAATATTGAAGTTGTTATTAAAATCATCAGCATAACAAACAAATAACGCCCTAAAATGATGAGCGGAATATTATCACTAAGCACATCCTGAATAATCGTTTTTTGAATAAAAACCTCAAAAACAACAATTATAGCTACAGTTACAAACAAAATAATAGTCATTACCAAAGAAATAGCCAACGCTACAATATATTGACTAAAAAAACCGCGTTTATCAAAAACATGTTTTGAAGATTCGAAACCGCTTAGAATTCCATTAATTCCATTTGCCATTAAAAAAATAGAAAGTAAAAAACCCGAGGACAATAATCCGGAATGACTATTATTTAAAATATCACTGATAATTTTACTAATAGCATCGTATGTATTTGGCGGAACTCCCTGCTGTACAAACAATAAAAAATCGGCCTGAAATCCTTCAATCGGGATAAAAGGTATTAAGTTCAAAATAAACAAAGTAAACGGAAATAAAGCCATAAAAAAGCTAAAAGAAACCGCGCTGGCATGATACGAAAACGCACCTTCAAGAATACCTAAAGTATACATTTCGAGTAAATCATAGAGCGAAAATCCTTCCAGCCAAGGCAGTTTTATTTTCTTAAAAATCCGAATTATTGAACGTAATATCGGAATTCTTTCAATTCGATCCTCTATCTCTTGAGACATATTTAGTTAGATTTTTAGTCCCGATCCCGAAATTTCGAGACAGGATAGATTTTAGACTTCTTAGATTTTTTAAATTAATTATTATGATTTAAAAAGCCTTCAAACTCAAATCCATATTATAAATCGAATGCGTTAACGCTCCCGATGATATATAATTAACACCGCACAGAGCATATTCACGAATGGTTTTTTCGTTGATGTTTCCAGAAGATTCTGTCTGGCATTTTGTACCAATCAATTCTACGGCAGTTTTAGTATCTTCATAATTAAAATTATCGATCAGAATTCTATGTACGCCGTCACTCTGCAGAATTTCTCTAATTTCATCTAAGTCTCTGGCTTCAACAATAATTTTTAAATCCAGATTATTTTCTTTCAAAAATGCTTTAGTTTTCTTAATCGCCAGCGTAATACCACCAGCAAAATCAATGTGATTGTCTTTTAGCATTATCATATCATAAAGAGCAAAACGATGATTTTCTCCTCCGCCAATTTTTACTGCCCATTTCTCTGCTACTCTATAATTTGGAGTTGTTTTACGGGTATCTAATATTTTAGCGCCAGTACCTTCCAGCAATTGTGCATATTGATTTGTTTTTGTAGCAATTGCAGACATACGCTGCATTGTATTCAAAACTACTCTTTCTGCTTTTAAGATAGACTGCGAACTGCCTGAAACTTCAAAAACAACTTCTCCATATTCTACAGGTGTGCCGTCTTCAATAAACGTTTTAACTTTTAACGAAGGATCTACATGTTCAAAAATCATTTTTGCCAATTCTACACCCGCAATAATACCTTGATCTTTTACTAATAATTTAGCCTGGCCATGCGCCGCTTCTGGAATACATGCCAACGAGCTGTAATCGCCAGGACCCACATCTTCTCGAATAGCATTACTGATTAATAATTTTAATTCGGCTTGAAATTGTACTTCGCTAATCATTTTTATACATTTTATGAGATGCTAAAATAGGATTTATTTTGTGGATTTGAAAGTTTCGCTAATATGAAAAGTTTATTACTAACTAAATTTTCCATCAAAGTTATCTAGAAAACCTCATTTTTTTAACACATAAAAACATAGAATTAGAATTCGCTCAAAAAGGCGTTTCACTTGCATTAATTCACATAGTTCACAGTTTCAGTCATACTTTAAAATCTAGATTTTTTTTTAAACTCTTAATTTTAGTTTATAAAAAGTTTGTCTCTATGCGTTTAATTTTTCTAGTTAAATCTAACTCGCCAATTAAAAACATTAAATATCTTTGAGGTTCATTCAAACAAAACTATGGGATTAATCAAAGATATTTATTCGGTTGCTTTTTACGAAAAATTTGGTCAGGCTGTCGCCGAAGTACATCCATCATTCGATAAACAGAAATTTATTGAAACGATTTATGAAGGCGATTTTGCTCAAAAAGAGTGGAAAGAACGAATGAAACATACGACAGTTGTTTTACATCAGTTTATGCCTGAAAATTTCCCGGAAACCGTTGTTTTAATTGACAAAATCATCGAAAATTTAAAGAAAAATAAATTCACAGAAGGAAATCTGGCTTTTATCTTTTTTGCCGATTATATCGAAATGTACGGGTTAGATGATTTTAAAACTTCGGCGAAAGCCTTTGTCTCTATTACCCAATTTATTAGCTGTGAATTTGCTGTTCGTCCTTTTATTTTAAAATATAAAGAACAAATGATTGATGAAATGACAAAATGGTCTTTTCATGAAAATCATCATGTACGCAGATTAGCCAGCGAAGGTTCGCGACCAAGATTACCGTGGGCAATGGCGATTCCGTTTCTAAAAAAAGATCCTTCTTCTATTCTTCCTATTTTAGAAAATCTTAAAAATGATCCTTCAGAATATGTTCGAAGAAGTGTTGCCAACAACTTAAATGATATCGCAAAAGACAATCCACAGATTGTGTTAGAAACCGCTAATAAATGGAAAGGCCACAGTAAAGAAACTGACGCGATTATCAAACACGGCTGTCGAACTCTACTAAAACAAGGTCATCCTGAAATCCTGAGCCATTATGGTTTAGAAAGTACTAATATCGAGCTTTCATCATTTGAAATTAAAACACCAATCGTAAAAATTGGAGATTATCTGCAGTTTCAATTTCATTTAAACAATAAAAATGAAGAAGCAAAAACGATTCGTTTAGAATATGCCGTTCATTACAAAAAATCGAAAGGACATTTGGCAAAAAAAGTTTTTAAAATCAGTGAGAAAATCTATCAGCCAAATCAACTCATTAAAGTGGATCGAAACCAATCTTTTAAACTCATAACCACTCGCGTTTTTCATACTGGAGTGCATCAATTGTCGATCATTATTAACGGAACAGAGAGTGAAGTTTTGGATTTTGAATTGATTAAATAAATATTAAATTATAACCTAAAAAATTAAAATGATATTTCCTGATTATTTAATAGAATTTGAAAGTGACTTATTAAAATACAAGTTAGACTACATTAAAATTGGAGCTAAACCAATAGAAAAAGAAGCAGTTTTAGATTTTACTCAAAGTAAATTTTTAGGGAAACCATATTTGCCAATTGGATTTGAATACCCTAAAGACAATTCCGGAAAACCAATGGTTTTATTAACACAATTAAATTTTTCTGAAATTCCGCAATTAGAAAATTATCCAGAAAAAGGAATCTTACAATTTTATATTCCAAGTGAAGATTGGTATGATATGGCTGAATACGAAGTTATATATCATGAAGAAATAAAGAATAATGAAACCAATTTTGAATTTTTAACTGATGATTTATATGAAGATTTTCCAGTTTATTGTGAACATAGCTTAGTTTTTTCAAAACAAGAAGAATATGGTGGCAGTGAAGATTTTAGATTTGATTTTTCTTTTAATGGTTTGGATTTTTGGGAATTTCGAGATAAATTAAATAAAACGCAACACGAAGAACTCGATAAATTCTTTTATAATGTTGGACATAAAATTGGAGGTTATGCTTACTTTACTCAAGGAGATCCAAGAGATTACAATAATGCCTCTAAGGATGATATTTTACTTCTTCAAATTGATATCGATGAACAAATTATGTTTGGTGATAGCGGAGTTGCAAATTTCTTTATAAACAAAGAAGATTTAATTCATAGGAGATTTGAAAAAGCATATTTCACTTGGGATTGCTGTTAATCAAACAAATAACAATAAACTCAGAGATTTTCTTTATTTTTATAAATCCAAAAACAATTTTTCTTAATCTAAATTAAGTTACAGATTTCTATCACCACTGTAATTTTGTTTCAAATCAAATTAAAATAACCATGTCAAATATCAGTTTAATTATCGAGGAACGTGCTGCCAATATCGGCAACTTTATGGTAGGCCGTTTATTGCCTTTCCGCGAAAAAAGAGCCGTTGGTCCATTCGTATTTATCGATCATATGGGTCCTGCACATTTAAGCGACCATGAAAATATGGATGTTCCGCCACATCCTCATATCGGACTTTCTACACTAACTTTTTTGTTTGAAGGAAGTATTATGCACCGCGATAGTTTAGGAACCGAATTAGAAATAAAACCTGGAGCCGTAAACTGGATGACAGCCGGAAAAGGAATCGTACATTCTGAAAGAACGCCTGAATACCTAAGACATTCAGAAAAGATGATGCACGGACTGCAGATTTGGGTTGCACTGCCAAAAGAATTGGAGCAGATGGATCCTAATTTTACACATGTTGAAGCTCAGGATATTCCGGCTTGGGAAGAAAATGGCGTTTCTTATAAACTGATTGCGGGAGAAGCTTTTGGTAAAAAATCTCCAGTTCCTGTTTACAGTCCGTTATATTTTATTGAAATTAAAAGTGAAACTACTCAAAAAATCAATATTGGTAAGGATTTATTCGGCGAAAGCGGTTTATACATTCTGGAAGGAAGTATTAAAAGCGGCGAACATGTTTACGATCCAAAACAAATATTAATTACAAACGACAGTACACTTTGTGAGTTTGAAATTACTGCAAATTCAACAGTTTATATTTTTGGAGGACAGCCTTTTCCTGAGGAACATTTTATCTTTTGGAATTTTGTTTCTTCGGATAAAAACCTCATCGAAAAAGCCAAAACAGACTGGACAAACCAAACTTTTCCAAAAGTTCCCGGCGAAACCGAATTTGTACCATTACCAGAACCAAGAATCAAATAATTATGGATACGATAACAGCAAAAATAGACACCCGTTTGTATCGAACGGAAATAAAATCGGCCAGCGATAATATTTTAATTGCGGATGAACCACAGGAAATAGGCGGAAAAAATTTAGGCTTAAATCCGACCGAACTTTTAGCTGCATCATTGGCTTCGTGTACCGTAATTACGCTCAGAATGTATATCAATCGCAAACAATGGGAGGTTTCTGAAATCAATGTTGAAATTGATTTTGATCGGGATTCTGAAAGAAATGTATCGTTATTTACACGAAAAATCGAAGTAATTGGAGAAGTTGATGAAACACAAAGACAAAGATTAGAAACCATTGCCAACAGCTGTCCAATTCATAAAGTATTAACGCATTCAATCGAAATTAAAACCACATTAATATAAATATATCATGGAAATTCAACAAACAAACGATACCAGAAGAGGTTCTTTTGACGCTATAGAAGACGGAAAAGAAGCTGGAAAAATGACTTATACGTGGGCAGGAGATTCTAAATTCATCATAGATCATACTGAAGTAAGTCCGGATTTTAACGGAAAAGGTGTTGGTAAAAAATTAGTTTTGGCGGCTGTAGAATACGCCAGAGCTAATAATGTAAAAATTATTCCGCTTTGTCCTTTTGCAAAAAGCGTTTTTGATAAAGTAGAGGAAATTCGTGATGTACTTTTTTCTTAAAGGTGCAGAGGTGCAAAGAAACAAAGGTTCAGAGGTTTTATATCAGCGACATCATTTTAAATTAATTAATTTATGCAAGAATTAGAAACACTAAAAGAAGATTATAAAATTTTCAAATACGCAACCGAGGAAGAATTCAATGAAATTCAAGAAAAATTCAAAGCCACATTAGCATTTATTGAAAGTGAAAAGGAAAAAACTTTAGCTATGAACGAGACTTTTAGTAATATCACAGGATTTATGAAAGATGTAATTGAGAAGTTTGAAATTAAAGATATTCAAATAAACACATTAAATACTTTGGTTAAAAGCCTAGAAATATCCATAAAAACTCAAGATTTAAAAATTCAAATGTTAGAAACTAAAATAAAAGGTATATAAAATAATACAAATCATTTCCCTAAAACTTTGTGCCTTTGAACCTATGTCCCTTTAAACCTCAAAAAACAAAATTTTCAGATTTCCGCAGAAATTCCTATATTTGCATGTAATTTAATCTTAGAGTATGACAAGAATAATTACACTTTTCTGTATTTTCATAGCACAAATCGGCTTTTCTCAATCAGCTGAAAGTTATTTAGAAAAAATCAGAAATAATGAAGCGCTCTCAACAGCTTTTTTTCAACAAATGCCAAAAGGAGGCGATTTACACCACCATTTTTCCGGATCAATTTATGCAGAGCCACTTTTGGAAAGAGCTATTGCAGAAGATTTTTATTTGAATTTAGAAACGCTTCAAGTTCTAAAAACAAAACCTGCAGAAGGAAACTGGCAGACTTTCTCTTCTCTAAAAAATGAAGGCAAACTAGAATATTACCAACAGCAGATTATGCAAACCTGGTCTGCAAAAGATTATAACGGTTCTGTTCCTTCTGACGATTTGTTTTTTGATTCCTTTCAAAAATTTTCTCCTGCTATTGATGGACATTTTGCAGAAGGATTACTAGAATTAAAAAAACGTGCGATTGCCGAAAATGTTCTTTATATCGAAACACAATTAAATACGATTCCGTGTGATATGAATGTTTCAGATTTAACAGATTTCAATTCAAAATTACGTCAGGCTTCTGCACAAAAAGACGAAAAAACGGTTTTAAAGCTTTTAGACGAATTATATAAATCAATTCAGCAAAAAGACGCAAAAAAATATGCAGCAGATTTTAATACAAACTTCATTGCAAAATTGCATAAAGACTTAAAAATTGATGACGACAAATTCACAATGCGATATCAAAATTTTGTACTTCGCTTTATGGATCCGGTTGATTTATTTAAAAACTTAACAATTGCTTTTATTTCTGCAAACGATAGTAAATTGATTGCAGGAGTAAATATAGTTTCGCCAGAACATGCCGAAACTTCGATGAAAGATTACTGGCTTCATATGGTGATGTTTAAATACTGCCATTCTAAATTTCCTAATGTAAAATATACGCTTCACGCAGGAGAATTGACTTTAGGTTTAGTGCAGCCAGAAGATTTGACCTGGCATATTAATGATGCAATCTATATTGCCGGCGCTAACAGAATTGGCCACGGAGTTGATATTGCGTACGAGGCAAATTCGTATGATTTATTGAAATATATGGCAAAAAATAATATTCCGATTGAGATCAATTTGGTGAGTAATGAGTTTATTTTGAAAGTGAAAGAAAACAGACATCCGTTTACGCTTTACAAAGAATTTAATGTGCCGATTGTAATTAGCACAGACGATGCCGGAATTCTAAGAAGCAATATGACGGAGCAATATGTTTTATTAGCCAAAAGATATCAGGATGTTAATTATACAACGATAAAAAAATACGTTTACAACAGTATCAATTATAGTTTTATTCAGGATGAATCGGTGAAAAAACAATTGATTAAAGATCTTAATAATAGATTTAAAACTTTTGAAGCGAAATTTAACAACTAAACAAAACCTAACAGGTTTTAAAAACCTGTTAGGTTTGATAACACTACAACTATGATTCTAGAAGCCGTATATCTTTTTATTAAACCAGAATTAGCCTCAAAATTTGAAGCTGATTTTGCAAAAGCAAGTCAATATATTTCTTCGATTGAAGGTTATTTAGGTCATCGTTTAGAGAAATGTCTGGAAGTTGAAAACAAATACCTTTTACTGGTTGATTGGAATACGCTCGAAGATCATACAATTGGTTTTAGAAATTCTGAAGCGTATTTGGAGTGGAAAAAAAACTTGCATCATTATTACGACCCTTTTCCTGTTGTAGAGCATTTCGAGACAGTTTTCGAGAATAAAAAACAATAAACTGCTTTGCGCAAACAATTAAACACATAGAAAAATAGATTTAATTGCTTCTATTTAAGATTACAGAAAAAGCAAGCTTTAACACATAGCTATGTGAATTGCAATTAGTGAAACGCCTTTTACAAACAAAGAGAAACTATATCTCTATGTGTTTAAATTAAATTCGTGCTAATTCGAGCAATTCGTGGCAAAAAAACAAAACAAATGAACATCAAACTAATCGCCATTGGCAAAACAGATAATAAATCGCTGCAAACTTTGATTGACGATTACACCAAACGTTTGTCTTTTTACATCAAATTTGATTTGGAGATTATTCCAGACATCAAAAACGTAAAAAACTTATCTGAAAGTCAGCAAAAAGAAAAGGAAGGCGAATTGATTCTGTCCAAATTAACGCCAACCGATCAATTGATTTTATTGGATGAAAACGGAAAAAACTTCTCCAGCGTTGGTTTTTCTGAAGAACTGCAAAAGAAAATGAATTCCGGAATCAAAACTTTGGTTTTTGTAATTGGAGGTCCATACGGATTTTCAGATACGGTTTACAGTAAAGCACAAGGCAAAATTTCGCTTTCGCTGATGACGTTTTCACATCAAATGGTACGTTTGTTTTTTATCGAACAATTGTACCGCGGGTTTACGATTTTAAGAAATGAGCCTTATCATCATCAATAGTTTTTGTTTCTTTTGTTTCAGGTTTTCTTTGTTTCAAGTTATTAGACACAAAGTCATTCAATTTTATTGCTTTACAAAGCTATAAGATAAATTCTATTGGAAGTTTATCAAGATTGTAGGTCACCTCTTTTTGCAGTACAATTTTATATTGAATATATTCCTCATAACTCATATTCTCATCAAATACGAACACCATATTTGGCACTCTTTCAAATTTTATACTGTAAAAATGTTTCAATATTTCTGATATTTTTACTTTAGTATTTCCCATAAAAACTTCTTGTTTTCCCTTTTTAAAGTACACTATAAAACTGTTTTGCTCTGGTTTCTCCATTTTATAATACACTTTCGTGAAAGGCAAAAAGGCAAAATTCTTTCCGATAGAATCTGCATACGAGTAATAATTTTCGGCATTTTCGTTTTTGTGGGCGCTGTCAGCACGCTTTTTTTCCTGTAATTTCATTACTTCTGGAATAACCAGTTTTAAAGGCAGACGTTTATCAATATTGAAAATCCAGTTGGTTGAAATAATACTGTTTTTTCGATTTACCTCAGCAACAGTATCTTTTTCTTCCACTTTAAAAAAGATATAAATCGGCGAAAGATCTTGTACGTCTTTTACAATTGTAAGATTCGATTTTGGAAGTAAAACGTCTTCTTTTTTCCCACAGGAGAAAAGAAGCATAAAAGCAATTAAAGCAAAATATTTCATTCTTAATTAATTTATCTTCTTAATTTAATTCAATTTTATAATCGCCTTCTTTCAGCATCGGAAACCAATGCGTCAAATTTGCAAAGCGCATAATATGATAACTGTCATAACCTCCTAAAAGTACTTTTTCTTTCGTGAGAATTAGTCTCGTCTTTTGCGGAAACAAACCAAATTTGGCTTCATATATAGATATACCTTCAAAAAAATTATTCAAAATATAAGGTGATTCGCGATTTCCTTCTCCATACTTAAATACCGATTTAATAATCTTAGCCATCATTAAAAAATGAAGATTAGCTAATTCTGTATTTCCTAGTTTTTTGTAAGCGAAAGCTAATTCTTTATGACCAGTAATATTGTTTGGACTTTGATTTAAAATTTCTTTAGCAACCGCAATTGCTTCGTCATATTTTTTGGCTTCATTCAGTTTATATACTTTACTTGCTAAACTATCCAGATTATTTGGATTTATTGTATTAGTATAAATTTTATATTTAGTCAAGCTTAGTATTTGTGCATCAGTTATAGCTGTTGTATCTCCTTTTTGAATTAGAGCTTCTATATTTTTGCAGTAATAAACAGAATTTGGATTTGTTGATTCACTAATCGCAATATTGAATTTTTGAGCACTTTTTTGAGAACTATCTTCACTAACTTTTGTGCTAGTTTTTACTTTAGATACCTGAACACCTGATTTTTGATTTTTATCTTTTCCTTGAGGATCTCCGTAAATCAAATCTTTTGCATTTTGTTTTGGTGGCGATGGCGGTAAAGGCGCCTGCGAGTAACTTAAATTAACCACAAAACAAATAATGTAAATTAGGTAATATTTATTTTTCATTTCAACATCAAGGCTTTAAAAGACAATTTAAAAATTTATTTTATTAAACAAAGTAACACATTCCACTGCTTCTTTCACATCATGCACACGTAAAATTTTAGCGCCTTTTGTCAAAGCAATTGTATTTAAAAACGTTGTCCCATTTAAAGCTTCTTGTGCTGTAATATCAAGCGTTTTATAAATCATTGATTTTCTGGAAACTCCGGCTAAAACAGGCAATTCTAAAAGATTAAAAAGTTCCATTTTCTGCATCACTTCATAATTCTGATCGGTTGTTTTGGCAAAACCGAAACCGGGATCTAGAATTAAATCGTTGATTCCTAAAGCTCTTGCTTGCTTAACTTTTTCAGAAAAATAAAAAAGCATTTCTTTGATAATGTCCTCATATTGTGTCAAGCTCTGCATGGTCTGCGGATTGCCCCGCATGTGCATCATGATGTACGGAACATTGTATTTTGCAATTACTTCAAACATTTTATCGTCAAGTTCTCCTGCTGCAATATCGTTTATAATTGCTGCGCCGCTTTCTATGCTTGCTTTTGCAACTTCGGTTCTAAAGGTGTCAATTGATAATAATGTTTTCGGAAAATGCTTTAAAATCAGTTCAATGGCAGGAACAATTCGTTCTATTTCTTCTTGTTCCGAAACAAATTCTGCACTTGGTTTGCTGGAATAAGCTCCAATATCAATAAATGACGCCCCTTCTGAAAGCATTTTATCTACTCGGGAAATAATTTCGTCCTCGTTTTTATATTTTCCTCCGTCAAAGAAAGAATTGGGCGTAACATTCAGAATTCCCATTACTTTAGGAATCGATAAATCTATAAGTTCGCCTTTGCAGTTAATCAGCATATGTTTTGTTATTTTTTTCAGGTTTCAAGTTTCAGGTTAACGTAGATTGCGCAAGCACTTGAACTTGAAACAAAGAAAACCTGAAACTTGAAACTTTTTAAAGTCTAAAGTTATTGCATTAACACTTTGTTTAGAAAAAACTTGAAACAAAGAAAACCTTAAACTTGAAACTCTTTAATTTAATCCTTATTTTTGAAGAAATTTAAGCAAATATACAGCAATAAATGAAGAATACTTCCTTAGAATTTGATAATGTAATTACGGTTTGCCGAACCTTGTTTATCAATAAAATGAAAGATTACGGCAGTGCGTGGAGAATTTTAAGACTTCCGTCATTGACTGATCAAATTTTTATAAAAGCACAAAGAATCAGAAGTTTACAAGAAAACGAAGTTCGTAAAGTGGATGAAGATGAAAAAGGAGAATTTATCGGAATCATCAATTATTCGATTATGGCTTTAATTCAGTTAGAATTAGGCGTAGTAGATCAGCCGGATTTAGACGTTGAAAAAGCAACTGAATTATATGACGCTAAAGTAAAGTTAACCAAAGACTTAATGGAAGCAAAAAATCACGATTACGGCGAGGCGTGGCGCGACATGCGCGTGAGTTCGCTTACCGATTTGATCCTGCAGAAACTCCTTCGCGTAAAGCAGATTGAAGATAATAAAGGTAAAACTTTAGTTTCTGAAGGCATCGACGCTAATTATCAGGATATGATTAATTACTCTGTTTTTGCTTTAATCCTTGAACCAATAAAATAAAAATAAGCCACAAATTTCACGAATTTTCACATATTAGTTTCTGAAAATTCGTGAAATTGCTCCGCTAGCGCTCGGTCCGTGGCAAAAAAAATCCCAAATAAATTCCCATGAAAAACATCATTACCCAATTTTCCCGATTATTTGTCGGAGTACTCTTTATCATTTCCGGATTAATTAAATTAAATGACCCGGTTGGTTTCTCTTATAAACTGGCTGAATATTTTAGTGAACCTGTTTTTAATATGCCCTTTTTAGAGCCATTGGCGTTAGGTTTAGCTATTTTTCTGGTTATTTTAGAGGTAGTTTTGGGAGTAATGTTATTAGTGGGCTACAAAGCAAAAACAACGATTTGGGCTTTACTGCTTTTAATTGTTTTCTTTACTTTCCTTACCTTCTACTCTGCTTATTTTGATGTGGTTAAAGATTGCGGTTGTTTCGGCGATGCTTTGCATTTAACACCTTGGCAGTCCTTTACAAAAGATGTTGTTTTATTATTCTTTATCTTGATTTTATTCATCAATCAAAGATTAATCAAACCTTTATTTTCAACTCCAAAAACCAATTTTGCAGTATATGTGAGCGTAGTTTTGTGTGCGTTTATGGCAGTTTGGGTTTTAAATCATAATCCGATCAAAGATTTCCGCCCTTTTAAAGTTGGAAACAACATCGAAGAAGGAATGAAAATTCCGGAAGGTGCTCCAAAATCTGTAGTAGAAATGATTTTTATCTACAAAGTAAACGGAGTTAATAAAGAATTTACAGAAAAAGAGCTGGGTAATATTCCCGCAGGCGCTGTTTTTGTAGACAGAAAAGACAAGGTAATTACAGAAGGTTATGTACCGCCGATTCACGATTTTACAATGGTTAAAGACGATTCTGACTATAAGGAAGAATTATTAAAAGAACCAAAACTGGTGATTTTTGTTACTTACGATCTTAAATTATCTGAGCCGGCTGGAATGAAAAAACTAGAAAAAGTAAGCGAGGATGCAAAAGCAAAAGGATATAAAGTTATTGCTATGACAGCTTCTGGACCAGACGAAATAGCAAAAGCTAAAAAGGAATACAAACTAAATGTAGATTTTTATTTCTCTGATGCAATTGCACTAAAAACTATCGAAAGATCAAATCCAAGTATTGTAATTTTACATAAGGGAACTGTTGTACAAAAAGTACATTATAATGACGTTGATGATTTAAAATTTTCTGATACTGCTTATGATCTTTAAAAGATATTAAACAATATAAAGGCGCCAATATTCTGATATTTTTAGATATATTGGCGCTTTTTTTTAAGTAAAAACTACTTCAATCAAATCTTAAATAAACGTTTTATAAATATGCCTGCAAGAATATCAACAGAATTGACCAGACGATTTTTTTCAAATCCTTTCCAGTTTTTATTTATAACTGCACTGCTTGTTTATATTATTTATGATATCTACATCAATGTTACTTCTGGCAGTCATTTAATTCCTATCAATATTGCTGCATTGATCGCTGGAGTAATTTTTGAGAGTAAAAGAATTACAAACAGATGGCTTCTTGTAGTGATTATTGGGATAGTTTCTGTTTTTATTGCCTATGGATTTTTAAAGTCTATAGCCGGCTCAGGTTTAGACATCAGATACGAATTATTTTTAATACCCAATACAGTTATTCGGATATGGCCTCCAATTTTTCTTGTTTTATATTTTATTTTTTCACTTGTATTTTACAAGTATAGAATAATTCCAAAACTTACCGAAGGCATAACTTTACTCCAATCTATAGCTGTTATTTATTGGGTTATCGATTATGGATTTATTAGCAGCAATAATTTATTTATAAAAGCATTTATGGTAATTGGATTGCTGTTTTCGTTATTTTCTATCTTTCATGCCTTTACAAACACTAATTTATCTAATACACACAAACTTATTTTGAGTATCTGGAGCTCTATAATTATGATGCTTTTTGCTTTAGACAACATTGATTTAATTAATCAGCCGGCACCAATTGAGAATACTGAAAACTTAGTACAAATACTTTATCTTGGGCTGCAATACTTTCTTTTAGGCATTTCGAGCATTTATATCATTCAGAATTTTATCATGTTAGCTCGTTTTTTACCGCGCCCGTGGAGATTTTTTAATTCAGAATATTTCAACAGTGTAAGAGAACTCAAAGAAGATCATATTTATCGCTATTCAGATGAGCAGGTTTCTCCATTTCACTCTTTCATTTGTATTCTTTTTATAGGTGGAATTTTCTATTTAAATTATCATTATCAAATAGTTCCCAAACAATTTTTAATCTGGATGGCATTTGTAACTTTTCCACTCATCGTAAGTCTTTACAATAATCTTTTAGGAAAGAAAAACTACACTTAAATCCTATTTCTTTCTCTAATTATATCTTACAGTTATTGCTAAACCATTTTAAAAACAACCTCATCTATGAAACAATTTCAAAAATTCTGTTTTCTATTTACTTTACTGTGCGTATTTATGGCTTTTAGTCAGGAAAAAACACCATTAAAAGATCAACGCTATGTATTTTTTCTACATAATAAATTTATCGAAGAAAATGATTTAAGCGCTGCACATCCTGAATACGGCAGATCTGAATACACAGAAATAATCAATTCTTTTAAAGCAGCTAATTTTATTGTTTTCAGCGAAAAAAGAAAGAAAAACACCAACGCTTCTGATTATGCAGAAAAAGTCGTAAAACAAATTAAAGCACTTTTGAAAAAAGGAATTCCTCCTAATAAAATAACTGTAATCGGAACTTCTAAAGGCGGTTATATTGCGCAGTACGTTTCTACTTATTTGGCAGATCCTAATGTAAATTTTGTTTTTATTGGATGTTTCAGAGATTCTGATATTAAAGAAATTCCAGATATTAATTTCTGCGGTAATATTCTAACCATTTACGAGAAATCAGATATTTACGGCGTTTCGGCTGTTAAAAGAAAGGAAACTTCAAAACTCAAAATAAATCATTTTAAAGAAATTGAATTGAATACGAATTTAAAACATGGTTTTCTATTTAAAGCTTTAGACGAATGGATCATTCCAAGCAAGAAATGGGCAAATGAAAATTATGATCTAAAATAAAATGCAAAAAGAGCCTTCAAATGATTCAAATTCATTGAAGGCTTTTTTGTTGGATCTGACTTTTTTCGGCTTCAAAAATTAGTCTTCAAACCAAAAAACAAATCATTTTTTCGACTTAAAAAATACACATTCAAAAAATGAGAGGATTTTACAGCCAACTATTACGATTTCATTCGGCTTTTTTTAACCCAAAATGATCGTTTTGTTACAAAATAAACGACTCTTCAAATTTTGTTAATCCGCATTTAGCTTTCAATTTGTTTGTTTAACTTTGTGAATTCGGTACCTAACAAAAAATTAATATAATTTATATATGAAACAAATCGCTTTAGTGGTAATAGCATTTATTACATTTTCATGTTCACAGGCTCAGAAAACAAGTTTTTCAAAAGAAGCTTTGTCTGAAAAATTATTAGGAACTGACGATAGTCAGACTACTTTTAAAAACATCTTAAAAAAATATAAAGGAAAAACTTTAGTAATCGAAGTTTGGGCTTCTTGGTGCGGCGACTGTGTAAAAGCAATGCCAAAAGTAAAAGAACTTCAGGCAAACAATCCAAATGTTTCTTATTTATTCCTTTCTGCTGATAAAACGGCTGAAAAATGGAAAATAGGAATTGAAAAACATGAATTAAAAGGCGATCATTTTATGATGAATGACGGCATGAAAGGTGTTTTTGGGAAAGCTATAGACTTAGACTGGATTCCGAGATATATTATCGTTGACAAAACAGGGAAAATTGTATTGTACCGCGCAATCGAAACTGATTTTGATAAAATCAACGCTGCGTTACAAGGTTTAAAATAATCCTTAAATGACAATTTAAAAAATCAATTTCAATTTTGACTTTGATTATATTTAGATTAAAACTTCAAAAAAAACAAATTTAAAAAGAATAACAAAAACTACCAAAATGAGAAAAAAGATTGTTGCAGGAAACTGGAAAATGCACAAAAACGCAGCACAGACTGAGGAATTATTAAGTGAATTAATCAACAAAATACCAGCTCAAACAAATGCACAAGTTATTGTGGCTCCAACATTTGTAAACTTGGCTGCAGCTGTTGCTAAAGTAAAAAACACAACTATCGGCGTTTCTGCTCAAAATGTTCACCAAGCTGAAGGCGGTGCGTTTACAGGAGAAATTTCTGCAGAAATGTTAACCAGCATTGGTGTAAACACAGTAATTCTTGGTCACTCTGAGCGTCGTGCTATTTTTAACGAAACAGATGCTTTAATCGCAAATAAAGTAGACACTGCTTTAAAACATGACCTGACAGTTATTTTCTGTTTTGGAGAAGAATTAAAAGACCGTCAGTCTGGAAATCACTTTAATATTGTTGAAAATCAATTACGTGATGGATTATTTCAAATTGCAAAAGAATCTTGGTCTAAAGTTGTTTTAGCTTACGAGCCCGTTTGGGCTATCGGAACTGGAGAAACTGCTTCGCCAGAACAAGCACAGGAAATGCACGAATTTATCAGAGAAGTAGTTCGTAAGGCTTACGGTGCTGAAATCGCTGATGAAGTTTCTATTTTATACGGTGGTTCTGTAAAACCAGAAAATGCTAAAGAAATCTTCTCTAAGCCAGATGTAGACGGAGGTCTTATTGGTGGAGCAGCTTTAAAAGCTGATGACTTCCTGGCCATTGTAACTGCTATCTAGATTTTGGTTCCATACTGAAATTTCGGAATCAGAATAGATTTTACAATTTCATTATATATAAAAGTGTTCACTGATGTGAACGCTTTTTTTATGCCTAAAAATATTTTTAAATTAACAATGTTCGATTAGATTTTTAAGCAACTTCTGTTTTGGATTCTTACCTTTGCAAAAAAATTATTTATGTCGAATATATATTTAGGGTATCATTTTACAATTGAACCAAAAGAATTAGGATCTGAAATTTTAGTTGCTGAACTGGGTGAAAAAGCTTTTGAAAGTTTTACAGAAACAGAAAGCGGCATTTCAGCTTTTGTAAAAAAAGATTTATGGGACGAGAATATTCTTGATGACATTTATATTTTGCAATCTGAAGAATTTAAAATTGAATACACAATCGAAGAAATCGATCAGGTAAACTGGAACGAAGAATGGGAGAAAAACTTTGAAGCAATAGACGTTGACGGAAAATGCCATGTACGCGCTCCTTTTCACGAAAAAACAGATGCCGAATTTGATATTGTAATCGAACCAAAAATGAGTTTTGGAACAGGTCATCATGAAACGACTCATATGATGATTCAGCATTTATTAGAGATAAATGTAGAAGGTTTAAAAACTTTAGACATGGGCTGCGGTACTGCAATTTTAGCGATTTTAGCTGAGATGAAAGGCGCACAGCCAATTGATGCAATTGATATAGATAATTGGTGTTATCTTAATTCTATAGAAAATGCAGAACGCAATAATTGTAAACACATTACCGTTTATGAAGGCGATGCAGCTTTACTGGCAGGCAAAAAGTACGATTTGATTATTGCTAATATCAACCGTAATATTTTGCTGAATGATATGCAAAGTTATGTAGATTGCTTAAACAAAAAAGGAACTTTGCTCTTAAGTGGTTTCTATGAAGAAGACATTCCGTTTATTGATGTTTCCTGCACAGAAAAAGGTCTGACTTATGTTAAAAAGTTTCAAAGAAATAACTGGGTTTCATTAAAATACGTAAATTAGTTTTATACAGTACAAAAATCTAAAAAAATGAGTACTAAAGAAAAAGTAAAAGAAAGAGTTAGAGAAAAAGAAGCCGTTGGTTTTAATAACGAAATTATTGTGTACAATGATGATGTGAATACTTTTGACCACGTAATTGATACTTTAATGCGCGTTTGCAGCCATACTGCAGAACAAGCAGAACAATGTTCGCTAATTGTACATTACAACGGAAAATGCACGGTTAAGACTGGTCCGATTGATAAATTAAAACCACAATGCACACAACTTTTGGAAGCTGGACTGAGCGCTGAAATTGTTTAAATTAACATATCTAAAGAAGCATTCTATTTTATTCTATATTTGAATAATTAGAATGCTTTTTTATTTGTCTTTAAGATTTACCAAAATTACTATTATGAGAATTATCAAACTTCTTCTTTTTCTATTTCCCATAATTTCCAGCAGCCAGCAGAAATTTGATAATTTACGAGAGCAGCTGGCTAAAAGCAAGACTATTGGATATGAATATGTATATAGTTACGAAAACAATTATGCCGTTTTTAGAACTTTTAAAGACAAAATGGGATTAATTGATACTCTTGGCAATGTTATTATCAAGCCTCACTACCAATATATCTACAATAAAGAAAATCTTAAAAATATATTTGAAGTTGGAAATACGATTAACAAAAAATTCAAACGAGGCTATATTGATTTGAAGGGAAATGTTAGGATTCCGCTTGAATATGATAATGTTTACAGCTTTGGAAAAGGTTTAATTAGTGTTTCAAAAAACAATAAAGAAGGCGTTGTAGACACTTTAAACAAAACAATTCTGCCTTTAAAATATCAGAACATAATGAGTCAGGATGGGATTTTGTTTGTTCAAAACAATAATTCACTCGACCTTTTTGATGCCGCTGGAAAGCAATTAACAAACTTTCAGGCTAAAGGCATCGAATATTTCACAAACAATAAATCGATTGTAACACTTCAAAACAATACTACACTAATTATAAACAATAAAGGTGCTGTTGTATTGAATACTATCAAAAATCATAAATTTGAAAATATAATTGGTACGGATTCTTATATCATTCGCAACACGATAACGAATAAAAAAGGCGTTATAAATTCTTCCGGCAAATATGAAATTGAATGTAAGTATGATGATATTTCACCTTCAAACTCCATTTATATTGTTCATGAAAAAGAGAAATATGGCATCATTACTAAAAACGATTCTATTCTAAAACCCTTAATTTACACATCTATTTACAATGTGAATTACAGGGATACTACCCAATTTAAAAATCAATATCTTACACAAAAAGGTGATTTAAAAGGTATAATAAATCCTTTTATGGAGAAAGAAATAATTCCGTTTAAATATCAAAATATACAAACTTTTTCAAACGATTATATCGTAACCAATTCTGAAAATAAAAATGGTTTGTATTCTGAAAAAGGAGAACTGATTGTTCCTGAAGATTATGAATTTTACAACGGTTACAAGAATAGAATTTTCGCAGTAAAAAACACCAAAAATTATCTTCTCACAATCGATAATCAAAAGTATTCGGAAATAGAATTTCTCGCTGGTGAATTTGTAAAAGAACGTTATTTTTCAAACGGAATTTCGACAAGCAAATACCAAATATTCAAAAATCTAAATGAATTCGGCGTGGTCAGCAATGAAAATAAAATCGTAATTCCATGCGGATTTAGTTCGATTAAACAGATCTATTCTACTGGAGAATTTATTGTTCAGAAAAACAAAAAATACGGAATTCTAAATGCTGAAAATAAACTTCTTTTAGAAATGAAATACGACACTTTTCAAATAATAAAGGAAGTGGTGAAATTTGGAATCAAGAATCAAAAAACACCAAAATTTCATTCGGTTAATTTTAATGAAAACCTACAATAGCAGTATTTCAGTATTATTCACACTTCTTTTACGAGTTATTTATTTGATAACACAGCCAAAACTGGCTCTCCAGACATCTTTATTTATGGATTTTTTATCTTAATAACCATGATTTAATGAATAAAAACAGCAACGCTGTCATTTGGGAGGGGCTTCGTTTATTAACGGAAATCGCTATTACAACATACTGTGGAGACTGGTTTGGTTTAAATCATTTTTTTTCGTTGAGTAATTATATCATTTTTAGCTATTTTAGCCTATCGTTTTTGATTACAAATTACTTTGTAAAAATTGACTTTAAAACCAACCCAAACCATTAATAAATTCATAACCCCCTATTATGAAAAATACTTTATTTTTTAAAATTTACATTGCCTTCAGCATTGTGTATCTCTTTATTTTATTATTTCGATATGATAATTTAGACCTTCTTTTTAAACCTGTTTTAATGCCTCTTTTAGGATTTGGTGTATATGTTTATCCCAAATTTCCATTACGAAAATTTCTTTTAAGAGCGTTGGTATTATCATGGATTGGCGATGTAATACTGCTTTTTGCAGACATTGCCGAAATTTATTTTATTCTTGCATTAATCTCTTTTCTTATTTCCCACATTTTGTATTCCCTGATTTTTAATAAACAAACCAAAATTCAGAACAACAATAAAAAGATTTTTTTCTTAATCGGGAGTTTGGTAATTGCATGTTATTTGATCGCAATGATCCTATTTTTAATGCCGACTTTGGGCAATCTGGAAATTCCGGTAATTGTTTATGCAAGCGTTATTTCGACCATGCTTTTATTTGCCTTTAATGGTTTCTTAGTGTGGGAAAAGCCCGGAAATATCTATATTTTTACAGGAGCTCTGATCTTTGTAATTTCAGACAGTATCCTGGCTGTCAATAAATTTCATCATCCAATAGAAAAAAGTTCATTTTATATTATGCTCACCTATCTTGTGGCAAAATATCTGATTGTAATGGGTATCATAAAATTAAACTCCAGCGTAGAACGTCTGGAGCTTTAATTTTAAAATTTAGTAAAAAAGAAGTTTATTTTTAAACTGCTCTTTCTTAATCTAGATTATAAAATTTATTGATTTTAGTACTTACATTTGTATTACAAAATAAGCCCTTGAACATGAAAAAAACAGCACTTTTTATCGTTTTACTACTTTCTACGGTTTCCTGCATCAGCACAAAATCTACTTTGAAAAATGTAGATGATAATGCGCCAGATTTAATCCTGAAGAAAAACAATACTTTTGCCATTACCTTATTTAGTAATGACAAAAAATACGGTTATGATCCTGATTATCCTGTAAACATTTTTTATAGAAATACAAAAGACGAAGCTTTGAATGAAACTCGTTTTTTAAATGCTCTGGCTGGTCCAAACGGTGAAAAAATTACTTTCACGAGATTAGAAACCTGTTGCCCTTTTCCTACCAAGAGAAGTGATATGGGTGCCGGTTTTCTAAATGTTTATGAATTGAAATGGGAAGGCCAGAAAAAACCAACTAAACTTTATTTGAATGTTTATGAAAAAGGCGTTTTGATGGTTCCGATGGGATTGACTTTGAGTAAAGAAAAATAAATATAAGTGTAGAGATAATGATTAAAAACAAAATAGTTTTTGGCACTTTTATTATTTTATTATTGATTCTATTTCCATACTCGATTTTACTTTTAATTTTCCATTCTGATATTTTATCCTCGGTTATTCCGGGTTGGAATACAACGATATATCCAATAGGAGCAATTATTAAATTGCCTGTATTATCGATTACAGTTTATTATTTTTGGAAACTTTCGAAGATTACAAAAGAAATAGATCTCAAAAAAGTTATTGTATATCTCCTGCTTACAATTCCAGCAGTGATAATTACAAAACTCAATCTCTTCCAGTTGGTTAATTTTGGTTTAACGACTCCTGAAAATTTCGAAAGCCAAATTATAATTGTAGTTATTATAAATATTATTGCAAATACTCTTTTTTTTACGGGTCAGATTCTATTTGGCTTCTATTATATAAAACAAACAAAAAAATTAACTTAAATTTTCTTAACACTGTCGAAGCTAAAGTTCTGATATAAGAGAAATCATTTTTAAATAAAAATATCTCCCAAGCAAACTGCTTGGAGTTCATTAACTGATTTAAAAATAGAAATGGAAAGGGTTCCCGTCACAATTGGGATTCACAAATAATTCTTAAATCTTCATCTCAAACTCATAAATCATAACTACCTTTGCACAGTCAAAAATAATTCATATTATGAACATACAACATATTCCACAAATTAAGCATACTGACAGCGGAAATTTCTTTTTATTAGCGGGACCATGCGCTATCGAAGGGGAAGAAATGGCTCTTAGAATTGCTGAAAAATTAGTTGGTATTACCGACAAACTTCAGATTCCTTATGTATTTAAAGGATCTTTTAAAAAAGCCAACCGTTCTAGAATTGACAGCTTTTCTGGAATTGGTGACGAAAAAGCATTAAAAATTTTAAGAAAAGTATCAGAAACTTTTCATATTCCGACTGTTACAGATATTCATACAAATGAAGATGCAGCTATGGCTGCACAATATGTTGATGTACTGCAGATTCCTGCTTTCCTGGTTCGCCAGACTGATCTTGTTGTTGCGGCGGCAAATACAGGAAAAGTAGTTAACTTGAAAAAAGGACAATTTATGAGTCCGGAGAGCATGAAACATGCTGTTCAAAAAGTATTAGACTGTAATAATGAGAATGTCATAGTTACAGATCGTGGTACTATGTTTGGATACCAGGACATGATTGTTGATTTTAGAGGTATTCCTACTATGCAGCAATATGCTTCTACAGTTTTGGATGTTACGCATTCTTTGCAGCAGCCAAATCAAACTGCCGGAGTTACAGGAGGAAGACCTGATATGATCGAAACTGTTGCAAAAGCCGGTATCGCAGTTGGTGTTGATGGTATTTTTATCGAAACACACTTTGATCCCGCTAATGCAAAAAGTGACGGTGCTAATATGCTTCATTTAGACTATTTTGAAGGTTTGATGACTAAATTGGTGGCGATTAGAAAAACAGTTAACTCATTCTAAATTTATAATACTTAAGTTCTTTGAAAACAAAATTTTTATTTTTCGTCTTGCTTGGCTTTTCATTAAGCACTTTTGCGCAAGAAGAAATTCCGGTACAAAAATACACTGCTCACAATAAAGGAAAATTCTTTGTAATGTGGGGTGGAAATAGAGATACTTACTCTGACTCTGATGTAAATTTCAGAGGTAAAGATTACAACTTTACAGTGAATAATATGACAGCTCATGATAAACCTAAAGGCTGGCATGTAGACTATATTAATCCTGCTAACATGACTATTCCTCAAACTAACTTGAGATTAGGTTATTTCTTTAGCGACCATTATAGTGTTACAATTGGTGTTGATCACATGAAATATGTAATGACACAGAATCAAATTGCAAATGTTACTGGAAACATCAATCTGCCTGCAGATGATCCTGCTTCGATCTACAATGGAGAATACAATAACAGACCTGTAGATATGTCTCAGGGTGGTGCTAAAGAAGGTGGTTATGACAATGGTACTACACCTGTAAACGGTCCTGCTTTTCTAATGTATGAGCATACAGATGGTTTAAACTATATTAATACCGAAGTTTCTAGATTTGATGATATTTCGAAATTGTTCAGTCTTCCAAATATTGATAAAGTTCAGATAAACTTAACCGAAGGATTAGGAGCTGGTGTTTTGTATCCAAAAACAAATACAACTCTTTTAGGGAAAGAACGTCATGATGATTTTCATGTTTCTGGTTATGGTGTTTCTGCAAAAGCTGGTCTAAACATTACTTTTTTCAAACATTTCTATATTCAGGGAGAGTTAAAAGGCGGTTATATCAATATGCAAGATATTAGAACTACTACAAGTAACGAAGATAAAGCTTCTCAAGACTTCTTCTTCTTCCAAAAAATTATTGCTGTTGGAGGAATTTTCAGAATCTAATATCTCGTAAAAATATTTTATAAAATAGCTGTCATTTTATTTGGCAGCTATTTTTTTTATCATTTACTTTGCAACTCAAAGTACTTTAAATTCTGCTTTATGAAAAAGAAACAATACTTATTTCCGCTCATTACTTTTATCCTAAGTTTCGGATGTGCATTATTTGTTGCGATAAAAGTTTTTCCAAACAATCCAATTACTGGAATTAAAAAGGAAACAAGTACCTCAGAAAAATTTAAAGATGCAGATATAATTTTTCAGACTTCAGAATCTAAACAATGCGAAGCTGTTCGTATTGCTACTAATTCTAAATATTCTCATTGCGGGATTATTTATAACATAGACGGAAAATGGTTTGTATATGAAGCCGTTCAGCCAGTAAAAATAACACCGCTGGAAGATTGGATTACACATGGAAAAGATCATAAATATGTTGTAAAAAGGCTGAAAAATGCAGCAGCTGTTTTAACTCCTGAAGCACTTGAGAAAATGAAAAATTATGGCAGTCAATTTAATGGAAAACAATATGATGCCTATTTTGAATGGACAAACGATCGAATTTATTGTTCTGAACTGGTTTGGAAAATATATAAAGAAGGTGCCGGAATTGAATTATGTAAACTGCAGCAATTGAAAGATTTTAATCTGAATGATGAAAGAGTGCAGAAGATATTAAAAGAAAGATATGGAAATGATATTCCGCTGGACGAAAAAGTAGTTTCTCCTTCTAACCTATCCGATTCCAATCTATTAGTTACTGTAATAGATAATTACTAAAATTATAAAAGCTAATTCCAATCTTAATTAGCTTTTTATTTTAACTTTTTACTTTGAAATTCAAAGAACTTTAAGAAATAAAAATAACCACTTATGAAAGATCAATTTGTCGAAAAAATGTATGAAAGAACTAAAAAGCCTTATCAAAAATATTTTAAAAGAAATACACCTTGGGACATTGATAAAACCAAGCTTTTAAGTTATCCCAAAGATTCTTTAGGATATGGCTTAGGAAATTTTCTTTATAAAAATCATCTCGACATACAGCCAAAACTAGAAGATCATGATATTATACATGTTTTGACCAATACGGGTATTTCTGTTCCGGAAGAAATCGGAATGCAGTATTATCTTTTAGGAAATGGTAAGAAGAGTATGTATCTGTTTTTGGTAATACTATCGGGTACATTATTTTATCCTGCAAAAGTCCGCTATTTTTTGCAGCAATTCAGAAAAGGATATCAAGCACATTCTTTTTATTATTTGAATTTTTTAAATATGCTTAACATGCCTATTCCGGCAATTCAAAAAACATTTAAAATATAATCTATGAAAACCATTGACCAAAAACCTTTTGAAGAAACGCAGTCTATTGACCTTACAATTGGATCTTTTATCATTATAACCATTTTATTTGCTCTTTATATGGTTTCTAATGAAAGTTCTAATATTTTAATTTTTGCTTCACCATTTATAGTTTCAGCAATAATTCTTAACGTTATAATGCTGTTTCATCTGCTAGACAATTTTATAAGACATTATGAAATGCGAAAAGATATTGGCATTAAAATTTTAATATTATTATCTAATATTCCGATAACTTTTTTGTACTACACCGTTGTAATAAAACTCTAATATGAGTTGTTGATTTTTGGATAAAAAAAAGCTGCGAGATGTACTCGCAGCTTTTATAATAAGGTAAATAAATCTTAATTCGCCTTCGGAAGTTCAATTCCGTTTTGATCCATTAAATACATTAATGATGTCATTGTAGCAGCGCCAAGTTCTAATTCTCTCTTGTTTATAGCATCAAATTTATCGTTTGCTGCATGATGGTAATCAAAATAGCGTTGAGAATCTGGTTTTAAGCCAGCCTTTACAATTGCTTTAGAAGTTAGATGACTAATATCTGATCCTGCATGTCCTATTGTAAAACTATGAACTAAATAAGGTTCAAAAAAGTCTTTATATCCTTGTATCTTTTTTAGATTAACATCATCTGCTTCTATAGAAAACCCTCTTGGACTAAAGCCGCCTGAATCACTTTCCAGAGCAAAAATATGATTTTCGTTATTTTTCTTTGATTGTTCTTCGTACTTCGCACCACCTTTACCACCATTTTCTTCATTCATAAACAAAACTACACGAATCGTATTTTTCGGTTTATAATTTAAGTTTTTAAGAATGCGCAGTACTTCCATACTTTGCACTACTCCTGCTCCATCATCATGAGAACCGTCTGCAAGATCCCAAGAATCCAAATGCCCGCCGACTACCATAATATTTGAAGGATTTACTGTTCCTGTCAGCTCACCAATTACATTATGAGATAAAACATCCGGCAGTGTTTCGCAAGATTGTTTAAAATAAAATTTTAAAGCTGGGTTAACTTTTAAAGATTTGCTTAATAATTCAGCTCCATTTGTACTGATTGCAGCTGTTGGAATATATTGCTCTTTTGGCAGATCGCCATAACTTTGTGCACCTGTATGCGGGAAATCGTCCAGACGCAGATTCATAGAACGAACAATTGTTCCTACAGCTCCTAATTTTGCTGCTTCTTTTGCACCTGCAAATCTTTGGTCAACACATGCTCCGTAAGAAACAAATGTTTCTACATTTTCCGGATTCATTGGTCTGTTAAAGAATACAATTTTTCCTTTTATTTTATCGCCTAATGCAGCCAGCTCATTAATTCCCTGCACTTCAATTATTTCGGCTGTAAGACCGGTTTTTGGAGTAGCAACTGAACCTCCTAAAGCACAAATTGGCACAACAGTTTTTACTTTTCCATCTAAAATGTAAGCAGTTTCTTTTTCGCCGCGCACCCAATGAGGCACCATAACTTCTTGTAAATAAACTTTGTCAAGTCCCAGACTTTCTAGTTGTCTTTTGGTATACTGAACGGCATCGCCGGCAGTTGCAGAACCTGATAAACGTGCTCCGATATCATTAGACAAATATTCCAGCCAGCTGTAACATTTTGACTCAGTTAAAGCTTTTTTATAAAATAACTTAATGTTTTTCTCATCATTTGACTGTGCAAAAGAAGTCAATCCGTTTAAAACTAAAACAGTTAAAAGAATCGTTTTTTTCATGGTTTTTATAGCATTTTTGGGTTATGTACTCACTTTTTTTGTGAGCAGAACAAAGGAACAAAATTCTTAACAACTCAAAGCATTTACGAAAGCTTTTCTCAAAAAAAAACTCTAAATGTGCATTTTATGGCAGCAGTTAGAGTTTTTTATTAGCATTAAATCAAATTATTTTACTTCGATGATCTTGTTTTTTGTTCCGATTCCATTTTCATTAAAAGGTTCAATTGTAAAATAATATTTTGTGCCTTTATCTAAACCTCTAAAATCATAAGAACTTTCTCCATAAACCATAATATTGTTGTATAATTTATCGGGAGTAATTCCGTAATAAATAGTATATCCTATAGCATCTGATTGTTTTTTCCATGAAATCAAGGCATTGCGGGAATCAGCTTTATTTCTGTTGACTTTAAAATCAGAAACCATTTTGGGTTTTTCAGCCAGTCCGTTTCCAAATATCCTAAAATCTGAAACTGCAAATAATCCGGATGCATTGTGAATGTTTTCCATTTTAATATAACGCGTTTTAATAGCTTTTGTAAGCTCTACGTAATCATGAGGTGCATCTTTATCATTTTTAGATTTATCAACAACCAGCGTCCAATTTACAGCATCATCAGACATGTATATTTTATACTGGTAATAAATATCCATTGCTTTATTATACTGAGTAGCTTTATGATCTGCATAATTAATTTGAAGTGCATTAACCTGCATTTTTCTCCCTAAATCCATTTGCAGCCATTCTCCGGGATTGCTTGTTTTAGCAGACCAATACGTCTGAATGTTTTCATCGGTAAGATTATCTGGTCCGTAACAGAATTTCTCATATACTTTTTTCCCGCCGTTATCCATTCTGTGTGTTTCTACTTCCATACATTCTTCAGAAGAAGAAACGGTTACAGGCTTTTTATACGAAAGCAGCATCCATCCTGATGAAGCACCTTTTGCCTGATCACGCTGCGTTGTGGGAAGTGCAATAGGAAAATCTCCGTAAGAAGTAATGGAATACATAACATCATCTTTGTCAAATCCGGCGGGAAACATATCAATTCGACGTTCAAAACGGTCTTTTATAGAAATTTTACAAGTGCCTGTATTCCAATAATTGCCGTAATTATCTGCAAATGTATTTCCGTGTCCGGCACCAATTACAAAACCACCCGGCTTATACGACATCGGATTGTGTTTTTGATAAGTGAACGGTCCCAATGGATTGTCACCAACGTGTACACCATTTGCATATCCTTTAAATTCTGTTGCGGGTGCACCATACTGCATGTAATATTTCCCATTGTGTTTGGTCATCCAGGCACCTTCAATGAAATTTCCCCAAGGTGCTGGTTCCATGTCGTTGTTTGGTCCAAAACGTTCCCATCCGTGAGCGGCAGGATCTAAAATGGCAACTTCTTTTATCTGCCCATACGGACGCTGAATATCCTCAACTTCGGTTGCTTTGTATAATTGTGCATAATCTGCCTGATTTCCTTTTGGAAGCCAGGTTTTATAATCTACTTCTACACCAACAAGAGGGAGTTTTCCGCTTGAACCGTAATACATATATACTTTTTTGTCATCATCCTGAAAAATAGCAGGATCCCATGTTGGCAGCATCGCTTTGTCTACGTGACGTGTCCATCTTCCTGATTTTGGATCTGCTGTTTTCCAGATTGGATGATCTCTCTTCCAGGTAGAACCAACATAAAATAAAGTATCATTTACAACCCATGCTGCAGGAGCACATTGGTCATCGTCTCCAGGCTGTCTTTGAAAACTTCCATAAACAAAATTCCAGTCAGACATATCTTTACTCCAAAAGAAACCTGCCTGATTGGTTGCAAATAAATAGTATTCGCCTTTGTAAGTAATAATTACCGGATCTGCGCTTGAGCGTCGGGATTCAGGAATTCCATTATGATTATGCGTCGTATAATTATAACCAATGTTAATTGGATTACAAAAAGTTGTCGCCGCTGCATTAGGATCAAACCATTCTGTTTTTCCTAATTTTTGTGCCAGGATGTTGTGGGTAAAAAGTATCACAAATAAAATTGGCAATGTCAGTTTATGTATATTTTTCATTTTTTTTGATTTGTTGTAAAGTCTGCCAGATTATTTTTTAATAGTTAATCTTTCGCTTAAAAGTTCAGGTTCATTTGTGGTTATGTAATTGAATTTCTGATTAATAATCCAATCCATATCTGCCGTTTCATTTACTGTCCAGGCATTCAGAATAATTTTATTATCCTTAGCTTCCTTTATCCATTCCGGATGTTTTTTAAATACAGAATAATGATAATCAATGCCATTAATTTTGTCTGCTTTAACTTCTTTTGGAGATTTATTTCCTTCTAAATATTGAAGAGAAGTTTTTGCATCTACTGCTCTAATTTGTTTTAGAATATCATAATCAAAACTAATGTAACAGGTATTTTTATCAGCTTTGAGTTTCTTTATGAGTTCAACGGTTTTTAAGGCTGTCGTTTTTCCTCGTTCTTTACTTATTTCTGATGGTTTTATTTCGCAAACCAAAAGAGTGTGTTTGTTATTTTTTTTACCTTCAATAATATATTCATATAAAGTGGGAAGCTTTTCTCCATTTGAAAGTTTAAATTTTACCAAATCAACGTATTTTGTCTCTTCAATAAGCATTTTGTTATAGTGTGCATCGTGATTGATTACAAGCGAATCATCAGCTGTCCTCCAAACATCAAATTCTGAACCTGCATTTTTCAAATCAATTGCGTGTCTAAGTGCGGCAATAGAATTTTCTGGCAGGTTGTTTTTTTTCCATGCGCCGCGGTGAGCTACAATAGCATTTTGAGTACAGCAGGAAGAAAAAATAATTGTAATGAATAAAAAGAAAAGAGATCGAGATATTTTAAAATCATTCATAATAAACGTAGTTAAAATTTTACAAAAAAGACTCTTGATTCTAGAAAAAAAGCCCTCCAAACGAAGGGCTTTACACTAATCAATAACCAACTATTTAGTTAATTCAAAACTAACTTTCTTGTCTGCGTTTGAATTTGTTCCAACAAAAACATCAAACATCCCAGGTTCAGCTATAAACTGTAAATCAGAATTATAGAATTTTAAATCTTCTACTGTGATTGCAAAATTCACAGTTTGTTTTTCACCTTTTTTAAGTGTTATTTTTTGGAAACCTTTTAGTTCTCTAACAGGTCTTGTAACAGATCCTACTAAATCTCTAATGTATAATTGAACGGTTTCTTTTCCGTCAAAACTTCCCGTATTTGTTACCTCAACAGAAACAGTAACTTTTCCGTTGAAATTCATTTTATCTGATGAAATTTTCACATTTGAATAATCAAATGTGGTGTAGCTTAAACCAAACCCAAAAGGAAATAATGGTTCATTTCTTTCGTCAATATAATTTGATCTGAATTTTTCGAATTTACCTTCCGAATTAGAAAGAGGTCTTCCTGTATTTTTATGTGCATAATAAATTGGCAGCTGACCAACGCTTCTTGGAAATGTTGTTGTCAATTTTCCAGAAGGATTAACATCTCCAAACAAAACATCTGCAATTGCATAACCAGCTTCGCTTCCTGCAAACCAAGCATTTAAAATTGCAGGAACTGTAGCGTTTTCTTCGTTTAATACTAGAGGACGTCCATCAAATAAAACTAAAACAACAGGTTTTCCTGTTTTTAGTAAAGCTTGTAATAAATCTTTTTGTGCTTGTGGAATTTCTAAATTGGTACGACTGCTTGACTCTCCGCTCATTTCTGCAGATTCTCCAAGAGCAGCAACAATAACATCTGATTGATTTGCTATTTTTAGTGCTTCTGCCAATAATTCTTCTTTAGAGCGGCCGTCACGGTGTAATGTTTTACCAAACATTGTTGCATTGGTTTCAAAAGTTTCATCGTAGTCTAAGTTACTTCCTTTTGCATATAAAACTTTAGTGTCTTTTCCTGCAACTTCTTTGATTCCTGCCAGCAATGAAACAGCATTTTCCATTTTTGTAGCTACACTCCAAGTACCAGGCATATTTTCTTTAGCATCTGCCAATGGTCCGATAAGTGCGATAGTCCCAGATTTTTTAAGAGGTAAAGCCTGATTTTGATTTTTTAATAAAACCAAAGATTGTGCGGCAATCTGACGTGCTTCTTTTCGGCTTGATGCGGTGAAGATTTCAGTTTTTGCTCTTTTTTCATCACAATATTTATAAGGATCTTCAAATAATCCTAAGTCGTATTTTGCTTCTAAAATAAGTTTTACAGCGTTATCAATCTGTGCGATAGTAACTCTTTTTTCGTCTAAAGATTTTTTAAGAGTTGTTAAGAATCCTTCGCCAACCATATCCATTTCAACGCCGGCATTTAGTGACAAAGCAGATACATCTTGCAAATTACCCATTCCGTGTTCAATCATTTCCGGAATTCCGGTAAAATCTGTTACCACAAATCCTTTAAACCCCCATTGTTTTCTCAAAACATCTGTCATTAACCACTTGTTTCCTGTTGCAGGAATTCCGTCCACTTCATTAAAAGAAGCCATTACAGAACCTACACCAGCATCAACTGCAGCTTTGTATGGAGGGAAATAGTCGTTAAACATTCTGATATGACTCATATCTACAGTATTGTAATCACGTCCGCCTTCTGGTGCTCCATATAATGCAAAGTGTTTTACACAAGCCAAAATCGTATTGTTTTTTGATAAATCTTTTTGCTGATATCCGTTTACCATAGCTTTTGCTATCTGGCTTCCTAGATAAGGATCTTCTCCTGAACCTTCAGAAACTCTTCCCCATCTTGGATCACGAGATATATCTACCATTGGAGAGAATGTCCAGTTGATACCGTCTGCACTTGCTTCCTGAGCTGCAATCTGCGCACTTCTTTCAATTAAACCCATATCCCACGTACAAGAAAGCCCAAGTGGAATTGGAAATGTTGTTTCGTAACCGTGAATAACATCCATACCAAAAAGCAATGGAATCTTTAAACGGCTTTGTTCAACAGCAATTTTTTGTACTTCTTTAATTTTTTGAACCGATTTAATATTGAACAAACCTCCCACTTTACCTTCAGCAATATTTTTTGCTACATTAGAGCTGTTGGCTTGTCCTGTAGTAATATCTCCTGACGTTGGTAAGTTTAACTGACCCAATTTCTCGTCTAAAGTCATTTTAGAAATTAACTCTGCTACAAATTCAGACTTTGGTTTAATTTTCACTGTATTTTTAGTGTTCTTTTTCTGAGCGTAACCCAAAACAGCACATCCTAAAAAAAGTAAGACTAATTTGTTTTTCATTCTGTTATTTTTATTTGTTTGTATTCTTTTTTACCTGTTTCAACATCCAGTCATAAATTGCCTGATTGTCAAAAACTCTTGTCCAGCTGTCATGTCCCGCATCATCAAATATGGTCAACTCTACATCTCCCGCATTGCATTTTTTTAATTCTTTGTAAATCGTCACAGCATAATCTACTTTTACAACATCATCTAATAATCCGTGATAAATTCTGGTTGGAATGCTGGCTATTTTACAAGCATCTTCCAATTGAATTAAATCAACAAACCCTGATATCGGGACAATTGCTGCAAACATATCCGGATGCGAAAGCGCTAAATTCCAAGTCGCCCAGCCTCCTGAACTCAAACCAGTAACATAGATGCGATTTGGATCGATATTATTTTCTCGTTGAATTTTTAAAATCAATTGATAAATCGATTCTACATCCCAATTTTCATCTTCTTTACATTGCGGCGCCACAACGTAAGCGTCTAATGAATGTGTTTTCAGATATTTTAAAGGACCATGAATCTTTACTTTTTCAATGTCTGTTCCTTTTTCTCCATCACCCGAAATAAAAACTATTAATGGCTTTTTATCTTTTGTATTAGCTGGCTTGTGCAATGCATAACCCAATTCATATTTGGTTACGGTCACTGTTTTCAATTTTCCACTTGTGTCTGTTTGTGCAAAACCAAATAGAGAAAATAAAAAAGTCAGTAATGCTATTTTATATTTCATTTAATGCGTTTTAAATTCCGTATTTACCTGATTTAAAACCGAGTTTTAATAACCCTTGTTTTACTTCTGGAGCATTCATAAACAGTTTCCATAATAAGCCCGAACGATAATTTTCTATCATCACTACCTCTGGCCCCTGATCAATTGCCAAATATCTTTTTGCCGTCCAATTATTCTGCAGACTTACTGCATCATAAAAACCTGCCTCTCCCCAAGTTTCATTTTTATGGTTTTCATACAAATTGCGGATTACTGCAAGTGATTCTTTGGGCGTGTAAACAATAGAACTAATTGCACCAGTAGGCGAGATAACACCTTTATCATTGCTTGGCATATGGGCATCGTAACCCACAGAACCATCAGCATTTCTGGAATAAGATGCTGTTAATCCCCAGTAATCTGGTCCGTAATATTTGAACTTTCCGGGATTTTCAATACAATATTTGTAATCGATTTCAACTTGATTTTTGTTCAAATCAAAATAATTGGCATATTTATCACTTAATTGATTCGGATCAAGTCCAACATAAGAATAATGTGTCCAGAATAATGGCCCGCCAAATTCTTCTGCTCCATTGTGTTTGAGAATTAACGGAATGTCATATTTTGTTTTAGAAGAAACAATACCGCCGCTTCTCGCCCATCCTTCATGATACGCTTTGGCATCTATTGCGTGCGTTGGTGAAGATGCTGCCATGATATAGGTAATCAAACATTCGTTATATCCTTCTAGCGGAAAATTCATCTGCCAATCGTATGTTGGCGACCAATGCCAGTACAATACATTTTTGTTATTGGTAAACCACTGCCATTCTACACCTTTCCATAATGCATCATATTTAGCAGCTACAGCTTTCTCTTTTTCATTTCCTGTTTTTAGATATTCACGAACGGTAATCATTCCTGAAATTAAAAATGATGTTTCGACTAAATCTCCTCCATTATCTTTGATTCCAAATGGTTTAACCTTTCCCGTATTTCCATCAATCCAGTGTGACCATGCCCCGTGAAAGCGATCTGCTTTTGCAAGAAAATCGGCAATTTTGTCTAATCTTTTTACCCCTTCTTCTTTTGTAACATATCCTCTTGAAATACCTGAAACAATTGCCATTAATCCAAAACCAGAGCCTCCGGTTGTTACAATGTGAGCGTCATTTTCAGGATAATTCCCGTCTGGATGAAAACGTTCTCTTGCTAATCCAGAGTTTGGTTCAGCATAATCCCAGAAGTATTTAAAAGTTTGTTTTTGAACAACATCTAAAAGCTGTTCGTCTGTTATTTTTTTAACCGAAGTTTGTTGATTTTCTTTTTGCTTATCTGAATTTGAACCACAACTAAAAAAAGCAAAAGCTAAAAATAAAACTGAAATTCTAATCATTATAAAGATTTTGAGATTGTAATAAATAATCACTTCCTTCTAGAAACTAAAAGGAAGTGATAATATGAATATTAATTATATCCAGGATTTTGAGAAGACATTCCTTCCGCTATCAAAAGAAATGATGCCGGAATTGGGAATAATTCGTTTTTACCTACTGTAAATACTTTTCCATCTACCGCAAAAGCATCTTTTGCCTGACCAGTTCTAACTAAATCAAAGAATCTGTCAAATTCAAAAGCTAACTCAACTCTTCTTTCTTTCCAGATAGCAGTTCTAACTGCTGCCTGAGAAGCAGCTGGAGTATCACCTAAACCAGCTCTGTGTCTGATTGCGTTTAATACTGGAATTGCTTCTGAAGTTTGTCCCAATTCATTTAAGGCTTCCGCTTTCATTAATAATACTTCAGCATATCTTAAATATTTAATGTTAGCATCTGTTTCCCATGCACTTGTATAGGCAGAAGAATAAGCTTTATAATTATATCTCGGATTAGGATCATCTGCACTTATTGTAGGAATTACTCTTCCGTCATATAAAGTTGTACCTCTAAAAATAATCGTTGCATTTTTTCTAACATCACCAGTCTCATAAGCATTTACTAAACTTTGAGAAGGCTGATTGAATCCCCATCCCCATGCATCACGAACACCTTGAGTATTAGAATATCCTTGAATTCCACGAGCCGGTACTGCACCATTACCGTTTATTTCAAAAATAGATTCCCCATCATTTTCTCCTTCTAATCTGAACATTTTTGCATAATCTGGAGAGATACTATACCCTGTAACCAGATTACAGTTATCAACAACACTTTGCCATTTTTTCTGATACAAACTTACTTTTGCTAATAAAGCATAAGCTGCTCCTTTTGAAGCTCTAGCTTTTTCAGCATCTGCATATTGAGATTTATTTGGTAAAACTGCTGCAGCTTCAGTTAGATCTTTTTCGATAAAAGTATACACTTCAGCAGCTGTTTTACGTGTTAACTGCATTGCTTTGTCTTCTGCTGATAATGGAATTTTTGATATGTGGTCTACAATAGGAACTCCTCCATAACATTTTACCAAAGTAAAGTACATGAAAGCTCTTAAAAATTTTGCTTCAGCCATTAATCTTTCTCTTAATGCAGGATCAGCTTTGCTTAATTTAGGCAGAATTTCTAATGCTTGGTTACATCTGTTAATTCCGTCATAGTTTGCATTAAATGTACTTTCAGCAGACGGGTTTGATGCATTGTAAGTTAAGGCATCCAAAACATCTTTATCAGTACCTGTGTCACTAGGAGTTGAACCTTTATCAGCATCATCAGATGTAATGCTTGCTAATCCAATCCATCCGAATGAACTCATGTCCCAGTCTAAAAATTTACTGTAAATTGACGTTACAAACGTTTTTGCTCCATTGTCGTTATTAAACAACTCGATATCATCTGTAGAAATAGTCTCAGTTTGTTTAACATCCAGGTAATCATCAGCACATCCTGTAAAAGTAAATGCCGATAACACGAAGATTGATATATATATCTTTTTCATAATATTAAAATTTTAAATTAGCACCAATTACAAATGATCTTAATGTTGGGTAAGCATCCAATTCAACACCTTGTGTTCCGTAAGGATTACCATCTCCATTTAACTCAGGAGAGAAACCTGAATATTTCTGTGTGATAAATGGGTTGATTGCATTAAGATAAATTCTGCAAGAACTAATAAATTGATCTTCTTTAAGAGGAAGTTTGTAACCTACAGTAATATTGTTGATTCTGAAGAAATCAGCAGATTCCATATAATAAGTTGAAGCAACAGGAACAGTATTAAATGGTCTTGGATTCTGAGACGTTGTATTTGTTGAACTCCAATAATCATTTGTCATAGAAGATTCGATATTTTCACCTCCGAAACGCTGTGCTTTTTTACCATTGTATACTTTTGCTCCTCCAGTACCATAACCGTCAACAGAGAAATCTATGTTTTTGTAAACAAGTCCTAAAGAAACTCCGTAGTTAGAAGTTGGTAAAATTGAACCTACATATTTTTTATCTGTTGTTGCAGATAAAGCATCTTGAGTCACTTTAGCACCTGCAGCATTATAATAAAGCATGTTTCCATTAGCTGGATCTACACCTGCATATTCATAAAGATAGAAACTACCTAATGGCTGTCCAATTGAGTTATTGTATAATAATTTAGTATCTTGACCATTTCCTAAATTACCTCCAATAACTTGAGATAATGAAACATTTTTTAAGCTTGTAAGCTCATTTTTGTTGTGAGAGAAATTACCTCCAACCCAGTAGCTTAAATTATCATTAATTTTATCATCCCAACGTAAAGCAATTTCATAACCTTTGTTTGAAACTTCACCAACATGAGAAGGAGAAGCCGTTGTAATTCCAGAAGTTGGATAAGGTTTTACATATAAAATTACGTTATCTGTATTTTTGTTATAAACATCAAATGATCCTTTCAGTCTGCTGTCCAAAAATTCGAAATCTACACCAGCAGAAGCTTCTTCAGTAATTTCCCATGTTAAAGAAGGGTCAATTTGAGAAGTGATACTTGTTCCTTCATATAAAATAGAACCTCCTAAATAACTGTTTAATCCAGAATTATAACTTTGGCTGTTTAATGGTACATTTTGGTTACCCAATTTACCCCAGCTTCCTCTTAATTTGATTAAATTTACTCCTTTAATATCCGACAAGAAACTTTCTTTAGTCATAATCCATCCAAGACCTACAGATGGGAAAGTTCCCCAACGATAATCTTTTGCAAAGTTTGAAGATCCATCACGTCTAATAGTTCCAGTTAATAAGTATCTGTCCATTAATTTGTATTGGAAACGACCGAAATAAGAAGCTAATTTACTTTCATTAAATACAATATCTTGCAAATTTGTAACAGTACCAGAATAATCCACACCTTTTGCATCTGTCGCATTATATAAAGACCAATAGTTAGAATCAGGACTTACGTTTTTTCTAGTAATTACTAATTTTTCTCTTGGACCTTTTACAGAAGTTTCGATACCTGCTGTTAATTCAACATCATGAATTTTAGCAAACACTTTGTTATAAGTCAAATAGTTAGATAAGTTCCAGTTAAAATACTGCTCTCTTCCTCTAGTCAATAAATTAATTGGATCAGTACTTGAATAATCTCCGTCTTTACGCGTAGGATTAGCAGCTAACCAAACATTTTTAGTATCCTCAAAATTATAATTTTTCCAAGTATAGTATTCACCATTAAATTGTGAAGTAAACTTTAAACCTTCTAAAATCTCATAATCCAATTTCAAACCACCTTGAAGTGTAATACTTCTTTGTTCTTCGTTGTAAAAATCTAATTGTGATACAGGATTACCAACATTGTTAAATGAAGTGCCTGTTGGACTTGCTACTCCGCTTGCATCTGCAAATGGCGCACCATATTGACCGTTTGCAAAACGCACAGGAACAATTGACGACTGCTTGTATGCATTTGTAAATGCACTTAATGGTTTTGGCGTAGAATTAGCCGCTGTAAAACTAAAGTTTTGATTTAAAGTGATTTTTTTAGAAAGTTTAAATTCATTGTTATTTCTAAAACTTGTACGGCTGTAATCTAAGCCGTTAAGAATCGCTTTTTCCTGATAGTTACCTGCACTAAAAAAGTATTTAACATTTTCTGAAGCACCAGAAATAGAAATGTTATTTTGAGTGTAACTACCAGTTCTTGTAATTTCATCAAACCAATTTGTATTAACAGGCTGATTTGTAGAGAATCTATTTGTTCCTAAAGAAGCGTTAGAATAGCTTGCATATTGATTAGCATCTGCCATTTTTACTTTCTTAAGCGGCGTTCTGATACCACCAAAGCTTTCCACTTCTACAGAAATTTTGTCTCCTTTACCTTTTTTAGTAGTAATAATGATAACCCCATTTGCAGCTCTAGTACCATAAATTGCAAGAGATGAAGCATCTTTTAGAATTTCATAAGAAGTAATATCATTTGTATTGATATTATTGATGTTTTCCGTTGGCATACCATCCACAATATATAATGGATTTCTTCCTCCCAATGCAGTACCTAAACCTCTAATAACTACAGAAGGTGTGCTTCCTGGAGCATCTGAAGAAGTCACTTGAACTCCAGCAGCTTTACCCTGAATAGCCTGAGAAGCATTTAATACCTTTGTTCTTGTAACATCTTCTGCTTTTAATGAAGTAATTGCCGAAGTATTATCGATTTTTTTTCTGGTACCATAACCAATTACAACTACTTCTTTTAAAGCAGTATCACCAGCTTCTTTTAATGTAATTGACATCACACCTGCAGTGGCATTTACAGAAACAGCATCAAAGCCTAACATCGAAATTTTTAAGGATTCACCAACCTTGGCGTTAATTGTAAAATTTCCGTCGAAATCTGCATCGGCAGTTGTTCTTGATTCAGGAGCACTAATTACTGCTCCAGGAATTCCCATTCCTGTGCCGTCTACTACTTTCCCTTTAATTGCTTGCGTCTGCCCAATCATATATGTTGGCAGTAACAAGAGCGCTAAAAAGCTAAAAATAAAATTTTTCATACAGTTCGTAATCGTTTAAGTTAGTAGAGCCAAATTAAACAATTACAACGTTGTAGTACATCAAACCATACTACTACATAGCTACATCACTACATCAAAAATCTTTATTACTAAGCTATAAATCAATAATTTGGAACTCCATATTTTTCCTTTAACATACCCTTATGATGTAGTAATGATGTATTGGAATTATGTAAAAAAACATATCTAAAAATATAATATGTTTAAAAAATACATATGAATCTTACACAGTTAATAAAAATTTTGACAGGTTTTCGTCCTGAACAAGATTTAATTTCTTTCTGAGGCGATATCTGTGCAATTCTACACCTCTAAATGAGATATTCATTAAGGGAGCAATTTCTTTAGAAGAAAGATTCATTTTAAGATAAACACACAGCTTAATATCCTTTGGAGTAAGGTTCGGAAACTTTTTAGTTAGATTAATAATAAACTCATTATGAATTTGATTTAGATTGGTTTCAAAAATTTCCCATTCGTGTTTATTCACTTCATTTATCTTAATCGCTTTTTTAATATCACTTTTAAGTCTGTTAAAATCTTTTTCTGATTCTAAAATATTTTGGATTTTTTCAATCATTTCACTTTGCTTGGCGATAGATAAAGATTTTCCCGCCACTTCAGATGATTTGGTCTGCAATTCTAATTCAAGAATATGCTTCTCATATTCCTGAACGTTCAATTCGTTTTCGGCTTTTAATTCCATTTCAAGAATTTCCCTTTGATGCTTTAGTTCTTCACCTTGTAATTTTAGTTTTTGTGTGTAACGAAATTTATTCCATTTATAATAAAAAAACAAAACTGCTGCTATAACCAATAAATAGAGTGAAATCATCCAGAAAGAAAAATACCATGGTTGTGCTACTCTAAAATCAAAGCTTGTCACTTCTTCATAGCTGGCTCCATCGTGTTTATAAATAACAAGCGAATGATTACCGCTGTTAAGATTATTAAGTAAAATAACTCCGTCAGAAATTGGCGTGAAATTTTTGCTTTTGTTTAGCCTGTAAAACAAATTTGGCTTGCTGGCTCCATAAATTCCAGAAACCACATTGATTCTAAGCTCTGTATTGAATTTAATCTTCGAATCATTCGCCACCAGTGCATCATTACTAAAAGCTTCTACTTTTATAATTTTATGCTGCTGATTATTGTATTCAAGCTTAAGCGATATAAAACCATCATCCAGATTAAATAAATAATAATTACCATTCTTAAAAATTCGTAAATTTTCATTGATCAGTTTTCCTTTATAATATTTCTCCTGAATAATATTCCAGATAAACTTATTTCCTTCGGCATAAATATGATATAATATCCCATTTTGCAAAACCATAAAATGATCTTCATCGATAGATATTACATCGGTAACATTTTTAAAATTCAAATTAAACAATTCATTCTCTTCCAATTTATTAGATATAGAATTATAGGTATACCAGGAATCGTTTATCAGGAAGAGTATTTCTTTTCTAAATTCGAAAACTTTTATTCCAAAATCATTTTCAATTTTACTTTGCTGCGTAACATTTTCAATTTTTATGGTTTTATAATTATCATCTAATAAAACTCGGTATAAACCTCGATAATTATCTGCAGCCCAAATTTCATTTTTTTTATTTTGAGCAACATATTTTATAGGCTTTGCAAGGCCTTTAATCATTTTATAATGCGATAAATTTGAAGGATCATCATATACCAAAATACCGCTGTAAGTAGATTGAAAATAAGTATTATTTATACTGCTTTTAGACATATTCCAGCCGCCGCTTACGCCGTTAATTTTAGTGAGCGATCCATTATCATAAGAAAATGTTCCATCATTGTGACCTATAATATATTTTGCACCGACTTTTGTAATGTTCCAGCCCTGTCCCTGAGTATTTGGCATCATATTAAATCTACCCGAATCAAACTCAAAAACACCGTGATTTGACGCAATTAAATAACCTTTATTGGTAGTGGCAACAGAATAAACTGAACCCAATATTCCTGAATTATCATAGAAAAAAGAGATAGGAGAATTAATTTCTACGTGTGCAATTCCGTTATCCAGACCAAGCCACAAATCGTCTTCTTTATCAAATCCCATACTCAAAATTGAGTTGTTCATTAAAACGTTGCTCCGATCGATATTTTTATATGAATTTAAGTTTAAGTCTAAAATAAAAACCCCTTTGTTTCCTGTTCCGATAACAAGTTTATTTCCTTTAAATTTGGCTGCATTTATTGTAGTTGATTTCAGAGTTTCGTTTAATGGATTATTCCAGGATTTAAGCCCGTTTTTCTCGACAATAAAAACTCCTTTTTTTTGCGTAAAAATGTAGGTTTCGTTTTTATATTTTTCGATAGCGTGAACAACGGTATTTTTTAGAATATTCCATCCTTTAGGATTTGCAATTCGATTGCCGTTCATCTTAAAGATTCCCTTTTGTACAGAGGCAACGTAAAGATTTTTGTCTACAGAAAAGCAATATGAAATTAAAAATGGAAATTTTATTTTTTGAATTCTTTTTCCGCTGTAAATAAATACATCATTAAACGACTGAAAATAAAGTGAGCCATTAAATCTGAAAATTTTCCAGATTTCTTCATTATCCTTTTCGTCAAACAAACGAAGATTTTTGGTGATAGAAACATAATGCATCTTAGCTTCTTTTCTGTACCAATATCCAAATTCTTTATACGAACCAGAATATATACGATCTCCTTCAATTAGAATTGAACGTATAATAGTTTTATTAGGAAGTGTGTATTTTTCCCATTTTACGCCGTCATAACGCATTAAATAATGATTATTGGCAAAATATATGGCTTTATCATTTCCTTGCGCTACATTCCAGATTTGATTATCACCTTGATAATCAGATTTATTGTAATTTTCTACGAAGGGAAGTAATTCTTGTGCTTGAATTTGAGAAGCGATGAAAAAGAAGAAAAATAATTTTAAAAGTATCGATTTCAAGATATTCGGTTTTATAGCCAAAGATACTCACAAATATTTAATTTAGAAAGATGATACTTTTTACGACTGGCATTAATATAAATAATCTAAAGGATCAAACTTTTTTAAATTAGGCAAGGGTGTAATTTTTTCTATTGTTGTATTGTTTTCAATTATTTTATCTGTCTCATACGCTTTTTTTACTTCTATCATTTTTCCCGTTGAAAGATTATAATCAATAGTTAGAAGATATCCCGGATTGGCACTACTAAAATGTATACCTATCAATTCAAAATTATTATTTTGAAATCTAAATTTGTGTGTAAAAGTTCCTCGTATTAAGCTTTGATTAAAAATCAATATTCCTTTTTTTATTTCAATACTTTCCAACAAACATATAGTTATTTTATCTCCATCTGGAAATTTAGCTACTACCGCCGTTTCTGAACTTAAAACAGTACGATAGCTTTTATCTTTTTCCTGAAATTTAATTTCTAACAAAAATGGGTTATGCAAGTCTTTATTATCTTCTTTTACAAGTACTAAATCAGCTAGCCCATCTTTATTTAAATCTCCATGTACCTCAAAAACAACATGATTATAGTTTTGAGAAAAGGAATTACTAGATAAAAATCCGAACATCAATAAAATATAAATTTTGAATGATTGTTTCATAAAATTATACTTTAACTATTCAGCAAATGATAAACCTGATTTGCAATTTCGTATTCTTCATCTGTTGGAATAACCAAAACTTTTGCTTTTGAATTTGCCTTATTGATTTCTCTGATTGATTTAGAACGAATCTGATTCTTTTCATCCTCTAATTCAATTCCAAAATATTCCATATCAGTACAAACTAATTTACGCATATAAGAAGAATTTTCTCCAATTCCAGCCGTAAAAACAATGGCGTCTAACCCGTTTAATACTGCAGTATAAGCACCAATAGTTTTTTTAATTCTGTAAGCATTCATTAGCAAAGCCAGCTGACAGTCTTTATTTCCTTTTTCAGCTTCTGATTCTATATCGCGTAAATCGCTGTACCCCGTAAGGCCAAGCATACCGCTTTGTTTCAGTAAAATCGCATTTACTTCATCGGGAGAATAATCAAGATTTTTTATCATATAAAAGATAACCGATTGATCGATATCGCCTGCACGAGTTCCCATTATTAAGCCATTAGACGGCGAAAAACCCATTGTGGTATCCATACACTTTCCATCTTTAATGGCAGCCATACTGCATCCATTCCCTAAATGAATCGTAATAATTTTAGAATTTTGGTCTAAATAATCAATTACTTTTTCAGAAACGTATTTATGACTGGTTCCATGAAACCCATAAACGCGTACTTTATTTTCTGTCAGCAAATAATTTGGAATCGCATATTTATAAGCTGTTTCAGGCATTGTTTGGTGAAAAGCGGTATCAAAAACAGCAACTTGTTCTGCTGTGCTAAAAATTTCTTCCGCAACATTTATTCCTTCTAAATTGGCCGGATTATGTAAGGGCGCTAATTCAAAAAGCTGCTTGATTTTCGATTTTACTTTTTCATCAATTTTAACAGTATCGCTAAAATCACTTCCTCCATGCACAACACGATGTCCGACAGCTGTAATTTCTGAAGTCGATTTAATGACACCTTTTTCTGCATCTAAAAGCATATTGGCCACTTTTTGCAATCCTACTTTATGCGTTGGAATTGGCAGTGTTTCTTCTATTGAATTTGATGCTGTTTTAAATGTTACATTTGAAGTTTCTAATCCAATTCTATCAATCATACCCGAACAAATCACTTCGTTTTCCGGCATAACCATTAATTGATATTTTATTGATGAACTTCCTGAGTTTATTATTAATATTTTCATTTTTTTAAAGTGCTAAGATGCTGAGTTTTTATACTGTTTTTTTATCATTTAAAGATAATTTTAAAGACAAAGTAAATTCATAATTTACCATTAACAATTCACAATTAATTACAATCCCTGCGCCTGAATTGCTGTAATCACAACTGTATTGATAATATCGTCAACAGTACAACCACGGCTTAAATCGTTTACAGGCTTGTTTAAACCTTGTAACATTGGTCCAATTGCCAAAGCTCCGGTTTCTCTCTGTACAGCTTTATAAGTATTGTTTCCGGTATTTAAATCTGGAAAAATTAGTACACTTGCTTGTCCTGCCACTTCAGAATCCGGCATTTTGCTTTTTCCAACACTTAAATCGACTGCAGCATCGTACTGAATTGGTCCTTCTATTTTTAAGTCTGGTCTTTTTTGTTTTACAATTGCCGTTGCTGTTCTCACTTTATCAACCTCATCTCCTTTTCCTGAAGATCCTGAAGAATACGAAAGCATCGCTATTTTAGGCTCAATTCCGAAAGCCAGACTTGATTCGGCAGAAGAAATAGCGATTTCTGCCAATTGTTCTGCAGTTGGATTTGGATTAATGGCACAATCTCCAAAAACAGAAACACGATCTTCTAAACACATAAAAAAGACAGAAGAAACTACAGACGAATTTGGTTTTGTTTTAATGAATTGCAATGCAGGCAGAATCGTGTGCTGCGTTGTGTGCGCGGCGCCAGAAACCATTCCGTCGGCGTGGCCTTTATAAACCATCATAGTTCCAAAATAAGAAACATCTTCCATTAAGTCTCTCGCCATTGTAATGCTTACATTTTTAGCTTTTCTAAGCTCGTAATAGGTATTCGCATAATCTTCGTAAAGCTCAGATTCTATCGGATTTATAATAGTTACTTTCGAAAAATCAAATGTAATTCCCAGTTCTACAACTTTGCTCTCAATTTGCTTTTTGTCTCCAATAATAGAAATATCTACCACATCCATATCTAATAATCTTGATGCTGCGGTAATAATTCGGTCATCATTCCCTTCTGGAAGAACGATATGTTTACGATGCTGTCTGGCTCTTTTAACCATATTGTATTGAAACATTTTTGGTGTCATGCCTTCTGCTTCAAAAGTGATTAATCTTTCTGACAGCGCTTCTATTTCAACATATTTTTCAAAAGTAGTAATCGATGTTTCTATCTTATGTGTATTATTAGCATAAATTTCAGATCTGATACTTCCAATTTTATTGGTAATATGATAAGTCCCGCCGTCTACAGCAATAATTGGCACAATAGCAGAAAGTCCTTCTATAAGTTTTAAAATGCTGTCTTCCGGAATGATATTTCCTGTTAGAATAATTCCCGAAATTGTTGGATAATTAGCCGATTCATTTGCTTGTAACGCTCCCAAAATAATATCAGAACGGTCTCCAGGCGTAATTACCAGCGCATTATCATTTAAATGAACTAAATAATTGTGTAATTGCATGGCTCCAACACTATAATGACCAATTTCATTATTGAGGTAATTTTCTCCAAAAAGGACTTTTGCGTCTAATACATTCACAATTTCCTGCATGGTTGGATTATTCAAACTTGAAATCAGCGGAATCGTATTGATCAAAACATTTGATGGCAGACTTTTTTGAAGGCTTTTAGTAACTAATTCAATGTTTTCGGGTTGTACTTTATTGGCAAAAACAGACAATACCTCTACCTCTTTTACTTTGAAAGAATCATAAACCAAATACAGACTGTCTACTAGCTCTTCTAAGGTTTTACCAATTCCGGAACCAATAATAATCGTTGGGATTCCTAGGTTTTTGGCAATCAAAACATTTAAGTCTAATTCGATCGAAGTACCTTCGCCTGTAAAACTTGTTCCTTCAACCAGAACAAAATCAAAGCGTTCTTCCAGACGCTTATATTTCTCGATAATTAAGTCTAAAACCTCCCCTATTTTTCCTTTATTCTTTTTCTTAATTAATCTGCTTTTTGTGATGGCAAAGGCATCTTCAAATTTAATATCCAGATTAAAATGCGAAAGGACCGTTTCTATATGATTGTCTATTTCGCCATCAACAAAATCTTCTACAATCGGTCTAAAATAACCTACTTTAGCTGTTTTACCAATCAAAATACTCATCAAGCCGAGTGTGATTATCGACTTTCCGCTATTTTGATCGCTTGTGGCTATATATATTGCTTTACTCATAATTATTTATATTTATTCTAAATAACAAATTTATACAAATCAATTCTTTTTACAATGGAACAAACGTTAAAACCATCGTCGTTTCTTAAAATAAATTATTAGGGATATTACCAACAAAAACATGATCCCCATAACAACAAAATAACCGTTTTGTGTTTTGAGCTCGGGCATGTTTTCAAAATTCATTCCGTACACTCCAACAATAAATGTAAGCGGAATAAATATGGCAGAAATGATTGTAAGTGTTTTCATAATTTCGTTCATTTTTCGGCTTTGTTCCGAAAAATAAAAATTAGAAGCACTTTCTAATGCACTCATATCCGATTCTATCTGCTCCAGAAGTTCTAAACTTTTTTGATGCAGTCTGATAAAAAAATTGAAGGTTTCCTTTTGAATTAAACCATTTTCATCATCATCTTTAATTGTTTTTAAATAATATAAAGAATCACGAAGCGGTACAATGGAACGTTTTAAGAAGTTAAAATTATCGCGATGGTTTTCAATTTTTTCCAGTATAACTGGTTTGGTACCTTTCTTGGCTAAATTGATTAAATCTTCAATTTTTTCTTCTTCATCTTCTATCGTAATATAGAAATTTTCCATGACGGCGTCTAATAACAAATAAAGTAAATAATCTACTTTCTTAGTTCGTACAATTCCTGCATGTGTACGAAGGCGCTCGCGGATGTGTGTAAAAAAATCACTTCGTTTTTCCTGAAACGAAATCAAAATTCCGTCTTTTAAAATAAAACTGATCTGCTCAACGCTGATATTATCTGAATATTCCGAAGGCAAAAGCGATTTTATATTGAAGAATAAAACATCTTGCTGTTCTTCTAACTTGGTTCTTTTGGTTGTATTTAAAATATCAGCCAATAAAAAATCATCTAGTTTAAAATGTGAGCCTATATTTTTTATAAGACTGATATCATTTAAACCATGAATATTAAGCCAATTATTTTTTGAATAATCAAAACATGAATTTAAAGCTGCAGCGGTAAACTTTTCATATTCAACAACATCAGCATCATCGTATACAAAAAGCTGCATTTCGGTTTCATGCCCCTTATGCGAGCCAGTATATTCTAAAGTTACGTGCTGAAGTTTACGCCCCTTTTTGTATTTGATCTTTCTCATTCAAAAAAATTTACATTAGTAATATTACGAAAAAGAATCCGAATGGGAAATGACAATTGTCATTTTGTACAAAAGTTAACTTATATAAATTGTAATACTTTTATTACCTTTACGGTTTTTAATTATTAAACCTGACAGGTTTTAAAATCTGCAGGGTCCGCTAATCGATAACCCAAACTATGCAAATAATTGAGCCTCTTGAATCTGGAAAATACTATCATATATACAATCGTGGTATTAACAGTGAAAATATCTTTAAGGAAAATCGAAATCATGAATATTTTTTAATGCTTTACAATAAACATATTGATCCAATTACAGAGACACTTGCTTGGTGTTTATTGAAAAATCATTTTCATTTATTAGTTCGAATTAAAACTTCTGAGGAAATACTGGAAAATCAAAATGAGGATCAAATCAAAAAGATTATTCTTCCACATCAATCTTTCGGAAATTTATTTAATGCTTACACAAAAGCAATCAATAAAGGATATAACAGACATGGTACTTTATTTGAAAGACCTTTTAAACGAAAGTTAATAGATAATGAAACCTATTTACGATCTGTAATAAAATATATTCATTATAACCCTGTAAATCATGGATTTTGTAAACATCCAATAGAATATCCCTGGAGTTCCTATTTAACTTGTGTTTCTGAAAAACCAACTAAATTAAAACGTGAAAGAGTTATTTCATTATTTAAAAACATAGAAGACTTAAAAAATTTACACAATCAAAATGAAGATTTCGATTCGTTAGAGAAATTCCTTGATTTATAATAAAACCTAAAAATAACTTTCAAAACAGTACTACACACAACCGAAACCCGACAGGTTTTTAAAACGTAAAACGTGTAAAAAAATACCCATAATCTAATTCCGCAAAGAAACCCGACAGGTTTTAAAAACCTGTCGGGTTTAACAAGCAATACGTTAAAAAAAAGCATAAAAAAACCGAGTCATTTCTGACTCGGTTTTTCATTATTGTTAAAGAAGAATTATTTTACTTCTTCGAATTCAACGTCTTCAACATTGTCTCCAGATTGCTCTTGTTGTGGAGCAGCTTGTTGACCTTGTTCTCCACCTTGAGCGTACATTGCTTCTGTAGCTGTTTTCCAAGCTGCATTTACATTGTCTAATCCTTTTTGGATTGCTTCAAGATCTTGAGATTGGTGAGCAAATCTTAATTCAGTTAAAGCAAATTCGATAGCTGTTTTTTGATCGTCTGTTAATTTACTTCCCAATTCTTTCAATTGACTTTCAGTTTGGAAAATAGTACTATCAGCTTCGTTCAATTTCTCAGCTCTTTCTTTTGCTATTTTATCAGCATCAGCGTTAGCTTCAGCATCTTGTTTCATTTTTTCGATTTCATCAGCTGTTAATCCAGAAGAAGCCTCGATACGGATATCGTGAGATTTTCCAGTTCCTTTATCAGTAGCAGTTACTTTGATGATACCATTTGCATCAATATCAAAAGAAACCTCGATTTGAGGAACTCCTCTTGGTGCTGGTGGAATACCATCTAAGTGGAAACGACCGATAGTTTTGTTATCTGCAGCCATTGCTCTAGCTCCTTGCAATACGTGAAGCTCAACAGATGGCTGAGAATCAGATGCAGTAGAGAATACTTGAGATTTTTTAGTTGGGATAGTTGTATTAGCTTCGATAAGAACAGTCATAACACCACCCATAGTTTCGATACCTAAAGAAAGAGGTGTTACGTCAAGTAACAATACATCTTTTACATCTCCAGATAAAACTCCACCTTGAATAGCCGCTCCAATAGCAACAACCTCATCAGGGTTAACACCTTTAGAAGCTTTTTTACCGAAGAATTTTTCAACTTCGTCAGCGATTCTTGGCATACGAGTAGATCCTCCAACAAGGATAACTTCGTCGATATCAGATGTAGATAAACCTGCATCTTTTAATGCTTTAGCAACTGGTTCCATAGAACGTTTTACTAAAGTATCAGATAATTGCTCAAATTTAGCTCTAGATAATTTTTTTACTAAGTGTTTTGGTCCAGAAGCAGTAGCCGTAACGTATGGTAAGTTGATTTCAGTTTCAGCAGAAGATGATAATTCAATCTTAGCTTTCTCTGCAGCTTCTTTCAAACGTTGTAATGACATTGGGTCTAAACGTAAATCAATACCTTCTTCAGTTTTGAATTCGTCAGCTAACCAGTCAATAATAACTTGGTCAAAATCATCACCACCTAAGTGAGTATCACCATTTGTAGACAATACTTCAAATACTCCGTCTCCTAATTCAAGAACAGAGATATCAAAAGTACCTCCACCTAAATCGTAAACAGCAATTTTTTGATCAGTTCCTTTTTTATCTAATCCGTAAGCAAGTGCCGCAGCAGTTGGCTCGTTGATGATACGCATAACTTTAAGACCAGCAATTTCTCCAGCTTCTTTAGTAGCTTGACGTTGTGCATCGTTAAAGTAAGCAGGAACAGTAATAACCGCTTCAGTTACAGTTTGACCTAAATAGTCTTCAGCAGTTTTTTTCATTTTTTGAAGTGTCATTGCAGACAATTCTTGAGCAGTGTATAAACGACCGTCAATATCCACACGTGGCGTATTGTTGTCCCCTTTTACCACACTGTAAGGAACTCTTTTTGCTTCTTCTGTAGTTTCAGCAAAAGTGTGTCCCATAAAACGTTTAATAGAAGCAATCGTTTTTGTAGGATTCGTTACTGCTTGTCTTTTTGCAGGATCACCTACTTTAATTTCTCCACCTTCAACAAAAGCGATGATAGATGGTGTAGTTCTTTTTCCCTCTGCGTTAGGGATAACAACTGCTTCGTTACCTTCCATTACAGAAACACAAGAGTTCGTCGTACCTAAGTCAATTCCGATTATTTTACCCATTTTTTATATATTTAATTTTTGATTTAATTTTAAACTCATGTGGCATAAGTCAATCTTTGTGCCAAGATAAAAAACCAAATAAAATTGTCAGTTTTACTGTCCGGCCTTAAAAATCATCTGACAACATGACATTTTTAAAACCTGACAGGAGTGGCATATCAGTACCTTACGTGTCATTTTGAATCGCTTTACTAATGCAGTTTTAAAAAGAAAACATTCATAAAACTGTTGAAATTTATAGTTTTTTACAGCTTAATAGGAGAACAAAATATCTACATTGGTTTTGATTAAGAATTATTATGATCTCATGACATTAAAACCATTTTTATTCAGACTTACAGAAAGTACAAAATGTATTTGAAAATTTTCCGCTTTTATAAATTTGTAAGATATTCGGTTATATTTGTAAATGTTAAAAAAATAGATGTGATAATCTATCCATTTATTATACTGTTAGTATTACTATTGCCATAGATTTTGATGCTTTTGTGCTTCGCATCTGGAATTAAATTTAAAAATCAAATTGAATGAATAAATTACTTACCCTGCTTATATTAGTTTTTTTTCTGCAGTCTTGTGAAAATAAACCTAAAGAAATTCTTAAAAATTCATCTAAAAAAAAGGACAAGACAGAAGAATGGACTAAAGAAAAAGACAGGGAACTTGCAGGAAGTTTATACGCAAAATTTGACAATGACAGTTTAGATGATGATTTCAAAATTCTAAAAAATGAAGATGAAATAGTACAGAGTGTACTTTCTATTTTCTTGACTTCACAAAAGAAAGAGATCAAAATTAATCTCTTAAATAATAGTATCCTCTATAATAAGAAGGAATCTGCTTATTACACATTCTTTACGGTAACAGATAAAAAAGTATGTAACGTAAGGATCGAATATGCCGATCAGGAATCAATTCCGAATATCTCAGGAGAAAAGAAAAATCTGGTTGAAAAAATAAAGTGCCGATTTAATACTAAAAATCAGAAAACTCAAGTAATTGGATATGAATTATCCTATCAGAAAGACACAAAATTCATTACAAAATCATTCAACTTCCTTACAGGAAAATATATAGCTGCAAAAAAAGATAACGGAAAAACTTCTACAGTAAATGGCTGGTCGGCTGAGCTTGAAAATATTTATGCCGAAAATTGGGATTTTCCATTTTTACGCGACAAAATCTACTGGTATGGAGAAGCGGTGGAATAACTCTATGTTCAAAAAACATTTACCTCAGGCGGGTTGATTACAAAACTGTCTAAACAAAACACTACCTAATAACTTCTAAGACTAAAAATGCATAAACAATGACAATAAAACTATATCCAGAATTTAATGACGTTTTTGCAGACGAAACGCTGAAAGGAATATTTTTTCCTTTATGTAGTTTAACATTAGAAAAATATCCAAATAAAATATTTCATTTCATCTCTTCAAATGGGCTTTGGATAGACGAAAATCATCAAACTGAACAAAATACTTTTAACTATGCTTTGTTTGATATTCAAGAAAACAAATATAGATTTAATGGAAACATACAGCTTTACAAAGGGTTTGAACAAGCAAAAAATATATTTGATGAATTACAAAAAGACATGGATAATAACGGAAAAAGTTATTTAGAAAAGAAAACCAAAACAGATGATTATATTAAAAAACAAAAGCAGAATCTCAACCTAAAAACTGATGATGAATTTGATGCAGATTATTATTTACAAACGTTTTACGAATTCTCTATTAATAGATTAAATTTTAAATATAAAAATGAGTTTGGTGCATTTAGAAAGATAATTGATGGCTGGTCCAATTCTAACAAGGAAAGCCCTATAATATACGACGAAACTTCTAATGAGCTGAAAGAAACATTAAATCATTATGACAAACCAAAATTTGAAAACATTGAAACATTTGATTTAATTGGAAAAATAGTAGGTTTCGAGTTTTTTACAGACGGAAATGACACCATTTTGTTTTACAATAATTCCGATAAAATTTTGTGCCTAAACTTTTATTCGTAAAAAAATAAAAAACGTAATAAAGTAAACAAACTATGAAATACTATTTTAAAATTTTTCTTCTCTCTATAGGAATCGGAATAATTAATACAATTCTTTTTTTATTTTCATTACAATTTCAAATTATTGAACACAGTTCATACATACCTGGGGAAGCTATTACTGCTCTTAAAATTCTGGCAGCAATTATTCCGCAGACTATTATATTGTTTATTGTTGCTTTTATTTCAAAAAAAGATCAATTGGCAATTGCTATTACTTCAGGAATATTAATTGTGACCTGCTTTATCCTGAATTGGGATACGGATACAGCTGCTGAAGGAAGACGTAAATTTAATAAAGAACAGATTTTTATTAGTACTGAAAAATACGATTATCAACAAGGAATTTCTACACCAGAAGGTTATCCTATAAAATTGCTTTCAAGAAGTGAATTTACTATCGCTATAGAAGGGCAAAACACTCCGGCTACTCTTTTAGAAACTAATAAAGTTTATTCCGAAACATGGGGAAATGGAGATACTACTTTCAAATCATCTGATGCTGCGGATATTGTATTACCTGATCGTTTAGAACTTTTTTGGTATTCATTTTTGGAAAACAAATATTATACATTAAGTACAAAATTAAACAAAACTCAAATATCACAATATTTCAAAAAAGGATACAAAGTGGATCGCAGTGGAAATTTAGATAAAATATCATCTACTAATTATCAGGAATTGATTGTAGGAATAGCTCCTGGCGGCGATGTTGTGCTGTGGATTTCGGGCCCCTATAATACTAAAGAATTAGAAGTTTTTAAAGCCGACTTAATAGATGAAAAAGACAAAGACGTTTATACTATAGTTGAAAAGGATGAAATAAAAAAAGTTTTGAGTGATACTTGTACCTGCAAGAATAATATTCAATATAGACAAATAGTCAATAACGGCAAACCAATTCCTATTGGTATTTGGACTAATAAGTATCGAAAAAAATACAATTGGAAAGCAGCAATAAATTCTGTAGGTCAGACAAAATCTGAAATGGGTTTTCGCTTTTTTAATGGAGAAAGGTATGAATTGTTTAATGAAGAGATCGCTAAAATGAAATACCAAAAAGAAGTTTTGCCTTATTATTTGTCTTATAAATTTATAAAAAATAAAAAAAGATATGAGGTACATTTAGAGTTTGATGAAGATGAAATATTCAGTCATTTTGAAAAATTGGCACCAAACAATTCTAATGAATTAATTGATATTGTATTGAATATAAACTCAAATTTAAATCAAGTAACAATTCAATTACATTCAAAAGACAGAACGCTTAATTTTGAAAAAATGAAAAGTGTAGAAATCTATGCCGATTAAAGTTGATTGAAAAAACTAACAAACATCAATATAAAAACATAAATAGCAATTATGCTAATTCTTAGTTTATTATTCTTAGCTCTATTCTTTTATCTTTTATATCTATTAATCAAATGGATAAGTAAAAAGAGAAAAAGAATACAATGGACTTTTGGGATTATAGGAATATTGATTTTGGTTAACATTATTGATTCAATATTTTTTACAAAAATGGAATTCATTCAATCAAAGGTTTACCCAAAATTGTATCTTATCAAAGACCCAATAAATAACCGAGATTCATTGAATACAATAATCAAAAAAATGGTTGTTCAAAAAATGAACGCCGAATTTATTGGCAAAGAAAATAAATACAAGGAGAAATATCAATATAGTTCTGAATCTCCTTCAAGAACTGATTTATATTATTCTTTAAGTTTTTACAGATACTATAAAGGCTGGGGAACAAATCCTTTTGGAGAAGCTGGAACGGAACATTTTATTCAAAACAAAGAAGATCCTGGAGGATTTAGCAGTGAGCTTCTTGAGCATTATTATGAATACAAAATTGCAGAATTTGATATTGCATTTTGCAAGAATGACACGATCAACTATTTTGGCGTTTTGAGATATTTTCAAAATGGAGAAGAAAAGACAACAGATACCATTATCAAAGCAAAAATAAAAGAGCTGAATTTAAATGTAAAAATCGCAAAATAAGTTTAATAACTGGGTAAACAAAAAAAGGGAACATCCCGAAAACCAATTCTAAAATTTCAGCACACAGGTTTCTATTAAACTTTATTAACATTTTCTGCAATCCTAAAGACATAAGAAATGAAAATAATTAAATATAAGCTCCATATTTTAGTAGTACTACTTTTTGTAAACACCTCTTTTGGACAAACATTAAAAGTGTCTGACTTTAGGAAAGCATTTAATTATGATAAACCTACCGAACACGAACAATTATTATCAAAAGGTTTTAAATTGCTGAGTGATACAATTGCAGCAAACCAAAAGAAATTTAAGTTTAATAACCCCAATACAAAAGAAATAATCGAGCTAACATTTACAGAAGATGGAGAAGGTGGAGAATATTTGAGTATACTTTATTTTTTGCCATCTGAATTTACTTATAAAAATTTTATCTCAACATTGACAGCATACAAATTCAAGTATAGTAAACGAAACACACGTTATCAACTGCCAGCAAGCTCCTATTCCGGCGAAAACATTTATCTTAATGGCTTGACATCAACTAATGGAAAGAAGTATTATTCTTTAAAATATGAGAGTTATAAAGATAAAGCATTGTCTGGACCACGGTCTGAATTTACGAGCGATAAAATACCAATAGTTGACAGTATAAGAAAACCGAAATAAAGCTGTAAAATAGTATCAAAACACAAAAAACTTAAATAAAAAAAATGAAAAAGCTATCGTTACTATTTTTTGTTTTCATTCAAATCAATCTGTATTCTCAAGCTCAAAAGGTAAAAGATCATTTTAATATTATAATTAGAGAAGTAGAAGGCGATTTGAACAATGACGGATTAACTGATAAAGTTTTGGTAAAAATGGATACGATAAATGAAACTCAACCTTTAAAATTAGAAATATATTTTTTACAGCCCAATGGAAAATACAAATTGAACGTATCTACAAAAAATTTAATGGAGCCTCAATACCCAAATGGGAAATATGGCGGAAATCAAATACCCGATTTTACTATTGAAAATGGCTCTTTAATCATGAGTTCTGAAATTAAGGGTTCTGAAATCAATAGGAATCACTTTTTGCATACCTTCAAATTTAAAAATGGATATTTTGAATTACAAAAAATATCAAACGTCGTTTGGGATGGGAAAAATCTAACGACTGAAACAAATTTCAATTTATTGACAGGAGAAAGAACTGAGATAACAAAAGCACTGGGTTCAGAAAAAATTGTAAAAAAGATAACCAAAAAAATCATCGTAAAGCAACTGCCCACAATCAATGATTTTAGAGCTTTTGACAGTAAACTGAATTAAAACAACAAAGAATGCTGAAGGTAGAATCTGTAAAAACCTAAATCTTTTTCGACACAAGCCCAAATTTTAGGGATCTTAGATTATGTTTCTATGTGTTAAAGTCTATTTTTTTAATTTCATTCAATGGGTTAAATCAATATTAATCTGCACTCAAAATAACACTTTAAAACATTCTTATCTTTCGTTTTAGGAGCGACTTTAAATACAAAGAAATAAATATGAAAATAAACCCTTTTATCCTTATTAAATTAATCTTACTGCTTTTTATGAGTGTTGGTGTAGGCATTACAATTTTTATGATTAAACAAAATGTTAGAATTATAGGTCCCTATGTTTTTTCCGGGCTTTTTACTTTATTTCCTGCTTTCCTGTTTTATGGTTTTACATCTGGATTTAGTGTTTCTGAAAAAACCATGAAAAAACAAGAAGAGAGAAGAAAAAATGTATTATTTGACGATGATGGAATATGGTATAATCTTCCTCTTTTTGATACAACTTTATTCATTAATTGGAAAACCATAGAAGCGGTAACGTATACAAACTATCAATCTGACGACAATGCTAAATTTCTTTTCTATTTAACACAGCCTGCTGCTGTAACAATGGCTGAAAAACGATTTTGGCTGAATAAAATTTTTCCTTTTGTGATGAAAAATAAAACAGAGATTGAAATAGAAGATGACTGCAGGAATTTTTACGAAATCCCGAAGATGTTGAGTAACCATTTATCGAATACCAATCCAATAGATTTAGACCAAGATCATAGAAAAGGAACTTTGATAAGTTCTAAAACAACCTTTAAAAATAACACCATAAAAACAGAACAATATTGGAAACCAAATAATAATTATGACAGAGAAAAAGTAATTTTTGACAAACATAATCGAACTTTTGAGCAAATTTGCCAGGCAAAAAGAAATCAAAGAATCAATTAGTTATATTAGCACTTTTCAAAATTTAAAAAATGGAAAACTACAGCATCATTATTTTTATATTGGCAATTGTTATTGGCCTCTCTGCATTTGCTGACAAATCTAAACTTCCCTATCCTATTCTTCTCGTTATTGTTGGTACCGCTATTGGTTTTATTCCAACCATGAATGAAATTGAAATTAATCCTGAAATTATTTTCCTGATCTTCCTTCCGCCATTATTATATGATGCTTCTTTTAATATTTCGCCAAAAGATTTTAAAATTAACCTCAACACAATTGGCACATTGGCTGTTTCTTTGGTCTTTATGACTACAATCGGTATTGCAGTTGCGGCTTATTTCATGATTCCCGAAATGACCTGGCCTTTGGCTTTTGTTCTCGGAGCAATTCTTTCTGCCACAGATGCCGTTGCTGCAATAAGCATTACAAAAGGTTTAAAAATATCGCATAAAACGATCACTATTTTAGAAGGCGAAAGTCTTATTAATGATGCTTCGGCATTGGTTGCATACCGATTTGCTGTTGCGGCTGTTATGGGTTCTGCATTTGTATTATGGAAAGCTGCGCTTGACTTTATCGTATTACTTGCAGGCGGTTTTTTGGTTGGGTTTATACTTGCAAAAATTCTGGCTTTTATACTGACCAAAGTTCATAAAAACACCAATGTCACAATTAGTTTTATGCTTTTAATGCCGTTTGTAGCTTATCTTACAGCAGAGCATCTCCATGTTTCAGGTGTAATAGCTGTTGTAGTTTTAGGAATAGGAATTGCTAGATTTAGCAATAAGATATTTCCAGAAAGTTTAAAAAACAATTCTAAAGGTCTTTGGGATCTTATTATTTTTCTTTTAAACGGGTTGATTTTCATTCTAATAGGTCTTAATTTCAGGTATATTCTAAAATATATTGACAACAATCTTATTCTGCCTTACATTGGTTATGCGTTCATTATAACAATCGTGGCTTTATTGATTAGGATGGCAAGGATTTTTCTTCAAAAAATTAATCTTCAAAAAGCTTTTCAAAATGGTAAAGGAAAAAGAAAAGTGAGCGAACATGCACTTCTGGATTTCAATAACAGCATTATTTTAAGCTGGTCCGGAATGAGAGGTATTGTTTCTCTGGCTATTGCTATTGGTCTTCCTAAATTTCTTGAAGACGGCACTCCTTTTCCGGAAAGAAGTGCCATTATTTTTATTTCTGTTGCCGTTGTTCTTCTAACACTTATCGGGCAAGGACTTACACTGCCCTGGATTGTAAAAAAATTAAGTGATAAAAATAAATCTGCTTAGCTTAAAAAATAAAAAATGAAATCACAGCGTCTAAAAAAAGCATTCTTATTTTCTATATTTATTTCGGTACTCAGTATTTTGTTTTTCATAAGTTTAGGCGATGTAGAATTTATAACGGGTGGTCTCTACAGCTGGATTGGTAACCTTTTAGGATTTGGTATATTACTTTTTCAATTTATAATTCATTTTCCGCTGCTGGTATTACTTGATTTTATTTCAAGAAAGAAATTAAAAAAAACAGCCGAAAACAATGCTGTTTTCTGGATTTATCTCAGTATTGTCTTTATACTTAATATTATACTTATACTAAATGCAACTACAGAATCCAGAAATAACTTAAAAAATGACATAAATTGGCGCAGTGCTGAAAAATACGAATGGGAAGAAGGAATCACTTGTCCAAAAGGTTATCCTATTATTATTTTGAATGGTCATTTTAGTGTAAGCCTAACACATAGCAACGACTCTTATTATAGCTTAGAAAATAAGATATACGATTTGAACTGGAACATTGAAGAACATAACTTAGTGAGCGAATTTGAAAGAAAAAGAGTTATGCCCGACAGCTTACATCTATTGTGGTATTCTATAGTAGAAAAAGCATATTATAAATTAGATACTCCAATAGACAAAGAAAAAATAACAACACTATTCCGCAACGGATTTTTATCAAAAAGACATGACAGAGTCTTCAGCAATACTTTTGATTATATTGTAGCAGGAGTAGCTCCCGGAGGAGATGTCGCGTTATGGGCACGCACAAATTGGAAAAATTCTGTTGAAACAGGCTTTTATAAAGCTAAAAAAATCGACAGCTTAAAAATATCTGAGTTTCAAAGAAAAGAATGCCGGGATAAACTTAGAAATGCACTGTCATACAATCAATCTAAGTGGGCTAAATATCTAAACTCAAAAACCGATACGATTCCTTATGGAATCTGGAGAGAAAAATACAGACAAAAGTTTAATTGGAGATTTCGATGTAAACTTCAATCCAAATTAGAAAATTCAGACATTGATATTAACCTTTTTAATGGTGAAGAGTTTGTATTAATAAACGATAGTCTTTCTCAAAAAGAAAATACTTCACAAGCAGTTCCTTCCGAAATAATGCTTACGTTTTTACATAAAGAGCACACAGAACGCACTTTTATTGAACTCGATGAAAATAATATTTATACCGTTTTTGAAGAATTATCAGGTCAAAAAAAACTTCCCGTTACGATGGAGTGTGTTGTAAATAAAAATGGAGAAATAGAATCAATAAACTTAAAAAACAAAGATAAAACCATACCGCTGAAATGGTTAGAAAAATAAACTTAACTTTATCATTCTGTATTTTTGTTTAATTTAAATTTTTCAGAAATGAGTTCAGATATTCTTTTAACAACACCAGAATCAGAGATTGTTACAACTCGAATTCTTAATTTCTCCCAAGAACTTGTTTTTAAAGCATGGAGCACTCCCGAGCATTTAAAAAATTGGTGGGGACCAAAAGGTTTTACCAATACCTTTACTGAGTTTAACTTCTGCGAAGGCGGTAAATGGAGTTTTATTATGCATGGCCCGGAAGTTGGAAATTATGCCAATGAATGCGAATTTATAAAAATAGACAAGCCGAATCTTATTGCATGGAAACGCCATTCGAAACCACTTTTCCAAATTCTCACAACATTTGAAACCGTTGCCGAAAACCAGATAAAGGTCGTATTCAAGATGCTTTTTGAAACAGAAGAAGAATGCCGTAAACTAAAGCCTTATGTGGTCGATAAAAATGAAGAGAATTTTGATAAACTTGAGCTTGAATTATCAAAAATGATACTATAAACCAATCTATTAATCATATCTTATGATAACAAATCGAAAAAGATTATGTGTAGAGTTTATAATACAATTGGATGTCTGAATACTATACAATTCAAATTAGTCAAAAATGATATTGACGATTTTAATTCTTTAGATGAATTGATTTCTTTTAAGAAGAATTACGATAACAACGAACAAAAAATTATCTCAGATCATAATCTAATTATACAAGAAGAAAAAATATTTCTAGAAAATGAGATTTCTGAATTAGATATATTGATTCAGAAAAGAATAGCCGAGTTAAGAAAAAAATTAAGGGAAAATCTTGATCAGCTAAACCTCCAAATTGAAAATCTGCCAGAAACCAATTCTAAAATTATTCCGACTATAAAGGAATATTGGACGAACCTTTTAATTTGTTTAAGATTTTGGTTCTTACAAATTATATCTTCATTCAGAATTACTTTATTCAAATTTCAGGCAAAAAAATTACTTTCAAAAAAGAAAAAACGATTAAAATATATTTCTACAAATTTCCAAAATGCTGTATACAAAAGCAGTTTTAAAGATTTAAAGAAATTTGAAATAAAAAAAGAAACTATCGAAAACTTAAATAATACAATCTATGGTGCTATTGGCGAGCAAAAAGTAGAAGACTTACTAAAAAAGCTGCCAGAAAATTATACCTTGATAAATGATTTTTGCTATACTTTTGAAAAACCCTTAAATCATAATGGTGATTATATAAAATCAATTCAAATTGACCATTTATTAATTTCTCCTTCGGGCATTTTCCTAATTGAAACAAAAAACTGGAGTACTCATTCAATAAATAATACAAATTTACGATCTCCCGTTCAGCAAATTCTTAGAACTAATTTTGCTTTGTTTAGAATATTAGCAGATAAAACCAGTAAATCAAGTTGGAATTTTGCCAGACAACATTGGGGTAATAGAAAGATCCCCATTAAGAATATTGTTGTTTTTACTAACAATGTCCCAAGAGAGTAATTTCAATTTATAAAAATCGTGAGTTTAGAAGAATTACTGCCTTATGTACAATACTTTACTCCGAGCTTTACAACAAATGAAACCCACATAATTACAGACTTTTTACTTAAACTTTCAGAACATCAGGAAATATCCTCCAGATTAAGAATCTAAATATATTCAAAAATCAGGTGTATTTTATTCGTAATTTTGGTTTCAAATAAAATACAATAATAAAATGGCATCATTTATAAAAGAACTCTCTTTTCGCTGGTCAGATCTAGACCCCAATTTTCATGTTCGTCACAGTGCTTATTACGATTTTGGCGCGCAGCATCGTATCGAAATATTAGAACAATTGGGTTTAACATTAAAAGTAATGCAGACACAAAGTTTTGGACCTGTATTGTTTAGAGAAGAATGTGTTTTTAGAAAAGAACTAAAACTATCGGATAAAATATTCATTCACACCAAAACTTCAAAAATGAAAGCCGATGCATCGCGCTGGTCAATCATTCACGAATTTAGAAAAGAAGACGATACACTGTGTGCCGTAATTACTGTTGACGGTGCCTGGATGGATACCAAATTGCGAAAACTCGCTTCTCCAACTCCAGAAATTGCAATTGAAGCGTTGAGTATATTTCCTAAAAGTGATGATTTTGTCGGGCTTTAAACTATATCTTTCATCCTGAAACTATAAAAAAATCCAAAAACATAATTCTATATATGTTTTTGGATTTTTTATTTGTTTACTCTGCTATAACTTTAAAATTGCTGTTGAAATTATCGCCGGAAATATTCAAAATATAAATCCCGGCTATTTTATGATTGGCAAGATGCATCACAAAAAGTCCATTTTCGTCTGATGCAATTTTTTCGGTAAGGATGATTTTACCTGTAATATCAATAAGACTAGCCGTTGCTGCAGAAAACGTGTGATTGGGTATAGTAATAAAAATCTGTTCTTTTACAGGATTAGGATACACTTTACCAGTGTTGTTTTGACTGAATTTATCCGTACTCAAAAAATCCTGTGTATAAAGTGCTGTAACTTCTGCAGCGTTCAAAGGATAATTAAACAGTTGCAATTCATCAAATTGTCCTTTATAAGGCGCAGGAGCAGTTCCAGATGCCAGTTCAATTTCGCCAATATTACCAATTATTAAATCTGTAGGTTCAGAAATTCCTGTGACTGCCGTTTCATCAAGTTCCGCAGAAAGAGCTCCGTTAGTATAAATTCTGATTTTGTGCGCTATAAAATCTCGCATAACAACCACATTTACCCAATCGTCTACAAAGTATTTGGCAGCCGCAGTTGTGACTTCTTTTTTAGTCACATCATCATCTATTGCAAATCGCAAAAGACCGCCTTTGATTTCGATATTGTATCTTTTTCCTGTTGCACCTGTTGCGTTATTTTTTGTAAACGATCCTTTACACAAAACATAAATGCTAACTGCAGCCGAAGCTGGCAATAAACCTGGCGCAGCCTTCATCCAAAATGATACGGTAAAAGAATTTTTGTCAAATAATAAATGATCCTGATTCGGAATACTGACCATTGGTTTATTATTTGGTGAAGTTGTAAAATCTATGGCTTTGTTTGCTTTTCCAGCTACTCTCACATTTACATTATCAAACGCAGTATCCAGAATTCCGTTATTTCCATAATTAGAAATATCGGTAATCTGCTCACCCTGAAGAGCCGATTCCTTAAAAGGCCAATATCCTGCAATCTCTGGTTTTATTGCACGAAAGCTCCATACATCGCCGGTTGCAGTTCCTTTTGCATTAGAAGCATCAATTCTCCAATAATAATTAATAGCAGAGCTCAATCCTGTAAGCTGGTACGATGGAGCCAAAACGTAAGCCGCATCTGCCAATTTATTTAAGTGCAAAGGATCTGTGCTAAAATAAACAGAATAGATTAGCGTATTACTGCTGCCTGTCCATTTTAGCGTTAAATTACCATTTACCAGTTCTACATTTGCAGATCCTGTAACAGGAGTTGGATTGGAAGTTTTAGAAGGAGCCGACGGAATTGGAGGCGTTGTCAATGAAGCTGTAGAATTATAAACAGAAGATCCTGTGCTGTTTGCTGCTTTAACACGATAATAATAAAGAGTATTGGGACTTAATCCCGAATCATTATAACTCGTTACATTAGCTCCCAATGTACTGAGTATAGTAAAATCTGTTCCGTTAAGAGAACGTTCCACCACATAACTATCTTCGTTTACAGCATTATCTCCCCAGTTAACAGTTAAAGAACTTACCGCAGGAACTTCCGTAGAAAGTACATTTGTAAAACTTATGTCTGAAGGTGGAATAATAAAATCGGGAGGAGTTTCATTTGTGAGTCCGTTAATATATACTTCGATATTCAGATAAGGAGAATGAGAGGAGCTTACTGCCAATGCATCAGCCAGATTTTTATTCAAGCCATTGGCATCTTCCCAAACATCCGGCATACCGTCATTGTCTGTATCTAAAGGAGCTGGCGCACCATATACATGACCAGCACCTCCATTAATAAAACCAAATTTATTGGTCAAATCGGTTTGTACATAAACATACGATGCTGTTGTTCCCTTAGAAGCTAAATCGGAAATCATTAAGTTTTCTACCTGATCGCGTCTTGGATACGATGCTCCCGCACTTAAGACTATTTTATCGTATGCATCCTGAGCAGAAAGTGTGGTGTTTTTCATCGGATAATCATAAGGCACAGACAAAATTGTCGAAATATCTCCTGTCGGATATCCTGTTAAATCTGCTGGAACCAATGTTCCGTTTAGGATTCCGTCTTTATTATTATCAAAGTAATTTCCTGCTCCATACAAAGAGAAGTTGTCATTTCCTCTATTAAAAGGTGTCAAAACGGTACTGCTGGTATTTGGCCCGCCAATAAAATAATTGTTGATGATATTAACATCAGAACTTCCTGCAGAATCCCCGCCCATAATATATGCATCGCCAGATTCTGTATGTCCGTAAGTGTTCCCGTAATTGCCCCAGTTGTAAACCACGTTATTTACAAACTCATTAATTCCTTTAATTTTATTATTTCGTGTTTTATTACAGATGTATAAATTTCCAATCAAACTAATTTTACCGCCAGAAGGCTGTATCAATCCCCCGGCTGAATGATTATGACGGTGTAATCCCTGACCGATTATACAATTCTGAATCGTAATATTATCAGGGCTTAATCCTTTATTATCCCAGTTTATAGAAAAAACCTCATCTGTGCCCCAAGTAAAAGTCATATGATCAAAAATCATATCTGTACCATTTGCCAATCCCGATGCATCCTGATTTTGAGCTGTTCCGCCGTAACGAATCCGAAGATATCGCGCTATTGTATTTGATGCGCCTGTAAAAGTCACTCTCGGACCTAAAAACACAATACCTTCTCCGGTTGCTGTTTGTCCGGCAATTGTCGTATTTGCTGACACTACAACTTGAGTTAGCAAATTAACAATACCTCCTACTCTAAAAATCACAAACCGGCCCGGCTGGCTCACTGCATCCCGAAATGATCCTGGACCGCTGTCATTTAAATTGGTTACTAAATAGATTTGTGGATTTGCAGCACCTCTTGCTCCTGTAGTAAATCTGCCAAAACCAGCTGCTTCCGGAAATGCTAATGTCTGGGCGTTCAAATCGCTGAATACGGTAAATATTCCAGAAATCATCAAAATTTTAAGGATATGCTTATGCATAAATGTATTTCTTTTCATAAAAATGTGGTTATAGTTAGTTACAACCGAATTTAATGATAAGTTTAAAAGACACTATCCTGTCGCACCCTGCTTACATTACTAATTATCAATACCTTAATTCACCTTTACAAAGGTTTACTTCTTTAATTCTAATAAAATAAAAATTCTGTAAATTAGCTTTTTCAACATTAGAAAATTATGACTGATTATTTAAAAGACTTTAGAATTGGTATTTTCATTACCATTATCGTGATTACTACGATTATTTTGGGAGCAATAACAGAAAAGGTCCTTAAATATTTTTTGTACCGAAAATTAACTGATAAAGAATACGATGCAACCGGATTTAAATTTTTAAAGCATTTGGTTATTACCGTTATTTATATTTTAGGTTTTGCTTTTGCATTAATCCAGATTCCAGAATTTAAAATCATCGGGCATTCTTTTTTGGCCGGAGCCGGAGTAATTTCCTTAGTTGCAGGTTTAGCGTCTCAGCAAGCATTGAGTAATATTGTGAGCGGTATATTTTTGGTTATTTTCAAGCCTTTTAAAATCAATGATAAGATTACAATCAATAATTTTGTTGGAACCGTTGAAGATATAAATCTCCGTCAGGTGGTATTAAAAGATGCCGAGAACAACCGAATTATAATTCCAAACTCCGTTATAAGCAATCAGATTATTGTAAACACCAATATGCATGATACAAAATGCTGTAAAATAATCGAAATTGGAATTGGATATGAATCTGATATCGAAAAAGCATTAGAAATAATGAAAGATGAAATTGCCAGTCATCCCCTTTTTATAGACATCCGAACGCCAGAAAATAAAGCAGAAAATATCCCTGTAGTTACCGCAAGAGTTGTTGCTCTTGCAGATTCCAGCGTGACCTTAAAAGCGTGGGCCTGGGCAAAAAATTCTACAGATGGTTTTGTTATGTATTGTGATCTGCTGCAAAGTATAAAAAAACGTTTTGACGATGCCGAAATTGATATTCCCTACCCGCAAAGAGTCATTACCTTAAAGAAATAACGAAAATTAAATTCTTACCTGAGAATATACCAGTAATAAAATGACTTTGAATATTGTTGCTGTAATGGCTTAATTTTAACCCAATAGCTTTTTTCTGATAAGTTTAAGAGTGTATTTTTTGGTTTTAAAAATGCATAGCGGTAAATTTATAATTCGTAATCTTAAAACTGCTTTAAAATGAAAATCATAAAACTCCTAATACTTTTACTGCCGCTTTTTTGCCTTTCGCAAGAAGAAAAAATAAAGCAGCTAGATATTAATTTAACCAATTATGAATATCCTTTTCCTGTAAATTTTTTAGAATTGAACAATCAGCGTCAATCTCTTAAAATGGCTTACATGGATATTAAGCCGGATAACTACAACAATAAAAATATTATTTTACTGCACGGAAAAAACTTTAATGGAGCCTATTGGGAAAATACAATAAAAGCATTGACAAAAGAAGGTTTTCGTGTAATTGTTCCCGATCAGATTGGTTTTGGAAAATCATCAAAACCGGATAATTTTCAATATACTTTTCAACAGCTTGCCGAGAACACCAAAAAACTTTTAGATCATTTAGAAATTAAAAAAACAGCCGTTTTAGGACATTCTATGGGCGGAATGCTCGCTTCAAGGTTTGCGTTAATGTATCCTGAAAGTACAGAAAAATTAATTCTGGAAAACCCGATTGGCTTAGAAGACTGGAAATTAGTCGTTCCGTACAAACCTGTAGAATGGTGGTACGAATCTGAATTAAAACAAAACTATGAAGCCATCAAGAAATACCAAATGGAAAATTATTATGATGGAAAATGGAATGCAGATTTTCAAAAATGGGCAGAATTAGGCGCAGGATGGACTTCCGCAGCAGATTACAATAAAGTGGCCTGGAACTCAGCTTTGCTTTATGATATGATTTTTACACAGCCTGTTTTATACGAATTCAAAAACATTAAAAGTCCAACACTTTTAATTATTGGAACCAGAGATAAAACTGCTTTAGGCAAACCGTTAGTATCTGATGAGGTAAAAAAGAAAATGGGAAATTATGAAGCATTGGGCAAAAAAACTCAAAGCGCAATTCCAAATTCAAAATTAGCAGAAATTCCTAATACCGGACATTTACCGCATATTGAATCTTTTTATCACTTTATAAAACCATTAATTGAATTTTTGAAACAATAAATAAAACCTTAAAAAACAAACAAGATGTTTACAATAGATCAAATAAAAGAAGCACACGCTAAAGTAAAAACCGGCGCCGATTTTCCTAATTACATACAAGACTTAATTATTCTGGGCGTAAAAGGTTACGACACATTTGTACACGACGGGCATGTTGAATATTACGGAGTAAACAATTACAGTGTTACGGCAGATGAAAAATACAACGAAATTAAAGTTGCCGATTTTCCCAACAAAGAGCTTTTTATCGAGTTTCTTGTAAAACATCAGCACGGAGAAACGGATTATATTACTTTTTGCAATCATTGTGCACAATGCGGTATTGCAAAATGGCGTGTTGATATTCTAGAAATGACCTGTACTTATTTTGATAAATCACAAAACGAAATCCTGATCGAAAAGATTCCGGGTTAATTTTTAAATGTAAAAAGCCATTTCCTGAAGTTTGAGATTAATAAAAAGAATTTTGTCCTGAGAAATATAACTTTCAAAAAATGCCAGAAAAACTTTTACCACTTATAAATACCGAAGAATTACTTCAATTACATTCTTCCGATCTTATATTGATTGATGCCAGAGCGGGATTAAATGCCCGCGAAAACTATCAAAATGAACATTTAAAAAGTGCTCGTTATGTCGATTTGAATCTGGATTTGGCAGCTGTAGAAAATCCGGCAGACGGAGGAAGACATCCGCTTCCTTCTTTCTCGAAATTTTCAGAAGTACTTTCTAAACTTGGCATTTCACGTTCGAGTCGTGTAGTTATTTATGACGATAAAAATGGTTCAAATGCTGCAGCCCGATTTTGGTGGATGTTAAAAGCAGCTGAACATACAAAAGTTCAGGTTTTAAATGGAGGTCTGCAGGAAGCCATAAAAGCTAATTTTCCGGTAAGTTCTCAAATCGAAAGTTTTGAGACAACAGAAAAATATCCGATTTTAAACTGGAAATTGGGTTTAGCCGACATTGAAGAAGTTGAAAGTGCGCGAAAAAATGATAAAAACATTGTAATTGATGTTCGCGATAAAAATCGTTTTGACGGGCTTACAGAACCTTTGGATTTAATAGCCGGACATATTCCGGGAGCAATAAATATTCCTTTTAGCGAAAATTTAGAGGAAAACGGTCTTTTTAAAGAATCATCTATTTTAGCCGAAAAATATACTGCGATCTTAAGAGATACTCCATCACAAAATATAATTGTACATTGCGGCTCCGGCGTTACCGCCTGCCACACCTTATTAGCAATGGATCATGCCGGAATAGAAATTCCAAAACTTTATGTTGGTTCCTGGAGCGAATGGTCTCGAAATGAGCGCGAAATGGCAACAAAAGAAACAAATTAATTATTTTAAGATTTTATAATGCAGCATTGGGATATACTTTTATCAAATCAGGTAAACAAGAAAAACTTTATAGACAACATACTTTCAGGCGAAGCAAAAGGAGAATTGGCCGTTTTTAATACCCTAAAAGGAATTTTATTCTCAGATATCGCAATCGAAAAATTCATAGAAAAAGAATACCAATACGACAGTGTCGAAGCTTCGCCAGAATCGCACCGCCAATTACGAACATTTTCTTCAGGCGAACGCAAAAAAGAATTTTTAAAATACTGCATCAGCCAAAAACCAGATTTTATCATTTTTGATAATCCTTTTGATCATTTAGATCAGGCTTCGAGGGTAATTTTAGCAGAATCGCTTAAAGATTTAACTCAGGATATTTCCATTATACAATTGGTCAGCCGTGTTACAGATGTACTTAATTTTGTTCCTAATAAGGCACAGATAAAAGACGACACATTTGAACTGCAGCCGATTTCAAAAACCGAAAACCATTTTAAAATTTTAAATACTTCAGAAATCCCTAAAGCTTTAGAAGAGCATTCTTTTCACGAAAGTGTATTAATAAAAATGGAAAATGTATCGGTAATTTATGAAGAAAGAAAAATTATAGACAACATTTCCTGGACGATTAAACAAGGGGAATTCTGGCAGCTAATCGGTCCAAACGGCTCTGGAAAAAGTACCATTTTATCACTGATAACGGGTGATAATCCAAAAGGATTTGGACAGAATTTATTTTTATTCGGAAGAAAAAAAGGCACGGGAGAAAGCGTTTGGGATATCAAAAAGCAAATCGGAATCTTCACCACTTCAATGACCGATTTATTTCAGAAAAGCCATACTCTAGAACAAATGATCCTTTCGGGTTTCTTTGATTCTATCGGATTGTATATTGAGCCTACCACACATCAGAAACAAATTGTAACACAGTGGCTTGAAGTAATCGGAATGGCCGCATTAAGAAAAAAACGTTTTATAGATCTTTCTGTCGGCCAGCAGAGAATTGCGTTAATTGTGCGTGCTGTCTTAAAACATCCGCCATTATTAATTTTAGACGAGCCTGTAGAAGGTTTGGACGACGAAAATGTAGATTTGGTAATTCAGCTTATCAATACGATCAAACAAGAAACAAACGTCACTATTTTATATGTTTCGCATAGAATAGAATCTGGTCTTGCGCCTACTTCGGTTTTTGAACTCGTGCCGGCGCCAACAGGATCAATCGGAAAAATAAATTACCATTCTGAATTAAATTAAAAAATGAAATTTATTTACATCGTTGCAGCATTTACAGGATTGACGTTAATTTCATGTTCTGGCACAATTTCGACTTCTAAGAAAGAATATCATCTTACAGAAAACTCTCAAATAGAATCAGATTGGAAATTTGATCCACAAGAATGGTCATTAGAAAATCAAACCTTTAGCGGAAGCGGTTCTGCAGAACATTGGGCTGTTATAACCTCAAAAAAACAACTTCCTGAAAATTATGAAATCACATACAGCATTAACCTCTCGAGCGGTAATCTTGTTGAAACCATGCTGAATTTTGATAAGCAAAATTACATTAGAACTTACTTATACAACATCGACCAGAATATTGTTATAGGAAGAGGAATTTACAACAAAAAAAGTGACGAATACAATAAGCGTGGCGGTCCAACACTTTTAAATAAACCGTTTAACTTTTCAAGTAACACCTGGCATAAAGTAAAAATACAAGTTCTAAACAAAAAGCTTTTGTTTGTTGTAAACGACAGCGTAAGTATAGAATGTTCTTTGGAGAAATACAATCTAAGCCAAAAAGGTAAAATTGGTTTTCTGACCAACGGAAAAGCCAAAATAAAAGATTTGAGGATTAAAAATCTGTAATACGTTTCTATACAAATGAAAAAGTACGAAATCCTGCAAAATGGAAATAACGAAATGATTATCTCTTTTTATTTCAATAAAAAATCATTGACAATTCCATCAATATTATTAATTTCTTTTTTAGCTGTTGTTGTAACTCGAATAGCGCCAAAACAAATGTTAGAGATCTGGGGATCACTAATTATTGCAACGCTTTGTATTTTACATTTAGTATTTTATGATTATTTTGAATGGAATAAAAACAAGTATCATAAAATCAACATTAAAGATGACGATTTGTTTATTAATAATGTATTTCACTGTAAGTTATACAAATTACAATCTGTAAATATTGCCTACGCCAACGGAAAACATAATGTGGGATGGATGGTCTATCTAAATGTTTTTCCTAATTCATCGTATGATCACATTATCAAAAAGAGATTAAAAGAAAAAGAAGCACACGAAATCGCAACTGAAATTTCATTATTTCTAGACAGAAATATTAAAGTTGAATAAAAAAAGCTCCAAAGGAGCTTTTAAATATAGTAAATTTTCTAATTGACAAATTATCTAATTAGTTCTCTTCTTCTTCAGTATTGTGTGATTTCACATAACCGCGCCATTTTTCAATACAATCCTGAAAATCCTGCGGCAGTTCAGTATCAAAACGCATCATTTCGCCAGTGTTAGGATGCACAAAACCAAGCGTTTTTGCATGTAGTGCCTGACGTGGCAATGCTTTAAAACAATTCTCAATAAACTGTTTATATTTTGTAAACGTAGTGCCTTTCAGAATCAAATGACCTCCATAACGCTCGTCATTAAACAACGGATGTCCGATATGTTTCATATGTGCACGAATCTGATGTGTTCTTCCTGTCTCTAATTTACAAGAAATCAAAGTTACATAACCAAAGCGTTCTAAAACTTTATAATGCGTAATAGCAGGTTTTCCAATCTCAGGATCAGCAAAAACAGCCATCTGCATGCGGTCTTTTAAGTGCCTTGCAAGATTCCCTTCAATAGTTCCAGACTCTTCTGAAACATTTCCCCAAACAAGTGCAATATATTCGCGTTCAGAAGTTTTAGCTTCAAACTGTTTGGCCAAATGGGTCATCGCAGCTTCTGTTTTGGCTACAACCAAAAGACCAGAAGTATCTTTATCAATTCGGTGAACTAAACCTGGGCGTTCGCTGCTGTTCATTGGCAGATTATCAAAATGATGTGCCAAAGCATTTACCAAAGTTCCGGTATAATTTCCGTGACCAGGATGTACAACCATTCCCGGTTCTTTATTAATCAATAAAAGTGCGTCATCTTCATAAACAATATTCAACGGAATATCTTCAGGAAGAATATGATTCTCAAACGGAGGATGAGATAACATAACAGTCACCACATCAAAAGGTTTAACCTTATAATTTGATTTTACCGGAATATCATTTACAAAAATGTTTCCTTCAGTTGCTGCATTCTGAATTTTATTTCGGGTTGCATTCTGAATCAAATTCATTAAATATTTGTCAATACGCAAAAACGCCTGACCTTTAGGGACTTCAAATCTGTAATGCTCGAATAATTCGTCTTCCAGATCTAAGTTTTCAATCGTATTATTCATCTTTTGGGGTTTCTGTCTCTGGCACAGCTAAACTGTCAGCCTGACTATCATCTACATAACTTGCTTTTCCGTCTCCTAAAACCAAATCAATTTTAGAAGCTTTCAGCACGCGGTCTCCTACTTTTAAATTTCTTCCTTTGTAGCGCATCTCTAAAACCATATCTTTTCCAAGATTAGGAATGTAGGTAATTGTTCCTTCCTCAAGTCCTAAAGCTTTCAATGTAGGAACTGCTTCGCGATATGTTTTTTCAATTAAATCAGGAATTCTAACAGACGAAAATCCAGATGCATTAATTTTAATATAAATCTTTCTGCCTTCTTTTACCTTAGTACCAGGCAGCGGATCTTGTTCTACAACACTATATTTTGGGAATTCACTTTTATAATCAACACTGTCCAAAAGTACGTAATCCAAGTCCAATTCGTCTAATTTTTGCTCCACTTGCTCTTCTGTCAGTTTCGCTAAATTCGGAACAGCAATTTCATGTCCGTGATCTGTTGTAAAAGTCAGCCAATGCATAAACAAATAAGCTAAAACCGCAACAATACCTGCTGCACCTAATACTTGTAGAAAAAATACACGACTTGTTAAATACTTACGTAAACTCATAAATTAATTTTTAGTTATGGCAAAGATAAACCTATTTCGTTTCAAAAAAAATGATAATTTTGTTTTAAGCAAGAAAGGTTTTAGTACCTTTTATTATCAGGAGCTGTTTCCTGCTGTCCGCTGTATCTTTTTCTGTCTGGAGCAGCCAGAAAAAGGATGCCGCTTCCATCAGGGCTGGGGCTTCAGGTTTCATAAGTCTTTTTTCGATACTAATTGTCCTCCCGAGGAACGAGAGATTACAAAAATGAACCAATAAGTAATAAAGAATCTGAAACAAAGAAAACTTAAAACCTTAAACAAAAAAAAATAAACAAATAAATATCAAGTCAATGAAAAACATTGCCATCATCATGGGAGGCTATTCAAGCGAATACAAAATTTCTCTAATCTCAGGAAACGTCGTTCACCAATATCTTGACAAAACCAAATACAACGGATTCCGCATCCATATTTTTAAAGATAAATGGGTTTACGTAGATGAAAAAGAAGCTGAATTTCCAATTGATAGAAATGATTTCTCCGTTACTGTAAACGACCAAAAAATCACTTTCGATTGTGTGTTTAATGCAATTCACGGAACTCCTGGAGAAGATGGATTAATGCAGGCTTATTTCGAATTACTTGGTATTCCGCAGTCTTCATGCGATTATTACCAATCGGCTTTAACCTTTAATAAACGTGATTTATTATCTGTTTTAAAACCATACGGAATCAAAACAGCTATTTCGTATTACTTAAATAAAGGCGACAAAATCAATACAGACGAAATTGTAAAAAAAGTGGGACTGCCATGTTTCGTAAAACCCAACAAAGCAGGCTCAAGCTTCGGAATTTCTAAAGTAAAAACTGCTGCAGAATTACCAATTGCAATAGAAGTAGCTTATAAAGAAGACAACGAGATCATCATAGAAAGTTTCCTTGACGGAACAGAAGTTTCTGTAGGTGTAATTAATTATAAAGGTGAAGTAATTGTTTTACCAATTACAGAAATCGTTTCAGACAATGATTTCTTTGATTACGAAGCCAAATACGAAGGAAAATCACAGGAAATAACTCCGGCAAGAATTTCTGATGAATTAACGCAAAAAGTAGGCGAAACGGCAAAACGTGCTTACGAAGTTCTAAAAATGAAAGGTTTCTCTAGAAGTGAGTTTATCATCGTAGATAATGAACCGTATATGCTGGAAATGAATACAATTCCGGGTTTAACAACAGAAAGCTTAATTCCGCAGCAAGCCAAAGCAGCCGGAATTTCTCTGGAAGAATTGTTTACAAATGCTATTGAGTTAGCGCTTTCTTAAAAGAAGGTTCTAAACTGCTATCCCGAGGCTTCGGGACTAAGGTTCTGAGATTCTAAATTTCAGAACCTTTTTTATACCCCGGCTTTTCTATACTTCTTCCCCTCTGCCCCTTTGAACATTTGAACCTTTAAATCTTTGAACCTATGAACCTCAGAGCAGAACCTCAGAGCCTTCAAAAAATATCATAATTTCAATAAATTAATAATTTGAAACATGGGAATTACAATACAGATCTGCTATGAAATCTTAGTAACTTAGATTCTTAAAAATTAGCAAATCAGCAAATGAAAGAAATATTCGAATGGGATCGACTTCTGTTTAATAATCTTCCGGAGAGTTTCGTATTGGAAGTTATTTTTCGTTCGACCATAATGTTCATCGTCCTGCTCCTCACACTAAAATTGGCAGGAAAACGAGGTGTAAAACAGTTATCCATTTTTGAGACTGTAATTATTATTGCACTGGGCTCTGCAGCAGGCGACCCTATGTTTTATGAAGATATAGGAATAATCCCGGCTGCCGTAGTTTTTATTGTCATCATTATTTTATACCGTTCTGTAACATGGCTTACCGGAAAAAGTAAAAGATTTGAGGAATTTATCGAAGGAAAAACAGAATGTTTAATTAATGATGGGAAATTTTCTGTATCTACTTTCAAAAAAGAAAGTCTGGCACAAGACGAATTTTTCTCTGAACTCCGCATAAAATCAATCGAACATCTGGGTCAGGTAAAACATGCTTTTATAGAGACCAGCGGCGAAGTAAGTGTTTTTTATTACGCTGATAAAGAAGTAGGATACGGACTTCCTATTCTACCCGCTTTATTTGGAAAAAAAAGTAAAATTATTCCAAACGACGGCATGTATTCCTGTACTTTCTGCGGGAATACTACAGAGCAAAAAGCAGGAACAGCACAATGCAGCGTCTGCAAGAAAGAAGAATGGGTAGAATCTATAAATACGCTGCGAATTACCTAGCAAATTCAAAATAAAAAGCCTTATAACTTTAGTATATTTGTAATTCAAAACCTTAGAAACTTGAAAGAAAAAATGCGAAAAGCTATATTTCCAGGATCTTTTGATCCGATAACATTGGGCCACGAAGACATTATTAAAAGAGGGATTTCACTTTTTGACGAAATCGTGATTGCCATTGGTGTCAATGCCGAAAAAAAATACATGTTTTCTCTAGAAGAAAGAAAGCGTTTTATTGAAGAAACTTTCAAAAACGAACCAAAAATTTCTGTAATTACCTACGAAGGATTAACAATTGATTTAGCAAAAAAACTAAAAGCCAATTTCATTTTAAGAGGTCTGCGCAACCCGGCAGATTTTGAGTTTGAAAAAGCTATTGCGCATACCAACAGGAAACTTTCTAAAATAGAAACTGTCTTTTTATTGACTGCAGCAAGCACTTCTTACATCAGCTCAAGTATCGTTCGTGATGTATTGCGAAATGGAGGCGAATATGAAATGCTGGTTCCAGATGCAGTTAGAGTAAAGATATAGCGAATTCACAACTAAGTTATTGTAATCAATGAAAAGAAAAGTTATCGCTATTCTTATAATTTGCTCCGTGATTATTTCCTGTAAAAAAGAAGAAAAAGCAAAAAAAAATCAGATTAATTCTAATGAGGAAAATCTAAAGGTTACTAATAAAACTAAACCAGACAGTCTTACTTTACTTTTTAAAACGAGTAACAATATCAACGAAGAAATAAGAATTTCTGGTTACCAGCCAATGGACAACGATAAATATTTTTTAGTTGCAGATAAAAATTTCATTATTGTTTCCAAGTATTTAAAGAGTGAAAAAGAACTCAAATTAGTCAAAAAAGATACATTAGTTTCCAATGAATTCACTTACACAAGAATTGGAAAAGAAAGCTTTCAAAAAACAAAGATTAAAGACCAGGAATACATTCTTTTATCCGTTAATGAAATTTTCAAAGGAAACGCTGTCACAGAGCAAACTGTATCTTTTATAATGTTAGATACTAAAACTCTTAATGTTTATACTTTAATGTATGCTGGCGAACCTTCACTTCGAAGTAATGAATCTATCGATGGTAAATTTATCGAAAATGAATTTTTAGATTCAAAACCCGAAATAAAAAAAGCGATTTACGAATTTGCAAATAAAAGCAAATGGGTCTTTCACACTTCAAAAGACCAAAATCATTATACTAATTATGTTGAAAAATGGGAGGCAGACAATAATGCCTTTAATCATTTAGCAAATGGTTACTCAGGAATTCCAGAGGTTATTTACAGTACTTATTATAAAGATGATTTATTCAAATACACAGGAAATTATGAGGAAGAGGAAAGTATAGAAAATGATAATTTTAAAATTGTATCCTACACTCGAAACAATATAGTGGCATTCGATAAAAACAAAAAATTATATTTTCCTATTTACACCGAAACGTGTGTTACCGGTTGTGATAAAAAAATAAGATTTATTTCTGAAAATAGTATTGAAGTAAAATATTATGAACATTCATCAGACGAAACTTCGATCATTAATCTTGACGAAATAATATTTAAAAACTAGAATTTTAACCCCAAACATAATTTGCAAACGCGGTTATTAATAAGTAATTTCGCGCTTTCAAATAAATTACAAAAAAATGAGCATAGAAAGAGAATTAAACAAACGCAGCGGGTCTAAATGCGAGCTTTGCGGTGCAGAAGAAAACATAAAAGTATACACTGTTCTGCCAACTCAAAAAGGCGGCATCGAAGAAAGTGTATATGCGTGCAATACCTGTATAGATCAAATTGAAAATCCTGATAATGTAGATTTGAATCACTGGAGATGCCTTAACGACAGCATGTGGAATGAAAATACTGCTGTACAAGTTGTTGCCTGGAGAATGCTGAGCCGTTTGCGCGCTGCAGGATGGCCTCAGGAATTGCTGGACATGATGTATTTAGATGAAGATACTCTGGCTTGGGCACAAGCAACCGGAGAAGGTGAAGATGACGAAAACAAACTCGTTCACCGTGACAGTAACGGCCTTATTTTACAGCATGGAGATTCTGTTGTTTTAATAAAAGATCTTAAAGTAAAAGGTTCCAGTATGGTTGCCAAACAAGGAACTGCCGTTCGTAATATTCGTCTGGATCACGAAAATGCCGAATACATTGAAGGAAAAGTAGACGGACAGCAGATTGTTATTATCACGCAGTACGTTAAGAAAATATAGCTTCCTTTAAGGTTCAAAGGGACAGAGATTCAGAGAGGCAAAGGTTTTTCTTCAAACTTGAAACTTCAAACCTGAAACTTGAAACTTGAAAAAAAACCTGAAACAAAAAAAGCCTGTTCAAAATTTGAACAGGCTTTTTCTTTTTTTATATTGTAAAATTATCTTTGGAATAATTTATTGATTTGATCTTTTACTAATGGCTCAGAAACATTGTTTGTAGCAGCGTCTCTTTCTTTGCTTGAAACCATAAATTGAACTGTAGCTTTGTCTGGAACTACGTTTCCTGTGTAATGCAACCAAATGTAATTGTTAGGTAATTCTAATTTGATATCGTACAAAGGTGTTGCTGTAAATCCGCCTACAATAATATTATAAAGATTTACGTAATCGTTATTTACGTTTTTGAAAGCAAATTTTCTCAAACTTGAAGAATCATCATCATTCTGAATACTAGTGTAGTATACTGTATATTCATCTCCAATTTTTTGAATGTAGTTATTATTTACTTTTCCTAATTTCTCAACTGGAACTGTTTCAATAACCTTAATTTGTGCAAACGAAACAAAACTAAAGAACAAAGCGGCAAGGGTAATAATCTTTTTCATAACTAATTTGGGGTTTACTATTTTACGATCACAAAAAAACATAGAAATAATGAAAAAACACACATCAAATCGTTATTTTTTTAACAGAAAATTGTAAAACTTAGTTACAAAACATTAAAACACTGAAAAACAAATACTTAAATCCTAAGAATTTAATTCAAAATTCAAAAAAAGTTCCTTTAAAATCATCATTTCAGAACATCAATTACAATCTTAACAAGTCTATTCTTTATATTCTAACTTCTTGCTTCCTTCTTCTTTCGTATAAATCTTAAATCTAAAATTTACTTCCCTTCTCCTCTTCTTTTTTAACGACATTACGGGCAACTTCAATTTTAAATTTCTTGCCTTTCATTTTTTCGTCTTTAATATTTTTAAGAAGCTCTGTTACTTTATTAAATTTTACAGCGGCAAACGATACAAAGTCTTTTACCTCAATTAAACCTAAATCTTCTTTTTCCAATTTCCCTTTTTGAGAAAAGAAACCTACTATATCAAATTTGTTTAGTTTAGTCTTTTTTCCACCGCTGATATAAATAGTCTGATATTGAGGTGGTTTTGGCAGTGCTACTGTATTTTCTACATTTAGGATATCCATTTCGTAATCAACATAATCCAATTTTTTTTCACTTTCGTGAATGATCAAATACGCTGTTCCAGATGCCTGCATACGAGCTGTACGACCGTTACGGTGTGTAAATTCGTCTTCTTTTAGAGGTAAATGATAATGAATAACGTGTTTCATTTCTGGAATATCCAAACCACGCGCAGCCAAATCGGTTGTGATTAGATAACTCACGCTTCCGTTTCTAAACTGAATCAAAGCACGCTCGCGCTCGTCCTGATCCATTCCGCCGTGATAATATACAGAGTAAATTCCCTTCTCGTTTAGAGTATCACTGATGCGTTCTGCAGCATCACGATGATTACAGAATACAATAGCCGACTGGGATTTTAAAGAACAAATCAGGTTAAACAAACTCGTCAATTTATCTTTTGCAGGCGAAACCACCATTTTCATCGAAAGATTTGTTTTTTCTTCTTCCTCTGGAATAAAGTCCAAAACAGCCGGATTGACTACTCTGGTATATTTTGGAATCTCAATATCTGAGGTCGCCGAAACCAAAACACGTTTGTTTAGTTTTGTCAGTTTACCAATGATAAAAGACATTTGCTCATGAAAACCCAATTGTAGTGACTTATCAAATTCATCTAGAATTAAAGTCTGGATTTTATCCATTCTAAAAGTTCCTCTCTCAATATGATCTGCAATTCTTCCCGGAGTTCCAATTAAAACTGCTGGTGGATTGCTCAAATTTTTTATTTCAGTATCAATAGAGTGACCACCGTAACAAATATTTACTTTATAATCTGTTCCCATTTTTTTCCAAACCTGTTCGATCTGCAATCCTAATTCGCGAGAAGGCACCAAAATCAGACATTGAACCGAAAGAATTTCTGGCTGCAATAATTCTAAAACCGGCAGTAAAAAAGCCAAAGTTTTTCCGGATCCTGTCGGAGAAAGCAGTAAAACATTATTTTCGTTAAGAATAGCATCCTGCGACGCTTCCTGCATTTCGTTTAAGCTCTCAATGCCTAAATTCGAAAGTATATTGTTGGAATGGTGTTTTTTATTCATTTTGCAAAAGTAGGTAAAATTTGTTTCAAGTTTTTCTTGTTTCAGGTTTCAAGCTTTTTTTACCGCAAAGAGCGCAAAGGTTTAAGCAAAGTTCACAAAGTTTTTATTCACAAAGCTTTGCGAACTTTGTGTTTTTAAAACCTTTAATATAAAAAATCTTTGCACGCTTTGCGTTAAAAAATACAAAGTTGATCAAACTTCAAACATTAAACAAAAAACTTATATTTGATTCCTATTAAAATCAAAATTCATGAAACTTTTTACCATTCTCTTTTCACTATTCACTATTACCCTTTTAGCTCAAAACAACAAAAAATACGATACGTTTTTTGAAAAAGGAAACGGAAATCAATCGGCGTCTTATCCCGAAACTATTGCTTATTTTAGGATGCTGGCCAACGATTTTCCTACGATTGAAATGAAAGAAATGGGACTTACCGATTCTGGCGAGCCGTTGCACATGATTACTTTTAATCCCGATAAGGAATTTGATTTTGATAAAATCCAGAAAACCAAAGCCGTTCTTTTTGTCAATAACGGAATCCATGCCGGAGAACCAGACGGAATTGACGCAACGATGCAATTCTACAGAGATTTAGCAACCGGAAAATTGAAGGCGCCAAAAAATACTGTTTTGGTTTCTATTCCCGTTTATAATATTGGCGGTGCTTTAAACAGAAATTCCACTACGCGCGCCAATCAGGATGGACCTGAAATTTATGGTTTTAGAGGGAATGCCAGAAATTATGATTTAAATCGAGATTTAATAAAATCGGATACGAGAAATACGAAAAGTTTTACAGCCATTTTCCAGAAAATAAATGCCGATGTTTTTATAGATAATCACGTGAGCAACGGCTCAGATTATCAATACAAACTGACTTATATTATGACGCAGCACAACAAACTCGGAACAGTTTTGGGCGATTTTATGAATAACGAAATGATGCCGGCGCTGGTAAAAGACCTGCAGAAAAAGAAAATTGAAACCACGCCTTATGTAGATTCTTTTAAAGATACACCGGACAAAGGTTTCGGGCAATTTGTAGACAGTCCGCGATATACAACGGGTTATACTTCGCTGTTTAATACAATTGGTTTTGTGGTCGAAACACATATGCTGAAAAAATATGCCGAGCGTGTAAAAATGACTTACGAATACATGAAATCGACTTTGGATTTTACCGATGCGAATTATCAAAAGATAAAAGATTTAAGGGCAAAGAATTTAGAACAATATCAGCCTAAGAAATCGTATACTTTAAAATGGGAATTGGACAGTACAAAAGCCACTACTTTTTCGTTTTTGGGTTACGAAGCGGGTTACAAAAAAAGTGAAGCCACAACGGGAAATCGTTTGTATTACGACCGAAATAAACCGTATAAAAAAGACGTTCCGTATATTAAAGAATTCAAATCCGCTAAGGAAGTTGTGATTCCGACTGCTTATATTGTCCCAAAAGGATATTGGAATATTATGGAACTTTTGAAAAACAATACTATTTCATTCAAACAAATTAAAAACGATACCATTATAGAAGTTGAAAGTTACAGAATTGCCGATTTCAAAACGGTTCCGTCTGCGTACGAAGGACACTATTTGCACCGAAATACGACGGTAACTTCTAAAATAGTTAAAATGGCTTTCGCCAAAGGTGATTTCTATATTCCAACAAACCAAAAAGGCGTAAAATACTTAGTTGAGGTATTTGAACCGGAAGGTGTTGATTCCTTTTTTAACTGGAATTTCTTCGACCCTATTTTACAGCAGAAAGAACATTATTCTGAATATATTTTTGAAGATACTGCTGCGAAAATTTTAAAAGATAATCCGTCTCTAAAAGCAGAATTAGAAACTAAAAAACAATCTGACGCTGGATTTGCTAAAAATCCTGAAGCGCAGTTAGAATGGATTTACAAGCATTCTGTTTATTATGAAAAGGCGCATTTGCAGTATCCTATTTATCGCGTTTTGTAGATTTTTTTTACCACAAAGTTTTTTTTACCGCAAAGTTCGCTAAGGTTTTTTGAGTTTGAGTGGTTTTGAAAACGTTAAGATCGCAAAGCTGTGCGTCTCGAACTTTGTCAAAGTTTAAAACTTTGACAAAGTTGAATCCCTAGCTAGCGCGAGCGTCCCGCTCGTGAACCCGCAACGATAGCGCGGATTTGCAATCCGTGCACGCAAAGATTGTTTAGTTCTCTTTGTAAATATAAAAAAGCACATCAATTTGTGTAATTTTTGTTTTAATGATTTGTATTTATGTATTACTGTTGCGGGCACGGATTGCAAATCCACGCTATCGGGTTTTTTTGATTGCTTTGATTTTTAAACGCAAAGTGCGCTAAGTTTTTTTGCTTTAGATTGCAGTTGAACAAACGCTTAAGGTCGCAAAGCTATATATTAGAACCTTATAGATAAACTGTGTTATAAAACACCATTTAAAAAAATTGATTTACAAATTAAATAGGCTTAGATTTAATGATATTACAAAAGTAAAAGGTATGGACTTAATCATTTGTTTAGTTCAAAAAGATGGACTGCTAGTTTTTTTAAGTAATTTTTTTGATATCAAAAAAGAGACATTATTCACAGTTTCAATTACATTATTTGTATTTTGGGCTGGAACTTCTATAAATTTACTTATTAACTATTTTAAAGAAAATAGACTCCGTAAAAATTATAAGCATACAATTAATCTTCTTCTTTCTGATTTAGCACGAGTCTGTAAAAAGCAATATTTAGCTTCAATTTCAGATCTTAAAACATATAGTTTACTTGATGACAAGACTATTGCAGTAAGACAGATGATATATGCACCACTACAATTTTTAAATAAGATGGACTATTCCTTATTTATAAAATACTATGTCAGATGTTGCAATAAAAAACAAAAAGTCAAAGCTTCTACAAGGCTATTTCAAGTTATTGGACAAGCAAATATTTTTGAACGTGACAATCAAGAGAAAATTAATCTGTATTTGAATATAATTAAACCTCTACAAGAAACCTATATCAAACATATGCTATATTTAGAAGTTTTTAGCGAAACTATTGATAAGCTTGAAGTTTCTGATTATGATTTTAAAAATGATTTAATGGAAGTTTTTACCCTTTGGAATATTAAACATACCAATAACAGTTTTAGAAACTCTTTCACAAATTTAGTTTCACCTCTTATTCATGTTGTAAATAGATATCCACAAGAATCCACTGCAACAAATCTTATTTCTATTTTGAAAGAATGTCATTTTGCTTATAGCGAAATGGCACACATTGATGTATCTATGAAAGAATATTTTAAGATTTTTGCATACAACAATAAAAGGGTTTATCGCGACATTGAAATTATTTTATGTATTTTAAATAATAAAAAGAAAAAAGAAGATGTACTTAGAAGATTTTAGAAATAATGAGTTTGATAGATGTGCAATATTAATTCCAAGTATTCCTCATTCAATTATTAACTTAAAATATGACATTTACTCTTCACACGCATATAAGTTTACGGTAACGTCTCTAAGAGATTTGGAGCTATCAGTAAATGGCCTTAATAATGGAATTGATGCTGTTCCAGCGTTAAACATGTGGTATCTTTCTGTGAATTCTTTCCTGGAAACAATTCTTAAAATTTTATCTCTAAAAACAGGAATAACCGACAATTATTCTGATATGACAATTGAAGTTAAGTATCGTAGAATTTTAAATATGTTACTTCTAGAAAACTCTATTTTAGAAGATAAATTATATGATAAGCTTTCTGATTTTACTTTAATCCATAAAAACCTGCACATGGATTTAAATGATAAAAATAAGCTATTATTTAAAACCGCAAATTTTTCTCCAAAACCTTTCTTTATAAATCAAATAGATGTGATTCAAAGCATGATGATTGCTGTAGAAATTTTTCAAAATTTTCGATTTATTTTTGAAGGACTCGATTTGATGCCCAATATTCCAATATTAACTCAAACTGAAAAATGTGTTTTTGAAAAACTTTCCGTTTTACAAAGTAATGTTATAGTTCCAATAATTAATGATATTCTTTCAAAACATAAGATAAAAACTAAATTAATTTATCAGGAGAAATTTAAACAATTCCCTACTACCAGTCTCTTTGAGAATAAGCAGATTTTAATAATCTCAAAAAATGTTGAAGATGAAAAATATAAATGGAAATTAAATTCTTTACAAACTGATGTAGTATCTTATTATCATTTTAATTTAATGAAAAAATATAATGGAAGAGAAGAAAATTTTTATCGAAATTATCAAGCTCAAAATCAAAAAAATATCACAGAAGACAAAACAAAAAATATTAAAAAGCCTAATAAAAACAACTTTACTAGGCTTTTAAATATTACAGAAAAAATAAAAAACTATTTTCCGCCCGATCGCGCAGATTTATCCCGCAACGATAGCGCGGATTTGCAATCCGTGCACGCAAAGATTGTTTAGTTCTCTTTGTAAATATAAAAAAGCACATCAATTTGTGTAATTTTTGTTTTAATAATTTGTATTTGTGTATTAATGTTGCGGGCACGGATTGCAAATCCGCGCTATCGGGTTTTGTAGATTTTTTTTTAACGCAAAGAGCGCTAAGTTTTTTTGAGTTTGAGTGGTTTTGAAAATGTTAAGATTGCAAAGCTGTGTCTCAAACTTTGTCAAAGTTTAAAACTTTGACAAAGTTGAATTCCGATCGCGCCCAAGCTAGTGTGAGCTTCCCGCTCGGAACGCAATATAATAAATTCAAGATTTTAAATAGAAACAGTCACGAGCGAGACGCTCGCGGCAGCAACGGAAAAAGAATAAATGCTTATTTATCCTTCAATATTTTTCTAAAAACTCAACTTTGTATTTTTCTGCCTGAACTAAACATTCATAAAACCTAAAACCAGACAACGGTTTATTTAATCATCATTTTTCTGACTTATCTTAAAAGTTAATATATTTGAAAACATCAATTTTCTAATTCTAAAAAATCATAAAGAAATGGGGCTATTCAACAATCTATTTAAAAAGAAAGAAGAAAAAACAGAATCAACTATCAAGCAGCAAATCGGTGCTAAACATTTTACATCTGAAAATGATTTTTTAGAAAAATTTGGAGCTGTTGCTTTAGAAAAACAAAGAAACTTGTTTGAAGTAACGGGCGATCTATCTTGGAACGTCAATATGGATACAGAAGAAATAACATTTGGAGACAATCTCACGTTTCCGATTCAGGTTTTGGGTTCTTTTTCGCATTCTTCAGAAACCTGGCTTTGGATCTGGGAAAATAAAGCAGGCGGTTATGCTGAATCTGTTATGAAACAAGCTCTTTTATTAAAACAATACGGAGAAGAAAATAATATTGATTTATTGACTGTTGGAAAATTTGACGCTGTAGAAAATGATTTACATTTAATAGGAATGATTGCTGTTGAAATGTTTAATGCAAGTGGTTATTATCTCGGAAATTACGGTCAGGGTACAATGGTTGTTTCGATTAAATCTGATACAATAGATAAAGTTGAAAGCGAAGATTTTGCTAGAATTTTAACCGTTTTTCCAGAACTGATTTCAACATTTGAAATTCAAAACCACAAAAATGCTTTTACAAATTATCTGTCTCAAAAAGGTTATGAGCTGACATCAAATGGAGATGAAATCAAGGCAGAAAAGAATGGAAATGTGATTAATGCTGTTTTTAATGAAGATAATCTTTTGACAAAATTAAATGGGAATTCTTAATATTTTCATCTAAAAACAATAAAATCAAGAAAGTCTTCTGAAACCGATTGGCCGCGTGAGGGATAGAAGCTAACTGCCGAAGCAGTGCGGATAGCCCGACAGGATTTAAGAAAAGCCCTCACAAGCGTAAAGTTGATTAGGGCTTTTTTTTAAATTCTGGCACGCCCTGATATTTGAGTTTATTTTTTGAATATTGATAAGAAATAATTTATATTTGAAAGATAACTGCTCCATAACCAAAACCTTCTATGACACTAAAAAAACTGCTGCCATTTGCATTTATTTTGATTTTTATTTCGTGTAAAAATGAAAATAAAGGAAGTAATCCTGCCGAAGAATCTCAAAAAGCCACAACCAATACAACATCTAGCGATAGTCTGCAAACCGAAGATTTAGAGGCTGACAGCACTAAAGTTTCGTCCTCTGATTTGGAAGCAGACGGCAGATTATTGGCCGATTTTTATCTAAAAAATGACAAAAAACCTCAATTTTTCTATATAAACAATACTAAAGATACGACGATTGTTTCTGCGGAAAAAACTAAAATCACGATTCGCGCTAATAGCTTTGTAAGTTCGAAATCTAAAAATGCGGTAACGGGAAACATCAAAATTTCGGTTAAAGAATATTATAAAATTTCGGATATTTTGCTGGGAAGACTTTCGACAACTTCAAACGGAAAGTTATTGGAAACAGGCGGTATGCTGGATGTCAATGCGTTTTCTGAAAATGAAAAATGCGATTTGAAAAAAGGCAAAGCAATTGAAATTGGGTTTCCGAGAAAAAAAGAAAAAGAGGGAATGCAGCTTTTTTCTGGAAATTGGAAAAATGGTCAGATCAATTGGGCGGTTGCACAAAATTCACTTAATTTAAATCAGATCTTTACGAAGGTAGATGAACCTCCAGTTTTTCCGGGCGGACATGAAAAATTTTATAAACTTTTGGGCAACTCTATTAAACTGCCCGAAGAAACCATTTCTGGAAAGGTATATGCTTCTTTTATTGTTGATAAAGAAGGAAATATAACCAATGTAAAAATTACTAAGGGACTTACAATAGGCATTAATACAGCTGTAGTAAACGCTTTCAAAAAAATTCCAAGGTTTATTCCCGGCAAAGTAAATGGGATTCCCGTCAATACAACTTATCATTTGCCCGTTACCTTTAAAGGTGAAGATGACGATATTCCATCACAAAAATCAGCTTCTTTTACTAATGAGTTTAGAAAAACTGATTATACTGAAAAAACAATACTAGAAGAAAAAACTGCGGTAATCGATTATTATTTATTTAGCAGCGTTAGTCTGGGAATGATCAATTGCGACCGATTTTTAAATCTGAGCAAAAATTTAAAAACAGACTTTGCGATTAACTTTGATAATAATAGCGAAACTACTGTTAGTATTGTCTTTCATGATATTAAATCAATAATGACTAATAACACAATAACGAATGAGGTTACTTTTAAAAACATTCCTTTAGAAAGAAAAATTACGATAATTGCGATTAAATATTTTAACGGAAAACCCTTTATTGCAACCAAAGAAACAACAACATCTGCGACAGCCGAAAAGAATCTGGCTTTTCAACCCATAAGTCTTCAAGGCTTAAAAAGTGAAATGGAAAAACTAAATCAGATTAATTAATTATGAAAGTAATCTATACCTGCATCGTCTTTTTATTTTCGATTTTATGCTTTTCGCAAAGCAATGAAAACATTCCTGATCACAAAGAAATTGCTTTATTTCTGGAGCATTTGGATGTTTCTGGAAAAAAAGTGGAAAAAGTGGATCAGAAAATTATACCATGGACAGCCTATGACATTTATGGCGAACAAAATCTTGAAATAGAATTAAGTTCATTTATAAGCGGTATTTTAAGATATAAAGCGCTGCAAAATTATTTTAAACCAGAAGATTTAAAATTTGTAGAAAAACAATATTTAAGACAAAAAGATTCGATCTGGCAAAAAAACGATTTTGAAAAATTCAATATAACAGGTCCAAAAGAACAAACGAAAATCAGCGAACATAGTAAAAAAGGCCAAAGAATGGGATCATACTATTCGTATTCTTTTTCTGTTCCTCTTTTTTCGCTCGACAAAAAATATGCTCTTGTTATACAGCAGTTTTACTGCGGTTTAATGTGTTCAGATCAATGCACTTATCTTTATGAACGAGACAGTATCTCTAATAATTGGAAACCAATTTTAAGCTGGTATTGCGGATCTGCTTAAAATATTAGCTTACAAATATTTTTAAATTCCAATCCATAGAAGTTTCGATAAAAACTTTTAAAATTTGGAATTTAAAAATATTTGAAATTTCCTTTATTAAAATTGAATTTTATTTTCCTCAAACAGCAATTTAATGTTTTCGTAAGAGTTTTTTAGCGCTTCTTTGATTTGTTCTGGGTTGAGCCAGGCTACTTTTTCGATTCCTTCTTCGATTTGTCCTATTGGAGTTCCCTCAAAATCAGACTGCATTTCGAACCAGTGCGTAATTTTGAGTTTATATTTTCCGTTTCGTTTGAAGATGTGATAGGTTTTTTCGAGTTTATTGGTAATTCTGAGTTTTCCAACTCCGGTTTCTTCTTCAACTTCACGCATGGCAGTGTCCTCGATCTCCTCGCCTTTCTCGATGCCTCCTTTTGGAAGATCCCATTTTCCGTTTCTAAAAATAAATAAAACTTCACCTTTTTTATTATAAACCAATCCTCCTCCAGCTTTACTTACGGGGATTTTTGCTTTTAAAGTCTTCATAATCTCCTTTTCGTCAGGATGATATAAATAGGCTTTTTGAATTTTATTTTGAAATATTTTGACTATAAGATGCTCTATATCAATACTCTCCAACAGAAACAACTGAAAATTTGTCTCCTTTGAGATTTCATTTGTCAAAAAAAGTGGCTTGTCGTTTACAAAAACTTTATACATTTGTAGTATGATTTTTAACAAAGATACTGCCGAAAAAACAGCCGAATTGCTTTTGCAAATAAATGCAATTAAATTGAATCCAGAAAATCCTTTTACATGGGCTTCTGGATGGAAATCTCCTATTTATTGCGATAATAGGTTAATTCTTTCATTTCCATCAATTAGAAATTACGTTCGTGATGAATTTGCGAAGAATATTGAAAAACAATTTGGGAAACCAGATGTCATTGCCGGAGTTGCTACTGGAGCAATCGGAATTGGTATTCTTGTGGCCGAAAGCCTTGGATTACCTTTTGTGTATGTGCGCCCGGAAGCCAAAAAACATGGAAGACAAAATCAGGTAGAAGGATTTTTGCAAAAAGGACAAAATGTAGTTGTGGTCGAAGATTTGATCAGCACAGGAAACAGCAGTTTGCTTGCTGTAGAAGCTTTACGCAACGAAGGTGCAAACATTAAAGGAATGGCTGCAATTTTTACCTATGGTTTTGGTGTGGCCGAAGAAAACTTTAAAAATGCAAATATCGATTTATATACACTGAGTAATTATGCAAATTTATTAGATCTAGCGGTACAAAAACAATACATAACCGAAGATCAACAATCGACTTTGTTAGAATGGAACGAGAGTCCATCTACCTGGGGACAGGAATAATTTTAGATTTTAGATTTTCTAAAAAATCGCTTCGCTCTTTTTTTGGAATTTTGGATTTAAAAAAAAATGAAATTTACAATTTGATAAAGCTTTGCGAGCTTAAAGTTTATAATAGTGAAACCAAACCAAGAAAAAACCTTGCGTTCTTTGCGGTTAAATTCACCCTTACGATTAAAAAAAAATTAAATAAAAAAATATATGAACTTAGAGAGTCCAAAGGTTACTGTTCAGAAATCAGCTCAAGATTTATTTGATTTATTGACTGATGTTAAGAATTTCGAGAAATTAATGCCGGATAATATTGCTAAATTTGAAGTAATTGGCGAAGATGCCTTTATTTTTGGATTGAAAGGTATGCCGGAAATTAAATTAAAAATGAAGGATAAAACAGCTCCAAGCAAAATTGTTTTAGGTGCTGCTAGCGATAAACTTCCTTTTACTTTGACTTCAAATATCGATAGTGTTTCTGATTCAGAAAGTGCTGTTCAATTGTTTTTTGAAGGTGAATTTAATGCTATGATGGCTATGATGATAAAAGGGCCAATTAGTAAATTTATTGAAACTCTGGCAAATAACATGACCAAACTTTAATGAATGGTGAATTGTTAATTGTAAATTATAAATGAAAGCTCGATTTAATTATCGGGCTTTTTTTTTGCCACAGATTAAATAAGTTACAATGATTTTGTTTCACGCAGATTTTGCAGATTAATCAGATTTATTTCTTAACAAAGAAGAAAAAACCTTAGTCCCTTAGCAACTTAGAATCTCAGAATCTTTAAAAAAACCATTTCATCCTCAAAAAACAACAGTTCAGAATTAAAAATTATTCCGAGCTAAATTATTATTCGAAGTTTGATCCATAAACTAAAACCAACCAAAATGGAACACACTATTAAGATTTTAATTTACATCCACGCATTCTTCGGCGGAATTGGACTTATTACAGGAATTGGAAGTATCGTCGTTAAAAAAGGCAGAAAACTGCATAAAAGAATGGGCACACTATTCTCTATCGGAATGGTAACAAGTTCATTGATTTCTTTACCAATCTGCTGGATGCCAAATCACCAGAATGTATTTTTATTTTTAATTGGTTTATTTACCATATATCTTGTGATTTCCGGAAACAGAGCTTTGACTTTTAAAACCAAATTAAAAGCAGATTTTATAGATAAATTAATTTCTGGAAGTATGCTGTTCTTTTCTGTAATAATGATTGCTATCGGATTATACTGCCAATTTAATGCTGTTGAAAATAGCATTTTATTTACTTTCTTTGGAGGATTTGGGTTGTATATGACAATTAAAGATTTTATATTTTTTAAAAACTTTTCTGAAACCAACAGAAACTGGCTCTCTAAACACATCGGAAAAATGATCGGAGCTTTGATCGCATCTATTACTGCGTACATTGTTGCCGGATTGGGAATCGGCAGTTTAATCGCTTGGATCTCGCCTTCCATTTTAGGAACATTCTATATCATTTACTGGAATAGAAAAATAGAACCAAAAACAATAGTATTGAAAGTATAACCCACGGATTTGACTTATGACACAGATTGACACTGATTTTTTTTGGAGAGGTTCAAAGACGCAAAGTTGCAAAGGTTCAGAGGAAGTTAAAAAACTTTGTGTCTTTGTGTCTTCGCAGCAATAACAAAAAACCTTATAACCTTATAACCTTATAACCTTATAACCTTAGTCGCTTAGAACCTCAGAACCTTCCTTCAATAAAGCATCTGAATTTCTTTAATATCGAATTCTGAAACAGAATCGTCTTCAAGTACAATCTGAAGTTTTCCAACGGCTGAAACACCTTGAATGATTCCCATAAAATTTTGATCAGCTTTATTTTTAAATGGCATTGGAATACCTTTTTTAAATATTAAATTAAAATAGTTCTCCCATAAAGTTTCAGAATTATTTAACCATAAATTGATGTTATGCTTAATTTTTTCAACGATTAATGAAGGCAGAATTTCTTTATCAAAAGTTTGTCCTGAAATTACTGCCAGAGAAGAAGCATTTGGCAAATCGTCAAAATTTGTCTGATTAATATTAAGCCCTAATCCAACTACTGACACAATCCTGCCATCACTTTTGAGGGTATTTTCTATTAGTATGCCACCAATTTTTTTTGTGTATGACATAATGTCGTTAGGCCATTTTATAGTTAATTCGGGAATATTAAGAGATTTTAGGACCTCGATTACGGCTTGAGATACAATAATATTGAGGTTAAAAACTTTCTCATTATCAAACAGAAAATCTTTCACCAAGACACTCATAATTAAGTTTTTACCGACTTCAGACTCCCACTTAGCTCCCATTTGCCCCTTGCCTTTTGTCTGATTTTCAGCTGTTACGACTGTAAAATTCTCAAGTTTATCCTGACTTGATAATGACTTTAAGAAGTCATTTGTAGAATCTATGGCATCGAGTTTGATTACTTTCATTTAAACAATTTTAATAACTTAATTTAATATTTTGTTAAGGTTCAAAAATAATCACAAATTTTGGTAACTTTACAAATTCATATAAAATAATTCATGGCGAAAAAGACTATTAATAATGATGTTCTATTGGCGAACATAATCAAAGGGATTGAAGAAGTAAAAGGAAATGATATCGACATTCTTGACTTAAGAGAAATAGACACGGCTGTTTGTGACTATTTTGTTATTTGCAACGGAAGCTCCAACACCCAAGTTAATGCCATTGTAAACTCAATTCAAAAAACAGTATCAAAAGATTTAAAAGATAAACCCTGGCACGTAGAAGGAACCGATAATGCAGAATGGGTCCTTATGGATTATGTGCATATCGTGGTACATGTGTTCCAGAAACACATTCGTGAATACTATAATATCGAAAGCCTTTGGGGGGACGCCAAAATAACTACAATCGAAAACAAATACTAAAGAAAACTTTCTCTAATGGCTAAAGATAATAATCCAAATCCGAGTAAATTCAAAATAAGTCCTTGGTTAATATACACCGCAATACTTCTAGTTTTTTTATTTATAAGTTTTGCTACCGGAGGATCTAATTTAAGCGAACCAGCACAATTGACTTCTTCTAAATTCAACACGCTTTTAGAAAAAGGACAAATTGAAAAGGTAATTGTTTATAATAAAGCAGAAGCAGAAGTATATCTAACAACCGCTGCGCTTAAAGATAAATCTAATGAAAAAGTATCTAAAGATATTTTTAAAAATGCAAACAAAGGTCCGCATTATACTTTAGAAATTGGTAACGATCAGATCTTTCAGACTAAATTGGAAAAAGCAGTAGCCGAAGGCAAACTGAAAGATTTTAACTTCCTTCAGAAAAACAACTGGAGCGATATTTTAATCAGCTTACTTCCTATTATCATCATTATTGGTGTATGGATCTTCATTATGCGTAAAATGTCTGGCGGAGGCGCTGGCGGAGGCGGACAAATTTTTAACATAGGAAAATCTAAAGCGAAACTTTTTGACGAAAAAACAGATATCAAAACAACATTTAAAGATGTTGCAGGTTTAGAAGGTGCTAAAGAAGAAATACAAGAAATTGTAGAATTCCTGAAAAATCCTGAAAAATATACAAATCTGGGAGGTAAAATTCCAAAAGGAGCCTTACTTGTAGGACCTCCGGGAACAGGTAAAACATTATTAGCTAAAGCTGTTGCAGGAGAAGCTCAAGTTCCATTTTTCTCATTATCAGGTTCTGATTTTGTCGAAATGTTTGTAGGAGTTGGTGCATCACGTGTTCGTGATTTATTTAAACAAGCAAAAGAAAAATCACCGGCTATCATTTTCATTGACGAGATTGATGCAGTGGGTAGAGCTAGAGGAAAAAGCAATATGTCTGGCGGAAACGACGAGAGAGAAAACACATTGAATCAATTACTAACAGAAATGGATGGTTTTGGTACAAACTCTAACGTGATCGTTTTAGCAGCAACAAACAGAGCAGACGTTTTAGATAAAGCTTTGATGCGTGCAGGCCGTTTTGACAGACAAATTTTTGTTGACTTACCAGACATTCGCGAAAGAGCAGAAATATTCCAGGTACACTTAAAACCAATTAAAAAGGTTGAAGGACTTGATTTAGATTTCTTAGCAAAACAAACTCCAGGTTTTTCTGGTGCTGATATAGCAAATGTTTGTAATGAAGCTGCACTTATCGCTGCACGTAACAACAAACCAGCTGTTGACAGACAAGATTTCCTTGACGCAGTTGACAGAATTATTGGTGGACTTGAAAAGAAAAATAAAATCATTACTCCAGACGAAAAAAGAGCAATCGCAATTCACGAAGCTGGACATGCTACAGTAAGCTGGATGTTAGAGCATGCTGCACCGCTTATTAAAGTAACTATTGTTCCCCGCGGACAAAGTTTAGGAGCTGCATGGTATTTACCAGAAGAAAGACAGATCGTAAGAACAGATCAAATGTTAGACGAAATGTGTGCTACTATGGGCGGAAGAGCTGCTGAAAAAGTAACTTTTGACAGAATTTCGACTGGTGCATTGAGTGATTTAGAAAAAGTAACGCGTCAGGCTCGTGCCATGGTAACAATTTACGGTTTGAATGATAAAATCGGAAATGTTACTTATTATGATTCAAGCGGACAAAGCGAATACAACTTCTCTAAACCATATTCTGACGAAACTGCAAAAGTTATTGACAAAGAAATATCAGAACTAATTGAAGGACAGTATCAAAGAGCTATTCAGATCCTTGAAGAAAACAAAGACAAATTAAATCAGCTTGCTGATATCTTGATAGAAAAAGAAGTTATTTTTAAAGATGACTTAGAAACAATTTTCGGAAAACGTACTTTTGACAAAAATTTAGAAGAATACGTTTCGTAAATTATTCAATAAATATGTAATATTTTTTAAAATCTTAATTCAAAACACCCTTTTGAATTAAGATTTTTTTATCTTTGAACGTTTTCAACTAACATGTAAAGTATTTCATATAAAATGAATTTTTTCAAAAAAATATTTGGCTCCAGCGACGCCGCTTCTGACGAAGAAAATGAAAGTGAATACGCAGGAGGAAATTTTACTCCGGACAGTCACTTATCTATAGATGAAAGATTCATTTTTAATTTTAAGAAAAATGGAGGTAAATTTTTGTACTGTGAAAACAAAAAGGAAGTTTCTGAGCAGTTTGAAAACATATTAGAAGAAAATGATTGGTTTGAAAATGAAGCTTTATGCTACGAACCAGCTCTTTTTAGTTTATTAGAAGAAAATAAATTACCATACAATTCGCCTGTAAATCCAAAATTCTTATTTGCTACCTGCGAAAACTTAATTGCAGATGAAGGTTCAATACTTTTTTCGTCTAAACAAATAAGACAAAACAAACCAAACGAACTCCCTGCAAATATTGTAATTATAGCCACTACGAGCCAAATGGTTCCTGTAAAAAGTGATGGATTAAGTGCTATAAAACGCAAATACGAAAGAGACTATCCAACCAATATCACCACTATAAAATATTTCGAAAAAGCAAAAGAAGAAGATTTCACTCAATACGGAAGTGTTGCAAAAAACCTTTATTTACTGCTTTTAGAAGACCTTTAAGATGAACGAAACACTCAAGAGAACCATTTCTGGTGCTGTTTATATTGCTTTACTTTTAACCTCTATTCTGTTTTCTACCGAAAGCTTTATTATTCTTTTTGGCATTTTTCTAATCATAACGGTTTATGAATTTTCTAATTTGGTAAATCTCAATAAAATCTTTTCGATTTTATTTGGACTTTTATCTTATTCTATTGTTATACTTATCAGTAATTACAATAAACAAACTACTGCTTATTTAAATACTTTATTTAATTCTAACCTTGATCTGGAAATCAATATTCAGCAGTTAGACCTTATACTTCTTGCAGTTACTATAGTTATTTCTATTAAATGTATTATATTTTTATTTTATGATACTGTACAGAAAGTAAGTATTTCTTCAAAATATCTTTATCTTCTTGGATACATCACACTGCCATTTCTTTTTATTATAAAAATTTCTTTTGGCACCAACGATTACAATCCAAAAATTATTTTAGGATTGTTTATCCTAATCTGGACCAATGATACTTTTGCTTATTTGGTAGGAAAATCTATTGGCAAGCATAAATTATTTGAACGTGTTTCTCCCAAAAAGACCATCGAAGGTTTCTTAGGAGGAGCAGTTTTTGCAGCACTTGCAGGTTTTTTAATTTCAAAATTTTACATTCAGCCTAATCCCGCATTTAGCAGTAAATCTATTTTAATATGGACTATTATTGCTTTAATAGTAAGTGTTTTTGGAACGATCGGTGATTTGATCGAGTCTAAATTTAAAAGAATTGCCGGCGTAAAAGACAGCGGTTCTATCATGCCTGGACACGGAGGTATCCTAGATCGATTAGATAGTGTTATATTTGTAGCACCAATTATATTTTTATTTTATCAAATTTTATATTATGTTTCATAAAGAGGGAGGCCCATCCATTTTATTAGGTACAAGTTTTGCCGTTGCAGTATTGTTAATTGCTGATAGATTTATCGATATCGCTTGGCTTAGAATGTTGGTTCAAATTGCTGGTGTAGTGATTTTAATTATCATTTTACAATTTTTTAGAAATCCGAAAAGAATCGCAGTTAGAAACAGTGATCATATTCTTGCTCCTGTTGATGGAAAAGTTGTGGTTATTGAAGAAGTTTACGAAGGTGAATTTTTTAAAGACAAGCGTCTTCAGGTTTCTATTTTTATGTCACCCATTAATGTACACGTTACGCGTTACGCTATGGACGGAATCATAAAATTCAGTAAATACCATCCTGGTAAATTTTTGGTTGCCTGGCATCCAAAAGCAAGTGAGGAGAATGAAAGAACTACCGTTGTAATCGAAAACGAAACATTCGGTCAGATATTATACAGACAAATTGCTGGTGCTTTGGCGCGCAGAATTGTAAACTATGCTCAGGAAGGAATGCAGGTCGTTCAGGGAACTGATGCAGGTTTCATAAAATTTGGATCTAGAGTAGATTTATTTTTACCTTTAGGTACACAGATTAATGTAGAATTAAACCAAAAAGCAATTGGCGGGAAAACTATAATTGCTACAAAAGCTTAAATGACAGTAAAAGACTTAGATACTCGTTTTTCTGAGGCTGTAGAAATTGCGTTAAAAATGACTCAAGCCTCACTGCCGCAAGATGTGCAGTTAAGACTTTATGCTTATTATAAACAGGCAACTATTGGAACTGCAGTTTCTAATCAATCTGATAATTTTGATTTGCGAAATGCATTCAAAACAAACGCATGGATGCAGATCAGCCATATTTCTATTGAGGAAGCAAAAGAAAAATACATTGATATTATAAATTCGCTAACATCAAAATAACTATTATTATGAAGAAATATATTGTTCGCTTTAGCATCTTGGCTTCATTTTTACTATTATTTTCCTGTCGTGACAGCAACAAACTAACCGAAGTTGTAGAAGTTCCTCTGCCTACTAAAGAGGAAAAAATAACGATTGGAACCCCAAATGATGTAAAAGCTGATCCAGGTTCTTTTGAGCTTACAAAATTATCTTTTCCTTATGATGCGTTAGCGCCGTCAATTAGATCTTTAACTCTCGAAATACATTATTCTAAGCACTATTTATCATATACTAACAACTTGAACAAAGAAATTGTTTCTACAGAATATGAAAATATGCCTATTGAAGATATTTTAAAAAAATTAGATCTTAATAATGCCAAACTTCGTCAGAATGCAGGCGGTTATTATAATCATACACTTTATTTTAACATTTTGACTCCAAAAGAACAAACTCCAAAGGATACCTTGGCAAGTTCTATTGATAAAGAATTTGGTTCTTTTAACAACCTTACAAACCAATTTAAAGGACAGGCAGAAAAGCAATTTGGTTCTGGATGGGTTTGGCTGGTAGTGGATAAAGCAGGAAAACTGCAGGTTACTACCACAGATAACCAAGACAATCCTTTAATGAGAAATGCTTTGGTTCCCGGAACTCCTATTTTAGGAATTGATTTATGGGAACATGCTTACTATTTAGATTATCAAAACAGAAAAGGAAGTTACGTTGATGCTTTTTACCAGCTTATTAATTGGGAAAAAGTAAATGAATACTATATAGAAGCACTGAAGAAGGTCAAAAAAGTATAAATCATAAAAAAAGCTGCTATTATTAAAATAGCAGCTTTTTTTTATTTTTATGTTCAAATCAAAATTGCTTTTACTCCACTTCGTAAATAAAAGATTCTGACGGCTTAATTTTAACCTGCGCATTTCCTTCACCATTCTTAACTACAAAATAAGTTTTATTTTGTCCATACAATTGATCTGCGAGCACGTACTTCCCATCTTTCAAATTCCATTTTGATATGATATCAGACGGAATTTTCAATTCGAATTGGCTTGTTTTTTCCGAAGAAAAATTAGCGATAACAATTAGCTTTTGTTTTTCAGACCATCGCACATAAGAATACAACAACTCATCATAACCAGTATTATTCTGGCGGTTTACAGATTGAATCTCCCTAAAATCGCCCATCAACGCAGTACTTTTTATCGAAAAATTTAATAATCGTTTGTAAAAATCACGCAGGTTTTTTTCTGAATCTGAAAGCTGTCCTCCATCAAATTTTCCTCCGTTCATCCATTTTTGATGGCTTGGAACTCCAATATAATCAAAAATTGATGTTCTCGAATGCGTTCCAAAACCTGCATTTTCATTTCCTGCTTCTCCTACTTCCTGTCCAAAATAAATCATAGTCGGAGATGTACTTATAGTTGTAGAAACCACCATTAAAGGTTTTCCTCTCTCTGGACTGTCTGCAAATTCTGGACTTGCCAAACGCTGTTCATCATGATTATCCAGAAAGTGAAGCATATGATGTTCGATATCTGACATTCCTTCTTGAATCTTTGACAACTCATCTGGAGAAGATTTTCCTCTAATTATATCTTTCAGTTTATCATAAGTTTCTACTTTATCGTACAGATAATCCATTTTTCCTAATTGAATATAATTGCGATATTCATTTGGATTGTAAACTTCAGCTAAAAGAAAAGCATTTGGATTTTTCATTTTAATCGAAGCATTCATATAACTCCAAAATTCATAAGGAACCATTTCTGCCATATCATAACGAAAACCATCAATACCTTTTTCGATCCAGTACAATGCGATAGATCGAAACTTTTTCCAGGAATCCGGAACGTCTTTGTCTTGCCAGAAAGCAGAATGTTCCTGATAAGATTTTTGAGCAAAATCTGCAGGAAGCTCAGGAAAATCTTTAGTCCCGTCTGGTCGAATTCCATAGTTTACTTTTACGGTTTCGTACCAGTCGTTTTGATCTGGATTTGCTTTTCGAGATCCGTTTCCAGTCCACTTTGCAGGATTTTCATCAAAAAAACCATCTATTAAAGGATTTTTTTCTCCGTTTAAAGGAATGACACCAGCAGGGATTTTAAAATGCTCATTCGGAATATAATAAAAATTATTATTCCTATTATACTCAACAGCTGTATTATCATCGGCGCCAAAATCCCTAACACCATCCGGATTGTTTTTTCCTTCATATTTTCGAGCAATATGATTGGGAACAATATCTATAATAACTTTTAAATCTGCTTTGTGGGTGCGATCTATTAACGCTTCAAATTCCTGCAGCCTCTCAGCAGGATTTACAGCCAAATCGGGATTTACATTATAATAATCTTTTACCGCATACGGAGAACCTGCCCTGCCCTTTACAACTTCTGGATCATCATTAGAGATTCCGTATGCGGTATAATCGCGCACCAAAGCATGATGAGGCACTCCCGTATACCAAATATAAGTTACACCAAGATCTTTTATTTCATGAAGTGCTTTGTCTGTAAAATCATTAAACTTTCCTACTCCATTTTCTTCAATTGTTCCCCAAGGTTTATTGGTTGTATTTTTATTTCCAAAAAGACGTGTAAAAACCTGATACACGACAATTTTTTTATCTGCAGTACTTTCTTTTGTATGTTCATTCATTTTTAAATCTCTTGTTTTACATGCCGTACACAGCAATGTTACAGCCAATCCTGCAACCAATATTTTAGTATTCATCATAAGCATATTATAATTTGATTTTTGCCTTAAAAATCAATATTAAACAACCAATTTCTAAATTTAGGCTAATTTTTAAGATGCTGAAAAAGTAAAAGCAATTTGTTTAGATTTCATTTGAGAAAAGCTCAACTACAACGAAGGAGTTTATTATTTTGTTGATAAATTAATCCGTCTAAAAACTTATATTTTTGCTCTGAATTTATGAATTATAAATAAATCCTAATATCAGTAAAGGTTGCAACCTTTTTCATAAATTTGACAAAAATTTAATCAATTGAGGAAATTACTCTTTTTCATATCTTATTGTCTGCTTTTATTAAGCTCACAAAGTTTTTTTGCACAAAAAGACAAAGAAATCCATATAGAACATTCTGACAATGCAGAAGTTAATGAAATTTTGGCGCCAGGCGCTGTATTGTTGAGCGGTAATGTTAGAGTGAGTCACGATGGTGTTGTGCTTACCTGCAATAAAGCATATGTTTTTAAAAAAGAAAATTACCTCAAAGCTTTTGGAAATGTACAATTAGTACAAGGCGATACTTTATTTCTAAACAGCAAATACGCTGAATACAGCGGTAATTCAAAAAAAGCTTTTGCTACTGGAGATGCTGTTATGACTTCTCCTGATGGTACCTTACAAACAGATACCATTAATTTTGACCGAAATATACAACAGGTTTTTTACAACACAAAAGGTACAATTATAAACAAAGACAATGTTTTGGTAAGTAAATCAGGAAGATATTATGCAACTGAAAAAAAGTTTCAATTCCTGACCGAAGTCACTATTACAAATCCTAAATATGTTATAAAATCGAATCATCTGGATTATTATAGTAATTCAGGACATACGTATCTTTTTGGTCCTTCGACTATTACAAGCAATACTAATTACATTTATACTGAAAAAGGATTCTACGACACAAAGAAAAATCTGGCCCATTTTTTACGGAAGTCTTATATAAAATATGATGACCGGCGAATAGAAGGCGATAGTTTATTTTATAACAGAAATACCGAATTTGCCTCGGCAACGCGAAACGTAAAAATTACAGATTCTATAAATAAAGGTATTGTAAAAGGGCATTATGCAGAACTTTATAAACTTAAAGATTCTATGTTTGTAACCAAACGCGCTGTTGCTATAAATTTGGTAGAGAATGATTCTGTTTACATTCACGGAAAAAAATTAATGGTAACAGGAAAAGAAGGCGAAAGAATTTTGAGAGCTTACAACAATGCCCGTTTTTACAAAGTAGATATGAGCGGTAAATGTGATTCTATTCATTCGAATTCTAAAACTGCCCTGACAAAACTGATCGGAAAACCCATCTTGTGGAATGGCGAAAGTCAGATAACAGGAGATATTATGCACTTAATTGGAAATAATACTACCAAAAAATTAGACTCGCTCAAAGTTCTTAACAATACGTTCCTCATTTCGCGGGATACGCTCGGAACAGGATACAATCAGGTAAAGGGGCTTAATTTATTTGGAAAATTTAGAGACGGAAAATTACATGACGTAGATGTGATAAAAAATACAGAAGTTGTTTATTTTATGCGGAATGATGCTAATGAACTTATTGGCATTAATAAAAATGTCAGCAGTAAAATCAACCTTATTCTAGAAAATAACGCGGTGGAAACCATCACTTTTTTTAACAAAGTCGATGGAGATATTTTTCCTGAAGATGAATTACCAGAAAATGCCAGAAAGCTAAAAGGCATGGTTTGGCGAGGCGATGAACGAATAAAATCTAAAGATGATATTTTTAGCGCTGAGGAAAACGAACTTAACGACAAACTAATTAAAGAAGGAAAAGACGAAGCCGCAAAGGAAAATGTTCCGATGAAGGTGAGAGAAGAAACCTTAAATTACGATAAGAAAAAGCCGGCAGTAAAAGCAAAAGTTCCGCCGAAAAAAAAGGATATAAAAGAAAAAACTAAGAAATAGTTTTAGATTTTAAACTGAAATTTTAAGACTATTAAAAACTTAGAAGCTCAAAAATGAATTCAGATTTTATAAAATATCAGGCGCAGACTTCTCCCTATCCACTCGGAATGGAAGTTTCGCACGCCATTGGTTCGTATATTTTTGATACTAACGATAAGAAATATTTAGATTTTGTTGCCGGAGTTTCCGCTTGCACTTTAGGTCATCAGCATCCGAGAGTAAATCAGGCTATAAAAGACCAGCTGGATAAATACTCGCATGTAATGGTTTATGGCGAATATTCGCAGAGTCCTGCAGTGCAATATTGTAAACTGCTCGCTTCACTCCTGCCCGAATCTTTAAACAAAACCTATTTGGTCAATTCAGGAACAGAAGCTATAGAAGGCGCTCTTAAATTGGCTAAACGAACTACAGGACGCAGTCAGCTTATCTCATGCCACAACGCTTATCATGGCAATACAATGGGCTCTATGAGCGTTATGGGGTTTGAAGAACGCAAGCAGGCTTTTCGTCCGCTTTTACCAGATGTTGATTTTATCACCTTTAATAACGAAGCAGATTTAGAAAAAATAACCCCCCGAACTGCTGCAATTCTTTTAGAAACAATTCAAGGCGGTGCAGGATTTATACAACCGGAAAATAACTTTTTGCAAAAAGTAAGACAACGCTGCGACGAGGTTGGAGCTTTAATGATTGTTGACGAAATTCAGCCTGGATTTGGCAGAACAGGAAAACTTTTCGGTTTTCAGAATTATAATGTGGTTCCGGATATTGTTGTTATGGGAAAAGGAATGGGCGGCGGTATGCCGGTCGGTGCTTTTACCGCTTCAGCAGAAAAAATGGATCTTTTAACCGAAAATCCGAAACTAGGCCATATAACCACTTTTGGAGGCCACCCTGTCATTGCGTCAGCTTGTTTAGCGACTTTGCAGGAATTAACTGAAACAAATCTAATGAATGAAGCGCTGGAGAAGGAAAAACTCTTTAGATCGCTTTTGGTACATCCTTTGATAAAGGAAGTTAGAGGAAAAGGATTAATGCTGGCTGCAATGACCGAAACAGCAGAAATCACCAATCAGGTTATTTTAAATTGTCAGGACAAAGGGCTCATATTATTCTGGCTCCTTTTTGAAGGCTGTGCGATACGAATAACTCCTCCTTTAACCATTTCTGAAGAAGAAATAAAAGAAGGATGCACCATAATCTTAGATGTTATGGATGAAATATTGAAAAAAGAACAACAAGTTTAATTAGGAGCTAATCCAGCTGTCCGCTATATCTTTTGTTTTTTAAAGAAAAAAACAAAAGGATGCCGCTTCCATCTGGGCTAGAAACTTAGATTGCAAATAAATTCTAAAACAATAACCCAATAGTATTCAAAATCAAAAGATTACAAACAAAAACAGAAGAAGAATTCTGTTTATATTGTTAATTAAATTGTTCACAACAATTAATCTGCATTCCTCTCAACAATAATATGGTTGCCTAATTTTATAACAGGCTAATTTCAAATAAAAAAAGTATGCAATTAAGCAACGAAGAAGAAGATTATAACCTATCCTTATCCAAATTTGAGTCTATGTTAAAAACTAACAAAGTACTCTTTTTTGATTCTGAAGAATTTGAAGAAATTATTCTTCATTACTTAGACATAGGCAAGGCTAATTTAGCAAAAAAAGCCTTAAAACTTGCATTAGACCAACATCCAAAATCTACAGGCTTAAAATTAGTACAAGTAGAAATGCTGGTTTATGACGACAAACTCGATATTGCAGAAAAACTTTTGAACGAGTTATATGCAATCGAACCTAACAACGAGGAAATTTACATCCAGAAAGCAAATATCTGTTCTAAAAGAGATCAACACGAAAAAGCGGTAGAATTACTTAAAATTGCTTTGCAATATACTGATGACTACGCCGATGTGTACAACTTGATCGGAATGGAATATCTTTTTATGGATAATCTCGAAATGGCAAAAGACAGTTTTATCAAATGTCTTGAAGAAGACCTAGAAGATCAGTCTGCGCTCTATAACGTAGTGTATTGTTTTGAATTTTTAGATCAAAACCAAGAAGCTATTGTTTATCTTAACGATTATATTAATAGAAATCCATACAGCGAAATTGCCTGGCATCAGCTTGGGCGTCTGCATTATGGCGTAAAAGAATACGAAAATGCTATTCGCGCTTTTGATTATGCAACCTTAATTGACGATGAGTTTTTAGGTGCATTTATGGAAAAAGCAAAAGCATACGAACGTCTTAAAAAATACAGTGAAGCAATTGAAAGCTACAACCGAACTATCGAGTTGGATGATGCTACTTCTTATGCCCTGCTGCGCATTGGAAAATGCTACGAAAAACTAGGAAATTCGGCAAAAGCAATTCAATATTACAATCAAACCGTACATGAAGATCCTCTTTTAGATAAAGGCTGGATTGCAATTACTGATTTTCATGTTCGCCAGAAAAATTTCCAAAAAGCGCTGTTTTTTGTGAATAAAGCTTTAGCAATTGACAATCAAAATCGTTTGTATTGGAAACGTTATGCAACAATCAACAAGCAGATGAACTTTTTTGAAGAAGCTGAATTTGGCTATAGAAAAGCCGTAGAATTTGGTGATTATGCTTTGGATACCTGGTTGTTTTGGGTTGATATTCTTCAATTTTTAGGAGAATTTGAAAGCGCTATTCAAACTTTATTACAAGCTTCGGAATATTTTCCAGAAGAAAATGAAGTCGAATATCGTCTGGCTGGATTGTATTTTATGATTCAGGACAATACAAAAGCTAAATTTCATTTAAGCAACGGATTACGTTTAAATTTTGATAACTACATCTTAATCGAAGATTTATTTCCAGTAGTATGGACAAAAAAAATGGTTAGAAATTATATTGAAAAACACAGAAAACAATAATGAAAAAAACACTTACACTTTTATTTACAGCCCTTATCTCTGTTTCTTATTCTTACAGTCAGGAAAAAACAACAGAAAACGTTGTTCAGTCAGAATCATCGACAAAAACTAAAGATAATAGTAAAATCTATACTTCAAAAGAAGTTGAAGTTAAAGCCGAATTTAAAGAAGGCACAGAAAAAATGAATCAATTTTTGCGTGATAATTTTGCTATTCCTAAAGAAATTACAGCTCAAAATATAAAAGGAGAGATTGTAAGTACATTTGTTGTTGAAAAAGACGGAACTTTAACAGACATTAAAGTAAGTAAGGATCAAGGATATGACACCAATAAAGAAATGGTGAGAGTACTAAAATTGATGCCAAACTGGTACCCTGCAGAACTTAATGGAAAAAAAGTCAGAGTACTATTTACATTGTCATATAGAGCAAATGGAGGTAATTAAAAAGCGATTTGGTTTATTAGGCCGTAACATCAGCTATTCATTTTCTAAAGGATATTTTACAGAGAAATTTAGTCACGAAGTATTTGAAGGCAATAGCTATGAAAATTTCGACATTTCTGAAATAGATCACTTAACCGGTCTTTTAAAAAACAATCCTGATTTAAAAGGATTAAATGTTACGATTCCGTATAAAGAACAGGTAATTCCTTTTTTAAATAAACTTTCTAAAAAAGCGGCGTTAATTGGTGCAGTCAATACGATAAAATTCACTAAAAACGGAAAATTAAAAGGCTACAATACCGATTATTACGGTTTTAAAAAATCGCTGAAACCATTATTAGAACCACACCACAGAAAAGCACTCATCTTGGGTACCGGCGGTGCGTCTAAAGGGGTTGCTTACGCTCTGGAAGAACTTGATATCCCGTATACTTTTGTATCAAGAGAAGCCAAGGAAAACATCATTGATTACGATTTGATAAATGCTACAACTTTTGATAATTTTCAAATTATAATCAATTGCACTCCGGTGGGAACAAGTCCTAATATTGAAGCATGTCCAAATCTTCCTTATGAGTTTTTTACAGAAAAGCATATTGCTTACGATTTGATTTACAATCCAGAAGAAACCCAATTTCTTAAAAATGCCAAAGCGCATGGAGCTGTTATAAAAAATGGCTATGATATGCTTATTTTTCAGGCAGAAAAAGCTTGGAAAATTTGGAACAAATAAAATAAACGATTGAAAATCAGCTGTTAAATCATTTTTTCGTATTTTTATACCACTCATTAATAAGTGGTTATGAAAAAATTACAGTTGATTTTCATTTCGCTTCTACTACATTTTGCAATAAACGCACAGGAGACAATTGAGTCCAATAGTCCGTATACTGCACCTCGCTATCATTATTTCGTCAATACAGTTTTAGTTTTTAATGAATATCTTGATACCGATAATGGTTCCTTCAATACCACACAACTTCGTGTATTATACCCAATTGGCAGTAAAGCATGGAATTTACGGTTTGATCTTCCTTTAATATCTGCTAATACAAATTCTGAAAACAAAACAGGAATTGGTGATGTTGGCGCAGGTATAAGCTATATTCCTTACAGAGAAAAAAATAAAGCTTTTGCATTTCGAACAAGAGTATATGCGAATACTGCATCAGATTCAAATTTTGGATCTGGAAAGTGGGTTATAATGCCGGCAGCTTTTTTCTCTTCTTATCTAAAAAATAAAAAACTTCTGTGGATTACCTCAATAGAATATCAAATCAGCTTTGCAGGTTCGAGCGAGCGCAGTGATGTTAGTATAATTGCCTACGAAAATTTATTATTATATTCTTTTGGAAAGAACTGGATTTCGGGAGATTTTGCATTTAGATACAATAGTATCCTAAAAGGTTTTCAAAACAATGTTTTTTTAGAATTCGGCAGAAAAATAACCGCCACTAATCTTATATATATTCATCCGAGTACAGCATTTGGAAACAAAAAAACATACAATTACGGAATAGAAGCCGGATTACTTATATTATTTTGATCCATAGTTAACAGTATCTACCATTAAAAATTATTACATTTATTTTATTTTACTAAAAACACTAATAATTCATAATTTAAATTAACTTCAATAAATCGATAAATAAACGTTTATCATAATTTAAAATAAGAGTAAAAAATAAGGATTTCACTGTAAAATAGCGTATAAACAAACGATTTATTTTGTATTTAGAAACTCCTTTAGTATCTTTCGCAATGTTTAAATAGAAACCTTACACATTTTAAAATGTTAGAAGAAAAGAATGATAACCTGCAGGAAGCAGACGGAAAATTAGAAATCGAAATAAGTGATTCTATACAAGATGACACGATTGAAGCATCGGGTTCTGAACCAGCACCTGAAAATTCAGTTTCAAATACTGAAAATGAAGCTGAACAAGTACCAGCTCCAGAAACCGATCATCAAGATGCCTTAGATGCGATAACAAATTCTAATGCCGAGGAGAGTGAAGATGAAACGCTGAAAGAGCGTCATGATATTCCTATGCAGGATTACAATACTTTCTCGATGGATGCACTTGTTGATGAGTTAAAAAATCTGGTGAACTCAGACAAGGCAATATCTGTAAAAGATCATATTGAAGAAATTAAAAAAGCTTTTTTATTACAATACAGTCATCTTATTGACGAAAAAAGAGAAGAATTTAATGCTGCAAATCAAGATCCAAATGAGGAATTTGAATATCATTTTCCTTTAAAATTAAAATTTGATGAGTATTATAATGTTTTTAGAGAGAAAAGAAACATTCATTTTAAACATTTACAAACTAATTTAAAATCAAATTTAGAGACTAGACTTGCGATAGTTGAGGAACTGAAAGAACTTATAAATCCTCAGGAAAACATCAAGGATACCCTTAAACATTTTAATGATTTAAGAGAGAGATGGAAAAATGCCGGATCTATACCAAAAGATAAATATAACCACGTTTGGAATAACTACCACTTTCACGTAGAAAATTTTTATGATTATCTGCACTTAGATCGTGAAGCGAGAGATTTAGATTTTAAATACAATTTAGATCAAAAACAAAAAATAATCGCACGTGTTGAAGCATTAGTTGAAGAAACTGACATTAGTAAATCTTTCCGTGAACTACAAGATTTACACAGAATATGGAAAGAAGATATTGGACCAGTTTCTAAGGAACACCGAGATGTGATCTGGAATAAATTTAGCGAACTGACCAAAAAAATTCATGACAAAAGAGAAGTTTTGTTTGAAAGTCAAAGAGCAAACGAACTTCAGAATCTTGAAGTTAAAAAAGAAATCATTTCAAAAATTGAAGTTTTAGCGACAGAAAAAGTCAACTCTCACTCGCAATGGCTGGTACAGATTCAGAAAGTCGAAGAACTTAGAAATGAGTTTTTTGCTGCCGGAAAAGTTCCATCAGAAGTAAACGAAGAAACGTGGGCTTCTTTTAAGACTGCTGTTAGAAATTTTAATGCTTTTAAAAATTCGTTTTACAAAGACATTAAAAAAGATCAAAATGACAATCTGAATAAAAAGATGGCTCTTGTTGCAAAAGCAAAGGAACTGCAGGAAAGTACAGATTTTGGAACTACTACTCCAATAATGAAACAGATTCAGGAAGAATGGAAACAAATTGGCCATGTTCCTAAAAAATATTCAGACAAAATCTGGAAAGAGTTTAAAGATGCCTGCAATCATTATTTTGACAAATTAAAAGAGCATAAATCTGAAGAAAATGTTGACGAAGTAACTGCTTTTGACAACAAAAAAGCTTATCTTGATATCTTAAGAGCCTTCCAGCTTACAGGAGAACATAAAACAGATCTAGATGCTATAAAAGCTCACATTGAAACGTGGAAAGGCTACGGAAAAGTACCTTTTGCAAGACGACATATAGAAGGTAAATTCAATAAAATTTTAGATGCGCTTTTTGAAAAATTAAGTTTGAGCAAAAAAGAAACTGAAATGATGCGTTTCTCTAATAGAATTGACTCTCTGTCTGACAGCAATGATACACGCAAACTAGACAATGAAAAGATTTTCTTAATGCGTAAAATTGAAGAAGTTCAAAATGAGATTTTCCAATTAGAAAACAACATTCAGTTTTTTGCCAATACTAAAAACGCCAAAAAAGAAAATTCAATTGTTCTTGAAGTTCGCAAAAACATTGCTATCCACAAAGAAAGTCTTGAAGTTTGGAAAGACAAATTAAAACAATTACGAAATTTAGGTCAGGAGTAAGATTAAGTTTAAATAAATTAAGAAAAGGTATAATGAGAAAGAATTTCATTATACCTTTTTTTATGTGCGCTTTTTTTACCGCAAAGTTTGCGAACTTTGCATTTTCTTAAGGCAATGTAAATAAAAATTTTCGCGAACTTTGCGGTAAAATAAGCAGTTTTATTTCAGCATTAAACACAAAACTTAACATTCACATTAAATTTCATAAAACTATTCTGAAAAATATTGATTATATTTGAGAAACCACATTATCAATTGATAATCAATGAATTCAATTATTAACACTAATAACAACGAAAATGAAATTTACTAGAAAAGCAAATGCAAACTGGCAGGGAACCGGAATGGAAGGAACCGGAAAAATCAGCACACAAAGTACAACTTTAGATAACGCTCAATTATCATTTAAAACCAGATTTGCAGATGGAGTTGGAACAAATCCTGAAGAATTAATAGCTGCAGCACATTCTGGCTGTTTTACGATGCAGTTAAGTTTTTTACTTAACGAAGGAGGCTATACAGCAGATGATTTAAATACAGAAGCCACAGTAACGTTTGAAGATGGTACAATTACCTTAATTCATTTAGAATTAAAAGGCAAAGTTCCTTCAATATCAGCAGAAGAATTTCAAACCATTGCTTCAAAAGCAAAAGAAATTTGTCCGATATCTAAACTTTTAAATACAACTATAACCCTTACGGTAACATTAGTTAACTAGAAAATCTAAAGCATAAAAAAACCAAGGCTGTCACCTTGGTTTTTTTTTATTTAAAACTGTTTTAAAACTACATTGTAGCTTTTAAAGCTTTTGCTTCAGCAGTCATTTCTAATGCTTTATAAACACCTAATAATGTTTTAGAAACATCTTCATTTTTAGGATCTAATTCATTTGCTTTCTTAAGGTAAGGAATAACGCCTCTAAAAACGTTTTCTCTTTCTGCTTTTAGCGCATCGTAACGTTTCATATCTTTTGCAGAAGTTCCCAATTTATTCATTTCATCAATAATTGGTTTTTCAGCTTCAAGCTTTAACGCTGCAAGATTAAGGTAAGCGTTAGTATACTTTGGATTGATTTCGATCGCTTTTAAATAATATTTTTCAGCATCTGCATTATTTTTTGCTGTAGCACTGATAACACCTAAATTAAATACTAGATCAGCATTATTTGGATCTTTTTGCAAAGCTTCTCCAACAAGTTTTTTATATGTTTCAAAATCTTTTGATTCTAAATATAAATTAGCTTCTGTAAGAATCAAAGAAGAATCTTCAGGATTTGCTTTTCTAGCGTCAGCGATTGCTTTTTTAGCATCTTCACCACGTCCTTTTTGAACTAAAAGCAATGCTAAGTTTTTATAAATTTCACCTCTTTTAGAAGGAATAGCTTCTGTTTTAGGTTTTTCGTGTGTTCCTAATTTTACAGCTAAATCTCTTTCACTTGCTGCATTAAAACCATCTTCTGTTCCAGAAGCTTTGTTTACAGCAGTAAAACTAGTTCCCTTTCCAGAATAGTTTAACTTTTTTAATTCTTCATACATTGGTAATGCAAGATCGTAGTCCTGAGCATTTACAGCAGTTGAGGCAGCATAATACAAATTAATTGTGTCTTTTTTGTCTAACTCATAAGCTGCATGCAATTTTTTAGCACCTTCAACACCTTTACCAGATTGAGAATCGGCAATTGCTGAATTAATCAGTTTCCCTTTGATTTGAGTAATTGAAGAAGCAGCCTGTGTTGAATATTTATGTTTTCCAGAAGCTTTTTCAATTTCAATTAATTTTTTATAACTGTCAGCAGAAAGTGATAAATTTTTACTTTCTTCAACATTTTTGTCAGCAAGCTGCAAATAAGCATTTCCCTGAACAAAATAGTATTGCGCCTGCTCAACATCTTTTGCATTTGCAATAAGATTTTCAGCATCTTTTAATTGTGTAAGCGCTCCTTGAGCATCTCCGCCTTTTAAAGCTTTTTCAGCATTCTTTATTTGATCTTTCTGAGCGAAAGATGCTACAGAAATCATCAAAGCTGAAGCTGCTATTAGATATCTACTTTTCATAATGTATTAATTTGAATATTTAATTTTAATTTTTGCTTTATTCTTCAGACTCTTCTTCTTCAGAATCCTCTTCGTCTTCTGCTTCTTCAGAATCATCGTCTTCATCTTCTTCTACAGTGCCGTCATCTTCAAGAACTTCCAGATCAGGTTTTATCCTTTCTATAGCAGATCCAATAACATTTCCTTCTTCATCAACCACTACTTCTTCTGCTTCATCTTTCATTACTTTAGTAACTGCAGCAATAGAATCTTTACCTTTAAGGTTAATAAGTCTAACACCTTGAGTGGCACGACCCATTACACGAAGATCTTCAATTGCCATTCTGATTGTTAATCCAGATTTGTTGATAATCATTAAATCATCAGAATCTGTAACGGCATTAATCGAGATTAGTTTTCCAGTTTTCTCCGTGATATTAAGTGTTTTCACTCCTTTTCCTCCCCGGTTTGTAATTCTGTAAACATCTTCTCCGTCGTCGTCTACTAATTTAGTACGTTTTCCGTATCCATTTTCAGTAACTACAAGGATTTGTGAGTCTGTAACATCATTTTTACCAACAGTAACCATACCAATTACTTCATCAGTATCATCTTTTAAGGTAATTCCACGCACTCCGGAAGCTGTTCTTCCCATCGGACGTGTCTTAGTTTCTTCAAAACGAACTAACTTACCAGATTTTACTGCCAGAATAATTTGGCTTTCTCCGTCTGTTAATTTTGCTTCTAGTAATTCATCACCATCTTTAATGGTAATTGCAGCAACACCGTTTACACGAGGTTTAGAATATTTCTCTAAAGATGTTTTCTTAACCTGACCTTTTTTAGTTACCATAACAAGATTATGGCTGTTGATGTAATCTTTATCTTTTAGGTCTTGTGTACAAATAAATGCTTTTACTTTATCATCACTCTCGATGTTTACCAAGTTTTGGATTGCTCTGCCTTTTGCAGTTTTACTTCCTTCCGGAATTTCGTAAACACGCATCCAGAAACATTTTCCTTTTTGTGTAAAGAACATCATATATTGGTGATTTGTTGCTACGAACATATGCTCAAGGAAATCCTGATCTCTTGTTCCCGCACTTTTTTGTCCAACACCACCTCTGTTCTGTGTTTTATATTCAGTAAGGTTTGTACGTTTGATGTATCCTGCGTGCGAAATTGTAATAACTACGTTTTCATCAGCAATTAAATCTTCTATACTTACATCACCTCCTGCATATTCAATTTGAGAACGACGTTCATCACCGTATTTCTCACGAATTTCTTCAAGTTCTTCTTTAATTAAAGCAGTTCTTAAATCAACATCTGCTAATAAAGCTTTTAAGTGCTCAATTAACTTCATTAATTCTTCATACTCAGCTCTTAATTTATCTTGTTCCAGACCTGTTAACTGACGCAAACGCATCTCAACAATTGCACGAGCCTGAATGTCTGACAATTTGAATCTTTCGATTAATTTTTCACGAGCTTCTTCTGTATTTTTAGAACCTCTGATGATTGCAATTACTTCATCAATATTATCAGAAGCAATAATTAAACCTTCTAAAATATGAGCTCTTTCCTCCGCTTTACGCAATTCAAACTGCGTTCTGCGCACAACTACATCATGACGGTGCTCAATAAAATAGTGAATCATATCTTTTAGATTCAACATTTGAGGACGTCCTTTTACAAGTGCAATATTATTTACACTAAAAGAAGATTGTAATGAGGTGAACTTATATAAGGTATTCAAAACTACATTTGGCGTAGCATCACGTTTCAGAATGTAAACGATACGCATACCGTTTCTATCAGACTCGTCACGAATATTGGCAATACCTTCTATTTTTTTATCGTTAACCAAATCAGCCGTACGTTTGATCATTTCAGCTTTGTTAACCTGATATGGAATCTCGGTAACGATGATACATTCTCTGCCGTCAACCTCTTCAAAACCAACTTTAGCACGCATTACAATACGTCCTCTACCAGTTTTAAAAGCTTCACGAACTCCTTCATAACCATATATTACACCACCAGTTGGAAAATCCGGCGCTTTAATATGCGTCATTAATTCATCAACTTCAATATCATTATTATCAAGGTAGGCTAACGTACCATTAATAACTTCAGTTAAGTTGTGTGGCGGCATGTTGGTTGCCATACCAACTGCAATACCTGTAGCACCATTTACTAATAAAGTAGGAACTCTTGTAGGCATTACTTTTGGCTCGTATAAAGTATCGTCAAAGTTTAGTTGAAAATCAACTGTTTCTTTTTCGATATCTGCCATAATATCTTCAGAAATTTTGCGCATTCTTGCCTCAGTATAACGCATTGCTGCCGGACTGTCACCATCAACAGATCCAAAGTTACCCTGACCATCTACTAATAAATAACGCATACTCCACTCCTGAGCCATACGTACCATTGCGTCATAAACAGAGGTGTCACCGTGCGGGTGATACTTACCTAAAACCTCTCCTACGATTCTCGCTGATTTTTTGTGGGCAGATCTTGAAGTTACACCTAAATCATACATTCCATAAAGAACTCTTCGATGCACTGGTTTCAAGCCATCTCTAACATCAGGAAGCGCTCTCGATACAATAACTGACATCGAATAATCGATGTAAGCTGATTTCATTTCATCCTCTATGTTAATGGGAATTAACTTTTCTCCTTCAGACATAAGTTGTTATATTAAATAATTATATTAGTTTCAAAGCGTGCCAAGATACGTTTTTTTGAAATTTTTTCAGCTATTTACTTACACTTATTTCAATGATTTATTAACAACTTTAATTGGGCTTTTAGTTAATAAATTAAGCGTTTTTTAACTCTTTTATTGTTATTTTTTTTGTCTATTAGCTGACAAGAGTTTTCAAAGGGTACGGTTTTTGTTTTTCAAACTGTAATTCATTAAATTTACAATACCAATTATATATTATGGATGATAATTTTTCACCAAGAGTAAAAGATGTTATTACTTACAGTAAGGAAGAAGCCCTTCGTTTAGGACACGACTTTATTGGTACTGAACATCTAATGCTGGGCATTTTAAGAGATGGTAACGGAAAAGCTATTCATATACTTAATAACCTTGCAGTCGATTTAGACCATTTACGCAGAAAAGTAGAAATACTGAGCCCTGCTAATCTGGGCGTTGAAGTAAATGCCGAAAAGAAGAATCTTCATCTTACCCGACAGGCCGAAAGAGCCTTGAAGACTACCTTTCTTGAAGCTAAAGTGTTTCAAAGCTCATCAATTAGTACGGCGCACTTGCTTCTATGCATCTTGCGAAACGAAAACGATCCAACAACCAAGCTGTTGAATAAACTAAAAATAGATTATGACATAGCTAAAGAACAATACTTAAACATGACGCCAAACGAAGAAGAATTCTTAGAAAACTTGCCAAGAAACGAATCGTATAATGACGATTCAGGACAAGATGACAGTCTTAAAGAAAGCAGTTTTAATAATCCAGCCAATAAGTCAAACAAAAAATCTAAGACTCCGGTTTTAGATAATTTTGGGAGAGATTTAACAGAAATGGCAGAGGAAGGAAAACTTGATCCTGTTGTAGGACGCGAAAAAGAAATTGAACGTGTTTCTCAAATTTTAAGCCGTAGAAAAAAGAACAACCCACTCCTTATAGGGGAACCAGGTGTTGGTAAATCTGCTATTGCAGAAGGATTAGCCTTACGCATTATTCAGAAAAAAGTATCTCGTATTCTTTTTAACAAACGTGTAGTTACACTTGATTTGGCAAGTTTAGTTGCCGGAACAAAATACCGCGGCCAGTTTGAAGAAAGAATGAAAGCTGTGATGAACGAGCTGGAGAAAAATGATGATATTATCTTATTTATTGATGAAATTCATACTATTGTAGGTGCTGGAGGAGCAACTGGTTCGCTGGATGCTTCAAACATGTTCAAACCTGCATTAGCAAGAGGCGAAATCCAATGTATTGGTGCAACAACTCTTGACGAATACAGACAATATATTGAGAAAGATGGTGCATTAGAAAGACGTTTCCAAAAAGTAATTGTTGAACCAACTTCTGTTGAAGAAACTATTGCGATTTTGAATAACGTAAAAGATAAATACGAAGATCACCACAATGTAACTTACACTCAGGAAGCTATTGAAGCTTGTGTAAAATTAACAAACAGATATATGTCTGAGCGTTTTTTACCAGACAAAGCTATTGATGCTCTTGACGAAGCAGGTTCTCGCGTGCACATTACCAATATTGATGTTCCTAAACAAATATTAGATTTAGAACGTCAGCTGGAAGAAGTTCGTGAGCTTAAAAATATGGTTGTTAAAAAACAAAAATATGAAGAAGCTGCCAAACTTCGCGATGACGAGAAACGCATTGAAAAAGATTTAGCAACAGCGCAGGAACAATGGGAAGAAGATTCTAAAAACAACAGAATTGAAGTTACAGAAGATAATGTAGCCGATGTGGTTTCTATGATGACTGGAATTCCTGTAAACAGAATTGCACAGACAGAAAGCAATAAATTGGCAAAATTACCTGAATTGATTCAGAACAAAGTAATTGGTCAAAACGAAGCAGTTTTAAAAATTGCACGTTCTATTCAACGTAACAGAGCCGGACTTAAAGATCCTAACAAACCAATTGGTTCGTTTATTTTCTTAGGTCAGACTGGAGTTGGTAAAACGCAGTTGGCTAAAGTTTTAGCGAAGGAATTATTTGATTCTGAAGATGCTTTAGTTCGTATTGACATGAGTGAATACATGGAGAAATTTGCGATCTCTCGTTTAGTTGGAGCGCCTCCGGGATATGTAGGTTACGAAGAAGGCGGACAATTGACCGAAAAAGTTCGTAGAAAACCATATTGCGTTGTACTTCTTGATGAGATCGAAAAAGCACATCCAGATGTATTTAATATGATGCTTCAGGTTTTAGATGACGGATATTTGACTGATAGTTTAGGTCGTAAAATCGACTTTAAAAACACTATTATCATTATGACTTCTAATGTTGGAGCGCGTCAGTTAAAAGATTTCGGACAAGGTGTTGGATTCGGAACTGCTGCAAAAGTGGCCCAAGCCGATGAAAACTCAAAAAGCATTATCGAAAATGCATTGAAAAAAACTTTTGCTCCTGAATTCTTAAACAGAATTGACGACGTAATTGTATTTAACAGTCTGGAAAAATCTGATATTGACTTAATTATCGAAATTGAACTTAAAAAACTTTATTCTCGTATTTCAGAATTAGGATATAACTTAAGCCTTACCGATAAAGCCAAAGCATTTATTGCCGACAAAGGTTTTGATAAACAATTTGGAGCAAGACCGCTTAAAAGAGCAATTCAGAAATATGTTGAAGATTTGTTAGCTGAAGAAATTATCACTTCAAAAATTCACTCGGGTGACGAAATCTTAATGGATTTGAAAGATGATTCTCAAGAACTTTCTGTTGAAATACATAAAGCAGAAGAGCCAACTAATCAATAAATTAGTTTAATTTTATAACAAAAATAATTTACCCGTTACGTTTTCATAACTTAACGGGTATTTTTTTTGCATAATTTACTATCTTTAGTAAAAGCAAATAGCTATTTTTGAATATAAATTATATAACAACAAACAGAATATGCTTCAAAACAAGGTCATTTTAGGAAGCGAAGAATGGTGCTCATTTCCAGAATTAGGAATTCCAACGATAAAAGCTCGTGTGGATTCCGGCGCTAAAACTTCGGCAATGCACGCTATAAACATAGCTCCTTTTATTAAAAATGATGCCAATTGGGTAAAATTTGATATCAACCCAATTCAGAATAATATAAAAACAATCATTCATTGCGAAGCACCGCTGGTTGACAAAAGAATTGTAAAAAGTTCGAGCGGTTTTAGAGAACATCGTTATGTTATTCAGACGAGCCTGAAAATAGGTGACGTCAAATGGCCTATAGAAATGACTTTGACCAATCGCGATTCGATGGGTTTCAGAATGCTTTTAGGACGAGAAGCTATGAGCGGACGTGTTTTGGTGGATCCTGAAGAAAAATATTTATTAGGACAACCAACAACTGAAGCATTAAAAGAATTATACCAAAACTCCGAAAAAGCGAGTTCTGGCTTAAGAATAGGACTTTTGGCCAGTAATCCTGAATTATACAGTAATAAAAGAATTATGGAAGCCGGCGAAATGCGCGGGCATGAAATGCATTTTCTAAACATCAAAGAATGTTATATGAAACTGGATGCGAAAACTCCGGAAATTCATTACAGAGGCGGAAAAATACTAAACCAGTTTGATGCTATAATTCCGAGAATTCGACCAAGTATTACTTTTTACGGCTGCGCATTAACACGTCAGTTTGAAGCGTTGAAAGTTTTTGTTTTAAATTCGGCTACAGCCATAACACAATCGCGTGATAAATTGTATTCACTGCAATTATTATTAAACAGCGGTATTGATATTCCAACAACTGGTTTTGCCAATTCTCCACTTGATACTGATAATTTAATTAAAATGGTTGGAGGCTCGCCTTTAATTGTAAAATTATTAGAAGGAACACAAGGAAAAGGAGTTGTTTTGGCCGAAACCAAAAAAGCAGCAGAAAGTGTAATTAACGCCTTCAAAAGCTTAAATGCCAATATATTAGTTCAGGAATTCATAAAAGAAGCAAACGGAAAAGACATTCGTTGTTTTGTAATTGACGGAAAAGTGGTTGCTGCCATTCAGCGTGAAGCGATGCCGGGCGAATTTAGAGCAAATATCCACCTTGGAGGCACCGCATCTGTAATTAAAGTAACCGCAGAAGAAAAAAAGATTGCTATTAAAGCCGCAAAAGCAATGGACTTAAAAGTAGCTGGTGTTGATATTATACGTTCCTCAAAAGGTCCATTATTACTTGAAGTAAACTCTTCTCCAGGACTTGAAGGAATTGAAGGTGCTACAAATAAAGATATTGCAGGTGAAATGATAAAAGCTATTGAAAAGAATTTTAAATTAATTTAATTATTTGGTTTACTTTAATTAATTGATAAAAAAGGCGAAGTCAACTTTCATTGATTTCGCCTTTTTTATCAACCTTTCGAAGCATCAGGTTTGGTGATTTTTTTAGCTATTACTAATAATAATTTTTAAAGCCTTTTCTTTTGCACCATTCAGGAAAGTTTGATAAGCTTGTTCAATTTCATCTAATTTGTAGTGATGAGTAATTAATTTCTTTAAATCAAAACGATTGGCAGAGACTGCTTTAATTAACATTGGCGTAGTATTGGTATTGACAAGTCCGGTCGTGATGGTCAGATTCTTAATCCATAATTTTTCTATTTCAAAATCAACCTTTACCCCGTGCACTCCTACATTTGCAATATGCGCACCTGGTTTTACTATTTGCTGACAAATATCCCATGTTGCAGGAATACCTACAGCTTCAATCGCCACATCAACGCCATCACCTACAATATTTTTTATCGATTCCACAACATTTTCTGTACCCGAATTAATCGTATGGGTTGCACCGAGTTCCTTAGCCAGGTTTAATCTGTTCTCATCCATATCGATCATAATAATAATGGATGGCGAATAAAACTGTGATGTTAGCAACACAGACATACCAACAGGTCCTGCACCAACAATAGCAATAGCATCTCCGGGTTTTACATTCCCATACTGCACCCCTATTTCATGACCCGTAGGCAAGATATCACTTAACAAAACTGCTACTTCATCATCAATTGAAGCAGGTATTTTATATAAACTGTTATCTGCATGTGGAATACGAACATACTCTGCCTGAACACCATCAATCATATAACCTAAAATCCAACCACCGTCTTTACAATGAGAATACAATTGCTTTTTGCAATACTCGCAGGAACCACAAGAAGTAATACAGGAAATCAAAACCTTATCCCCTTTCTTAAATTGTCTTACGCTCTCACCAACTTCTTCTATCAGTCCTACACCTTCATGCCCCAGGATTCTTCCATCGGCAATTTCAGGGTTTTTACCTTTATAAATACCTAAGTCAGTACCACAAATAGTTGTTTTCAAAACCTTCAAAATCACATCTGTTGGTTTTAAAATAGTCGGTTTTGGTTTTTCTTCGAGTGCGATATTATGGTCGCCATGATAAACTAATGCTTTCATCTTTTTTGTATTAAAATTATTACACAAATATAATTATACATAAGTTAAATCTTTCAGAATAATTACATAAATTATGAATCTTTAATGGTTGTGAATCATTCTTTTTTATCTAACAGAAACATCCAAAATATCTTTAATTGATTCAAGAACCTCATTTGAACTTCATCATGTAACTTTATTTTAGTAACTTTTTCAAAATTTAAAACTTTCACATAGTTTGTTTACCTTTAAAATAAAAAACATGCATTTTCCTTATTTAGATATTATAATTAGAAGTGCAGCTGTCTATTTTTTCATGACAATTGCCTTGAGAATTTTCGGCAAAAAAGAACTTTCTCAATTAAATACTGCCGATGTAATTCTGATTTTATTAATCAGCAATTCGGTTCAAAATGCCATGGTTGGCCCCGATACAAGTCTTTGGGGAGGTTTGGTTGCCGCGTTGGTTTTGTTTATAATCAATTTTATTATTAAAAAATTGATGCACAGATCCAAATTTTTCAGCGATTTATTACTTGATAAACCAGAAGTTTTAATTCACAATGGCAAATTAGATTTTAAAGCTTTAAGCAGACTAGACATCTCTCACGACGAATTAAAAGAAGCAATGCGTGAACATGGTTTAGAACATTTTACAGATGTAAAACTCTGTATGTTAGAAATTGACGGTACCATAAGTATCATTTCTGAAGACAAAAAGAATCTAAAACAGACGCATTACAAAAGAAAACACAATCATAAAATTTTAAAAAAATAAATTTAAATATTTAACATTCTGAAAATGAGATAATTAAATGTTTATTAAAAAAACTTAGCTATATACTTTGTTATACTATGTATTTTGTTATACATTAGCCAAATGAATGAGACATTTGTAACAAACTGGAAATCACAGGTAAAGAAAGGCACCTTAACTTTCATTATTCTTAACGTACTCAAAAATCACGAGTACTACGGTTATGAACTTATAGAGCAGATAAGAAAACATACCGAAATAGAAATTGCAGAAGGAACACTTTATCCTTTAATGAATCGCTTAAAAACGGAAGAATTGGTCGATTCTAAATGGGTGGAGCAGGAAACTGGCATCCCAAGAAAATATTATTCTTTAACTGAAGCAGGAATCGAAACGCTGACTCAGATGAACATCTATTGGGAGAATCTGGAAAAATCAATTAAAAAAATCATTCAATGAGAATAGAAGATATCAAATTCGAAGAAAAAGCTTCACAGCGAATTTACAACGATTACATGAAGCGCATCAGGAAAGCTACCGCATCATTATCAAAAACAGATCAGGATGACATTTATATGGAGTTTAACAGCCATATTTATGAGGCTATCCACCACAAAAAGGATGCGAATGAAATCGACTCTCTTTTAGATATAATAGAAAAATTAGGTTTGCCAGAAGAAGTATTAAAACCACTTGTGGCTGATAAAAAATTACAGCAGGCCACAAAGACATTCAATCCTGTTCACGTTTTTAAAGCATTGATATTAAACTTTACAAATGGTATTTCTTATATCTTCTTCTTTGTTTTGTACCTTTTTCTATTTGGATTTGTTTTTTTAATTTTTGCCAAAATCTACAATCCGTCTCTTGTTGGCCTGTACATGAAAAAAGACTCCTTTTCTGTTTTTGTTTTGGGAATCATCAACCCTGAAAGCCAGATTAAAAATAATATCCATGAAGTTCTCGGCAACTGGTTTATTCCGGTAATGCTGTTATCAATCGTCTTATTTTATTTCCTTATTACCTTATTATTAAAGTTCAAAAAATCAATCAATCAAAAAACACTATCATGAAAAAAATTATTACCTGCTTATTTGCCCTTGTAATTACAAGCGCTTTTTCCCAAACTTTTAATACCAAAAGACTTGACAGTTTGTTTCTTCTCTTAGAGAAAAATAATAAATACATGGGAAGTATTGCAATCTCTGAAAATGGAAAAACAATCTACACAAAATCAATTGGATTTGATGACATTACTGCTTCAAAAAAATCAAGTATCAATACGAAATACAGAATTGGTTCCATTTCTAAAACTTTTACCGCTTCACTTATTTTTAAAGCTGTGGAAGAAAATAAAATCAATCTAAACCAAACTATTGACCGTTATTTTCCAACCATAAAAAATGCAAAAACTATTACAGTAAGTAATTTATTGAATCACAGAAGCGGTATTCATGATTTTACAAATGATCCGGATTATTTAAAATGGAATACACAGCCTCAGTCAAAAGCTAAAATGATAGAACGAATAACTGCCGGAGATATCGTTTTTGAACCTAATACAAAAGGTAAATACAGCAATTCTAACTATATTTTATTGTCGTTTATACTAGAAGATATTTACAAAAAATCTTATGGCGAAATTTTAAGTCAAAAGATTACTAAACCTCTTAAATTAAAAAATACTTATTTGGGCGGAAAAATCAGTATTGAAAACAACGAAAGTTATTCTTATTCTCTTGCTGGAAAATGGGAAAAAGAAAGTGAAACCGATATATCGATTCCGCTTGGAGCCGGCGGAATTGTTTCTAACCCAACTGATTTGAATCTTTTTATTGAAAATCTTTTTGCTGGAAAAATTGTTTCGATAGAACATTTAAATGAAATGAAAACCATAAAAGACAAATACGGAATGGGTATTTTAGAATTTCCTTATTTCGAAAGAAAAAGCTACGGCCACAATGGCGCAATCGACAGCTTCAGATCTATTGCAGGCTATTTTCCAAGTGAAAAATTAGCTTTAGCTATAACTTCAAACGGAATGGGTTATGATAACAACAGCATCTTACTGTGTGCTTTTAGTTCTTATTTTCACAAACCTTTTGTAATGCCTAATTTTAATACTGTTTCAATCACTGCAGAAACTCTGGAACAATATTTAGGAACGTATGCAAGCCTGCAGATCCCAATAAAAATAACAATTTCTAAAAAGGAAAATACAATGACTGCACAAACAGCAGGACAACCTTCTTTTTCTTTAGAACCTACAGCTGCAAACATCTTTAAATTTGATGCTGCAGGAATTGTAATGGAATTTAATGCTGAGAAAAAAGAAATGATTCTAAAACAAGGCGGAAAAGAATTTTTATTTAAGAAGGAATAAAACTTAAAGAATATTAAGCATAAAAAAAGCTGATTCCTATTTGAAATCAGCTTTTTTTATTTACAAAATTGAACCATGGTTTTTTATCTGATAAAGACTTTTATATCTCTTTTAAATCTAAAGTTTTATTTCCGCTAAAGTCAATCCGAAAAATTCGAGATTTCGACTTAAATTTGGCAAAATATAATCTTGTTCTTTCGAAAATTTCTCCGCAACTGCCTTATAATGGACTAAGAGTTTTTCATCTTTTATTCCATTTAAAGCTTGTAATGCAGCATGAACAACCCAATTAGAATTATCATTTAATCCAATTATAAACGTATCCAGATAATCTCTTTTATTTTCTAATTGCCCAAGTGAATAATAAAACTGCCTTCTTATTTCTTTATTTTCATTTAATGAAAATGGAATAATCATAATTCCATAATCTAACTTCATTTCTTTTAACAAATAAGTACAGAATTGAAATGTTTTCTCATCGTTTATCCTTTGAATATTTTCTTTTATAAACTCCAGCCAATCCAAACTTTTGTCTTTAGCGTACCAAAATACAAATTGAAAAACACTTAATATATCATTTTTAGCAAAATCAATCAAATAAGGATATGCGCGGTTATAATCAAACTTAGTAAGCACTTGGAGCAGTTTATGCTGAATTACACCCTCACTCGATTTATATTTTTTTTCCAAAACATCTAATGCTTGCGAAGCTATCTCTTTCTTTTTTAAGATTGCAATCAAACATTCTAATTTAGTTTCTTCAACATCTGCAGCATTATATACATCTAAAATATGAGTTACAACTCCACCCAAAGTATGATTAAATAAATCATTATTATCATTTATTTTTTCTGCTGTAATTTCATCAAGCCATCGCTCATACCAATCTAAAAAATCAGATTCAAAAGCAAAGTATGGTTTACGTCGATCAATATCAATATTTACAACTCTCCCCTTAAATTCCCCATTTAAAACAAGTCCATAATAGTAAGTACAGCCTTCTGTTCCAATAGGCAAAATCCCTGAAAAAATTTTACCTAATTCATATTCAAAATCCTCATCAGAAATATCTTCATCAATTTTCATATTTAGTTCTTTCCAAAAATTATCGCTCATTTCAGGATAAACTTTGCAATCTTGTTTCAAAAAATTTTCTGGATTACTATAAACAAATTCGGCAATATTTTTCCCAAAAAGAAATATTCCATACCCAGGACCTGCAGCAGCATTTTGATTAGATATTCCACCGTTACCAATATACTGTAAAAACGCTTTATAAGATTCCGGAAGAGAAATAGTATAACTTCTTTCAAACTTTAAAATTTCTTCGCTACTAATCGTCTCTCCTATCAAATACTTATGACGATCTGCAGCAAATACTTCAAAATCATTATCTATTTCTTTTGCTAAAATCAATTTTGTCTTTATTCTTTCTATTTGATTTAAAGTTTTTTGATCTATCATAAATCCTCATTAAATTGGCTTCAAATATATGCTTTTATAATTTTTAGAAAGGAAGTTAAAAAACAATAAAAAAGCCGATTTCAAAACTGAAATCGGCTTTTTGATATGTTTATCAATGTGATTGAATCTCACATTTTCAGAATCATTTATTTAATAAATACACTTAAAATAAAGTATACTAAACCTGCCAAAATAGCAGAGATCGGAATTGTCAAGATCCAAGCCCATATTAAGCTTACTGTAACTCCCCATCGAACTGCAGAAACACGTTTTGTTAATCCAACTCCAATGATAGAACCTGTAATAGTATGTGTTGTACTTACCGGAATTTTTAAATGTTCAGTAAAATAAAGTGTCAAAGCTCCAGCTGTTTCGGCAGCAACACCTTCAAACGAACTTACTTTTGTGATTTTAGAACCCATGGTTTTTACAATTTTCCATCCTCCGCTTAAAGTTCCTGCTGCAATAGCAGAATAACACGCTAATGGAATCCATCCCGGCATTACACCTTTAACTCCTAAATCATCATTTGGCAATACTACATTTAACCAGGAATCTAAATGAACACCTGGATTTGTATTGATATAAACTGCTACTGCTGCAGCAATAATACCCATTACTTTTTGAGAGTCATTTCCTCCGTGCCCCAAACTGAAGGCAGCAGAAGATACTAACTGCATTTTTTTCAAAGCAGCATCTGCCTGGTGAAGATTTAAGCTGCTAAAGATCAAACAAAATAAACTTACAGTTAAGATAATAAAGGCTACAAGAAACCATTTAATATTATGCGGATCAAAAGCTACACTCCAAAAATGAGATTCAAAACGAGGTTTTCCGTGTTCTAAAATTTGATCATAAGTAACCATCTGAGTTACAACAAACCAAATAGTTCCAAGCATTAATGCAATGGTAAAGATTTTTGGTCCAATACTTTTACGAGAAGCATTTAACAGCCAAATTGATATTAAATAAGAAGCAAAAGCTCCTAATAAAGGTGCAAGAACAATAAAAGCAATAATGATAATAACTCCTGAAGGCATTCCTCCGTCTTTTCCGGCTTTGTACCAGCTTACGATTTCGTACCAGTATTGTGTAGTTCCATCTGCGCCAACATACCCTGAAAAACCGTGAACTGCAATAGCATGTGCAACTGCCGCTCCTGCAAAACCTCCAATAAGTGTATGCGAAGAACTCGAAGGAATTCCTAACCACCAAGTCAATAAATTCCAACAGATTGCTGCAATAACACCGGCAAGAATTACCACTAGGTTAATTTCCATAGTGTGCGCTGTTTTAGCAACAGTATCTGCAACACCAAATCCGAAAACCCAATACGCCAGAAAGTTAAAAAATGCTGCCCAAAGAACGGCCTGAAAAGGCGTCAATACTTTTGTTGCAACAACAGTCGCTATAGCATTTGCCGCATCATGAAAACCATTAATGTAATCAAAAATTAAGGCTAGTACTATAATTAATATAAGTAGCGTCATAAATTATAACTTCAGAATGAAAAATTGAATTAAGAATGTTTTACAGAAATAGATTCTAGTATGTTTGCAACGCTCTTACATTTGTCTGTTGCTGATTCTAAAACAGATAACACTTCCTTATATTTAATAATATTTTTAGCGTCTGTTTCGTTTTCAAAGATTTCAAAAACTGCTTTATTATAAACGTTATCAGACTTGTTTTCCAGTTTATTAATTCTGGCACAAGCTTCTTTAATAATGTTCATATTTTTTAAGTTACTCAACTCTTTTACCGCACTGTCAATATTCTGACAAGCCTCAAGGTTGATTTCTGTCATTTTTCTGATCGATTTTGTAATCTTGTCAACTTGATATAACTTCATTCTGCTTGCTGCACCGTGAAGATAATCTGCAACGTTATCAATAGAAGTAATCAAGGTATGGATATCTTCTCTATCAAACGGAGTAATAAAGTTTCTGCTTAATTCCAAATTGGTCTGACGTGTAATATCTTCTCCTCTTTGTTCTAATTCGTCAATTCTCTGAAAAAGAACTTCTCTCTCTTTTAAGGGAAGATTTACAGCTTCATGTAAGTTAGAAGCTAATTCAATTAAATTGCTTGAAGCTTCTTCAAAAAGTGGAAAGAATTTCTTGTCTTTCGGCACTAAAAATTGGAAAATACTGTTTATTGACATTTTTATATTTTTGATAGTGCAAAATTACTTCATTAATATTTTACAATGTTAAGCCATTGTTAACAAATCGTTTTCAATTTGGAAACTATCCAAGAATGACACGGTCTTCTCAATGTCGTAATGCAAAATTCTATCTTCTTTAACCAGAGGCACTACCTCTCTGTAACTGCCTAAAAACATCTCAATAAAATCGCTGGATTTTAAAGATTCTCTATAGGCAATTGCCTGTGATGCATTTAATAATTCGATAGCCAGAATTCGCTCCAGATTTTCCAGTACACGTAACGCTTTTGTTGCTCCATTTGCTCCCATACTTACATGATCTTCCTGTCCGTTGCTGGAAACAATACTATCGATGCTTGACGGCGCGGCCAATTGTTTGTTTTGACTCACAATACTTGCTGCAGTATACTGCGGAATCATTAAACCTGAATTTAATCCTGGATTATCAACCAAAAAAGCCGGAAGGTTGCGCTGACCAGAAATCAACTGATAAGTTCTTCTTTCAGAAATACTTCCTAACTCGGCCAAAGCAATTGCCATAAAATCTAAAGCTAAAGCTAATGGCTGGCCGTGAAAATTTCCTCCGGAGATAATCTCATCTGCTTCAATAAAAATATTCGGATTATCGGTAACCGAATTAATTTCGGTTTTAAATACTTTTCTAACATAATCAATAGCATCTTTTGAAGCGCCGTGAACCTGAGGCATACAACGGAAAGAATACGGATCCTGAACGTGTTTTTTCTCCTGAGCTATGATTTCGCTTCCTTCCAAAAACTCATTGATACGCTGTGCAGTTACAATCTGACCTTTATGCGGACGGATATAATGTATCAATTCATTAAAAGGTTCGCTTCTTCCATCAAAACCTTCCAAAGAAATAGTTCCGATTAAATCTGCCAAATAGGAATATTTATAAGCTTTAATTAAAATATGAGCTCCGTAAGCACTCATAAACTGTGTTCCGTTAAGCAATGCCAAACCTTCTTTGGACTGCAGCACAATTGGTTCCCAGTTAAAATGCTTTAAAACTTCAGAAGAATGAACTTTTTTACCTTCAAAATAAACTTCGCCTTCTCCTAATAACGGTAAAGACAAATGAGCCAAAGGTGCAAGATCTCCAGATGCGCCAAGTGATCCAAGCGTATAGACTACCGGCAGAACATCATTATTATAAAAATCTACCAAACGATTTAAAGTTTGCAATTGCACGCCTGAATGTCCGTAGCTTAATGATTGTATTTTTAGAAGCAGCATCATCTTGACAATTTCCAAAGGCACCTCATCGCCAGTCCCGCAAGCATGAGATTTTACTAAGTTTTCCTGAAGCTGCGATAGATTTTCGTTTGAAATCTTAACATTGCAAAGTGATCCAAAACCAGTATTAATACCATAAATAGGTCCTGAATGCGATGCCATTTTCTTATCTAAATAGTCACGGCATTTCTGAACATTTACTTTTGCTTCTTCTGATAATTCAATCAATTTCTGATTTACAATTATTTCCTGTAAAGCTTCTAAGTTTATGGTCTCAGTACTTATATAATGGATCTCTCTCATGGTTTTTATATTTAAGGCATCAAAATTCAGCAAATCAATATTAAAAAGCAAGATTTGTTAATAATAATAAAAATTTGAATATCGCAAAACAATGTCTTTTACCTATTTCTTAATATCCATCACTGAGAAATGAATGATTTATAAAATTAAATCCATTTAACATATAGAATAAATAATGTTGTTTTTCTTCCGTTTTTATTAAAATTCACTTTATGAACGAGTTACAGTACTACTAAAACAATACTTATTCTACGAATACAACAATTTATAACATTCAATTCTGACGAAAACTCAATATTGAATTAAAGAGATTTGAAATTTTAAAATATTCGCAAAAAGGAAATTTGAGTTTTTTAACTTTTATAAAATCTGTACTTTTGAAAAATCAAAATGAAAAGTAACAGCACAAAATATCAATCTACAATGACAGTTCAAACAAGAACTGCGATTGCTGCTACAACAATTTCTACTACAACAACTACTACCCCTTAGGGGTATACATTTTTACATATAATCCTGGTTATCTATACTTTTTTCTTAAAGAAGAGAGTAATTGGATACATAAAAACTATTGCATCAAAAGAAAAAAAATATCAAAATGAAAGTATTAAAATTTGGCGGAACTTCGGTTGCCAATGCTCAAAATATAAAACTCGTTCTCGAAATTGTTAACCAAAAAGCTAACGAAGACCAATTAGTTGTTGTTGTATCTGCATTAAGCAAAGTAACCGATTTATTGCAGTCGGCAGCAGCAAAAGCCGCAGCAAATGACGAAGATTTTAGAAATATCGTTGCAGAAATAGAGAAAAAACACCTTGACACTTTAAAAGAATTAATTCCGGTAAGCGAACAAAGCAGTTTATTAAGCCATGTAAAAAGAATCATCAACCATCTGGAAACTTTATTAGACGGCTGCTTTTTATTAGGCGAATTATCACCAAGAACTGCCGACACGATTTTGAGTTTTGGCGAATTGCTTTCCTCTTACATTATTGCACAGGCTTATCAGCAAATCGATAAAACTGCCGTTTATAAAGACAGCCGTGAATTAATCAAAACAAATGCTGATTTCGGAAAAGCTGCAGTTAATTTTGAAGTTTCAAACCAATTGATTCAGGAATATTTTGCTTTGAATGAATCAAAAATTAATATTTTACCGGGATTTATCGCGCAGACTTTAGACGGAATTACTTCGACTTTAGGCCGCGGCGGTTCAGATTATACTGCTGCTATTATTGCCGGAGCAATTGATGCTGAACAATTAGAAATCTGGACTGATGTAAACGGAATGTTTACTGCAAACCCAAAAATCGTAAAACAAGCACAGCCAATTGCTAACATTTCCTATCAGGAAGCGATGGAATTGTCGCATTTTGGTGCCAAAGTTTTGTATCCGCCGACAATCCAGCCGGTTTTAAGAAAAAACATTCCAATTTTAATCAAAAATACTTTTGAGCCAGAAGCTGTAGGAACTTTTATCTCTGATCAGGTTTCCTCAAAAGATTCGGTTGTAAAAGGAATCAGCCATATCGATCATATTTCGCTTTTAACACTTGAAGGTCCCGGAATGATTGGCGTTGCAGGTTCATCCAGACGTTTGTTTGAAGTTTTATCTCAGGAAAAAATCAATGTAATCTTTATTACTCAGGCTTCTTCTGAGCATTCTATTTGTATCGGAATTTTAAATTCGGATGCTGAAAATGCCGAAGCTGCGATTAACAGAGCTTTTGAAGTTGAAATTTTACAAAACAAAATTGATCCTTGTTACGTAGAAAAAGACCTTTGTATTATTGCTTTGGTGGGTGAAAACATGAAAAATCACCAAGGTCTGAGCGGCAGAATGTTCAGTACTTTAGGAAAAAACAACGTAAACATTCGTGCGATTGCGCAAGGTGCTTCTGAAAGAAATATTTCGACTGTAATTAACGAGAGAGACGTTAAAAAAGCGTTGAATACGCTGCATGAAAATTTCTTTGAAGAAAATACAAAACAGTTGAATTTATTTGTAATGGGCGTTGGAAATGTGGGTGAAAAATTCATCGAGCAGATTCACAACCAAAGAAAGTTTTTAAAAGATAATTTAAAAATTAACGTTCGCGTTATTGCTTTATCAAATTCAAGAAAAATGCTTTTTGACGAAGACGGAATTTCTTTAAAAGAATGGCAGGCTGATTTAGATAAAGGCGAAGCTGCCAACAAAGAAGAATTCATTGCACGTGCAAAAGAACTGAATTTACGCAACAGTATTTTTGTTGATATTACAGCAAACGCCAGTGTTTCTGAAACTTACGAAAACTTCCTAAAACAAAGTATTGCGGTTGTAACCTGCAACAAAATTGCCTGTTCTTCTGCGTATGACAATTACAAAAAATTAAAAAACTTGTCCCGCCAATACAACGCTCCGTTTTTGTTTGAAACGAATGTTGGTGCGGGATTACCCATTATAGACACCGTAAAAAACTTAATTGCTTCTGGCGATAAAGTGCATAAAATCCAGGCTGTTTTATCGGGAAGTTTGAACTTTATTTTCAACAATTTCGATAAGAATAATTCTTTTCACGATGTGGTAAAAGAAGCAGGAGTGCAAGGATTTACAGAACCAGATCCGAAAATTGATTTAAGCGGTATCGACGTGGCTCGCAAAATCCTGATTCTTATTCGCGAAAGCGGTTACGAAATGGATATTGACGCCATCGAAAACGAATCATTCCTGCCTGCTGAATGTTTAGCAACAACAAACAATGAAGACTTTTTTGCATCGTTAATCAAACACGCACCGCATTTCGGAAAAATCTATGAAGAAGCTTTGTCCAAAGATTCAAGATTGAAATACGTAGCACAATTCGAAAACGGAAAAGCAAGCGTAGGTCTGCAATTCATTCCAAAAGATCATCCTTTCTATAATTTAGAAGGAAAAGACAACATCGTATTGTTCTACACAGATCGTTACGTAGATCAGCCGTTATTGATAAAAGGAGCCGGAGCAGGTGCTGCGGTTACGGCTTCAGGAATTTTTGCGGATGTAATTCGCATTGGAAACGTTTAGTTAGGTACAAAGGCTCAAAGGTGCAAAGGGACAAAGTTAAAACCTTTGAGCCTTTGTACCTTTCGCTTTGAACCTTAAAATAAAAAATATTGAGTTGCAAAACCTCTGAACCTTTGAGCCTTTGCCACTTTGAACCTATAACAAATGACACAAATAAAACTATTTTGCCCGGCAACTATTGCAAACCTCTCGTGCGGCTTTGACGTACTTGGACTTTGCTTAGACAATGCGGGCGATGAAATGATTGTTAGAAAAGTCGATCAAAAAGGAGTTCGTATTACTAAAATTGTGGGGGCCGATCTGCCTTTGGAAACCGAAAAAAATGTTTCTGGAGTGGCTGCGCTTGCAATGTTGGAAACTTTAGATACTGAATTTGGATTTGAAATCGAAATCTATAAAAATATAAAAGCCGGAAGCGGCATCGGAAGCAGTGCTGCAAGTTCTGCCGGAGCAGTTTTCGGAATTAATGAATTACTTGGCCGACCGTATTCCCGTAAAGATCTGGTGCAATTTGCCATGCAGGGCGAAAAATTAGCGAGCGGAAATGCACACGCCGACAACGTTGCTCCTGCCCTTTTAGGCGGTTTTACTTTGGTAAGAAGTTATGCACCGCTGGATATTATCAGAATTGACAGTCCCGAAGAATTGTTTGCTACGGTAGTTCATCCGCAGATTGAGCTGAAAACTTCAGACGCACGTTCGGTTTTAAAACAGACAGTTTCCCTAAAAAGCGCGATTATGCAATGGGGAAATGTAGGCGGACTTATAGCTGGCTTATATACAAAAGATTACGATTTAATCGGAAGATCGCTTCATGACGAAATCGTGGAGCCGTTAAGAAGCGTCTTGATTCCGGGTTTCGATTTAATCAAACAAACGGCTCTCGAAAACGGTGCTTTGGGTTCTGGAATTTCAGGTTCTGGCCCGTCGATTTTTGCTTTAAGCAGAGGAAAAGAAACCGCAGACAAAATCGCCAAAGCCATGAGCGAGGTTTACGAAAAAATGAATTTACCATATGAAATTCACGTTTCGAAGATTAATCCGGATGGCGTAAGAATTCTCTAAGCAATATTACCAACCATATAAGTGATATAAGCTCATTTAATTAAAAGCGCATGCATTTATATTAACTTATATCACTTATATGGTTTAAAATAAAAACAAAAAAATGAAATACTACAGTTTAAACCATAATGCACCAGAAGTTTCTTTTAAAGAAGCTGTAATACAAGGATTGGCAAGTGATAAAGGATTGTATTTTCCTCAAACCATTACGCCCTTAAATCCTGCATTTTTTAATGTAATCGAAAATCTGACTCATAACGATATTGCCTTTGATGTAATTCAGCAATTTGTGGGCGATGAAATTCCGGAAGCGAATTTAAGAGAAATTATTGCCGAGACTTTAAGCTTTGATTTTCCGGTTGTAGAAGTCGAAAACGGCATTTATTCCTTAGAATTATTTCACGGACCAACCATGGCTTTTAAAGATGTTGGAGCGCGTTTTATGTCGCGTTGTTTAGCTTATTTTAATAAAGACAAAAAAGACAGCAAAAATACGGTTTTGGTAGCGACTTCGGGAGATACGGGCGGAGCCGTTGCAAGCGGATTTCTAGGCGTTGACGGCGTTGATGTTGTCATTTTATATCCGTCGGGAAAAGTGAGCGATATTCAGGAAAAACAATTGACGACTTTAGGGCAAAACATAAAAGCACTAGAAGTTGACGGCGTTTTTGATGATTGCCAGGATATGGTGAAAAAAGCATTTTTAGATGAAACTTTAGCGCATAAAAACCTGACTTCGGCGAATTCTATTAATATTGCGCGCTGGTTACCGCAAATGTTCTATTTTTTCTTTGCTTACAAAACGTTAAAAAGCCAAAACAAACCATTGGTTTTCTCTTGCCCAAGCGGAAACTTCGGAAATATCTGCGCCGGAATTATGGCAAAGAAATTAGGTTTGCCAATTGAACATTTTGTTGCGTCTACAAACGTAAACGACACCGTACCAAGATTCTTAGAAAACGGAAAATACGATCCAAAACCTTCTAAAGCAACTATCTCTAACGCCATGGATGTTGGTAATCCAAGTAACTTTATCAGGATTCAGGAATTGTACAATAATGACTTGAAAGCGTTCGAAAAAGACTTCTCTTCTTATAGTTATACTGATGAAGAAACGCTCGATGCTCTAAAGAAAATTTATAACACAAATGGTTATATCGCAGAACCACACGGCGCTGTTGGTTATTTAGGTTTGAAAAAAGAATTACAAAAACATGAAAATGCAATTGGTGTTTTCTTAGAAACGGCGCATCCTATTAAATTTCTGGATGTTGTTGAACCTGCTTTGGGGATTACACTTCCTATTCCTGAACAGATTGAGAGCGTTATTAATGAGGAGAAAGTTAGTGTTAAGATTTCTAGTTATGAGGAGTTGAAGACTTTTTTGGGGTAATTTTTCTCTATTTATAAAATTTAAAATCCGCAAATTTGAAAGGTAAATTTGCGGATTTTTTTTCACAATTAGTTTTTTGTCTATAAAATTAATAGGTTTGATATTCAAAAAAAATCATGAAACAACCTAAAAATCAAAATCAACATATAATTCCTCAAGTTTATTTAAAACAGTTTGGTTATATTTCAAATGATCAATATAAAGTTTCTGTTTTAAAAACTGGGGAAAAATTTACTCGACAAAAGAGTATAAAAAGCTTTTTAGCTCAAACTAATATTTTTGATATAGAAAGTGATAATCCAGAAATTGAAAGGTTATTTGAAAGTTTAAATTGTGATATTGAAAACGTTTACTCAGAAATTCTAAGCGATCTTGAAACGGAAAATAAATTAAGTAACAAATCAAAAGCAATACTTTTACAACTAATTCCAAATTTTATAGCACGTTCCAATGAATGGCGATCAAATTTAATATACTTATTAAATTCTGATGCAAAAGAAAATATTTTAAAAATGATCTGTGCACATAGAGCCGAAAATTTGGAGGAATTAGTACAAAGAGATTTTTATAGAGTAATGGTAGATAATCCTGTTGATGAAATTATAAATAGAGCTTTACTATTTTTTCAAGAATATTTATTACGTAGGATCGGACATTATGAAATTGTAATTTTAAAATCACAGGAAGGGAAACCTTGGTTTACAACTGACAATCCGATAGTCTTAGAAAATAGGACTAGAAAATTTGAATTTATGTCAAAAGAGAGCGAAGTTTATTTCCCTTTAAATCCAGAGTATTTAATTTACTTACATTTTAGAGATTCTGATGATAAAACTAACGAATTAAGAAATTTAGAATCGAACGTAATTCATATTGCGACTGATGAGCAAAATTTTGATTTACAACAGAAAGTAATGCGAAACGCACATGAATATGTAATTATTGATGGAGAATTTAAATATCGAATAGGCAAAGAAGTTATTGAAGATTAAAAAATATGAAAGAACTTGTAGATTCTCGAAATCAAAATCTTTGGAATGAAATAAATCAAAACTATACTGTAGAATTTGAAGAGTCTATAAATAATGAATATGGAGTTTACAGTATAAACAATTCTGTTACATTTGTTATAGACAAAAATCATCTTTGCATAGATTCATTCACACATGAAATACTTCATATATACATGAATATGAAAGATTTATATTTTACAAGTTCTCTAAAACTTACATTACTACAAAGCAAAATACTTTCGGAAAATATTTCGGTAGAATTAATAGAACATATTGGGAATTGTCTTGATCATATAAAAATGTTACCAATATATCTGGAACTTGGTTTTGATCGAAATAAATTTATTGCCGATTATGATTATTACAAATGTAATTCTGAAGAAATTAGAGAATTTAATAAATCATATAGAACTGGAAAAAAAATCAACTTAAAAGCTGTAGATCCCTTTATCGGAAGATTAGTAGCTATTTTATGTGATCCAAACGAAGATTTTAATTATTCTTCAGATTTAAATAAACTAAAAAAAATAGATCCGCTATTATTCAAAATAATTGAGCGATTAATTGATCATACTAAGGAAATAAAAGTAATAAATCGAAATATTTATGAAGATAATCATCGGACAGTTATTGCTAATTTTTATAAAAATCTAACTTATTGGATTTCACAAAATAATTTTAGATCATAAAACTATGAAACAATTACAAGAAATATTTTCAAATAGAGAATTAGCTTTAATAATTTGGACAGCTATTATCGGAATGTTTTTTGCTTTTAAAATTAGTTTCGGCAAATCCTTTATAAATCTTGTAAGATCTTTTTTCGCTCCAAAACTTACAATAGTTTATTTAATAATGCTTTTATATACCATCACTATTTTACTTATTCTAAAATATTTTGATTTATGGGATTTTACTCTTTTAAAAGATTCAATATTATGGTTTACCACATTTGCAATCGTAACTTTTTTTAAAATTGACAAAGCATCTAACAATGGTTTTTTTCTAAAAATTCTAAATGAAAACTTTAAACTAACTCTATTTCTTGAATTTTTGTCGAATTTCTATTCTTTTAATTTTTGGATTGAATTTTTTATTTTCCCATTTATTTTAATAATTACTTTACTTAAATCAGTTTCTGAATTAGACAGTAAAAATAAAATGTTAACAAATCTTCTTTCAAATATTATCGCAATAATTGGATTGCTTTATTTTGTTTTTGCTATATATAAAACATTTCATGATTACCAAAATTTCTTCTCAGTTCATAACCTAAATTCATTAATATTACCTGTTCTTTTAAGCTTTGTGAGCATTCCATTATTCTATTTTCTTGCTTTATATAATACTTATGAGCAATTATTTCTCAGATTACCAATAATGAATTCAGATTCTAAAATTCAAAAGAAACTTAAATTTCAGATTTTCTATAAGGCTAATTTAAATTTAGCTAAAGTGAATCTTCTCAGAGACAAGCTAACAAATTTCGATGTAAAGAATGTAACAGATATTCAAGATAAACTTAATTCAATCATATAATTTATTTTTTAGCATGGGACAACCAATAAATTTTAGGCCACAAATTACCCCGCTAGCGCGAGCGTCCCGCTCGTGAACACAAAAATTAGAAAACGTGAATGCTGAAACGTTCACGAGCGGGACGCTTGCGCTTGCAATTGATAAATTTGTCCTGCCAACACAACATCAAACTATTTCTTGACCGTTATTCTTGATTTTCAAAAGACATTGAAATAATTAATTATATTTTGATAATACTCTTTGTCTGAATAAATTATCAGCTTATCATGAAAATTGTATCGTGTAACATAAAATTCAAAATAGTTTTGGGGATTATCTGAAAATACTTTCCACGAAACACCTTCAGTCCTATAAAAGTCTAAGATTGGAAGTGCAAAAATTTTCTCCTGCATATCTTCAGGTATAGTATTTTTTATATTGATGTTAAAAGTTTCCATCAATGCATTCAAAAAACAATGCAAAGCTTTACCTGTAAATTTAAAAAGGATTTTTAAGTCATATGTAGTTTCAATTTCAAATTTTATCGATTGGTTATTTCTCTGTAAAATTATAGGATAGTTAGGCCAGCCAACTTCAAACTCATAAGGTAGTTCGAGTTTCGGTTCCCATGCTTCATCATCACTATTATCGCTCGACATATAATATGTTTTTATTTTACAATTCATATCAATTGAACCAAATTCCTGACCTAATACTTCGCTGATTAAGTGAAAAATTGTATCCATAGTATCTAAGTTATTACTTGATTCAATAGGAAGTTTATCGCCGTATTCTGCAATTTCATTGTCTGTAATCAATATTTTTGAACGTACGCATTCAAATACAGAATTGGAATTGTTTAAATTTATTACAGAGCGATCTTTTTTATAATACTCAAAGAAAAAAGTCATGGAGTACTCCGATATTAAAAAAGAAAGCACTTCTTCGTTTTTGGCTATTCGTTCAATATTTAGGAGGGGTTGACATAAAAAAATCAATGTTCCATTTTCAGCAGGATATACCACACAATGTCGCGTATTCTTTGATACATAATGATGAGCTTCTGAAAATTCTATTTCCTCTTCATATTTAAGATTCCCTAATCCTAAATCTTTTGCAAGAACATTTATATCATCCTCATAATTTTTGTTTACAACTATTCCTGTAAAATTAAATCCCATTTTAATATTTTTTTACCATTAATATTTCACCTAATAAATATATCCCCTGATAGCCCAGCTAGCGCGAGCGTCCCGCTTGTGAACACAAAGAAATTCAAAAACCAATTGAAACGTGCACGAGCGAGACGCTCGCGCTAGTAATTGATAAGTAAAAGAACAAAAAAAGACCTCATAAAGGTCTTTTTTTTAAAATATATGTTCAAAAAACGTTTATTTCCCGTTTAATAATTTCTCCAAATACTCCACTTTATCTTTTTCAGCTTGCACCAAACGTTCGTAAAGTTCAACAACTTTATCTAAAGGATTAAAAGTGCAATTATAATTAAGTCCAGCATTTACAATACCATTATCGTGATAAGTATTACCAATAATATTTAAAACCGCTTCTTCCGAAAAGTTTTTAATTGCTTCGACAGAAACTCCAAGAGCTTTTGCGATCTCAATTAGTTTTTGTTCGTCAACCGTTTCGCTGTTTTCAATAGCCGAAATTGCCTGCTGATTTGTTCCTATAGCCAGTGCCAGTGCTTCCTGTTTCATATCTTTAAGCTCTCTGATACGGCTTATATTTCTGCCGATATGTTTTGGTTTTATTGCTGTACTCATAATTCAAAGATATTTAAAATTCTGAAACGAAAATAAATTTCGGTAAAAAACAAACTGTTTTTGTAAGATACTCTTTTCATAATTGATATGAATTGATAAATTCGACTTAAGATGCGTGCTCTGGCAAACATAAATATAACTTGCGCTAATCAATGACTTACAATCTCCCGCTCTGCGAAGTATTACAATCGCTGCTACAAGATTAAAAACCACGCATTACAACCATTTATTGATGTAATTTGTGGTTTTCTTTTTATTTTTATTGAATAAGTTTACTATGTTTGACTGATAAATATTTTACGAACTTATTTAAATATGACTATATATATTGCCTTAATCTTTTTAGCATTCATTATTGTTTTGCTATTCAATCACAAAAAAATTCAATCCTGGATTGACTATTTTATAGAACTAAGAGCAATTGAATTTAAAAAACGAACCAATTTAGATTTACATACTTTAACCAGATTATCTGCTCCGACGACCTTTATGTGGGGTTTAGAAAAATTCTTGTTTAATATATCTGTTTATTATTTTGACGATAACAATTTATACGTCATAAAATCAAAAAGTCCTGTAGTGCAGCATGCTATTTCTACCATTACTGAAATGAGAAAAACCAATGTGATGATTAATGAAAGAAGAGTTTGGAAAATAATCATCGACGATTCAGGAAAACGATTTACTTATAAGATAAGAAGTTATCGCAATTTTAATCTTTTTCTGGAAATGGTAAGTCAAAATCCAAATGCAATTGTAGACGAGAGATACTTATGGAAAATTTTTGAATAATTTCTGATCCTTTATTGTAACATAAATTTATAAGTTTGATTAAATCAACTATCCTATTTATCCGATGAAAAAAATAATTAGTCTTTTAGTTTTTAGTTTTCTTTTGTCGTGTACTAAAGAAAAAATTGATTTACCTCCGCTTTTAGAAAATGTCCTTCCATCTTCTTCTGAAATGACATTCAACTTGCTTCTTTCTGAAAACAAATTCCCGGATAAAATCAAAAAATTTTACCAAGTGCAAAATCAAGACACTGTAAATATTCTTGAATTTGATAAAAATAAAAATCTAATCTTTAAGTATTACAAACAATATGTAAGTGAGAATTGGAATGGCAGATTTATTTACATGATAGAAGCAAATGTTTACAATGATAATAAACTAATAAAAACGTATTATCTACATTCAAATATTGAATATGAATTATTTGAATACTCTTATAGTGGTGATAATATTACGGAACTAAAATCTACGATACTTGGATATTTAAAAGATTACAATACAAATCCTCACTTATTTATAAAAGAAATTAAAAACTATAAAGATTGTATCGACTTTGTAAAAAAAATAGAAAGCGAAAATAAAAAAAGACCAAATTATATCATTAAAAGAGAATTTTGGAACAATGAAATTAAAGAATATTCTAATTTTAATACTACGAAATATGATGGATCATACAAATTGTATATTCTAAATAAAAACAATAAAATTCAGAAAATAGAATATTATGTAAAAGGCAAAAAATGGGATAGTAATGCTAAATACTTTGAATATGATAGCTCTAATAATTTAAAGAAAACTTACTCCATCGATCAAAAAGATACTTTAAGAAGTACTGAATACAGATATAAAAACCTAAGCAAAATTATAATTAGAAAAGAAAGCAACATTGAGATTTCAAGAAAAGAATTTTTAAAAAATACGCTGATAAAAAACACTTATCAAGCGGTCGATAGTTCTTATTATGGAACTGAAAATTTTTTCTTAGATAAATTCGGAATCCCAGTAAAAACAACTCAAAAGGATCAAGAAATAGATACTTGTTATAATTTTAAAAATTACTACGAGTTTTACAAATAATTGCTAATACAATTGCCGTTTCAAATGAAAGAAGAACATAAACTTATACTTGAATTAATAGAATCTTATCTGGAAAAAAATCCAAGCCAGCGATTTGGTCAGGCTCTTTTTAACCTCAATATTAATGAATTTCAAGAAACTACCGATCCAAGAAATTTTAATTATAATATAAGAGATATTCATGGTGATTCTGATATTAATATTCTGGAAAGAATTAAAAATCGTTTGGATTTGATGGAATCACGAAAAAGTAACTAATTATAAATGCAGGAAAAAAACCAGACCAAAAGAATAATGCAGCTTACTATTGTTGGAGGATTGTTTCTATTTATACTTTACAGATCGTATCATGCAGACAATATTTTCGCGGTATTTTTCTATTCCATTTTAAGTGTTTTAGAAATTTTCTTGTTATCAAATGTAATTCCTGAAGATTGTAACAATTTCAAAAAGAACAGGAAAATACAGACTCTCATTCCAACTTTTTTAGCTTTTATAATTATTTTTTTGAATTTAGGCCTATATCTTTATTATGAGAACTTACAAAATTCAAAAACTTACATTCAAGCAAACGGAAATGGATTACATATCGATTTAAAAGAAGATGGAAAATATATAATTAGAAGCGGAAGCTGGGGAGGCCGAATTAGTTATTACGGAAATTACAAAACAGAGTACGGCATTATACATTTAGATAAAAACAAATTTGGAAAAATAAATATTTCTGGTGCGTTTAAACAAGGAAAGATTTACATTGATAAAGAAAAGAGTACTAAAAATGTACTTTTTGAAACGGAAAGAAATAAAATTATAGAACATACTAATTACTTTTATTTTTTAGAAACTAAATAGCTAAAAGAGGAAGCAATTCAAATTATCATACCATGATTACAAAAGCAACACTACAAGACATTCCCGCATTAACAACCTTAATAAATGCAGCATACAGAGGAGAAACTTCTAAAAAAGGCTGGACTACCGAAGCACATTTACTCGAAGGAAAAAGAACCGACGAACAGGAAATGACAGAAATGTTTCTGAATCCTAAAAATACAATTCTGAAATTTACAGAAAACGAAAAAATTATTGGTTCGGTTTTGCTGGTAGAAAAAGAACATCAGCTGTACTTAGGAATGCTGACAGTTTCTCCTGAATTACAAAATGCCGGTATCGGAAAAAAGATGCTTGCCGAAGCCGAAAATCATGCTAAAGCTTTAGGCTTATCTAGTATTATTATGACTGTTATTTCGGTACGTGAAGAGCTTATAGCGTGGTACAAGCGCCATGGTTATGTAGATACAGGAAAAAAGGAAGCTTTTCCGGACAGCGTAATTCATGTTACGATTTCTGATATGCCTTTGGAGTTTATCTACTTGGAGAAGAAAATTTAGTTTTATTTGTTTCAAGTTTTAGGTTTCAGGTTAAATATTGGAGCGAATTAATCTCGCAAAGACGCGGAGTCGCAAAGTTTATTTCTTTGCAACTTCACTACTTTGCGAGATTTTATTTAATTCAAGAGACCTTTAAACCTTTGCTCCTCTGAACCTTTGTCTCTCTGAACCTTTGTCTCTCTGAACCTTTGTCTCTCTGAACCTAAGAAACTATCCTTTTAATCTTTGATAGAAACTCATGTGAAACTCCTAGGTAAGAGGACAAATTTCTATTGTTTATCGTTTGTATTTTCTCGGGATAACGCTCTATAAAATCGAGATAACGCTGTTTGGAAGTTTTATTCATAACATCCAGAAGTCTTCGCTGTATGGCAACGTTTGCCCGCTCAATCATAAGAACGTGAAACTGAATAAGTTTAGGAACTTCTTCAAATAACTGCGCCTTTTTGGCTTTATCAATTACTAAAATCTCACTGTCTTCGATAGCTTTGATGTTGTAGGTCGTTGGTTTTTGGTGGTAAAAACTTTCGAGGTCACACATCCATTCTTTTTCAAAAGAAAAGAAAATTACAGATTCTGTTCCGTTTTCATTTAAGATGTAAGTCTTAAAAGCACCTTTCAAAATAAATCCTTCATAACTATTATTAGAATTCTGAATTTGAAGAAACTGATTCTTTTTTAGTTTAATCAGCACTGCTTTTGAAACAATACAATTCCATTCTTCGTCTGTGAGCGGAATTTTTCTTTCGATGTTTTTTCGTAGTAGGTTGTACATTTTTTTGTGGTTTTTATTTGGGGAAAAATTTACAAGTACATCTTAGATTTGGGAAAATGATGTAATCGATTACGTAAAAGTACCTTTTTTACCTTTTTTTTGTCACTTAACAACTGTTAAAAAAACACTTTTTGTAGATATTTTTTCAAAACATTGAACTTGTTCAACTTTTTTATGTGTTATTATTCTCAGTTTTGCACTGTTAAATATTATAAACCCCAAACTTATACTATGAAATTTAAATCAAAAATCTCGGTGTTCCTACTAACACTATTATTCGGTTTTGCAGCATGTAACACCGAAGAAATCGCTTCAGCTCAAAATGAAACAGCTGCAGACGAATCAACAATAATTTTGGCATCAAACAGCAGTACTGCCAAAGTTGGAAATTGCGCACAAGTCCCTGGATGGGCTTCTCAAAACGGAGGGACAACTGGTGGAGGAACTTCGGCAGAAACTACGGTTACTACGTATGCTCAATTAAAATCGGCTATTGAGAATGCTGCCGTAAAAGTTATTAAAGTTACTGGTACTATTACAGTAACAACAAGATTATCGTTTCAGGACCAGACTGGTAAAACCATTTATGGTACCAGCGGTGCAAAATTGGTTTCGACTAATCAAACTAAAGATGCTTCTGGAATCATCAACATTAAAAGATGTAAAAACATCATTATTAGAAATCTAATTTTTGAAGGTCCCGGAGCTTATGATACTGACGGATGGGACAATGCAATTCTAGACGAATGTACAAACGTGTGGGTTGATCACTGCGAATTTAGAGACGGTGTTGATGGAAACTTCGACATTAAAAACAAATCAGATTATATTTCTGTTACGTATTCTAAATTTCATTATCTAAAACCACCAAAAGCGGGAGGTTCTGGAGGATCAGACGATCACAGATATTCGAACTTAATTGGTTCTAGCGACGGTGCAACTGGAGACCGTGGAAAATTGAGAATTACTTTTGCAAGATGCTGGTGGGCTCCGGGCTGTAAAGAAAGAATGCCTAGAGTTCGTTTTGGAAAAGTACATATTATCAACAGCTATTTTAATAGTACAGTAAGTAATAAATGTATCGCCGCAGGTTTTGAGGGAGATATTCGAGTAGAAAATAATGTTTTTGAAGGTGTAAAAACTCCAATCGATTTAATGACTGGATATACAGCTGTTACAGCAGTTGGAAATGTTTTTACAAACACAAGCGGCAATACTGCAGGAAGTAAGACTGCATTTACGCCTCCTTATACTATTGTAACACTTTTGGCTTCGGCTGTTAAAGCAGATGTAACTGCTGGCGCTGGTGCTACATTTGCAGGAAACACTTGTGGTTCTTTCTAAAATCTGAGTTAGTTAGTTTAGTTTTAACCACGGATTACATCTGTAATCCGTGGTTTTTTTATTTTAAGCAAGGACTAAAAGATTTTTCAGCCAGAATCTAGAACCTTAGCATCTTAGAGCCTTTGTTCCTTTGTCCCTTTTTTTTAAAGAACTAACTCTTCAAACAAACGCTGAATTGTTTTTTCTAAATCCATACACAAACCAGGATGAGGCCTTGAAGTTTGAATAGCCGAACTTCTAATTGCGGTTAACCATCTAAAGCGTTCCGGAATATCAAATTCTGCAATTGGTCCGCCGTCTTTGGCTCCGTTTGTGATTTTTTCTAACGAAGTCAAATTGCACTCTAATTGCTCGATATCAAAATCGGCAGAAAGTGCTTGTATTTTTTCTTTATTTAATTGAAAAAGAACCTTTATAAATTTAGCTTTTTTGCAAAACAAAATGATTCCGATATTCAGGAATTCTTCACGCTCTACCCTTGGCACAACGCGAATCACAGCATATTCGTATAAGTGATTATCTTGCATTTTGAGCCTGGTTTACAAAGATTTCGGAATTGTTTAATCTGGTTTTCAAAAACTGTAAATATACATTTCGCAAGCCTTCAGGCGTTTCGTCTGTATCTTCCCATTGGAGCCAGTCTAGTGGAATCGTATTTACAATTTCTTCTAAAATTTCTGGTGTCAGAATCGCTTTAAATTCGACATCGACTTCTTTCAATAATGAAGCCTGAGGCAGTAAAACATGATCCTTTATTAACGCAAACGGACTTTTTGCGTGCTGTTCCCAATTGTTCCAAGAATGATGAAAATATAAACATGCTCCATGATCAATCAGCCATAATTCTTTGTGCCAGATCAGCATATTAGTATTTTTAAACGTTCTGTCTACGTTTGTAATATAAGCATCGAGCCAGACAATCTGCGATGCTAATTTTGCATCAACAATTGTTACAACCGGATCAAAGGTTATTGCGCCAGACAAAAAATGCAGTGCCAGATTTAATCCCTGACTTCCCTGAAGTAAATCCTGAATTTCTTCGTCGGCTTCTGTTCTTCCAAAAGCTTCGTCGAGATTTGCGAAAACTAATTCTGGTAATTGTAATTTTAAAGCTTTTGCAATTTGTCCGCCAACTAATTCGGCTATAAGAGCTTTTACACCGTGTCCGGCACCTCTAAATTTTAATACGTATTTAAAATCGTCATCTGCTTCTGCCAAAGCGGGCAAAGAACCGCCTTCGCGCAGTGGTGTAATGTAACGGGTAACATTTACCGTTCTAAGATCGAAGTTGTTTTTCATGTTACAAAGTTACGATTTTAGACTTTTTATTTAACTGTAAAGTGAATTTTACCGCAAAGTTCACAAAGATTTACGCAAAGTTCGCAAGGTTAAACCATATAAGCTATATAAGTAAACTTAATATAAGCAAATCTAAAGAGCATATAAAAAACTTTGGTATTCTGCGTCTTCGCAAGATAAAAAAAAGCTTTGTGTCTTAGCGCCTTAGTGGCAAAAAACTTTGCGAACCTTGCGTAAATCATTGCGCCCTATGCGGTTAAACCATATAAGCTATATAAGTAAACTTAATATAAGTAAATCTAAAGAGCATATAAAAAACTTTGGCATTCTGCGTCTTCGAAAGATTAAAAAAAGCTTTGTGTCTTTGCGCCTTCGTGGCAAAAAACTTTGCGAACCTTGCGTAATTCATTGCGCCCTTTGCGGTTAAACCAAATTCAAAAAAGCTTTTCCTAAATTCTCGATAATATCTGAAGCTATAAAAGACTCATAACCTGTTTTTGGCACAGCCAGATCGGCAGTTAAACCGTGAAGAAAGACACCTAGTTTTACAGCATATTTGGGTTCGTAGCCCTGCGCGAGAAGACTTGTGAGAATTCCGGTTAGTACATCGCCGCTTCCTGCGGTTGCAAGTGCTGCGTTTCCGGTTGTGTTTTCGTAAACAGAAGTCCTGTTTATTATGAATGTCGGCGCGCCTTTCATGACAATGATTACTTTGTATTTCTCTGAGAAAGCTATTGTTTTTTGAAATTTTTCAGATTCCGAATTCCATTTACCAATTAAGCGTTCTAATTCTTTTGGATGAGGAGTTAGAATCGTGTCTTCGGGAACTAATTCTAACCAGGATAAATTTTCTGAAATGATGTTTAAAGCATCTGCATCGAGAACTAAAGGGGCATTGTTTACTCTTAAAAATTCAAATAACGCTTTTTGCGTTCCGAGCTCCTTCCCTATTCCCGGACCAATTCCGATTGCCTGCGGGATTAATGGCAACTGAATGTTAGTGATGAAATTTGCGTTTTCATCGGTCGCGGTCATTACTTCTGGAATTGAGATATGAAGGATTTGATAACCACATTTTGGTATAAAAGCAGTTACTAGTCCGCATCCGGATTTGAGGCAGGATTTTGAGGCCAAAACTGCTGCTCCAATTTTTCCGTAGCTTCCGGCAATGATCACCGCATGACCTTGTGTTCCTTTATGGGCTTTGGAATCTACAGGTTTGTACAATTTTAGAATTTCTTCTTTTGTGATTAAATACGGTGATTTCATCTGAGTGCTTTTATATACTAAAGTTACATAAAAAATTGAAAGCACGAATCTTCTTTTGAACGGTCCTATATAGCCCCGGGAGAAGCGGCATCCTTTTGCTTTTTTCTTTAAAAAGCAAAAGATATAGCGGATCACGGGAAATTGCTCCTAATCATTGCGAAATTTATAATTTAGAGTATCTTTTTTCGATATTTTTTGAATAAATTTGCGACTCAATTTTATAAATCCAACACAATGAAAGATACTGCGCTAACGCACATACATCAAGGTTTAGGAGCAAAAATGCTTCCTTTTGCAGGTTATAATATGCCTATTACATATGAAGGTGTTAATGCTGAACATGAAACGGTTCGTACTAGTGTGGGCGTTTTTGACGTTTCGCATATGGGAGAATTTTTACTTACAGGTCCAAATGCTTTGGCACTGATCCAGAAAGTAACTTCAAATGATGCGTCGACTTTGACAATTGGAAGAGCGCAATATTCTTGTCTTCCTAATAATGAAGGCGGAATTGTGGATGATTTGATTATTTATAAAATGAAAGAAGAGCAGTATTTACTGGTTGTAAATGCTTCGAACATAGAAAAAGACTGGAACTGGATTTCATCTCACAATGATTTGGGAGTTGACATGAAGAATATTTCTGATGATTATTCTCTTTTGGCGATTCAGGGTCCAAAAGCAGTTGAGGCAATGCAGACTTTAACTTCTGTAAATTTGGCCGCAATTACTTATTACCATTTTGAAGTGGGTGATTTTGCCGGAATCGAGCACGTAATCATTTCTGCTACAGGTTATACTGGTTCTGGCGGATTTGAAATCTACTGCAAAAACAGTGAAGTAGAGCAAATTTGGAATAAAGTTTTTGAAGCTGGTGCTTCTTACGGAATTAAACCAATTGGTCTTGCTGCGCGTGATACTTTACGACTTGAAATGGGATTCTGCTTGTACGGAAATGATATTAATGATACTACTTCTCCGCTTGAAGCTGGTTTAGGATGGATCACTAAATTTAATAAAGATTTTACAAATTCTGACGCGCTTAAAAAACAAAAAGAAGAAGGTGTTACTAAAAAATTAGTTGCTTTTGAAATGCAGGAACGTGCAGTACCAAGACACGATTACGAAATTGTGGATGCTTCTGGAGCTGTTATCGGAATTGTAACTTCTGGAACAATGTCGCCTTCTATGAATAAAGGTATTGGTTTAGGATATGTAACTGTTGAAAACAGTGCTGTTGAAAGTGATATTTTTATCAGAATTAGAAAAAATGATGTTCCTGCAAAAGTGGTAAAACTGCCATTCTACAAGAAATAATATTTTTAAAGTATAATTGAAAGTGCGTTGCGATGAAAATTGCAACGCATTTTTTTTTACTCTTTATCTTAATTCTTTTCTGTAATTTTTTAATACTGAATACATAACCTAAAATCTGTTTTTTCTAAAAAAATCACTTTTATAATCCTCTTAATTTTTTGATGAAATTACTGTCTTTTATAAAAAAATAAGCGTAATTTTAGTGTAAACGAGACTTTCAGATTATGAAAAAAATAACACTATTGTTTTTATTCACGACAAGTATATTATTTAGCCAAAATAGTACGACAACTTGTGAGATATTAAACAAAATAAATATACTTATACAGACCGAACATATTAGACCAAAACCAGTAAACGATAGTTTGTCGATTTTTGTTTTTGATAATTTAATGAATGAATTAGACCCTTCCAGAAATATTCTGCTTAAGAGCGAATACGATGAAATGGCTTCAAAATACCGTTTAAATTTAGATAATTTAATTCTCTCAAACGACTGCAGTTTCCTTACCGAGATTAAAAATAAATATATTGCCGGACTTACCAGAACAAAAAATATTTTAGAAAAAATCCAGTCAGCAACTTTTGATTATAACAAAAAAGATACGATTCGGTTTTATAAAAAATCCTTTGCTTTCTATCTCAAAAAAGATGATTTAGAAAAAGTATGGACAAAAAAACTGCGTTATCAGGTTTTGGATGAAATTGCAGAGACAAGCGATAATTTAGATTCGCTTAAAGCTAATTTTAAATCTATCGAAAGTACTGCGAGAAAATTAATTATATCGAATGAAATCTGCCGTATCAGTACTCTTTTAGAAAACAATACTAAACAAGAAGAAAAGTTTTATAATTTTTTCTGCACTTATTTTGATCCGCATACCACTTATTTTAGCGATGATTCTAAAACTAGTTTTGTAGCTTCTCTGTCAAAAGAGCATTTATCTCTCGGGATGACGGTTAACTTAAATGATAAGAACGAAATAATAATTGCCGAAATAGACCCAAACGGTCCGGCATATCAGACTGGCCAAATTAAAAAAGGTGATCAGATTATTTCGATTTCCAATCAAAAGGAAACGCTGCAGGTTTCGTGTGCGTCTCTGGAATCTATCTCTACCATGATTTTATCGGAATCTAATAAGCACATCACGCTTACGCTAAAGCGAAATGCGGGCAAAAGTTTTGATGTATTTATTGAGAAGCAAGTCATGAAAGATGAAGAAAATTCTGTTTTTAGTTTCATGATTGGCAAAGACAGTAAAATAGGATATATTAAAATACCAAGTTTCTATGCAGATCTTGACGGAAACAGTAGAAAAGGCTGTGCAGACGATGTGGCACGCGAGGTCATAAAACTGGAAAGAGATAATATTAAAGGCTTAGTAATTGATTTAGTAGACAACGGCGGAGGTTCTATGGAAGAAGCCATAAAACTGGCAGGAATGTTTGTAGACTACGGCCCGATCTCTATAGTTGTAGACAATAAACAAGGAAAATCTATTATAAATGATCCTTACAGAGGTGTTATTTACAAAGGACCAATTGTTGTTTTAGTAAACAGCAATACAGCTTCGGCAAGTGAATTTTTTGCCGGAATCATGCAAGATTACAATCGCGCTTTACTATTAGGAAGCACAACGCTCGGAAAAGCAACTATGCAGACTATTCTGCCTCTTGATGAAGAAAAAAACACCGATTTCTTAAAAATAACAATAAATAAATTCTACCGAATTACCGGCAGAAGTCATCAATATGTTGGAGTAACTCCCGATGTAGTTTTACCTGAATTTTATGAAGATGTATATCAGAAGGAAAGTGATTTCCCGACGGCTATAAAAAACGACAGCTTACAAGCGTCTTTAAGATACAAAACGTATGTAAAACGAAATCTAATTGATAAACTGGCCAAAAATAGTACAACCAGACTGGCTGATAATTACTTTTTTAATAACATTAAAAAGATCAATCAGCAAATTGATAAAATTGTAAATACTCCAAAAGCAGAAATTCCGATGACGCTCGACGATGTTTTTGAACAGAAAAAAACTATAAACGCGCTGTGGAAAGAAATCAATAGTTTTAACGATGAAAACAATCCGCTGGATGTTTACAATTCTTCTATTAATCAACTGCTTTTAGGAGCTTATCCAAACGATAAAACGATCAATCAAGATCAAATGAATAATCTTAAAACGAATCCGTACCTTAATGAAGCGGTAAATGTTATTAATGATTTTAACGGATCGAAGTAATGTTTTTTTTGTTTCAGGTTTCAAGTTTCAGGTTTAGGCTCGGATTGCATCAACTTGAAACCTGAAACTTTAACCTTTCAACCCAAAACATTTATAAAAAAAAGAATAGTTTTGATTTTGGAAAAAAAAGTAATAACCGTATTTTTGCATCACAAAACTAAAAATTAGAAATGGGAAGAGCGTTCGAATTTAGAAAAGGAAGAAAAATGAAACGTTGGTCTGCAATGGCCAAAACATTTACCAGAATTGGTAAAGATATCGTTATGGCTGTTAAAGAAGGCGGACCTAATCCTGATGCCAATTCCAGACTAAGAGCGGTTATACAAAATGCGAAAGCAGCCAACATGCCAAAAGACAACGTTGAGCGCGCTATCAAAAATGCAAGTAATAAAGATACTGCCAACTATAAAGAGATTTTGTTTGAAGGATATGCTCCTCACGGAATTGCGATTTTGATTGAAACTGCCTCTGATAACAATAACAGAACTGTAGCAAACATTAGAAGTTATTTTAATAAATGCAACGGAACAATGGGAACTCAGGGTTCTGTGGAGTTTATGTTTGATCATACTTGCAACTTTAGAATTGCAAAAGGAAATCTTGATCCTGAAGAATTAGAATTAGAACTTATTGATTTTGGTGCAGAAGAAGTTTTTGAGGATGAGGACGGAATCTTAATTTATGCTCCTTTTGGAAGTTTTGGCGCTTTGCAGAAAGAATTAGAAAACAGAAGCCTTGAAATTTTATCTTCTGGTTTTGAGCGTATACCTCAAATCACAAAAGAACTTACGGAAGCTCAGATTGCTGATGTTGAAAAATTGATTGAAAAAATTGAAGAAGATGATGACGTTATGAACGTTTATCATACGATGCAAGAATCGTAATATCTTTTTAAATACAAAAAAAAGCTCCGGATTTTCCAGAGCTTTTTTTGTTTAGGAAGCTCTATAATTCAAATAAAAAATTATATTTGCTATTCTCACCAATAAACTAATTTTAATTTAAAATCTATGCAGACATCAAAATTTACAAGATTTGCCGTAATTGCTCTGGTAATCTTATTTATAGTAATCAGCGTAATAAGCTAAAACAATAAAGCCTTCTGAATTTAGAAGGCTTTATTGTTTTTATTAAAGAAATTATATTAAGTGATAAAATAATAGTAAATTTAAAATGCTTCACTTTTTAAAACAGAGGCTAATAAAATAATAAAAGATATTAATATATATGAATAATTGGTCAATAGACGATCTGCAAAAAACCTGGCACTTAGTTTCAAAATTACATGAAGGTCAAAAATATGGAGGAGAGGAAGAAGGACTCCAGATAGAATACATAAATCACATAGGAAGTGTGACATTTGAAATCATAAATGCCCTGAATCATAGTCCAGCTCTCAATGGCGACTTAGCTGTAAAATGTGCATTGTTACACGATACAATAGAAGATACTGAAATTTCTTTTGAAAAAGTTAAGGTACTTTTTGGACAAGAAGTTGCAAATGGAGTGAGCGCTTTAACTAAAGACACTACACTAAAAGATAAGTCGGCTCAAATGGAGCATAGTTTATCTAGAATAACACAACAGCCAAAAGAGGTCTGGTCGGTTAAAATGGCAGACAGAATATGCAATTTATATGCGCCTCCTTATTATTGGACTAACGAAAAAATAATAGAATATCACAAAGAATCTTTACTGATTTATGATACTTTAAAAGAAGGAAATATATACCTGGCCAATAGATTAAAAGAAAAAATAGAGAATTATAAATTATTCTTCAAATAAAAAAGAAGCCTTCTGATGTTGTAATTCAGAAGGCTTTTCACTAATTCTAAAAAAATTAAATGCTTACTAAACAATTCAAAAACTAATTATCTAACCAAAGTTTCATTTTATTTTGAAGACATCTTCTTTATAGGGGTATTTGTAATTTTCAACAAATAAGTCCCTTCCGGAAGATCATTTATACTCATAGAATTATTTCCTATTATTTTTTGTCCCTGCGAAAACACTTCTATCGTTTTTGTTACATTAACATCTTTTGATGTTATTGCTCCAGTTGTTTTTGCTCCATTAGCTTTTACAATGCCTTTCCCGTTTTTTGTTTCATCAGAGGTTTCTACGGCTGCAACAGTTGGTTTAGAGCTATTATAAAGTTCACTAACCTGATCTTGTGTCAAAGCAACATCATAGATCTTTAAATCGTCTATATCTGCGTTAATTCCGATAGTTGTATTGATCTCTCCTATTCTAAAAATATTTCCTTTTGTAGATCTTGACATCCCGTCGAGAAATTTTAATAATTTTCCGTCACGATAAATCTTAGAAACCACTCCCTCATACGTAATTGTATAATTGTACCAAACAAATTTCTGAAGTGGTGTCGGAACAATAATATCGTTAGAAGCTCCCCAAGCAGCTAAACTTAGATCTGAGTTGGCAGAATTAGTTCCTTGCTGCAGCAAACCGCAATATTGAGCGTTAGAAGCATTTCCATAACCCCAAATATAATTTGGCGTTGTAATATCATTAAATTTTATCCAAATACTAATTGTTCTGGCGCTTTTATCTTGCGGAAGATTATCAATAACTGCTTCTAAAGCTTTGTTAGCAAGTCGTTGTGCACTTTTTGCAACCCCAGCTCTGTCAGCAACAAAATTATCCGTTCCCATGAACGAAATTGAATTGCTGGTATTGGTCAGGTTTCCGTTAAAATTAAATTCATGAATTGGAGTTTGCGCATGAACGTTTAAGTAACTTACCAAAATAAAAGTAAGTAGAGTTTTTTTCATATTTGTAGATTTTGGGGGATACTAAAAAAACATTAGTGTCTTTTTAACACTGCTAATCTATATTATTACAAATTTTAACAAAAATATATCCGATTAAAGACTAAAATAATCGACGAAATACACTAATCTAATCTTTTTATATACCTTAGTTTTTATTATACTTTAGCAAAAATTATTAAAATAATAAAATTTTTTCAATGTAAATTGAAATTTCCTACGTATTAGTACGGTATATTCAATCAAAATACAAATATTAACATTTATCAACTTTTAAAAATTATTAAAAATTGACAGACAAAATTCAAGACAAAAAAAACTCCATCACAAGGATGGAGTTAATATCTCAAAAAGTATTTTTATCTACTTTACAAATTCAATTTTTTGAACTTCTTCTTCATTGACACTGTCAAAGAATCCTTGTTCGTTCATCCAGTCGTCGCTGAATACTTTACTCATGTAGCGAGAACCATGATCAGGGAAAATAGCAATAATATTGCTGTCTTTTGTAAACTCACCTTCTTCTGCATATTGTTTAATAGCCTGCATTACAGCACCTGAGGTGTAACCCACAAACAAACCTTCTTTGCGAGTAATTTCTCTTGCAGAATGCGCACTTTCTTCATCGGTAACCTTCATAAACTTATCGATGATATCAAAATCTGTTGCTGACGGAATTAGATTTTTACCTAAACCTTCTATACGATAAGGGTAAATTTCTTTGTTGTCAAATTCTCTTGTTTCGTGGTATTTTTTTAATACTGATCCAAAAGCATCAACACCTAAAATTCTAATATTCGGATTTTGCTCTTTTAAGAATTTTGCAGTTCCTGAGATTGTTCCTCCTGTTCCGCTGCAAGCAATAAGATGGGTGATTTTTCCTTTTGTCTGTTCCCAGATTTCTGGACCTGTGCTGTTGTAGTGAGCATCAATATTTAATTGGTTAAAATATTGATTAATGTAAACTGATCCTTTAGTTTCCTCGTGTAATCGTTTAGCGACATTATAGTAAGATCTTTCGTCATCTGCAGATACGTGAGCCGGACAGACATAAACTTTAGCCCCTAAGCTTCGCAGCATATCAATCTTATCTTTGGATGATTTTGAGCTTACTGCCAGAATACAATTGTAACCTTTAATAATGCTTACCATTGCCAGACTAAATCCTGTATTACCAGAAGTTGTTTCAATGATGGTGTCTCCTGGAGAAAGAATTCCTTTTTTCTCGGCTTCTTCAATAATATATAACGCTATTCTATCTTTTGAGGAATGACCTGGATTAAAAGCTTCTACCTTTGCGTAGAAATTTCCTTCTAACTCTTCGGTGATTTTATTTAGTTTAATAAGAGGGGTATTACCTATTAACTCTAAAACATTATTATAAGCGTTTATTTCTTCTTTCATAAAAAAATAGTTAATCAACAGCATTTTCAAATGCCATGATAGGTTGCAAATTTAACAAAAATTTTCTAATTAGCTTTTAATTTTTTCTAAATCTAATAAAAAACTAAATTCTTTTGCTAAGTCTTTTAAAGCTTCAAATCGTCCTGAAGCACCGCCATGTCCGGCATCCATATTAGTATCTAAAAATAAAAGTTTGTCATTTATTTTTAAATCTCTCAATTTGGCTACCCACTTAGCTGGCTCCCAGTATTGTACCTGCGAATCGTGTAATCCAGTAGATACATACATGTTTGGATAATTCTGAGCTTTTACATTATCGTAAGGCGAATACGACAACATATAATCGTAATACTTTTTATTATTTGGGTTTCCCCATTCGTCATATTCTCCTGTGGTCAGCGGAATGCTGTCGTCTAACATAGTTGTAATAACATCTACAAAAGGCACCTGAGCTATGACTCCGTTGTATAATTCTGGGGCTTCATTTACAATAACTCCCATCAATAATCCTCCGGCAGATCCTCCTTCTGCATATAAATGTTCAGAAGAAGTATATTTCTCGTCTATTACAAATTTAGAGCAATCGATGAAATCTGTAAAGGTATTTTTCTTTTTTAACAGTTTTCCGTCTTCATACCATTGTCTTCCTAAATCCTCACCTCCTCTAATATGGGCAATTGCATATACAAAGCCGCGATCTAAAAGAGAAAGACGAGTAGATGAAAAATACGTATCCATCGTGATTCCGTACGAACCATAAGCATAAAGTAATAATGGATTTTTGCCGTCTTTCTTCAATCCTTTACGATAAATCATCGAAATTGGAACTTTTACACCGTCTCTGGCAGTCGCCCAAACACGCTCTTCAACGTAATTTTCTTTGTCAAATTTACCGCCTAAAACTTCTTGTTCTTTTAAGATTTCCTTTGTTTTAGTTTTCATATTAAAATCAATAACAGAGGACGGCGTTCCCAGCGATTGGTAACTGTAACGCAAAACATCGGTATCAAAATCGATATTGGTTGTAGTATATGCATTGTAAGTTTCGCTGCCAAACGGAAGGTAATAATCCGGCTCGTCTCCCCAAGGCATTATACGAATATGATTTAAACCATTTGAGCGTTCTTCTACAACTAAATAGTTTTTAAAAATTTCGATATCTTCTAATAAAACATCTTCGCGGTGCGCAATTACATCTACCCAATTTTTTTTACCTGTTTTATTTTCAGGTGTTTTCATCAGCTTAAAATTGGTAGCCTTATCTTTATTAGTTAAAATATAAAAAGAGTCCTGATAATGAGAAATACTATACTCTAATCCGCGGACGCGAGGCTGAAACACCTCAAATTCACCATTTGGATTGTCAGAATTCAGAATTCTATACTCGGTAGTAAGTGTGCTTCCTGACCCTATTACGATATATTTTCTTGATTTTTCTTTGCTGATCGAGACATTAAAAGTATCATCTGTTTCGTTAAAAACTAAAACATCTTCTTTACTATCTGAATTTAATTTATGTCTAAAAACTTTGTCAGCTCTTAGTGTAACCTCATCTTGTCTAACATAAAAGATCGTATTGTTGTCATTTGCCCAAACAGATCCTCCGGTTACATTTTCTATCTTATCTGGCAGAATTTCTCCCGTTTCTAAGTTTTTAATCTGAATGCTATAGATTCTTCTTCCAACAATATCTACTCCAAAACTGGCAAATTTATTGTCGGGACTCACACTTAATCCTCCAAGTTTAAAATAAGCATGCCCCTTTGCCAATTCGTTACAGTTAAACAAAATTTCTTCAGCCGCTGTAAGGCTTCCCTTTTTTCTTGAAAATATCGGATAATCCTGCCCTGTTTCAAAACGTGTGATATAAAAATATCCATTATAAAAATAAGGAACAGAAGAATCATCTTCTTTAATTCTGCTTTTCATTTCCTCATACAAATTTCCCTGAAGATCTTTTGTATGTGCAGTCATATTTTGGTAATATGAATTTTCCTGATTTAGATAATCAATTACTTCTGAATTTTCTCGGTCGTTAAGCCAGAAATAATTATCGATTCGCGTTTCTTTATGTTTTTTTAATGTTTTTGGTATTACTTTGGCCTTTGGAGCCACTATATCATTTTGCATTGATTGAGCATTAGTTTTTAAATACGAAGAAGCAAAAATAGTACAAACACAACAGAAGAGAATTAATTTTTTCATAAAATATTCTATTGATATAATATAGCAATATACTAATTTTGTATGAAATAATTTAAAAATCAACAAAAAATGGATTTAATGGGAATGATGGGCAAACTTAAAGAAACCCAACAAAAAATTGAAGATACAAAAAAGCGACTTGATACCGTTTTAATCGACGAGCAAAGCGCTGATGGATTATTAAAAATAACATTGACAGCAAATAGAAAAGTGAAATCAATCTCTATTGATGACTCTTTGCTTGAAGACAAAGAACAATTGGAAGATTATCTAATCGTAACCTTAAATAAAGCAATCGAAAAAGCAACAAGTGTAAACGAAAAAGAACTTGATGCTGTAGCAAAAATGGATATGCCAATGATTCCAGGAATGGATAATCTTTTTAAATAAGGTTCAAAGGTTTAAAAAAAGGCTCAAAGGTTCAAAGGTTTTCCAAGTAGGAATAACCTTTGAACCTTTGAATTAAAAAGACATACTAAACTATGCCCTAAAAACCTTTGTACCTCTGAACCTTTGCACCTCTTCTTTCTATATCTTCGAAAACGTTTCTAAAACATACGTATGCATTACTTCCTTATAATCTAAGTGGGTAACAATTCGGAGTTTATTATGACCTAAGGAACTGATTAAAATATTTTTCTGTTTTAATTTTTCAATCAGAAGCTGATCGCTGTAACCTTCGGCCAGTGAAAAAATCAAAATATTCGTTTCTACTGGTTCAACAGCGGCAACCCACGATTTTGTACTCAAAATTGCTGCAATTTCTTTGACTCTTCGATGATCTTCTGCAAGCCTTTCTATATTATTTGCCAAAGCATAAAGCCCCGCAGCAGCCAAATAACCAACCTGACGCATTCCGCCGCCTAATATTTTTCTAATTCTTAAAGCTCTGTGAATATCTGCTTTACTTCCCAGCAGAACAGATCCAATTGGAGCTCCCAATCCTTTTGACAAACAAACAGAAATCGTATCGAAAATAGCCCCAAACTCCTTTGGATTTTGTCTTTTTGCAACTAATGCATTCCAAATTCTGGCTCCATCCAAATGAAATTTCAAATTATTAGCATCGCATACTTTTTTTATTTCTCTTAAATCTTCTAATTCATAACAAGCTCCGCCTCCTTTATTTGTTGTGTTTTCTACACAAACTAAACTTGTTAACGGGCTGTGATAAAACTCTGGATCATTAATCGCAGCAGCAACCTGAGACGCAGTGATCATACCGCGATGTCCATCTAATAAACAGCAAGAAACACCGCTGTTAAAAGAAACTCCTCCTCCTTCATAATTATATACATGCGCGTATTTATCTGCAATTAATTGGTCGCCTGGCTGTGTGTGCAGCTTAATAGCGGTTTGATTTGCCATAGTTCCAGAAGGAAAAAAAAGACCTGCTTCCATACCAAAAAATTCAGCTGTTCTGGTTTCCAACTCTATAACCGTTGGATCTTGTTTGTATACATCATCGCCAACTTGAGCGTTAAACATATACTGCAGCATTTCGTAAGTAGGTTTGGTAATGGTATCGCTAATTAAATTTATTTCCATATTCTAAAAACTATATCTTATTTTTGTAAAGCAAAATTACGTATTACTGATAGTTATTGGTGGCAAGTTTTATTAAATTTTAACTTGCTTATTTCTACAGACCAAATTAACGTAATAATTATAAAAAACATATAAAACTAGTATTAATTTATGACAACGACCGAACAAATTAAAGGTATTGTGGAGCGCCTTGGTGCGTTGAGGAGGTATCTTTGACGTTGATGCCAAACTAATTGAAATTGCAAACGAAGAAGAAAAAACATTTGCACCCGACTTTTGGAACAATGCAAAAGAAGCAGAACTTATTGTAAAAAACCTGAGAAACAAGAAAAAATGGATTGAAGATTACAATAAAGCCATCGAACTTACAGATGAATTGCAGCTGGCGCACGATTTTTACAAAGAAGGAGAACTTTCTACAGAAGAATTAGACGAACATTACAACACAACACAGCTGCATATCGAAAACATCGAGTTTAAAAATATGCTTTCTGATGAAGGTGACAGCCTAAGTGCCGTTCTTCAGATTACTGCCGGAGCCGGAGGAACAGAAAGTTGTGACTGGGCCGGAATGCTGATGCGTATGTATATGATGTGGGGCGAAAGTTACGGTTACAAAATAAAAGAACTAAACTTTCAAGCTGGTGATGTTGCGGGAATTAAAACCGTTACACTGGAGTTTGAAGGCGATTATTCTTTTGGCTATTTAAAAGGAGAAAATGGCGTACATCGTCTGGTGCGTATTTCGCCTTTTGACAGTAATGCTAAACGCCATACTTCATTTGCATCTGTTTACGTTTATCCGCTTGTTGATGACAGTATTGAAATTGAAATTAATCCTGCCGATATCGAAATTACAACCTCACGATCAAGCGGTGCGGGAGGACAAAATGTGAATAAGGTTGAAACCAAAGTACAATTGGTGCACAAACCAACCGGAATCCAGATTCAATGTTCAGAAACACGTTCGCAGCAAGACAACAGACAGCGTGCCATGCAGATGTTACGTTCTCAGTTGTACGAAATCGAATTAAAAAAACAACAAGCACAGCGAGCAGATATTGAAGCTGGAAAAATGAAAATCGAATGGGGTTCGCAAATTCGTAATTACGTTATGCAACCTTATAAATTAGTAAAAGATGTTCGTACAGGTTACGAAACCAGTGATGTAGACGGCGTTATGAACGGAAATATTGACCCTTTCCTAAAAGCATTTTTGATGATGATGGGACAAAAAGAGGAAGAATAAATGAATAAATATCTTAAAGGCTGCTTAGTATTTATCGGAATTATTATTTTGATCATTTTACTCTTGATTGGCTTGTTTTTGTGGTCCTCACATACAAAAATAAAAAATGCCGAAATTGATGGTATCAAATATTCTAAAGAATGCGATTCGGTGAATTTAGTTACTGAGCAGCCTGAGATTTCATTTGTTTATTTCAAAAGAAAAGAGATTGCTATTCTCAAGTTTCAAATACTGAGAGATGGAAAACTCATTCAGGACACTGTTATTAAAAATGGTTTTATAAAAAGAACCTATGACAGCGAAGATAAATCTATCAATATCCCGTATAAAATCTTTTTTAAAACAGATACAATCGTTGTAACTACAAACAACAAATTACAGTATTATATTTCTGGCTATCACCATTATGCCTATTTACATTATGGAATGTTTGGTTATCTAGGAAGTCACGACTGCAGGTTTAATGGTGAAAACTGCATAATAAATAATCAACAATCCATGTATGGTGCATTGATTAGAGAAGATGGCTGGATAAATCCTGAAATATCAAAACACATTCAGAAAATAAGTGTGTCTGACAGTATCAAATATTATAGTTTTGCTAAGAAATGCAGGATAAAGACAGAAGACGCTGAACATATCTTAAGAGAAAAAAGAAAAAATCTAACTCTTAGATCTACCTCAACTTATGGAATTGAAGTTGGTCCAAAAAATAGCTACTACATATTTGGAGAAGAAACAGAATCAGGAACACGTCCAAATGATTTAGTTCCCAGAAATCTTAAGCGTTATGTAATTAAAATAAATTGCGAAACCGGAGAATATAATCGTTATAAAGATTATCCTTTCGATGATAATACTATTTATTAAATTCGGTGAATTGGACTTTTTACTCTCTGAAAAGAATCGTAACTTTACGGAACAACTGAATTTAATGCTTTTCTAAATTTAAATTATACTTATGATAAAATGGGCAGACATTATACATTTTTCTAATAAAGGAAATCCAACTCCTGACAAAAGAGTTGAGAAAACAGAAGAAGAATGGAAACAGATTTTAACTCCCGAAGAATTTCAAGTAACGCGTTTAAAAGGCACTGAAAGATCTTTTAGCTCTGAATTGTGCAGCTTATTTGATCCGGGAATTTACGAATGCAAATGTTGCGGCACTGTACTTTTTGATGCCAGCGAAAAATTTGAATCCGGAACAGGATGGCCTTCATTTACACAGCCATTAAAAGAAAATGCAATCGCTTATCATGCAGATAAATCATACGGAATGATTCGTGTTGAAGTTGTATGCAATACCTGCGATGCACACTTAGGACATGTTTTTCCTGATGGCCCGGAGCCAAGCGGTCTGCGCTATTGTATTAATGCTGTTTCTCTTTCTAAAATAAAAGAGTAACTGAATTTTAATAACTATCTAAAAGCGATTTATTTACAATAAATCGCTTTTTTTATTTAAAAATCTTTTCAAAAATAAAAACCCGACATTTTTTTCTAAACTTTATCTTACTAATGTTTGTCTTATAAAATGTTAACTTGAAAAATTTAACAATAATCTATTTTTTGATAATGCTTTAGCTGCTCCATTTTACTTTGAAGATTAAAAAATCCTAATTAAAATTAACCTTTCAAAAAACAAAGAACAAAGAATCTCTTCTTGGCAGTTACATCAAAAAGAAAACAAACCAGCTGTAAAACTGGGAATTTACCGACTTTACACATAAATACACAACTGATAATCAAAAAGTTAAATTCCAAACTTATTTATTCTGTTATCACAATTTATAAGTTAGACGGATAATTTTTTTCAAAAACAAGAAGCTAAGGGATAAGTAGAATTTTTAGAAACAATTAATAATTCAATATTTTTAATGTTAAATTAATAATGTTTAAATTGATATTTAAAAAAATATTTAAAAAACTTCAAAACAAGATTAGGTAATTCAAATCTAATTTATTTTATTTGGCAAAAATTAACCCTAAACATTTAACGCACTAGATGAAATCCTATTCAATTCAAGAAATTAACGAAGTTATAAATGGTGTAATTTATGGCACTACTTCTCAATGCATAACAGCTACAGAACAATTAGAAAAAGCTACGACTTCTGAAATTTCATTTATAGGAAATAAAAAATATGAAAAATATTGGGAATCATCAAAAGCTTCTGTTGCAGTAGTTAACGAAGACATTTCGATCGAACCTGGAGAAAATCGTGCTTTTATTAAAGTTAAAAATGCAGATTTGGCAATGTCTCAGATATTAGCTCTTTTTGCACCGCCTGCTCCATTATTTCACAGCCAAATACACAAGACAGCCGTTATTGATGAAACTGCTGTAATTGGAGAAGGAGCCAGAATTGGAGCTGGATGTTACATTGGTCCAAAAGTCGAAATTGGAGCAAACACTACTGTTTATCCAAATGTGACTATTTTAGACGAATCTACTGTTGGAAAAAACACAATTATCTGGTCTGGAGCTGTAATTCGCGAACGTTGTCATATTGGCAACGATTGTATCATTCATCCCAATGCAACTATTGGAGCTGATGGTTTTGGATTTCGCCCTTGCAGCGAAAAAGGTCTGGTAAAAATTCCGCAAATTGGAAACGTAATTATAGGAAACGGAGTTGAAATTGGAGCCAATACTTGTGTTGACCGAGGTAAATTTAGTTCTACTGTTCTTGGTGATGGATGTAAAATTGATAATTTAGTTCAAATAGGACATAATAGTAAATTAGGTAAATTTTGTATTATGGCCGGAAACAGTGGTTTAGCTGGTTCTGTAACTTTAGGAAATGGAGTAATCATTGGCGGAAGCGCTTCTATAAAAGACCACACCACTATTGGCGATGGGGCAATTGTTGGCGCAGGATCTGGCGTTGTAGGTGATATCCCTGCAGGAAAAACAATGTTAGGTTATCCAGCGGTTGAAGCTCGTGATGCGCTAAAACAATGGGCAATCTTAAAAAGAATGGTTTGTGACTCTAAAAAATAATCATTAAATCTTATTTAAATTATACAAAAAAACAGAAGCTGGCTTCTGTTTTTTTATTTATAATACTTCGCACTCGAAACCTGCAGTTTTCATTGAACTAGACCTTTTCTTCTTTATTTACAAAAAATCACTTCCAAGTTTTTATTTTAAAAAATAAGGAATCTAATTTATTTCAATTGATTTTGTAAATTAGCCAAGACTATTTTGTAAAAACATCAATTTCTTATGGATTTAAACTTCAATAAAAACGAAGATCACAATAAACTATTACTTTCTGATTTAAAACAGAAATTTGCTAAAGTAAAATTAGGAGGAGGCGAAAAACGTATTGCAAAACTTCATTCTGAAGGCAAAATGACGGCGCGAGAGCGTATTGATTATTTATTAGACGAAAATTCTAAAAATATTGAAATTGGAGGTTTTGCAGGAGAAGGAATGTATGTAGAACACGGCGGCTGTCCCTCTGGCGGAGTTGTTGTCAAAATAGGATATATAAAAGGAAAACAATGTATTGTAGTTGCTAATGATGCAACTGTAAAAGCTGGTGCCTGGTTCCCGATTACGGGAAAGAAAAACCTGCGTGCACAGGAAATTGCTATAGAAAACAGACTCCCAATTATTTATTTGGTGGATAGTGCAGGTGTTTATCTGCCATTGCAGGACGAAATTTTTCCGGACAAAGAACATTTCGGACGCATCTTTAGAAATAATGCTCAAATGAGCAGTATGGGAATTACTCAAATTGCTGCTGTTATGGGTAGCTGCGTTGCCGGAGGAGCTTATCTGCCAATTATGAGCGACGAAGCTCTGATTGTAGATAAAACGGGAAGTATTTTCCTTGCAGGAAGTTATTTGGTAAAAGCTGCTATCGGAGAAACTATAGATAATGAAACTTTGGGCGGTGCAACAACACACTGCGAGATATCGGGCGTAACAGATTATAAAGCCAAAGACGATAAAGATGCTTTGGACAAAATAAAAAATATAGTTGATAAAATTGGGGATTTTGATAAAGCGGGCTATAACCGAATCAAAGCCGAAAAACCTGCTCTGGAGCCAAAAGATATTTACGGAATTTTACCAAAAGCCAGAAACGAGCAATATGATATGATGGAAATCATCAATCGTTTGGTCGACAATTCAGAGTTTGAAGCCTATAAAGAAGGTTACGGACAATCGCTGATAACTGGTTATGCCAGAATCGACGGCTGGGCAGTTGGCATTGTAGCCAATCAGCGAAAAGTAGTGAAAACCAAAAAAGGTGAAATGCAGTTTGGAGGTGTCATTTATTCTGACAGCGCAGACAAAGCAACCCGATTCATTGCCAATTGCAATCAGAAAAAAATTCCGTTAGTATTTTTACAAGATGTCACTGGCTTTATGGTCGGTTCTAAATCTGAACATGGCGGTATTATAAAAGACGGTGCCAAAATGGTAAACGCAGTAAGTAATTCTGTTGTTCCTAAATTTACTGTTATTGTTGGAAATTCTTATGGAGCAGGAAATTACGCGATGTGCGGAAAAGCTTATGATCCTCGCTTAATTTTTGCCTGGCCAAGTGCAGAACTTGCCGTTATGGGAGGAACTCAGGCTGCAAAAGTTTTAGCACAAATTGAAGCTTCCTCGCTTAAAGCGAAAGGCGAAATTATTGATGAAGCCAAAGAAACTGAATTATTCAACAAAATAAAGGCACGTTACGATGAGCAGATTTCACCTTATTATGCCGCTTCCAGATTATGGACAGATGCAATTATTGATCCTTTAGATACCAGAACCTGGATTTCTATGGGAATTGAAGCTGCCAACCACGCTCCTATTCAAAAACCTTTTAATCTTGGCGTTATTCAAGTTTAGTTTTTTGTAATTCTACATTAAACCCCAAAATTTAGTAAAAAATTCATTTTCAGCTATTTAAAAATAAATATATCATAAAAAGTTAGTAACTTTATTGTACTAATTTTTAATCAAAGTGGTATCATGGAAAATGTAAAAAGTTTAAATAAGTGGGCCAATGCGCACACTTATTTACCAGTAGATTTGGTACGTATTATTTTGGGCGTTTTTTTATTTGTAAAAGGAATTTCATTTGTAACAAACGTCCAATATTTGCATGATTTAATTTCTCCTATTGATCAATTTGGCGGCGGTATGTTTCTATTGCATTATATTGCACCTGCCCACATGATCGGGGGCATTATGATTGTTTTTGGACTACTCACACGCTGGGCAATAGCGGCACAGTTACCAATATTATTTGGTGCCGTGCTAATAAATTTCATGGGACATATGCATTCAGAAAGCTTATTTCTGGCTGTAATTGTCTTAATTATTTGCATTTTCTTCTTATTTTATGGAGGAGGAAAACATTCTGCAGATTACTACTTTAAAATGCAGCAATAAACTTTTTTTTCCTCAACATAAAAATAGCAGAGGATAAAAAATAGATGTTAATTAATTCTTTAAAATTTCGTTTTTTCTGTTTTATGGTTTAAATTCGCCACCATGAATTGGATTCGTAAAACAGTTATTTTTCTATCTCTAATAATCATTGCTTTTTTTGCCTCTCAGGCAGAAAAAGCGACCGTACAAATTATTGAGAAACAAAATACAGATACCAATTTTTCTAAAGACATCGCCGATTCCCAAGCATTTGTACAACCTCAGGCAAATTATCAGTTTGCAGCAAATATTAAGACAGAGCAAATAATTCCAACAAAATGGTTCGAATCTTTATTGGCTGTTTTGCCGCCTCATCAGGCAGTAAATACTGTTACAAACTTTGCTAATCAATTTACAACTCAGAGCAAAAAGGTACTTTTAATGCTCTATGCATTCCATTTTTTTTGGTAGTTAAATAATTAAATATCAAACTGAAGAATAATTTTCTCTTCAGCAATAAATCATTTCATACTGAAAAGGTTTATTCGTTTATATTATTTACCCTATTTAAAAAATAAAAAATGGAAACAAGTATTGTAATAATCGGGCTTGTAATTGCGCTTATAGTAGCCATTCCCGTATATTTTTCTGCAAGATCAAACGCAGCCAGTAAATCTAAAATTTTAAATATTAAAAAGAGATTTAATCCTGTACATCCTGAAAATTTTGCATTAACAGAATCTCAGAGCAACAAAACATTGACAATTGATCAGAAAAATAAAAAATTCATTCTGATGAATTTTAATCCGAATCAGCAAGAATCAACATTCGTAGATTTGGAAACCATAATATCCTGCAAGCTAGTTCCGACAACAGAATCGCATTCTGATACCATTGTAAAGATTGATTTCGAATTTCAGGAAAAAGATACATCCAAAAAAATCATTATTCCTTTTTATGATTTTGACGATGACCGCATCAAACAAATAAGCGTCTATCAAGATCATATGTTTGCAAAAAAATGGCTTAAAATCATCCAAGATTCTATTTCACGTTAGTTATTTAATTCGATAAAAGAGGCTCAATTTTGAGTCTCTTTTTTTTGTTAGATATATGATATTTGTCATTTTATTCCTGCGCATCATATTTTAATTTTGATGAAAACTAAATCCGTCTTTATGCAAATTTCGTTGACTCAGAAATATAATGTTCCCGGTCCAAGATATACAAGTTATCCAACAGTGCCCTATTGGAACGAAGCAGATTTTACTACAGAAAAATGGGCAGCATCTTTTCAGAAATCATTTTCAGAGAGCAATTTTCAGGACGGAATCAGTCTGTACATTCATTTACCATTTTGCGAAAGCATGTGCACTTTTTGCGGCTGCAATAAACGCATCACTAAAAATCATTCTGTAGAAGAAACTTACATAAAAGCACTCCTAAAAGAATGGAGTCTGTACTGCCGACTGCTTCCTGAAAAACCTAGTATAAAAGAAATACATTTGGGGGGCGGAACTCCGACTTTTTTTTCTACAAATAATCTGGAACATCTTATAAACGGTATTTTCAGCTATGCGAATAAAGCAGCAGATTATGAATTTAGTTTTGAAGGACACCCAAACAATACTACATATGAACAACTTAAAAAACTATATGATTTAGGCTTTCGAAGAGTGAGTTTTGGCGTTCAGGATTATGCTGAAAAAGTACAGAAAGCGATTCATAGAATTCAGCCTTTTCATAATGTCGCAAAAGTTACTTTTTGGGCAAAAGAAATTGGCTATACTTCTATAGGACATGATATTATATTTGGCCTCCCTTATCAAACCATTGAAGATGTTATTGATACTATAGAAAAAACGAACTCTTTAAAACCAGACAGACTTGCATTTTACAGCTATGCTCATGTGCCTTGGATAAAAGGAAATGGGCAGAGAGGTTTTAATGAAGAAAATCTCCCTAAAGATGCTGAAAAAAGAAAGCTATATGAAATAGGAAAACAATTATTAGCTCAAAATAGTTATCATGAAATTGGGATGGATCATTTTGCACTAACATCTGACAGCTTATACAAAGCCGCACATAACACAAAATTACATAGAAATTTTATGGGATACAGCGCATCCAAAACACAATTAATGATTGGTCTTGGAGTTTCATCTATTAGTGACAGCTGGTATAGTTTTGCTCAAAACACAAAAAATCTCGAAGATTACTATCAATTATTAGAATGGGATAAACTTCCAGTTGTAAAGGGTCACATTCTCAATGAAGAAGATCTGATTATCAGAAAACATATTTTAAATTTAACCTGTGAGTTAGAAACTTCCTGGAACAATACTCTTAATTTTAAAGAAATCAATTCTGTTTTAAAAAATTTAGCAGAAATAGAAAATGACGGGTTAATTATTATTGAAAAAGACAGCTTAAAAATTACTGAAGCCGGACGACCATTTGTACGCAATATTTGTATGGCTTTTGATCTACATTTAAAAAGAAAATCACCAGAAACAAACTTGTTTTCAATGACTGTATAATACTCAATGACAGTTTGGAGCTGCCTGGACAAATAAATTCATATTAGAAGGTGAAATGTACGGAATTCCCAATCCTAAACCTCTAAGTATAAATAAAACACCAATGATTACTGCCGCATAAGGGATTACTTTTTGAATCTTATTTCTAAAAGGCAGTTTTATTATCGAATTGATATATACTACGATCGTCATTAAAGGAACTGTACCTAATCCGAACAAAAGCATGTACAATGTTCCAAAACTTGCACTTTGCATAGCAATTGCACCAAATAAGGCTGCATATACCATTCCGCAAGGTAAAAATCCGTTTAATAATCCAATAATGAAAATAGATTTATAACTTTTATTTTTAAATTGATTTCCAAGACTTGATTTAACTTTAGAAATAATTTTGTAAACTGGTTTTGAGAAATTATAATTCGCAAATATTTTTTCTGGAATCACAGCAATAAGTATCATTGCAATACCAATAAATATTGAAATATTTTGTTGTATTCCTGCCAGTAGAAAACCTCTTCCTAACAAGCCAAAAATTAAACCAATTACTGCGTAAGCAGTTAATCGACCTAATTGATATGTTATAATTTGGGTTGCTTTTGTGGTTTCATTACTTCTATCGATGGGAAGCATCATAGCAATTGGTCCACACATGCCGATACAGTGCAGACTGCTGATAAGACCTAATATAAAAGCAGAGTACAACATTTTTATTTTACATAAATTACTTCCTTCGTCAAATATTTTTTACCACTGTACTCCCATTCCATATTTACATCCCAGCGTCCTTTTACTAATTTATTCCCTGGAATAATCAAAGATGAATTCTCTAAAGAAATTGGAGTATTAAAATCAAATTTTTTGTTTGATGGACGGTAAAGTAATACGTTTCCTTTTATTTTTTCACTTTCAAAAGTGTTAGGAAAAACTATTTTTAGTCCTTGATCATCTTTATAGGTAATTGATGGTCTCTGCTGTAAATCATGAGCATTCTGAATACGAGCCATTTCTTCCTGAAAATGTGAATCATGCTTATAATACTCCTCTACAACCAATTCGTTGTCATATTTACTGTTCGACTGGACTTCAAAAACAAAATACAGAATAAAACTCATAAACAATGCAAAAGCAATAACAATTCCTGTTCCCCAATTGATTTTCATAATTTTTCTTTTTTAATTAAAACTTCTTGGCCCTAAAAAATTTGTTGTAGTTGTTTCTAAAAGTTCTTTACCATTATAGACCCCTATTTTTAATTTGGTTTTATCACTCTCCAATAAAACCTGATCTATTTCTATAAATAACGTTCCTTGAGAAATTCCTTCTTTAATAATTTTAAAATGCGTTTTACCCACATTTTTTATTTCACCTTTCTGATCGATTAATTCAAAATGTATATCTTGATAATCTTTCATCGTTTTATTGACAATTTTATAAGTATAAACATTACTGATTTTATCACCTTTGTGTTCAAAAAGCTGGCCTGGTAAACGTAAAACAACTGCCTCAACATTGGTTCTTAAAAATAACATTCCAATAAAAACACTCAGTAAAATAAATAAAACGGCTGTATAGCCTTTCATTCTTGCGGTAAATTTGAATGGAGCTTTTTTCTCGATTTCATCTTCTGAAGCATATCGTATAAGACCTTTTGGTAATCCAACAGAATCCATTATATGATCACACTCGTCAATACAAGCGGTACAATTTGTACATTCTAATTGAGTTCCGTTTCTAATGTCAATTCCCATCGGACATACGTGCACGCATTGATGGCAATCAATGCAATCTCCTTTTCCGCTTAAAGTTCTGTCTTCTTTTTTATTGAATTTTGCCCTGCCGAGTTCTTTTTCTCCGCGAACAAAATCATACGCAACATTTATAGATTTATTATCGAGAAGAACGCCTTGTAAACGGCCATATGGGCAAGCGATAATACAAACTTGTTCACGAAACCATACAAAAACAAAGTAAAAAACACCTGTGAAAATTAGGAGCGAAATAAAATTGCTGGCTTGGGCAACCGGTCCCTGCTCAACCATTAAAAACAAATTATCACTTCCAACCAGATAGGCTAAAAAAACATTTGCAATACCAAACGAAATCAGAAAAAAGACAGTCCATTTTAAAACTCTTTTTCTAATTTTTTCTCCGTTCCATTCTTGTTTAGACAAACGCAGCTGAGAACCACGATCCCCGTCTATCCAATATTCTATTCGGCGGAAAACCATTTCTAAAAAAATCGTCTGTGGACAAATCCATCCACAAAAAATTCTTCCAAAAACAACAGTAAACAAAATGACAAAAACAACGCCGACAAGCATTGATATTACAAAAAGATAAAAATCCTGAGGCCAAAAAGGGAATCCAAAAATGTTAAAACGACGTTCAATAACATTAAACATCATAAATTGATTACCATTTACTTTTATAAATGGATTTGCAACTAGAATAGCCAGTAGTAAATAGCTGACTAACTTTCTGTAATCATAAAATTTACCAGACGGTTTTTTAGGAAAAATAAATTTTCTTTTACCGCCTTCATCAATTGTTCCGATGGTATCTCTAAATGTTTCGTCTGGTAAATTTGACATGATATGGTATTATTTAACTTGTGTAGTGTCTTTTTTTGCTCCGGCATCATTTTTTGGAGCGCTTTCATCAACCCAAATCTCACCATCTGGCGCTTTTGGATCTTTTGGATTACTTCCTTGTAATGAAAGGATATAACTTGCAACTTTTTGAATTTCTTTAGGTTTTAAGGTTCCTTTCCAGGAAATCATTCCTTTACCATCTCGGCCTCCATTAGTTATCGTGTGAAATAGATTTTTAATTCCCCCGCCTAAAATCCAATGATCATCTGTTAAGTTTGGCCCGATTTGTCCGCCGGCATCTGCACGGTGGCATGCAGCACAATTTGTTGTAAAAATTTCTTTCCCTGCTGCTAAATCGGCTTTATCAGTTAATAAGACTACTGTTTTTTCATCCATTAAATCTGGTGCAGTTTTTAGATATTCTTCAACATCAACTTTTGCCTGTGCCATCTCCATTTTTAATTCAGTCTCCTGGTTATTACCTCCAAACAATTCATAGCGGGCAACATATACAACACCAAAAATGATACAGATATAGAATAAATACACCCACCAAGGCGGCAGATTGTTATCTAGTTCCTTAATTCCGTCATAATCGTGATCCATCAGCAAATCTCCTTCTTTTTCAATGGGCTGCGTTTTTGTTAAGCGCTGCATTAAATTTTTGTACCATTCGCTTTCATTAAATCTTAAACTGCTTTCATATTCTAATTTGGCTTTTTCTTCTGGAGACATTAATTGGTACATCACGCGGTTTACCGCATTTAATGTAATTTCTATTGCAATCAAGATGAATAAAAAAACAAACAAAAAGACCGCTACCATAGGGTATTTTACAAATGCAGGCCTGTCACCTGAATCAATAAAGTATTCCATTAAAGCAAATACAATGAAGAAAATCACAGGGACTCTCACATATACTGGAAAAAACTTTTTCATTTTAATTATCTTTTGAAGTTATAATAAGCCCTTCTTCTAAAGGAATTTCACTCATCTCTCTAATTTTGTCTTTTTTATAGGAAAACACCCAAAAGCCTAAACCTACAAAGAAGAAAAAGAAAATCAGGAGAGAAAGTATCGGATAAATTTCTATACCCGATATTGTTTCCATATTGTGTTTAATTTGTTCAAACATAGTGCTGTTATTTAACTGTTTCTTTTACTTTAATATCTGTACCAAGTCTTTGGATATAAGCAATTAAAGCAACGATTTCTCTTTCGTTCATTGGAGTGAATTTTTCTCCTTGAGCAGCTGCTTTTTTTCTGCTTTCCTCATAACTTTTTACAAAGTCAGGGTCATTCTCCAGACTTTTTTCTATTGCTAAAGCCTGTGTTCTTAAAGTTTTTTGTGCATTTACAACTTCTGCATCTGTATAAGGAACTCCTAATGAAATCATGGCTTTCATTTTTGTTTCAATTAATGAAGTATCCATTGGTTTGTTATCAAACAGCCATTTATAACCCGGCATAATCGAACCTGAAGAAATACTCTGTGGATTCCAAAAGTGATTAAAGTGCCAGTTGTCATTATACTTTCCTCCAACTCGCTGCAAATCTGGACCTGTACGTTTTGATCCCCAAAGGAATGGATGATCGTACACAAATTCTCCTGCTTTTGCTTGTGGTCCGTATCGTTCTACTTCACCTCTAAAAGGACGTACTGATTGTGAATGACAGCCCACACAACCCTCACGAATATATAAATCACGACCTTCAAGCTCTAATGGTGTATAAGGTTTTACACTGCTTATGGTTGGAATATTCGATTTTACCATAATGGTTGGAACTATCTGAATAATACCGCCAATAAGAATTGCAATTGTTGCTAAGATGGTTAACTGAATAGGTTTTCTTTCTAACCAGGAATGGAATTTCTCTCCTCTCACTCTACTGCCGCTAATTCTTTGTAGAGCCGGAGCCTGAGCCAATTCATCCTCTATAGTTTCACCTGCTTTCACTGTCATTATAATATTATAAACCAATGTCAGCATTCCGATCAAATATAAACTTCCACCAATAGCTCTCATCCAATACATTGGCATAATCGCTGTTACAGTTTCAAGGAAGTTTCCGTATGTTAAAGTTCCGTCAGGATTAAATTGTTTCCACATTGAAGCTTGAACAAAACCTGCAATATACAATGGCACAGTATATAAAATGATTCCTAAAGTTCCAATCCAGAAGTGGAAATTTGCTAATTTTTTAGAAAACAAATTGCTTTTTGTCATTCTGGGAATTAACCAATAAATAATACCAAATGACATAAATCCGTTCCATGCTAAAGCTCCAACGTGTACGTGAGCAACGATCCAGTCTGTGTAGTGTGCAAGAGCGTTTACGTTTTTCAAGGATAACATTGGTCCTTCAAAGGTTGCCATTCCGTATCCTGTAATAGCTACTACAAAGAATTTTAAAACTGGTTCTTCACGAACTTTATCCCAAGCACCTCTCAAAGTTAAAAGTCCGTTGATCATACCTCCCCAAGATGGAGCGATCAGCATTATAGAAAATGCTACCCCTAAATTCTGCGCCCAGTTTGGCAAAGCTGAATATAATAAATGGTGAGGTCCTGCCCAGATATAAATGAAGATTAAGGACCAAAAGTGTATAATAGACAAACGGTAAGAATAAACGGGTCTGTTGGCAACTTTTGGAATAAAGTAGTACATTAATCCTAAGAATGGTGTTGTCAAGAAAAATGCTACTGCATTATGTCCGTACCACCATTGTACAAGAGCATCCTGAACACCTGCATAAACAGAATAACTTTTTAATGTAGAAACTGGAATTTCTATATTATTAAAAATATGCAGTACTGCAACTGTTACAAAAGTGGCTAAATAAAACCAGATTGCTACATACAAATGACGCTCTCTACGACGTAACATTGTACCAATCATATTAATTCCCATTACAACCCAAATCAATGCAATTGCAATATCTATAGGCCATTCTAATTCGGCATATTCTTTTGATGATGTATAACCCAGGGGCAGAGTAATTGCAGCAGCAACAATAATTAGCTGCCATCCCCAGAAATGAAGATTACTTAAAAAATCACTAAACATTCTGGCTTTCAGCAATCGTTGCATTGAATAATACATCCCTGCAAAAAAAGCATTTCCAACAAAGGCAAAAATAACAGCATTTGTGTGTAAAGGTCTTAATCGACCATAACTAAGCCATGATATCCCATCTGTGATATTGGGAAAAAGGTACATAACCGCTAAGGTCAGCCCCACTAACATACCCACAACCCCAAACAGGATGGTGGCGTAAATGAACTTTTTTACAATTTTGTTGTCGTAATAAAACTGTTCCATTTCCATAATTATACTTGTTTTTCTTCTGTTTTTGATTCGTTATTCTGAGAGGTAAATTTAGTTTCGTCGTCAAAAAGCATTCTGACGGAAGGTGTATAATCATCATCATACTGTCCTGATTTGACAGCGATGACAAAAGCAATAAAGAATCCTATTGCCACGAAAATACTTACTGTGATTAATAGATAAATAACACTCATACCTTTAATTTATTTTAACAAAATTATTAGGTTACGTGCGGATAAAATATGATAATTATCATATCGAAAGGAGAATCGTAAAAGTATAACAAAAATATCCGTAAAAACCCGAATTAAGAATTTAATTTTCTGTTACTGAAATAGTTAGACATAAATGTCACAAAACTTACGATCGTAATTGTACTCAAAGGCATGATAATAGCAGCCACCAGCGGAAGAAGATTTCCTGTAACTGCAAATGCAAGTCCTATAACGTTGTAGAGCAATGATAAAGCAAAACTCATTTTAATGATAAAGATTGCTTTACGGGATAATTTTAAAAAATAACTGAGTCGAGAAAATTGACTGGCATCCAAAATGACATCGCAGGCAGGGGAGAAAACATTGACATTTTCTGAAATAGAAATACCAACATTGCTTTGTGCCAAAGCTCCCGCATCGTTTAAACCATCTCCAACCATCATTACATTCTGTCCTTTCTCTTGCAGTTTTTTTATAAAATCCAGCTTTTGCTCAGGTTTCTGATTGAATATTAATTCTATATTCTTTGGCAAAAGAGCTTCTAAATGGTCTTTCTCGCCGTCGTTATCGCCAGAAAGAACCTTTATTTGATAGTCTGTATTAAGAGTTGCAAATAATTTTTCCAGACCTTCCCTATATTGATTTTCAAATACAAACTTTCCGTAATAAAGAGAATCTATTTCAATATGGAGCGATGTCCTTTTTATTTCTAAAGCATCTGTAACTGCACTTTCAACAAATTTTGCGGAACCAATTTTAATTTTTTTATTCCCAATAGATGCTAAGATTCCTTTTCCGGTAATTTCCTGAAAATCATCAATTTTAATTTTCTTTTCTTCTGGAAGAAAGTCATAAAGCATACGGCTTAATGGATGATTGGAAGCTCTTAATGTATTTTTAATAAATATAAAATCTTCATCAGAAATAGCTTTTCCTTCATAAGCTATGTTTGATTTTTTATTGGTTGTAATTGTTCCTGTTTTATCAAAAACTATAGTATTTACTTTTGCTAACTGCTCAATCACTAAGGCATTTTTGAGGTATAATTTCTGCTTGCCCAAAATCCTTAAGATATTTCCGAAAGTAAATGGAGCGGTTAGCGCAAGGGCACACGGACAAGCGACAATTAATACTGCTGTAAAAACATTAAAAGCTGTATTGGCATCAATAAAAATCCAATATCCGAAACCTCCAAAAGCTATCAATAGTAAAATTGGAGTAAAGTATCTGCTTATTGCATCGGTAATAGTTTTGTGTTTTTGATCTACATTTTTCTGAAAAATATCGTTACTCCACAATTGAGTCAGATAACTTTGAGAAACAGAATGCAAAACTTCCATTTCAATAATTTTCCCTATTTGTTTTCCACCCGCAAATATTTTATCGCCGGATTTTTTAGTAATAGGAACTGCTTCTCCTGTTACAAAACTATAGTCAATTTCGGCACTTTCACTTATTAAAATTCCATCAACCGGAATTAGTTCCTGATTTCGTATTAAGAGTCGATTCCCTTTTTCGACATCGTAAATCGGCAGACTTTCTTCTGATAAATCTGAATTAATTCTCGTAACTGCTATTGGGAAATAAGATTTAAAATCACGTTCAAAACTTAAAAAACTATAGGTTTTTATTTGAAACATTTTACCAAGCAGCATAAAAAATACTAGACTTGCCAAACTATCAAAAAAACCTGAACCATAATTCATGAAAATATCATAAGTACTTCTAATGAACATTACAATAAGACCTAATGCAATCGGAATGTCGATATTAAGCATTCCGGATTTTATACTCTTGTAAGCCGAAACATAATAACCGCTTGCAGAATATAAAAAACTAGGTAAAGCGAGAATAAAAATCAAACCTCTAAAAAAAGGTTTATAATTGTCCAGCCAAAATTCTTTTATTTCAAAATATTCCGGAAATGACAATAACATTATATTACCGAAACAAAAAAAGGCAACTCCGAGTTTGTAAGTAAGACTTCTGTCTATATTACTTTTGCCGGTTTCGTAATTTTCTAAACTAATATAAGGTTCATAACCTATCGAACTTAATGTATAAACTATAGTTTTGAGTGATACAATATTTGAATTATAGGTAATACGGACTTTTTTCTCTGGAAAATTAACTTGTGAGATGCTTATTCCCGGTTGAATTCTATTTAGATTTTCTAGAATCCAAATACAAGAACTGCAGTGTATATGAGGAATATTTAATGAAACAATGGCGGTATCTCCTTCCTGAAATTCTAGTATTTTTGAAAGTATGGCTTCATTTTCTAAAAAATCATATTTGCCTTTGATGTCTTGAGGCGTTGCTCCGGGAGATTTTTGAAAATCGTAATATGAGGTTAAATCGTGGCTGCTGAAAATTTCGTAAACTGTTTTGCATCCGGCACAGCAAAATAATTTTTCATCAAAATGTATTTCTTCATTTTCATCAATGGCCAGACCGCAGTGAAAGCAATTTTGCGCACTCATAATTTGTTTTTTTAATGATGCAAAGATCAAAACAACAAGCAATTATAAAGATGACAATTATCATATTTTAATTAAATTGACCTCTAATGTAACGAAATAAAATAGTGAAATAACAATAGATTTCATTTTATTAAATAATTTAATCAATAATACCGCTTTTAACTCCGAAATATGCGTAATTTTGCAGCAAACTACTATGTCATGAATAAATGTGACCAATGCATTGTACGACAGCTCAGCTCATTAAAAGCTCTTAACAAAGAAGAAGTTATAAAATTAGCAAACAGCAAAACTACTTATCAGATAAAAAAAGGTGAAGCTATTTTTGAAGAGGGTGAAGTAACCAATGGTGTTTTTTGTATTAAAGACGGAGTTGGAAAACTGTCTAAATTAAGTGCCAACGGAAAAGATCAGATTGTAAAACTGGTTAAATCGGGAGAACTTTTAGGGCAGCGTTCTATGATTAGCAACGAGCCTGCAAATTTATCGGCAAAAGCTATTGCAGACATGGAAGTTTGCTTTATTCCGAAAACCGAAATCATAAATTTCTTTAATAATAACAATCAGTTTTCTTTAAACATGATGCAGGCTGTCTGTGAAGATTTAAAAGAATCTGAAAATGACAAAATTGCTTTAGTTCAAAAAACAGTAAAACAGCGATTAGCAGAAACGCTATTACAGCTTCATGAAGATTTTGGAGAAAACAGCGACAATACTCTAAAAGTACAGTTAACCAGAGAGGAATTAGCTGGTATAATCGGAACCGCAACAGAAAGCTGCATAAGATTATTGTCTGATTTTAATAAACTGGAAATGATTGAATTGTCTGGAAAAAAAATTATTCTCAAAAACATTAAAGCATTAAAAAAACTGGCAGATCAATTATAATTTTTTAGCTTCATTCCAAAATACATCCATTTCTGCTAAACTCATATCCATTAAAGGTTTTCCTAATTCTTCTGCTTTGCTTTCTAAATATTGAAAACGTTTAATAAATTTTTTATTAGTTCGTTCTAAAGCATCTTCCGGGTTTACATTTAAAAATCGGGCATAGTTTATCATCGAAAATAAAACATCACCAAACTCTGCTTCTATTTTATCCTGATCACCAGACTTTACCTCTTCCTGAAGCTCTTCAAGCTCTTCTTGTACTTTATCCCAAACCTGATGTGATTCTTCCCAATCAAAACCCACACCTTTTACTTTATCCTGAATTCTACTGGCTTTTACCAATGCAGGAAGACTTTTGGGAACACCTTCTAATACTGATTTTTTACCTTCTTTAAGTTTGAGTTTTTCCCAGTTTTGTTTTACTTCTTCTTCGTCTTTTACTACAGTATCGCCATAAATATGAGGATGACGATGAATCAGTTTTTCACAGATTTCATTACACACATCTGCAATATCAAAATCATTGGTTTCACTTCCTATTTTGGCATAAAAAACAATATGCAGGAGCAAATCTCCAAGCTCTTTTTTTACTTCATTAAGATCATTATCCAAAATTGCATCGCCTAGTTCATAAGTTTCCTCGATCGTAAGATGTCTTAATGTCTGCAAAGTCTGTTTTTTATCCCACGGACATTGCTCACGAAGTTCATCCATTATGATTAATAATCTTTCAAAGGCTTTAAGTTGAATTTCTCTGCTCATTTTTTGAAGTATTTGATTTTATTGCAAGTGATGTAAAAGTAAAAAATCCTGTTAAGAAAAACATCTTAACAGGATTATAATATTTGAAATGCAGCAGAACTACTTTTCTTCTTTTTTAGATGCTGCTTTTTTTGCAGGTTCTTTTTTTACTGTTTCCTTTTTTGCTGCAGGCTCTTTTTTTACTGCTGCTTTTTTGGGCTTTTCTTCTACAGCTGGAGCTGCTTCTTTAGCTTCTTCTGGAGCCGGAGCTAAATCTGTAACTAAACCTTTAGCTTGAAGTGTGTTGTACCAGTTTAATACTTTTTTAATATCAGAAGGGTAAACTCTTTCTTCATCATAATCTGGTAAAATTTGTTTAAAATAAGCAGCCAAAGCTGCATTGTCTTCTTTATGAGAAATAGCCTGACCTTTATTTTCTTTAACGGCAATGCTTTGCATTACTTCTGTTAATGGTTTTTCACCACTGTACGTGTATATTGAGATTTCTGACAATAAACTTACGTTACTTTTTAAGTTTACGGTAATTTTTTTTCCATCAATTAAAGATTCAGCCACAAAACCTGTACGAGTCTGCACCTTCAATTCATATAAACCTGGTTTTCCAGAAATGGCTAAAATTTTTGCTAAATTCATTTTTATTAAAATTAGTATTAAGAATTTGATTTATTTTAAGATTCTAAAAACATAGAATTTTTTATCTTCCTTTTTTGGCTCCAAAAAACTTCATTCGATATTCCTGAAAAGTTTTCCCTTCAGTAATATTTTTCAATTTCTTTTGAATCAAACGTTTTTTTAGTGAGGATATTTTATCTGTAAACAAAACTCCTTCGATGTGGTCATATTCGTGCTGAATTACTCTTGCAATCAATCCGTCAAAAACTTCTGTTTTCATTACAAAATCTTCTTCACAATATTCGATTGTCACAGTTGGTTTTCTGTATACATCTTCGCGGACATCAGGAATACTAAGACAGCCTTCGTTAAAACTCCACTCTTCTCCTTCTTCTTTTACGATAGTTGCATTTATAAAAGTTTTCTTGAAACCTTTTAAATCATTTTGTTTTTCAGAAGAAAGATCCTCATCATCGCTAAAAGGAGTTGTATCTATAACAAACAAACGAATAGGCATACCTACCTGCGGTGCAGCGAGTCCAACTCCGTAAGCATTGTACATGGTTTCATACATGTTTGCTATCGTTTCTTTTAAGTTAGGGTAATCTGGTGTTATTATCGTACCCACTTTTCTTAAAACGGGATCACCGTATCCTACAATTGGTAATATCATTTATCTTTTTTTAATGTAATTATGTACTGAAAAACCTAAATTTGGTTCCTCTGATTCAGCTGGCAAAAATAGTAAAAAATAGTCAATGAATAATTCTAAACCTTTATTATCTTATTTTTTTTACCCGCTTTGCAAAACTCATCTATAATAATGCCAAATTAACTCTACAATTCTTACCTTTGGTTGTAAACCTCCATATATGATTGACCGTATCTCAAAATTTACTAACAGCACCTCTTTTTTAAACGCTTCAAAAGTAACAATCGCTTCAGTAGTTCCTGTTTTGATTTTGAATCTTTTAGGTCATTTTGAAATAGGTTTTACAATTGCATTAGGTGCTTTCTATACGTATCCCAGCGATATTCCAAGTTCATTAAGTCATAAAATAAAAGGACTTATTGTGGCTTCTTTTATAGTATCTGGAGTTAATTTATTAGTCAACCTCACCTACCCTTTTCCTTATTTATTTTATCCTTTTCTTGGATGTCTGCTGTTTTTATGCTCTATGATATCTGTTTACGGACAGCGTGCAACATTGGTTTCTTTTTCTGCTTTATTGTCTATTTCTTTATCATTTGGACATATGCATGAAGGACGAGAAGCTTTTGAATATTCTGGTTTTATTTTTATTGGAGGCATTTTATATTTAATAGTTTCGCTTGTATTTCATTTTGTACAGCCTTATAAATATGTAGAATTACAAATTGCCGAAGGAATCAAATTAACGGCTAAATATTTAAAATTAAGAGGCGATTTATGGAGTCCCGAAGCCAACAGACAAGCTATAATTGAGAAACAGCTTGAGGTTCAGGTAGAATTAAATTTAATTCACGAAGATTTACGAAAAATGCTGATTGGCAATCAAAATACATCAGCAGCAACAAGTCAGAATCGAAAAATGCTGCTCGTCTTTATCACACTTGTCGAAATACAGGAACTTGCTTTATACACTTCTTTTGACCATAATAAACTTCACGAAAAATTTGCTAAACATCCGGATGTTCTTCGAACTTATCAAAATGTAGCTTATAAACTAGCATCAACATTAAAAAAACTTTCTAAGAATGTACATACAATAAGTACGTATGTAGATAAACAAGATTTAAAAAATGAACTTGACGCTCTGGCATTTGCAATTTTTGATTATGAAAAAAGTCTAGGAAAAGAAGAGGCAGCGGAAGGCGTTTTAATGCTGCACAACATGCTGAACTATGCCAAAAATCAAGTTGGAAAAATTAAAACTATTCAACGTGCATTTTCACTAGCTATGCAGTCTTATAAATTAAAAGGCAAGGATAAGGAATTAGAAAAGTTTTTGACACCTCAATATTATCCGTTCCGTACTTTGATTGAGAATTTAAGCTATTCTTCTTCTATTTTCAGACATTCACTGCGACTGACAATTACAATACTTATTGGTTTAGTTATTGGAAATATTCTCACATTACAAAACTCCTACTGGATTTTGCTGACCATAGTTGTAATCATGAGGCCCGGTTATGGATTGACCAAAGAACGCTCTTATAATAGGATTTTCGGAACCATTTTAGGAGGTTTAATTGCCTTCGGAATTGTTTCACTAATTCAAAATCATGTTGTTTTAAGTATCTTCTCTATTGTCTGTATGCTTCTTGGAATTTCATTTACTCAAATCAATTATAAGATAAGCGCCACATTTGTAACCATGTATGTTGTCTTTATTTACGGAATCCTAACACCAAATATCGTTGAGGTAATTCAGTTTAGAATATTAGATTCACTTACAGGCGCTATTTTGGCTTTTATGGCCAACCAGTTTTTATGGCCGGCATGGGAGTTTATCAATACGCCTATACATATCGAGAATTCTATTAGATCAAATAGAGATTACCTGAAAGAAATTGCTGGCTTTTACAATATAAAAGGAGAAGTTCCGACTTCGTATAGACTGGCCAGAAAACATGCTTTTGTAGAGATAGGCAATTTAATGACATCATTTCAGCGCATGATGCAGGAACCTAAGTCAAAGCAAAAAACGATGCCTTTGGTTAATAAACTAGTTGTTCTAAATCATTCTTTACTTTCTGCTCTGGCATCTTTATCGACTTATATTCAATCGCATCAGACAACATCGGCATCGGAATCTTTTAATTATATCATAAAAACTATTTTATTAAACTTAGATCATTCTATCAGCATTTTAAGAAATGAAACTATTATTACTGATACTTTTTTTGATAAAGATGATGTTACTTTAAAATTTGAAGAATTAAAACGCATAAACTTTACACGACTTCAAAAAGATGATGAGCTCGACAAAGAAACCCGCCAGGCAAAAATGCAGGAAGCGCAGATGGTCATTGAACAGTTGATTTGGATGAGTGATTTAGCAGAAAAAATATTAAACATTACGAAAGACCTAAAAACAACAAATCCAGATTAATTCATCTGGATTTGTTTAGATTATATTTTATAAAACCTTAGTTATTTAACTTTAGCACTTCAGAAGTATGTTTTCTCAATTCTTTTAAAAGCTCAGGTTTATCGTTTAATGTCTGACCATAAGAAGGAATCATTTTTTTCATTTTTTCTTCCCACTCTGGTGTTTTAATCTGATTGGTAAAACATCTGCTGATTAAGTCGATCATGATCGCAACTGCAGTAGATGCTCCTGGAGAAGCTCCTAAAAGAACTGCCATAGTTCCGTCATGCGTATTGATAACTTCTGTTCCGAATTCCAGAACACCGCCTTCTTTTTCATCTTTTTTAATTACCTGAACACGCTGACCTGCTTTCTCAAGCGTCCAGTCTTTAGAACGTGCTGTAGGCAGATATTCGCGTAAAGCTTTCATTCTGTCTTTTGGAGACTGACGTACTTGCTCTATTAAATATTTTGTCAGTGGTATATTATGAAATCCCGCTGCCAGCATAGGAATTAAATTGTTTGATTTTATAGATAAAGGCAGATCTAAATAAGATCCATTTTTTAAGAATCGAGTTGAAAATCCTGCAAATGGACCAAAAAGCAAAGCTTTTTCACCATCGATTACGCGGGTATCAATATGAGGAACAGACATTGGAGGTGCTCCAACACTAGCTTTTCCGTAAACTTTTGCCTGATGTTTAGCAATAACCTCCGGATTTGTACATTTTAACCATTGTCCGCTAACTGGGAAACCACCGTAACCATTTCCTTCTGGTACGTTTGCTTTTTCTAACAAAGGAAGTGAACCTCCGCCAGCGCCAATAAATACAAATTTAGTATATGCTTTACGTATCTTTCCAGTTTCTACGTCTGTAATTTTAATTCTCCATGATTTGTCTTCGCGCTGCTTTAATTTTTTAACTTCATGATTAAAGTATAAAGAAACTCCATCTAGTTTTTCTAAATAATTAAACATGCTTCTTGTTAAAGCTCCAAAGTTTACATCTGTGCCAATAGGCATATAAGTTGCAGCTAATTTTTCATTGTTTTCTCTTCCTTCCATCACAAGAGGCATCCAATTTTTTAACTGATCAAAATCTGTACTGAAAAGCATCTGCGAAAAAATAGGATTGCTTTGCAATGCTTCAAATCTTGTTTTAAGATATTCTACATTTTTTTCGCCCCACACAAAACTCATATGAGGAACACTTTTTATAAAATTATCAGGAGACGGAACTTTATTTTGCTGCACTAAGTAAGACCAAAACTGGCGTGAAATCTCAAAAGATTCTGCAATACTTATTGCTTTTTTAGGATCAACACTTCCGTCAGCCTTTTCAGGAGTATAATTTAATTCACAAAAAGCAGAATGCCCCGTTCCTGCATTATTCCATGCATCAGAACTTTCGGCAGCGGCAACATCTAATCTTTCGTAAATTTCTATTTTAATATCTGGTTGTAATTCTTTCAAAATCACTCCAAGAGTGGCACTCATAATTCCAGCTCCAATAAGTACTACATCACTATTTGAACGTATTGTTTCGTCAGGCATAACAGTATTTTATTTTAAAATGCAAAGGTACTTTTTTAATTGCAAAAAAAAAGTAATAATTACATGATAAAAGTTAGGATTTTCTAAAAATATTGTAAAAATGAGCTTTATTCAGACCAAAATCTAAAAACGCTTAGAAGAAAGATAGTCTTGAAGCATTATCGTTGCAGAAATTTCATCGATCAAATCTTTGTTCTGACGCTGTTTTTTACTCAGCCCGCTGTCAATCATTGTCTGAAAAGCCATTTTTGAAGTAAAACGCTCATCCATGCGAATTACTTTCATGTCTGGAAAAATATTAGAAAAATGAGTAACAAAACCTTTTATAATACCAGCACTTTGAGAAGGTTCGCCGTTCATTTGTTTTGGTTCGCCAATTAACACCGCTTCTACTTTTTCTTTCTCAAAATAATCTTTAAGAAAATCAACTAAAGTATTAGTAGGAATGGTTGTTAAACCAGAGGCTATAATCTGCATTTCGTCTGTTACAGCTATTCCAGTGCGTTTTTGTCCGTAATCTATTGAGAGAATTCTTGGCATTTTTTAATTTTTATCAAAGGTACTAAAGGAAAAAATACAAACCCAAATGAACCGTGATTAATTGGTAAAAAAAATCCGTTCTGAAAATTCAAAACGGATCTCTATCCAACTATTAAAAACTAAAAGTAAATTCAACAAACCTATCTATTGAATAACCTTTTAAAAAATCCTCTCTCCTCTTCTTCGCCATCTTCTTCCTCATATTGAGCAAATTTGGCCTGCGCTTTTTCGTGCTCAAAAATTAGTTCTTTGATATACTCTACATAAGATCTCTTTTTTTCTTCTAAAAAGCCAATCAAATATTTCTCACTAAATTCTACACCGCTTGCAGCTTCAATCTGAAGCAGTTTTTTATACAAAGGCTCAATGTGCAGCGAAATCACTTCTTGAGGCACAGACTGTCTTCTTCCAAAATAATTCACAATAACTCCATCCTCATCTTTTGCAATGTCAAAATCGGTAATTACCCAGTAATATCTTCCTGATTTTGCAAGGTTTTTTACAATTGCATGAAAGTTTTTTCCGTTTTTAAGATTTTCCCAAAGTACTTTAAAAATCACTTTTGGCATATCGGGATGACGAATGATATTGTGGGGTTGTCCCATTAATTCGTAATCTTCGTAGCCGCAGACATCTATAAATACTTCATTGGCATATTCTATAATACCAAACGCGTTGGTTTTGCTCATGATAACCTGGGTTTTATCCCAAGAAACTTCTTTATCTATTATAGGTCTTTGGTTTTGGAGCTGATTTTCTTGATTCATCTTTTTACTGATTATATATATTGTCTATGGCAAGGCATTATTAATTCGGTACTTATTTTTGTATCGAAATTAACGGTGCAAAACTAATTAGAAGAAAAAGTTCAAAATCTGACTTTTGTCATATTCTGATATAAAAAAAACTTTTAGAGGATTTTTTAATTGAAATAATTGATATGAACCGTAAAAATTTATTTATCAAATTAAAAACAAAAAGTTAAATCTGTAACATTTTCAAAGGGTTTAACTTTTTTGATTTTACACAAATACGCTATCTTTGCCAAAAATTAAAAACTATGAATTCTTTACAGACAATAATCGAACAAGCTTGGGAAAACAGAGCTTTATTACAAGAAACTGCTACAACAGATGCTATTAGAGAAGTAATCGAATTGGTTGATGCAGGAAAACTACGTTGTGCTGAGCCAGTTGGTGACAAATGGCAGGTTAACGAATGGGTTAAGAAAGCAGTTGTAATGTATTTCCCAATTCAAAAAATGGAAACATGGGAGTCAGGTATTTTTGAATATCACGACAAAATGCTTCTAAAAAGAGGTTATGCTGAAAAAGGAATTCGTGTAGTGCCAAATGCAGTTGCACGTTACGGAGCTTATATCTCTAGCGGTGTTATCTTAATGCCTAGTTATGTAAATATTGGTGCTTATGTAGACGAAGGAACAATGGTAGATACTTGGGCAACTGTAGGAAGCTGTGCTCAAATTGGTAAAAATGTACACTTAAGCGGTGGTGTTGGTATTGGTGGTGTTTTAGAACCATTACAAGCTGCTCCGGTAATTATTGAAGATGGTGCTTTTATAGGTTCTCGCTGCATTGTTGTAGAAGGCGTTCACGTTGGTAAAGAAGCAGTTCTTGGTGCAAACGTATGCTTAACAGCTTCTACAAAAATTATTGATGTAACTGGTGATGAGCCTGTAGAAATGAAAGGTTTTGTTCCTGCTCGTTCTGTAGTAATTCCTGGAAGTTATACTAAAAAATTCGCTGCTGGTGAATTTCAGGTTCCATGTGCTTTGATTATTGGTACTCGTAAACCGTCTACAGATTTAAAGACTTCACTTAATAATGCACTTCGCGAATACGATGTTGCAGTATAAGTTTTAGACTATATATTTTCAATTTAAAAAATTCCAAATTACAATCGATTATATGATTGGAATTTGGAATTTTTTTGTTCTGTTTTTATAATAACCTGTATTTCAATTGAAAGTACTTCAATTTTATAAGTTATAAATAAACCTTATATTATCATAAATTTGTCATACACAAGACATTTTGCAACATAAAACAAAGAATCTTTGACGGTTTGTAAAACACAAATCATGTCAAAAAGAAAAATAAAATTATCTGTAATTATTCTGACCTATAATGAAGAACTTTATATTGAAGATGCAATAAATTCGGTTTCATTTGCAGATGAAATTATTGTATTAGATTCTTACAGCAATGACACTACGGCAGAAATTGCAAGACGTTTAGGCGCTAAACTAATTTATAGAAAATTCGATAATTACTGCAGACAAAGAAATTTTGCCATTGAAGCTGCAACCGGAGAATGGATTTTGTTTTTAGATGCTGATGAAAGAGTCTCTACTCCCCTTGAGTTTGAAATATTAAACAGCATTAATTCGAATACATATGATGCGTACAGAATTTGGTTTCCTCATTTTTTTATGGATCGGTTTTTATTTCATTATACAGATAAAGTTACCCGTTTGATAAAGAACAACGATATATCTTTTGAAAACGAAGTTCATGAAAAATTAATTTTAAAATCGAAACCTGGGCTTTTAAAAAATCATATGATTCATTATACCTATAGAGGTTTATTTAATTTTATTAGCAAAAAAGATAAATACGCTTGGTTTCAGGCAAAAATGTCTTTTGAAAAAGGAAAAAAAGCAACTCTTTTTTTACTGTTTTTTAAACCCTTATATCGGTTTTTCCATACTTATTTTGTAAAGAGAGTTTATCTTGACGGCGTTCCGGGATTGGCCGCCGCAGCGATTGATGCGTATGGTGTATTCTCACGATATGCCAAAATCATCCTGCTCGAAAAACAACTAGAATAATTTTAATTTTCCGAATTTGATTTTCAATCTAAAAACCAACAACGAATCTTTCCCTTTAATGTCTATGCGTTTAATTTCATAATTATCTTTAAAAGGAAAAGTATTAGGGCGATTGCCAATTTTGAGTCCAAATTTTATTTTATTCTTAACGAGTATGTTTTTAAAATTTGCCTTTTGATCTCTTTCTTTTGGATAATTTCCATAAGGATAAGCAAGAGCCCGATACACATGTAAATCATTATTTTTAATAAACTCCTCACATTTCAAAAAATCATTTTCTATTTCTGATGCTGTTAACAATCGATATTTTTTATGCTCATAAGAATGATAACCCAACTCAATTAAAGCTTTTGGCAACTCTTTTAATTGCTCAATGTTCATTATTTTTTGTTCGGCATCTTCAGAATTATTATTCCATAAATCTGTTTTACCAATGAAATGAAACGGAATAAAAAAACTAGCCTTTAAATTGAATTTTTCTAATAATGGAACCACATAAGTCAATTGATTTTCGGTTACATCATCAAATGTGAGCACAATGCTTTTTTCCGGAACACTCTCTAGGTTTTCTAATGCTGCAAAATGCAATGTTTTAAAGTCATTATCAATTAAATACTGAAATTGTTTTTCTAAGTTCTCTGCTGAAATTGTGAGTTTATTACTTTCAGATTCCCTTTGACAAACATTGTGATACATTAAAATTGGGAGTTTAGACATTTTAACGTTTTTTTTCGGCAAAGTTATTAATTTATAGTATTATTTTTACAAAATATTTTATTTAAGATATGATTACAACTAAATTAACCATTGTAACATTTTGTTATAATGATGAAATCAGCATAAAAAAGCAGATTGAAAATATAGCATTCGCTGATGAAATTATCTTAATTGATGACAATAGCTCAGATAAAACCGCTGTTATTGCAAAAGAGCTTGGAGCGGTTGTACTGCAACAAACTGAGAACAATAAAACGCAACAAATAAACGCAGCAATAGAAATGGCTCAAAATAATTGGATTCTGACTTTGGACCCAAATGAATCTATTTCTACTGAATTAAAACAGGAAATTTTAAACAAAATTTCCTGCGCAGATTCTCAAGAATTTTACTTTGCAGAACAAACTTTATTTTTCTTTGGAAAAACCATAAAATATGGCGCTTTCTACAACAAAAAAAGACTTTTTTTATTTAATAAAAGCAAAATTTCAAATGAGGAAATAAAAATAATTCCAGCAAAAATATTCTTTAAAAGATCAAAAACATTAAAAAACAAGATTAATTTATACGCCTATAAAAATTTTGACGATTACAATTCCAGTTTAAATTCTAAACGAAAAGAAGAAGCTTTGGTTTTATTCCATAATAATATAAAACCCAATTTTTACCACTTTTTCATCAAGCCTTTTTCTAGTTTCGTACGCCAGTATTTTTTAAAATTTGGATTAATAGACGGTCGCGAAGGCTTTATTCTTGCCTACATTAACTCCTTTTCTATTTTAAAACGCTACTTGATTTTATGGTTGTTATATCGTAAAATGGAATAGTATTGTCTTCAAAATATAGCTCTCTTACCAATCAAATCCAGAATGAAAATATTAATTATACAGCAAAAAAGAATTGGAGATGTTTTAGCAAGCACTATTTTATGCAACACCATAAAAATACAATATCCGCAATCTACTGTAGATTTTATGTGTTATCCCAATTGCAAAGATGTTTTATTAGGCAACCCAAATATTGATTCCATCATTTTATTACCTGAGGAAATACGAAAATCCTATCTGAACTTATTTAAGTTTATTTTTGAAATCAGGTCAAAAAAATATGATGTTTTAGTCGATGTGTATGGTAAATTAGAAACCAATCTAATAACCTTATTCTCAGGTTCATCTCTAAAAATATCGTATTATAAATGGTATTCTTCTTTGTTTTACAATTATAATTTTAAGCGAATAGCAGGCAATACCAAGACAAAATACGGTCAGGCGATAGACAACAGGCTTTTATTATTAAAACCATTACATCTAGGTTCTCAGAGTATCAATCCATATCCTAAATTATATGTAGATCCAAATGATAATCAAGAAGCTCTGCTCCTATTTAGCAAATACAAAATCAGTAAATCGCAAAAAACAGTAATGATCAGTCTTTTAGGAAGTGAGAAATTAAAAACGTATCCATTAGAATACATGGCAGAAATAGTAGATTTTATTGGAAATAATAATGGCATCACAATTTTGTTTAATTATTTTCCGGTTCAAATAGAAGATGCAAAAAAAATATACAATCTGTGTTCAAAAAAAACACAGGAAAAAATACATTTTGACTTACTCGCTTCTAATTTGAATGCATTTATTGCTACCATGAATCTTTGTGATTTTATAATAGGAAACGATGGAGGAGCAATCAATATGGCAAAAGCACTAGACAAACCTACATTTACCATTTTTTCACCACACGTCAGGAAGAATGACTGGGCAACTTTTGAAGATGGTCTTCAAAATATTTCTGTACATTTAAATGATTTTAAACCGGAGTTACTCCGGAAATTCTCTGAAAAAGAAATGAAAATAAATGCTTCTGAATTGTATCAGGAATTAAAACCAGAATTATTTAAAGACCAAATTTCTGCCTTTATTAATCGTCATTTATAGAAAAATCAAAAATGCGGAGAAAACGTAAAGATCATTTTACTTTATAATAACCTTTTAATTTTAATATTCCATCAGTGAAATTGATTGGAATTTGTTTTTTTTTTGCTTCAATTTGCAAATCTTATTTAAATACCACTTTGTAAATGAAGATACTTGTTATCCAACAAAAAATGATTGGAGACGTTTTGATAAGCAGTATTATATGCAATAATTTGCGTACGGCATATCCTGATGCTCAAATCGATTATTTAGTTTACGCCTCTACAACTCCGGTTTTAGAAGGCAATTCAAGTATTGACAATATTATTTTGTTTGAAGAAAAACATCGTCAGAGTAAGAAAGAATTATTGAAACTTGGATTTCAGATTCGAAATGAAAAATACGATTTATTGATTGATGCTTATTCCAAATTAGAAAGCTGGATTTTGGTATTACTAAGTAATGCCAAACGAAAAATATCTTATAAGAAACCTGGCAGAAACTTTTTATATACAGATAACGTTCCGTTTGAGCCTTTTCCAAAAACAAATTTAGGACTCGCTATAGAAAGACGTCTTTCGTTATTAGAACCTTTAAATATAAAGACAAACATAGATCCGATTCCAAAATTATTTGTTTCGGAAATAGAAAATCAGGAAGCAAAAGCTCTATTTGCAAAACACAATGTTCGACAAGATAGAAAAACGGTAATGATCAGCCTTTTGGGGAGTGAAAAACTAAAAACATATCCTTTGGAATTTATGTCTAAAGTAGTCGATTATATTGCAGACCATGCTGATGTTAATATCCTCTTTAATTATTTTCCAAAACAGCTTGAGGAAGCCAAAATAGTTTTTGATCATTGCAAAATCTCAACTCAGGAAAAAATTTATTTTGATTTACTGGGCGGTGATTTGAGATCTTTTATTGGCTTAGTAAATCAATGTGATTTGATAATAGGAAATGATGGAGGCGCTATAAATATGGCAAAAGCACTTAATAAACCTTCTTTTATTATATTTTCGCCTTGGATAGAAAAGAAAATCTGGGCGACTTTTGAAGACGGGATTCATCATCTTTCTGTACATCTAAAAGATTATCGTGATGATTTGTTTGAACACAAAACAGAAAAAATGCTTAAAAAGGAATCTTTATCTTTATATCGGGAATTTAAACCTGATTTTTTTAAAGATAAAATTGAATTATTTTTGAATCAAAATCTTAGTTAGCGTAAAATGATTTCTGCAGAAAAACAGCTTTTAACAGCATTGCTAATTACTCACAATGAAGAACATAATATAAAATCTGTTCTTGAAAATCTGTCTTTTGCAGACGAAATTATCGTATTGGATTCTTGTAGTTCTGATAAAACTTTTGAAATAGCCTCTTCTTTTAAAAATGTAAAAGTAGTACAGCGTACTTTTGATAATTTTGCTTTTCAGCGAAATTATGCTTTAAGTTTAGCCTCAAACAAATGGATTCTTTTTATTGATGCAGACGAAAGACTTACATCTAAATTAGAAAAAGAGATTATTTCTGTGATCAATCAAAAAGACAGTGCAGCTGCTTATTTTATGCGCCGCAAGTTTATGTTTAAAAACCAAAAACTAAATTTCAGCGGCTGGCAGACTGATAAAATCATTCGCCTTTTTAAAAAAGAAAATGCCTCGTATAATCGCGAAAAAATCGTGCACGAAAAACTCATTGTAAACGGAGAAACTGCAAAACTAAAGAATAAGCTTATTCATTATTCTTACACTGATTACAATAATTACAAGCAAAAAATGATTTTTTACGGCCAGTTAAAAGCACAGGAAGAGTTTGAAAAAAAGACTAATCCAAACTTTTTCCATTTTTACATTCGGCCGGCATACAAATTCCTTTATCAGTATATCTTTAGACTAGGTTTTTTAGATGGCAGAAAGGGAATAATAATCTGTTATCTAAATGCTTTAAGTATTGCAGTTCGCTTTGAGGAATTAAAAAAAATAAGAAAAGAAGTTAAGATTTCCAAAATTTCAATTTCTTCTTAAGTCTTTTTTTTCTAAAAAATTCTTCTTGAAAGTTTTCAGTTGCCTGCCACATAGTTTCAAAAATTTCAGCTTCAGTTTTTGCTGTATAGAATTTTGAATATTCATTACTCATAACTCTAATCATTTCTTTTTGCGGAGTTAATCGTCTAAAATTAGCCATTCTCTGCTCAAAATTCATATTTTCATGAAAATTCATTCGGTTTAAATCAACCAAAAAGAAATCATATTTACCGTCATTTACTTTTTTAATCAAAGTATTTCCAGGCGAATGATCTAAAAACTCTACTCCTTTTTGATGAAGATCAAAAGTAAATTGGGTAAATTGTCTTAAAATAGAATTATGATCGGGATAATCTGGAATCTCGACCAACTCTCTATACGTCAATTCTGTAATTAAATGTTCGCTCGCATAATAACTGTCTTTTAAACCAACAGCATTAAAATTTTCAAGAAATGCAATTGGAGCCGGTGTTCCAATTCCCTTTTGTAATAAAAGAGTAGCATATTCAAAAGAACGCTTTGCTTTAGATTTTCTAAAATAACGATATGCTATTTTATTGATCAAATTGGGAATCTTAAATGATTTTATATTTATAGTTTTTCCATTTAAATCGAACAGCTTTATTTTGTTTCGATCGCCATTTCCAAAGAGCTCTCCCGAAGAATTAAACTGTTTGATTTTATCAAGAATTAACGGAGTATTATTTTCGAAAATTGGATTTACTTTAAAATTCATAGCGAGGTTTTATAAACACAAAAATACATATAGGATTTAAAACTTCAAATTATTATTGTATTTTCGTAAAAAAATAACACCAAAATAATCGTTTTTTTAATTTACTCAAAGAATGTGGTTTAATCTGCTAACTTTTAACTAAAAAAGACTGTATATAACAAAAAAATACTATTTACAAAATGACAATTATACACGTATCTGCTGTAAAAAACTGGGGAGGTGGAGAAAACCATATTGAAACTTTATGTTTTGAACTAAAAGAATCTAATCCAGAAGTCAAAAATATTATTTTATGTGTAAAAGACAGACCTTTTCATGAGCGTCTAAAAAAAACAGATATTACTTTTGAAACTGCTCCGCTGGCGTATAATTTAGATTTTAGATTTTCACTAAAATTAATTCAAATTGCTAAAAAGTACAAACCAGACGTCATTCATATTCATGATCCATCGGCAATTGCTTTATCAATAATTGCCGATAAATTATACAAGCTGCCTCCCTTTATATTTAGTAAAAAAACATCGTTTGAAATCAAGCATAAAAAACTTACTCTTTATAAATATAATTATCCAAAAATTAAAAAAATATTCTGCGTTTCTAATGAGACTAAGAGAATTTGTGAAAAATCAATTGAGGATAAAAACAAGCTTGTTACAATTTACCACGGAACTTCATTGTTAAATAAAAATTCTGAAACACTTTTTAATTTAAGAGAAAAGTTTGCAATCGACCCGTCTAAAACTATAATTGGGAATATTGGCAACCATATCAGAGCCAAAAACCTTGAAACATTTGTAGAAATAGTAGATCATATTATTAATAAGTTAAATTTAAAGAACTTTTACTTTATACAAATTGGAACTTTTACAGACAGGACCGATGATTTGATCAATAAAATTGTAGAACTTAAATTAGAAAATCACGTACAATTTCTTGGTTATACGCTGAACGCGTCAAACTATATTCCACAATTTGATATCTTTTTAATGACTTCTCAAAGTGAAGGAATCCCAGAAGTTATATTTGAAAGTTTTTATCACAAAAGACCCGTTATAAGTACAGATGTTGGAGGAATTCCAGAAATAATTGAAGATGAAATAAACGGTCTGCTGACTCCAAGACATAACCCTGAATTGATGTCTAAAAAAATTGTATCGCTTTCAAACGATCAAATATCAATAAACAATTTTACAGACCTGTCTTATAAAAAATTAATGTCTAGCTTTTTAGCTTCTACTATGGCACAAAACATGCTCAAAGAATATAAAAATTTAGCTGTTTAGTATTTTTTAATTATATTTAAAGAACTAAAAAACAATACTAATACATATTAAAAATTAGATCATAAACCTTAATTACAAGCATTTAGTACGTTTTACGAAATCAATATTTCAACAATATGCTGGAGTTTTGAATCAAAAAATTTAAAAAAACATAAAAACTAATTCTTGCTTGACAAAGCGGTTTATATTGTTAAATTTTCCTTAATTTCGCTTTAAATTTGAATAACAAGAACATTATGCATATTACATTAGTAAGCCTTGACAATTGGGGATTCAATAACCACATTGCAACTACCTTAGAACAGCAGGGCCATAATGTACACCATATAAATTTTAATAAATACGAGTTCAAATATCCCAACTTACTTTTTAGAGCTTACAATTTATTCCTAAAAACATTTCTTAAAAAGAATCTTAAGACAATTTATTTTGGAAAAAAAATCATTGAGAATCTTAAAGAAGTAAAACAGACTCAGGATTTGATATTGGTTATTAAAGGAGATTTTATTGACCCTAAAAGCATTCAGGAATTCAAAAAATACGGAAAAAAAACAATTGCTTATTTTAACGACAATACGATTCGCTGTCCTAAAATTATTCGTGTAATGCCGCATTTTGATGAAGTTTTTTCTTTTGAAAAAGAAGACTGCAAAAAGTATAATTTAAAATTTGCTACAAATTGGATTTACAATTCGGTATGTGTTAAAAACGAAAAACCATTTGAATATAAGGTTTTTAATATCATTTCTAAAGACAAGAGACTTCCTATTCTTGCAAGAATTGCGGCTGATTTAAAATCTAAAAATATCAGTCAGAAGATATTTGTTTATGATAAAAAGTTTCAAAGAAGAACTTCAGCTATTGAATATATAACAAATCATATTCCTCTGTCTGAAATTAACGAATATAATAACCGCTCTCAGGTTTTGCTGGATATCAATAGAAAAAGTCAAAACGGACTTACATTTAGAGTTTTTGAGAGTATTGGTCTTCAAAAAAAACTGATTACTACAAATGCTGACATAGTAAATTATGATTTTTACAATCCAAATAACATTCTCGTGATTGACGAAAAAAATCCTAATATACCTGTGTCTTTTTTTGATAAAGAATATGAAAAATTACCAGAAGACATTTTCAAAAAATACACCTTAGAAGGCTGGATTGAAAATGTAATATATAATACCCTAAAATGATTATGCCACAAAACATATATATTCTCTGTCCTCCAAAAAAAGCTACCGGAGGACCAGAAGCATTGCATCAATTAGGATATATCCTGAATTCGTTAGGATATAACGCAAAAATGCTATACTCAAAATATAAAAAAGATCCCATCCATCCTTTTTATAAAAGATATAATGTTCCTTATGTAATGAAGGTAAAAGACAGCGCTGATAACGTGATGATACTTCCGGAATCAATGACTAATCTTATTGCAAAATACCCGCTGGCAGAAAAAAAAATATGGTGGCTGAGTCTGGATTTTTACGAAATTCTGATGAACAGCCGAGAAAAGAAAAAAAACTGGATTAGAAAATTAGTTGTTCCTTTTAAACATACTGAATACAGATTTGAACCTAATAAAACGGTTACACACTGGTATCAGTCTCAACGAACAAAAGAATTTTTATTGACAAAGAAATTAGATAACGAAATTGCTTATTTATGCGATTACGTTACAGAACTTTTCTTTGAGGATCTTCCTGAATCTTTTCAGAAGGAAAATATTATTACTTATAATCCAAAAAAAGGACTGGATAAGATTGAGAAATACATGACTCTTCTTCCTCAATACAAATGGACGCCATTGTCTGGAATGACGAGGGAAGAAATGAGAGATACCCTGCGTAAAGCCAAACTTCATATTGATTTTGGTTATTTTCCGGGCCGAGACAAAATTCCGAGAGAAGGTCTGGTATCGGGAATCTGTCTTCTGACGGGTCGCGACGGAACTTCTGCATTTAAAGAAGATTTGGGAATTCCAGAAAAATATAAATTGCATGCTGATGATGTTCAGACTGAAAAAGTAATCGAATTAATTAATCATACAATGAATAATTATGACGAAGTTTTTACAGAATTCTCCGATTTCAGAGCATTTGTTATGACTGAAAAGGAAAGAATGATTGAAGATGTAAAAAAGCTTTTTAGTAATAAATAACAGTCCAGATATGTTTGTAAGTGTTGTAATGATTACCTATAACCACTCTAGGTACATAAAACAAGCTGTAGAAAGTATTCTTTCTCAAAAAACCAATTTTGAGTTTGAACTCATTATTTCAAATGATAAATCTACAGATGACACCGATGCTGTTATTAAAGAAATATTGGCTGATAACCCAAATGCACATAAAGTAAAATATACAAATCATGAAACCAATCTAGGCATGATGCCTAATACGGTTTCTGCATTAAATAAAGCCGCCGGAAAATATGTTGCGTTATGCGAAGGCGACGATTATTGGTGCGATGATACTAAACTGCAAATTCAGACAGATTTCTTAGAAGCAAATCCTGATTTTAGTATTTGCTTTCATAATGTTTATCTGCTCAATGAAGGAGAGCTTAAGGAAGATAATCGAAAAAAGAAAATTCCAGAAGTCACCACTATTAAGGAACTTGCAAAAAATAATTACATTCATACACCAAGTGTAGTGTATCGAAATAACCTTTTTGGAGCATTACCAGAATATTTTTCATCAGCACCAATTGGCGATTATTTTCTTCATATGCTTAATGCAAAGCATGGAAAAATCAAATACATAGATCAACTTATGGCTGTATACAGAATTCACAATACATCGTATTGGTCTTCTAAAAAAGATGCAGAGCAAAGAATTATAATTATCAAATTTCTGGAAAAACTAAAAACCTATTTTGATTCAGATATTCAAAAGATAATTCATAGACAAATAGAAAAAATTCAATCAAAAGATATGTCGTTTTTCAAAAAAAAGATATACAAAATAAAACGATTTTTCTATAGATGATTTCAGTTTTGGCAGAATTTAAAAGAGATACAAAGTGAAGTCATATTAATTTTAAACGCAAAGTAAGCTAAGGTTTAATTTTACTTTACCATCGAAAACACAAGTTCGCAAAGCAAGATCAACACAAGGCTTTGCGAACTTTTGTTTTTTTTAAACCACTCTTATAAAAAATCTTAACGTACTTTGCGGTAAATTCATTCTTAATTTTACTGCTCTAATGCCTGCTTATAAAGCGGAATCATTTTTTCCTTAAATGCATTCGATCCGAATTTATCAATTGCTTCTTTGGATATTAATTCAGAATCAAACTGCAATTCTTTATTTATAATTTTAATTACATTCTCGGCAACTGCATTAAAATCTTTAACGGGCACAACAACTCCGTTTCTATCATTCATAAATTCATTTATGCCGCCGCATTGTGTTGTAACAACAGGAACTCCCACAAATAAAGCCTCTAGAGGAGAAACTCCAAAAGTTTCGCAGATACTTGTAAAAACAAAAACATCTGCTTTTTGCAGCGCCGAAACAATCTCTGTTTTTGAAGCTATTTTTACTATTTCTATTTGAATATTTTTAAAGTCAAAACTCGAAATTAATTCATTGACTTCTTCTTGAAAATCTGTTCCCCACGCGTTAATCCCGATCCAGGTAAATTTAATTTTTTGATTGTTTAAATTATCTATAACTTTCAAAGCTTTTAAAGTCGTAATTTGATCTTTTACAGGTGTATATGCGCCAACTGTTAAGATTTCGAAATAGTCGCTTTGTGTTTTATTTTTGTGGTTAAATAGTGTTTCATCAACTGTATTACCAACATTTACAAATTCTCCAAAGAAGTGATTATTTGCAAACTGCCTGATCAAATCGTCGCTTACAACCAAATTAAATTTTGATTTTGAGAATATTGCATCAAGCTTTTTTATCTTTTGCCTGTTTACTTTTTTTAAGGTGAACTGATTGTGTTCTGTTATTAAAAACGGAATTTTATATTCTTCGTGATAACTTAAAGTCCAAAATGCCGCATCGTAAATACTTTGGGCATGGAGCAAATCAACAGAAATATTATTTTTCTTCAAATAGTTATTTAAAATCCTAAACGCTTTTCTTTCGATTAATTTTAGAAAGTAATTATTTTTAAAAAGCTTAAATACCGGATAATATATATACAACAGCGTTATCTTATTCTCATGAATATCTTTTTCTATTTTATATATTTTCTTGAAATTTTTAATTTTAAATTTAACCGGCCTGAAGTTTACAAGAGTAAAGTTAAAATCCTCACTTAGTAATAATGCCTGATCCATAAAAAAACTTCCTAATCTTAATTTATAATCAAGCCAGGAACATACCATTAAAATATTCTTCTTATTCTCCAAATGAATCAATTTAAAATTCTATTTTTCTTGCAGGAACTCCAAAAACAGTAGTATTTTCTTTTACATTTTTTATCACTAAACTTGCAGCACCCACAACAGCTCCTTTCCTAACTGTAATATTTGGTAAAATAGTAGATCTAGTATTTAAAGTAACTTCTTCTTCCAGAACTGCAAAACCACCTGTAAAACTATAAGCATTAAGGTGCGACCATTTTCCGATTTTAGAATCATGACCAATAGCAACAAATCCCTGAATGGTTACATAATTTCCTATCGTGCAATCGTTACTAATATTAGAATACATAAACGCAATTAATCCGTTACCAAGCTTTACATTAGAATGAATGATTACTGTAGGATGTATTAAATTAATAAAGGTTCCGTTTTTGCTTTCTATCAGCTCGATGTAGTGTTTTTTCCATTTTACACTTCCCAGAGCACAGCAAAAAACATCGTTTTCCTGAATTGTATAATCTTCAACATTGCCAATAATTTCAGGATAGTTCTCAAAGCCATCCAGAGCATCTGCTTTATCATCCAAAAAACCTTTTACTGTAAAGTCTTTTTGATATCCCGCACACTGCAATGCCAGATTATAAACCTCACGGCCGTAACCTCTTGCTCCTATTATAATTAAGTTCTTCATTATTCTATGGTTAAATTGCAGGCTGCCCAGGAATATCCGACTCCAAAACCTGCCAGAATTAGATGCTGTAAATTTTCTAATTTACCTTCTTTTAATGCTTCGTACAATGCAATTGGTATGGTAGAAGAAACCGTATTACCACAATTCTCCATACTGATATAGAATTTCTCTTCCGGAATTTTTATTTTCTTTCTTAAATAATTCAGCATGTATTTATTGGCCTGATGAAAAACAAATAAATCAATTTGATCCTGATCTAAATTTGCTTTTTCCAGCATTCCTTTTATTAGTATTGGAACAAATTCTCCTGTAAAATTAAAGATTTCGCTTCCGTTCATAAACAAATTTTTATCGTTTCGAACGTTTCCAAATTCATCTTTAATGTCTTCATTATCTTCTAAAACAGGAAAACGCATGCCACCTTGTTTCACGATTAAGTTTTCAGCGCCTTTACCGTCAGTTCCAAAAACAAAATTACCAATAGAACAAAAACCTTTTTCGGCAGATATTAGTGTCGCAGCGGCCGCATCTCCAAAAATAGTTTTATTGCTTTTATCTTTCGGATGTATAAATTTTGAATATGTCTCTGAAGTAATCAGCAAGATGTTTTTTGCCATTTCTCCGGCAATCAAACCTTTTGCTAAACTTAAACCATACACGAAACCAGAACATCCCAGATTATAATCTAATGCTCCTGTGGTGGTTTCCAAACCTAATTTTTCCTGAATAATACAGGCTGTTGTAGGCAGGAAATAATCTGGACTTTGTGTACAGAATAATAAAAAATCTATTTTTGAACGATCAATATTATGTTCCTTAAATAATTTTTCTGCTGCTTTTACGGCCATATCCGATGAAAACTCATCTTTGGCACTTATATGTCTTGAATTGATTCCAGTTTTAGAACTGATTTTTTCGATATCCCATTCCGGAAATTCCTGATTAATCAAATCATTAGATAAAATTTCTTCAGGCAGGTAATAGGAAATAGCTTGAATATTAGCTTTCATGCTGTAAAAATTTTAAATATGTTTTCTGAAAATGATGCACACGCTCTTCTTCATCAGAAAGTTTTCCTGACAAATTGGTATGTCTTACGCCTTCTTGAACCAGCTGGCAAACTGTTTTATCTTCATCAAATACTTGTCTGTTGAAATTGATTAATGATTCTTCAAAACCTTTAATTAAAACAGTTTTTTCGGCAGGATTTTCTGTTGCTGTTGTAAAAACGTGGCTTGTAAATCTTGAAATATCAGAAGTTATTGGCTCTATAACAGAATAATTAAATGATATTCCATGTGTAGTCGATATTAATAAATTAGGGAAAATAAGTATGTGCTTATAACCTCCAATATCATAATTTCTAGGCAGGAAATGTGAATTTATTTTTTTATAAACTCCTTTATCTTTTACAATATTTAAGTCACTTGTCCAGCTTGAGTTTTGCGCATCAAATTCAAAATCTAAACCTGAAGGTTCAAGTTTTGCTAAGGTTTCTGCATGAACCAAACCTACATGATAACTTTCTAATGTGTTTTCTACAATAACTTTCCAATTTGCTTTTATTTCCATTGAATTAATATCCAGCCTTGTCCCTAAAGACAAAGACATTTCTTTTAATTCATTATAAAAAACTCCAATAAAGTCTTCCAGCGGTTCGATATTTTCGTTTATGGAAATAAAACATAAATTACCACAAAAAGAAACTTGAAATTCTTTCAGTTTCATTTCGCAAAGTTCTTCTTTTGAAAATTTCTTGAATAATGGTTTTTTCGGAATTCCACTCGGAATTCCATCTTTATCATATGCCCAGCCGTGATACGGGCACATTAACGGTCTATTGCCCGACTGCTCCTGCTGAATTATAGAAAATCGATGCGAACAGACATTCAGAAAAGCCTTAATATTCCCCCTTACGTTCTGAATAACAATTGGTTTGCCTGAAATTTTAACCGTCACAAAATCATTGTCATTCTCAAAATCAGATCTAAACCCAACAAAATGCCACACTTTATTAAACAACATATTGCTTTCCTGAGCAAAAATATCATTGTCATAATAATGTACAGCGGGTATATTTGAATTCATATTTTTTATTTCAGTGTAAATCCTCCGTCAATAACTAAATCTGATCCTGTCATCCATTTACTTATATCGCTGAGTAAATACATGATTAATCCTGCAACATCTTCTGGCTGTCCATATCCTAAAGGATATTCTGCTTCTGCCTTTTTTAATTCTTCATCAGAAACGACGTGAGCTGCTTGTTCTGTCATTGCTGTTTTGATAATTCCAGGACTCACACTATTGCATCGTATGCCTTGTGAAGCTAATTCTGAAGCTAAAACTTTTGAAAAAGCACTTAATGCAGCTTTAGATGCGGTATACATTGCAGTACCCGGAACTCCCAATTTTGAAGAAATAGAAGAAACAAAAACGAGCGATCCTCCTTTTTTCAATAATTTGTTTTTCATTAGTTTTTGACTCAAAACTACATTACTATCAAAATTTGTGGCAAAAACCGAATTTATTTTATTTTCATTTAAGAATTTAACTGGCAAATATTCTACTACACCTGCATTAAAAACAACACCATCATAAGCAGTACTTTCACTAATTAATGAGGTCAAATTTGCAGCATCAGATAAATCGATAACATATATTTTATGGCCGTCACCTGCTAATAAAGCCAATGTTTCTTCAAGTTTTTGGATGTTTCTTCCAATAATAGTAAGTTTTGCGCCCAACTCAGAAGCCGTAATGGCAATTTGTCTTCCTATTCCCGAAGAAGCACCTGTAACCAATATATTTTTATCTTGTAATGTAATCATATTAAACTTCTATTAATTCTAAACACTCTATTTTACAATCTTTTGCGAACATTGTGCCCCATGACAAACCAACTCCAAATCCGCACATGATTAGATTTGACGGCTTATTTAAAACGGCTTCTTTTATTTCAGAAACTATAGTTAAAGGGATCGTTGCGGAAGAAGTATTTCCGAAATTTTTTAAGGAATAAGGAACTTTTTCTATCGGAAGTTTTAATTTTTTTGCAATCATTTTGTTCATCATCATATTAGCCTGATGAAAAACAAAATAGTCAACCTGATCTTTGTCAATTTCAAACGCTTCAATTAATTTATTGACTGTTTTTGGACCTTGAGTTATTCCAAAACTAAAAACATCCATACCATCCAAAACCAGATCGCAGGCACTTCTTTCAATACCTTTTTCTATGGTTTGAACTTTCAATGAATCATTGTTGATTCTATTTCTTGATCCTCCGTCGGGAACAATTATTGTTTTATAACCCGATCCATCAGAACCTAAATCAAAAGACAATTGTGCATTTGCAGCAAATTCGAGAGCCGTTGCAGATCCTGCATCGCCAAAAAGAGGAAGTGTGCTTTTGTCTGTTTTAGAAATGATTTTGCTTATTGTATCTCCTGCCAGCAATAATCCTTTTTTTATTCCTGTTGTCTGCATCATTCCTGACAAAATAGACAAACCATAAACATAACCAGAACATCCTAAAGGCACATCAAAAGCAATACAATTTGTAGACAATCCTAATCTATCCTGAAGTATTGCAGCAGAAATAGGCAAAATATAATCGGAAGTCTGAGAAACAAAAACTAATATTTCTATCTCTTCTTTCTGCCAATTGAGTTCTTTAATTAATTTTTCGGCTGCTTCACAGCATAAATCAGTAGTGCAGATTTCATCAGCTGCAATTCGGCGTTCTTCGACTCCGGTTACATCAATAAATTTCCGAACTTCTTCTTGTGTCAATATATCTAAATCAATATTGCGTTCTGTTTGTTTTGGAACACAGCATGATATACCTTTTATTGCAATATTATTTACCGAAAAAACAGCCATTTTAATTATGCTTTATTTTTGATTATTTCAAAGATATCATTTAATGAATTTGAAGATTTAATATCATCTCCTGTCAATTTTACTGAGTATTCTTCGTCTGCCATTGCAATTAATGACAAAGCTATCAACGAATCCCATTCATCTAAATCTCTAAAAACAGTTTCTTGTTGAATTAATGCTGCATCTGTATCTTCTAATATATCTGCAAAATTTTTCAAAAAAGTGTTGATTTCCATAGTATTATTAAATTTGTTTTGAGTTTATTAAGCCTGTTTTATATAAAAATCAAATGAAGCAATTTATTTAATTCAATAAAAAATATTCTTAAAATATTGTCTTTCAGAGAATCAAGGTATTCAATTTTATATAATTCCTCCTTATGCTGATTAATCAGCATTCTTTTGTTATTTTTACCCCGCAAATATAACAATTGTTTACCCTCAAAGATTAATTAAACGCACTAAATCCATAATTAAATGATTCCAGTAACCAAAACCTTTTTACCTCCACAAGAAGAATATAATTCTTATCTGCAGCGTGCATGGGACAAAGCTTGGCTTACAAATCGCGGTGAACTAACATTAGAACTCGAAGATAAACTTAAAAATTATTTAAACGTTCCTTATATTACCATTACTAATAACGGTACAATGCCTTTGCAGATTGCATTAAAATTATTTGGTAAAGGAGGAGAAATAATAACTACACCATTTTCTTATGTAGCGACATCTGCAGCAATAGTCTGGGAAAATTGTACACCAGTTTTTGTAGATATTGACCCGGAACATCTAACGATAGATGAAACTAAAATTGAAGCTGCAATAACTCCAAAAACAACTGCGATTCTGGCAACTCATGTCTTTGGAAATCCGTGTGCTGTTACCGCTATAGAAGTTATTGCAAAAAAACATAATATAAAGGTTATTTATGACGCGGCGCATTGTTTTGGCGTTACCTACAATAACGAATCTGTTTTTAAATTTGGTGATGTAAGCACTTGCAGTTTTCATGCTACAAAATTATTTCATACCGGAGAAGGCGGTGCCATGTTCTGCAATGACGAAGAAACACAGCATCAATTATTTTACAGTCATAATTTTGGACATAACGGTCCGTTAGAATTTCACGGGCTTGGAGTAAATGCTAAAATTTCAGAACTGCAGTCTGCTATGGGATTAGCACTTTTTCCTTATATGGAGCATATTATTACGGAGAGAAAAAAGGTAACTGATTTTTATAACACTAATTTGAATTTTAAAAATCTTAAGACTTTAAAAATAAGAGAAAATACAGAATGGAATTACAGTTATTATCCTTTAATCTTTGATTCAGAGGAAACTTTACTGCGTGTTCAGGAAGCATTAGGGAAAGAAAATATTTTTCCAAGACGTTATTTTTATCCTTCATTAAATACCATAAATTACATAAGCAGCAATACAATGCCAGTATCTGAATCTATTGCATCAAGAATAGTTTGTCTGCCTTTATATGTTGGTCTTTCCTCAGAAGATTTAGAAAGAATCACAACAATCATAAACAGACTAACATCTTAATAATCAATAAATTTTAAATATTTACTGAGTTTTTTATCAAATAAAATTTACTATTATGAGTCAAGATATCAACCAAGAAATCGCAAACGCCTACGAAGTTATCAAAGAAGGCGGTATTATACTTTATCCAACCGATACTGTTTGGGGAATTGGCTGTGATGCTACAAATGCAGAAGCGGTTGCTAAAATTTACAAACTCAAACAGCGTGCAGAAACACAAAGTATGATTGTTTTGATGAATGGTGAAAAAATGATGTATAATGTTTTTAAAAACATTCCAGAAGTGGCTTGGCAGATTTTAGATTTATCTGAAAAACCAACAACTTTGATTCTGGACGATGCACGAAATGTTGCACCCAATATTATCGCTGCTGATAAATCTCTTGGAATCAGACTTGTTAAGGAACCGTTTTGTTTTAAACTGATGGAAAGAATGAAAAAACCTTTGGTTTCTACATCTGCAAATATTTCTGGTCAGCCCACTCCTATTGCTTTCAAAGACATTAGTCCAGAAATTATAAAAGGTGTTGACTATGTTGTAAAATTAAATCAGGATAAAATAGCCGGAAAACCTTCTACAATTATCAAATTAACAAACGATTCTCAAGTCAAAGTGATCCGTAAATAAATTCAATTGATAATTCATAATTGATAATTGTCAATTGTTAATTGTCAATTGTTAATTGTCAATTATCTTCAAATTGTTTTTAAACCTTGAATAAGCCAGTCAATATCTTCTTTTGTGTTGTAATGGCTGAATGAAATTCTAAGATTTGGCAGCTTCAAGTCTTCTTCAGAAAGCATTTCCTTAAGCACATGAGATGGTTTTATACTTCCAGACTGGCAGGCGCTTCCTCTTGAAACCGCAATCCCTTTCATATCTAAGCTAAACAAAAGCATCGAAGTTTTATCTGATGAAAAAGGCAGTATAATATTGATAATATTGTAAAAATCATCTTTTTTTCCGTTGATTCTGAAACCAGGAAAATTAATTTCAAGCTGTTCGATCAAATACATTTTTAAATCGAAAATATAGTCTCTTTCCTGATCTAGATTTTCGTAAGACAGCGTTAAAGCTTTAGACATACCAGCAATTTGATGCACTGCTTCTGTTCCTGCACGAAGGCCTTTTTCCTGTTCTCCGCCAAAAATTAGAGGCTGTAATCCTGAGTTTTTTCGAATAAAAGCAAAACCAACACCTTTTGGACCGTGAAATTTATGTGCACTTGCCACAATAAAGTCAACCGGAGTAGTTTGCAGATCTATTTCTGTTTTCCCTACAGATTGTATTGTGTCAGAATGAAATAATGCGTTATACTGTTTACAAATAGTACTTACTCTGTCCAGATCTAAAATTGTTCCTGTTTCGTTATTAACATGCATTAAACTTACTATTGTCTTTTTTTCGTCAGACAATAAATTAGACAGATGTGTTAAATCAATTGATCCGTCAGGTTTTATATCGACATAATCAATCTGAATATTGTAATCTGATTCTAAAGCCAAAGAAGCATATAATACTGCATGATGTTCTATTCTAGAAGTAATAATACGCTCCACTTTAAGATCTTCTACTGCAGAGCGGAGAATCCAATTATCTGCTTCTGTTCCTCCAGAAGTAAAAATAATTTCCTGAGCTGTACAATTTAAATGCTTAGCAATACTTTTTCTGGAAAGTTCTAAAATTGTTCTGCCATTTCTGCCAAAACTATGTGTAGAAGACGGATTACCAAAATCTTCTGCCATAATTTTAGTCATCTCTTGGATCACTTCTGGTCGCATGGCAGTTGTAGAGGCATTATCTAGGTATACTTTTTTCATTAATGCAAAGTTATGAAATATCAATTATGAAATCTTAAATATCATTTGCCAAATTTTTCACTATTTTTGACCCCAAATAAATTTAAGATGAAAAAATATGCAAGCCTTCTATTGTTCGCGCTGTTACTAAATGGGTGCGACGATGGTGATTTAGTAGTAGATACAATTGATTTTGCTTCTGTAGAACCTGCAAGCTGTGGTATACCTACAGGGACTACTTCAGGCAACAGCTTAATTTATAAACTTAAAGATCGAGAAGCATTTTTATTGCAAATGCCGATAGGCAGCGGATTAATAGAGAATGACAGTACGTATACTTATGACATTAACAATACTTCATACCGTCTTTTGTACAGAGCTTATGATGGTGCAGTTGCAACCGACAATTTATGCAGTACAATACCTCCAAGTACACCTAAAGTAACAGAAGAATGGATTGCAACAGGCGGAAAAATTAAAATTCAGTCAACGACAACTATAGGCGACGGTCCAATCGAGGGAAGTACGCGAGTTACAGGATATTCTCATACCATTTTCCTTAACGATATAACATTTCTTAGACCTTCGGGATCACAAACAAATGAACAATATAATTTCGGAACTTACAAAACTACAATAACGCCTGCTAACCTAACATTTAACGATATCAATGTAGCTTATAATTGTGCCGAAAGAAAAGAAATCTACAATTATAACAATTCATTTTATATTATGATTGAGAATATTTCTGATGATATGTTAGTAAATGTTGAAACTGAAACTGGTAAACCAAGAACTTATGATATTACTACTTCTGGAAATAATAAAGTGTTTTACAGAACAGCAGAAGCTGGAAGCGGTACTATTACAAATAACTATTTCTGCCCTACCAGAGCAACTACGCCAACTATAGGAGAAGAGTGGAAAGGACTTCCGGTTTATGAAAATGTAAAAGGAACAATTGAAGTTACAACAACAAAAAATGCTCAGATCTATTTTCATGCCATAGTACTTAGAAACGTAGTGGTACAAAAAGAGAATAGTAAATTTAAACTGGGTAATAATTTTGTCTTAGGAACGATAACTAAAACAGCACAATAAACTGATGCGTTTTTACTGAAAATAAATTTTAAATTCCTACAAAAAAACGTCCGTTTTTCGATACTGATTCAAAATGTAATCAGTGAGAAAAACGGATGTTTTTTTATGCTTTATAACGAAAAAATAGGATCGAAAAAATATTCTATTTATTGTTCTGTCTAATATAAACTTCTGTCGCACCCAAGCCGTATTTTTGATAATTGGCATCCTGAAAATCTATTCCGTCATAACGTCCCAATAAAAAGTCAAGTTCTGCTTTTAGAATTCCTTCGCCGACACCATGTATAAAAACGATTTTCGGAATCCGGTTTCTAATTGCAAATTCGATGTGTCTTTTTGCCGTTTCGGTCTGCAGTGTTAAGATATCATAATTAGACATACCGCGCTTATTTGGCACAAGTTTTTCTATGTGCAAATCAAATTCCGGAGCAGCTATTTCGCGTTTGTCTTTGCGTTCTTTTACAAAACTCCTTGGTTTTGGTTCCGTTTTCTCTTTTACGATTTCATCTAAATTAATTCTTTTAATAGAATTCATTAAATTACTGGAGTCTTGAATCTTAAGCAGTTCATTGACAAAAAATGTCATCATAAAACCATCCTCAGTTTCGATCAAAACTTCTTTGTTTTTCACAGAAACTACTGTTCCGTTTATGGCTTCGTCTAAAACAGAAACCTTATCTCCTTTATTCAGCATCGTTATCTTCTTTATCTTGATTTTTACTGGGCGTTTTTGCACTGAGCTGCATCATTCCAAACATAAAAACTACAATAGCAATTACGGTAATATATACATTTTTCTGTTCAGACACCTGCTCGTATAACGCCACCGAAATAGCAAGTATCATTATTATGATTTTTAAAGTTTTCATTTTTTTATTCTTAGGATTTCAAAAATAAGAAACTTTAAAACAGTACTTCTTATTTCTATCTTTATTGTTTCGTTTTTTTGTAAATTGTAAAAAATAATCAAAGTGAGTTTAGAGAAATTTATGATTCCGTGCTTGTTCAAAAAACTGTTCGGAATTGAGTGTTTAGGATGCGGTTTTCAGCGCTCTTTAATCCTACTTTTTCAAGGTGATTTTTCAGCCTCTTTTAAGATGTATCCGGCTGTTTTTTCTACCTTATTATTTTTCGGATTTGCAGCACTTCACTTTTTAGATAAGTCCAAAAACTATCAAAAAATAATTTGGAGAACTGCGTTTATAAATATCCTTTTTATGCTCGGCGGCTATTATTATAAACACTTTTATCTTTGATTTCTACACCAGATTATTTCTTGATCTGATCTAAAATATCATTCATCATTTCGATTTGTACTTTCTGTATTTCTATTAATTCCTGCTGCTGATGCATAATTAAATGATCGATTTTATCATGAATCATTCTTATCTCTAATTCAGATTTCAGATTGATCATATAATCTTTTTTAGCACGACTTCTGTCTTTTTCTTCCTGACGATTCTGACTCATCATAATTACCGGAGCCTGCAAAGCGGCAACGCAGGACAATATCAAATTGAGCAGTATAAATGGGTAGGGATCAAATCCTTTATTGGTCAAAATATATACATTTGAGCCAATCCAAATTACTATAAAAACAACAAACGAAATAATAAAAGTCCAGCTTCCTCCAAAATCAGCGACTTTATCTGCTATTTTTTGACCAAAATTCCTCACCTCTTCCTCATCTTCCACAATACTTACAATCGATTTATCTTCTTTTAAAGATGAAACCACATTTTGTTCTAAATCTGATAATGCTCCAATTTCTGCAGACAAATAATTAGAAACATATTTTTGTCGGTACACATTTAGCTCCTGCACACCAATACAATCTTCATCACAAAAAGATGGAAAATCTTTAATAATTAATCCCAAAATTGGATCATGAATAGAATTTCCGCATATCTTCTCACTTTCGGGGAAAGACTGATCAGAAATAGCACTTTTAAAAGTCAAATTATTTTTCATTTTTTTTGTAAATTTTACAGGCTAATTTACGCATTTTAACCTCGTACGAATAAAATAATACCTAACTCGTTAGATTTCTTTTATTTATCACAAATAGAATTCTCAAAACAAAATATCTTTAGTTAATTGATGGTCGTATTTATAAAAAACAACTTAATTTTAGCGTTTTAAATTATCCATTCATTTTATACGATTGTGACGAGAAATTCCATCATACAAAATATTAAAGCTTTAAAGAGCCATTCTAATATAAATTACGGCATAAAAACCAAAACAGAAGACTTTACAGAGAAGCTTTTTTACACCCTTTTTGACTCTAATGCAGTATTGGACGAAAGCATTAATGAACTTGAAATACGCTTTAAGGAAATTGCTGTTTTAGCATGCCAAAAACCAGAAAACTTATGTGAATCTATTTGGGACAGATTCCTGGAAAAATTACCTGCTGTTTTAGAAAAACTTAACGAGGATGCTGCTTATATTTTAGAAAATGACCCAGCATCTAACAGTATCGATGAAGTTTATTTAGGTTATCCCGGTTTTTACGCCATTGCTATCTACAGATTAAGCCATGAGCTTTACCTCCTTGACTTATTATTGTTTTCGAGATTAATGAGCGAGTATGCGCATAGAATTACAGGAACAGACATTCACGCAGGTGCAGACATTGCTTCGCCGTTCTTTATAGATCACGCAACCGGAATTGTAATTGGCGAAACAACGGTTATTAAAAAACATGTAAAAATTTACCAAGGTGTAACTTTAGGAGCTTTGAGTGTGAGTAAGGAAATGAAAAATGCAAAAAGGCATCCGACTGTAGAAGCCAATGTCTGTATTTATGCTAATGCTACTATTTTGGGCGGAGGCACCATTATCGGAAAAAACAGTATAGTTGGAGGAAATGCATGGATTACAAAATCGATTCCGGAAAATTCTATTGTAACCAATACTACCACGACTGAAGTTAAAATAAAAGAAAAAAAATAATATGAGTCCACAGAAACTGATAAACCTAATTGGAAATACTCCATTGATGGAAACCGTCAATCTGGTTAAAAATAAAAACGTGAAGCTTTTACTTAAACTCGAAGGAAACAATCCGGGAGGCAGTGTAAAAGACAGAGCAGCTTATAATATGATTGTCGCAGCGCTGGAAAGAGGCGAAATAAAAAAAGGAGATAAATTAATTGAAGCAACAAGCGGCAATACCGGAATTGCACTGGCTATGATTGCACAGTTATTTCAGATAGAAATAGAATTGGTATTACCAGAAGATTCTACTAAAGAACGTACCCAGACTATGCGTGCTTATGGCGCCACAGTTATTCTAACGCCTGCAGAAGACGGAATTATCGGATCTAGAGATTATGCCGACAAGAAAGTAGCGGAAGGAGGTTATCTGATGCTGAATCAGTTTGCCAACGAGGACAATTGGAAAGCACATTATAAAACAACCGGACCAGAAATCTGGAATGATACCGAAGGATCTGTAACACATTTTGTTTCGGCAATGGGAACTACAGGAACTATCATTGGTACTTCGACTTATTTAAAAGAAAAAAATCCAAACATTCAAATTGTAGGTGCACAGCCTAGCGATGGATCTCAGATTCCGGGAATCCGAAAATGGCCTCAGGAATATTTACCGAAGATTTTCGATGCTTCAAAAGTAGATACAGTTGTAGATATTAGTGAAGAAGAAGCAAGAGAGATGACAAAAAGATTAGCACTAGAAGAAGGCGTTTTTGCAGGAATGAGCAGCGGAGGCTCTGTCGCCGTAGCTTTAAAAATTGCAGAACAATTAGAATCTGGCGTAGTTGTAGCAATCATCTGCGATCGCGGTGATCGTTATTTATCTTCGGATTTGTTTGACTGATAAAAGATACTGAGGTGCTAAGGCTCTAAGTTTTTTTTAGACTCTGAATAAAATCTTAGCACCTGAGAACTCACAACAACAAAAAAAACTTAGTAACTCAGAACCTTAGCAACTTAGCACCTTAAAAAAATGAACTACAGAAAACTTGGAAAAACCAATTTTAATATTTCAGAAATATCACTTGGCACTTGGCAGGTTGGAGGAAAGTGGGGATCTGTTTTTAATGATAAAACAGCAGACGAACTTTTGAATACTGCAATAGACAACGGCGTTAATTTTATTGATACTGCCGATGTTTATGAAAACGGATTAAGTGAAACCGCTGTTGGAAGAGTTGTTCGTTCTCGTTCTGAACGTATTTATGTAGCTACAAAATGCGGGCGTCATATAAATCCGCATGTTAATGAAGGTTATCAGCCAAAAGTGCTTCAAAAATATGTCGAAGACAGTTTAAGAAGAATGAATTTAGAAACGCTGGATTTAATTCAGCTGCACTGTCCTCCGACCGAAGTTTACTACAGACCTGAAATTTTTGAAATGTTTGATCGCTTAAAAGATCAGGGCAAAATTTTAAATCTAGGCGTAAGTGTAGAAAAAGTAGAAGAAGCTCTAAAAGCTATTGAATATTCAAATGTAACTACGGTTCAGATTATTTTCAATTTATTTCGTCAGCGTCCATCACAATTATTTTTCTCCGAAGCCAGAAAAAAAGATATCGGAATTATTGCCAGAGTTCCTCTCGCAAGCGGACTTTTAACAGGTAAATTTGATTCGAAAACAATCTTTGATACGCAGGATCATCGCAACTTTAATCGTAACGGAGATGCTTTTGATAAAGGCGAAACTTTTTCTGGTATTGATTATGAATTAGGATTAAAAGCTGTCGAAGCTTTAAAAGCATTATTCCCCGAAACAGAAAATCTTGCACCACTTGCTTTACAGTGGATTTTGAGTTTTGAAGATATCAGCTGTATTATTCCGGGTGCTTCTACAGAAAGCCATGTTAAATCTAATTTATCGGTTTATGATTTGCCAGAATTAAGTCCCGAGAAGATTTCGGCTATGAATCACATTTATGAAGAATATATAAAGCCTTCAGTACATCAGCTGTGGTAGTTTAAGTTTGGCAACGCAACCTTTTTAAACTTTTTCACTCTTATATAAAACTAACCATTACATCATTAACCATGAAAAAATTAAGTTTTATATTATTAGCAATTTGTTTTGCATTTGCATCGTGCAGCAATGACAACGAAAGCACGATGGAAGAAGATTCCGCAAGACTGGATAAAATGTACGATGACATTGTCGCTTACACTCAGATCAACTCTACACCTTGCAGTAATCCTGAAGAATGGGGTTTTATACAATCACAAAATAATTCATGTGGAGGAAATGCAGGATATATTGCTTATTCAAAAAAAATAGATTTAAGCATCCTTCAAAAAAAGATTGAGAATTATGGGAAGGCTAAAAATTCTTTTTACATAAAATGGGGAATTTTAAATGATGTCTGCCAATGGAAAGCACCACCAACTAATGTAGAATGTGTAGATGGAAAACCAAAATTAATTTTTGGCGATCTTATTTCCTAAAATATGTTTCTTTTACATTCATATTATTACATAGACTTCTTAATAATATGAATGTAAAAAAAGTATTTATTGATCAAATTCAATTCTAAATTCAGCACCTTTATTTTTACCATCGCTTGCTGCGGTCAATCTGCCTTTATTTTTTTCGATGATCTTTTTACATAGATACAAACCTATTCCTGTAGAAGATTCATTTGCAGTTCCTACACGGCTCATTTTGGTAAATTTTTTAAACAATTCTTCGATCTGATGTTTATCAAAACCTACGCCTTTGTCTGCAACTGTAATTTTTATAATTCCTTTTTCGTTAAAGATTCTAACTTTAATTTCACTGTCAAAATAAGAAAATTTTATAGCATTGCTGATCAAATTAACCAAAACCTGAACCAATAAACCTTCGTCAATTCTAAGATTAGCTTCTACAAGTTCTAAGCTCATGCTTAGTTTTATATTTTTATCCAATAAGCGTTGTTCTACTTGTTCATTAATAAAAGGCAGAATATTAGGAAACACAATAGTTTTAACTTCAAAATTGGCTTTTACAACCTTATCCTGTTCATTTAATAATTTAATAAAATTGTCAATGTATCTAAATTGCAGATTGGTCGATTCGCAGATTAATTCTGCCATGCTAGTTATCGACTCTGAAGGATTTTCGCTGATAATTAATTTTGCAAGACCCTGCGGATTTCCGGCAAAATTTTTCAAATCATGCGAAAGCATATAAATCAGATCTTGTTTTTCGTTTATAAAACTCTCGGCTTCAAAAATAGATTCCTGAATATTACACATCAACAAACCAGCTTCGTCTGTATATTCGGTTGGTAATAAAGACAATTTTCTAAAATTTCTGTAATCATCTAATGATTTTGATGCAACCGCAATAGGTTTTATCAGTTTATGAAGAACCAAAAGTGTCAATGCCGTTGCCAGCAGTGTCATTATTAGTGCAAAAACTAAAATTGATGTAGAAGAAATATCATTTTTAAAGTAAAGAACAAAAAATAAAATTCCGATCAAGGGAATATGAATGCCTATAAATGCAACAAACAAAAATTTGAATGCATAACTTTTTTTGAGAAAGCTAATTTGCGATAGTTTGTGATAGAGCTGCATAAAAAAAAATCAACAATTAGTAGGTTAAAAAATGTCTTTTTTTGATTTTATTACACAAACATAGTCAACTTTTGAGGTTAATTGATCTACTGTTTTAAAGAATTTATAAAATATTTTGAAAATTAAATTTGTAAAAGTTTTCAAAGGCTTATTTTTGCGCTATGGGAAGAAAAAATACAGACAAAATTGTCTTTCATCAAATTCAAGTTCTGGATGCTGGAGCAAAAGGTGTATCGGTAGCAAAGGCGCCGGACGGTAAAGTAATCTTTATTCCAAACGTAGTTCCTGGTGATGTTATTGACATACAGACTTTCAAAAAAAGAAAGGCTTATTACGAAGGAAAAGCCGTAAAATTTCACGAATTATCAGAACACCGTATAGACCCGATTTGTGAGCATTTTGGTGTTTGCGGCGGCTGCAAATGGCAGAATATGAAATACAGCCAGCAGCTGTATTACAAACAAAATGAAGTTAAAAATCATTTACAGCGAATTGGGAAAGTAGAACTTCCTGAGTTTGAAACAATATTAGGTTCTGAAAAACAGTTTTTTTACAGAAATAAAATGGAATTTTCGTTTTCTAACAGCCGCTGGCTAACAGAAAAAGAAATAGAAAGTACAGAAGATTTAGGCAACAGAAATGCCTTAGGATTTCATATCCCGAAAATGTGGGATAAGATTCTTGATATTACAAAGTGTTACCTGCAGGAAGATCCTTCAAATGCAATTCGTAACGAAATCAGAGATTTTGCAAACGAACATAATCTGGCATTTTTTAACCCGAGAGAACATTCAGGATTATTGCGTACTGTAATGATTCGTACAGTTTCTACAGGCGAAATCATGGTTTTGATTCAGTTTTTTGAAAATGATAAAAAGAATAGAGAGTTAATTCTGGATCATTTATACGAAAAGTTTCCACAGATTACTTCTTTACAATATGTGGTAAACTCAAAACCAAACGATACCATTTACGATCAGAACATTATATTATATAAAGGAAGAGATTATATTCTGGAAGAAATGGAAGGTTTAAAATTTAGCATTAATGCAAAATCTTTTTACCAGACCAATTCAGATCAAGCGTATGAATTATATAAAATAACACGTGATTTTGCAGGTCTTACCGGAAACGAAACTGTTTATGATTTATATACAGGAACTGGAACAATTGCGCAATTCGTTTCTAAAAAAGCGAAGAAAGTAATTGGTGTAGAAAGTGTTCCTGAAGCTATTATAGATGCCAAAGCAAATGCCGAACGCAATAATATAGACAATTGTGAGTTTTTTGTTGGAGACATGAAAGTAGTTTTTAACGAAGCTTTTATTGCACAGCACGGAAAACCAGATGTTATTATTACAGACCCGCCGAGAGACGGAATGCATAAGGATGTAATAGAACAAATTATGAAAATTTCTCCTAAAAAAGTAGTTTACGTAAGCTGTAACTCTGCTACACAGGCAAGAGATTTAGCATTAATGGATGAAAAATACAAAGTTACACGTGTTCGTCCAGTCGATATGTTTCCGCAGACGCATCATGTCGAAAATGTTGTACTTTTAGAACTTCGATAACATCAAAATAAATATGAAAAAAATAATTTCTTTTTTATTACTTTTTACTTTCGGTTTATCCAGCTGTGAAAAAGATGATATTTGCGATGCAGATACTCCAACAACTCCTCGACTTGTAATTTCATTTTATCTCTACAAAGATCCACAAACTGCTGCAAATGTTAAAAATCTTAAAGTAATTGGAGAAGGTGTTGAGAGCGGAGAAGGTATTATTTTTAACGAAAATGGTACTGATGTTACTAAATATCTAACTAATGCGTCTACAATTTCAATTCCGCTAAGAACAGATGCAGACACTGTTACCTACAGCTTTATTTTAAACTCAGGAAACACAATTGCAACCAATACTGATATTCTAACATTCAATTATTCTAGAAATACAGTATATGTATCCAGAGCTTGCGGTTTTAAAACCACTTTCAATCTGCTTACGAACAATCCTGCAGGTAATCCGCCTACAACACCTTTTGTACGCACAGATAGTCCGGCCGCAGATGGTTTTTGGATGGAAGCTGTTCAAGTAATCGAATCTAACATTGAATCAGAAAATGAAACACACATTAAAATACTTATATAGTTTTTGCTTATTGTTTTCAATGTTTTTAGTAAAAGCACAAGACACAACAGCAACAGCTCCGCCGGAAGAAATTGCCCTGAAAAAAACGAAAACAGAAGCTGTTAAAACTGCTAAAACTGCCAAACCAGTTATTCAGAAAGCTGTAAACGACAGCATTAAAATCAAAACAGATCGTTATGGTCTGCGTGTAGGTGTCGATTTGTATAAATTGACAAGAGGCTTTTATGACAAAGATTATAAAGGAATAGAGGTTGTAGCAGATTTCCGTTTAACAAAAAAATACTATTTAGCTGCCGAGCTTGGGTTTGAAGATAAAACTACAGACGACGACAGATTAAATTCAACTGCAACCGGAACGTATATTAAAGGAGGTTTTGATTATAATTTTTACCAAAACTGGCTCGATATGGAGAACGTGATCACAATTGGTTTACGTGGTGGTTTCAGTACCTTTAGCCAGCAATTAAACAGCTATAAAGTTTACAATCCAAATCCATATTGGGGAGAACAGCCGTCAATTATTTCAGAAAGAAAATATGATGGTTTAACAGCAGGATGGGGCGAGGTAGCTGTAGGATTAAAAGCAGAAGTTTTTAGCAATTTCTTTGTTGGATTTGGCGTACAGCTTAAACTTTTAGTAGCAAACAAAAAACCGGATGATTTTGACAATCTATACATTCCAGGTTTTAATAGAACTTATGACGGAAATTTTGGTGTAGGTTTCAATTACACCGTTTCATACTTTATTCCTATTTTTAAGAAAAAAGTTGTTACACCAGAAATTACAAAGAAAGCCACTCCTAAAAAATAGTTTTTTTTTAGACTCTTAAGATTCTGCTTTAATGCAATTCTAAGATTTTCATAAAAATAAAAAGTCTCAAATTCATAAANNTTTATGAATTTGAGACTTTTGTTTTAAGACAGTTTTAAAAACTTCTTCCTATCCTATTTCTCTAATTCCCTTTATGAAAATCCATTTCATAAAAAGTTTCTCACCATCCTTTGTTTTTACAGCCTGAAATTTAGGCCCGATTATAGTGGCCACCACAAAAGAAGTCAACGGAATCCAAATTCCTGATAGTCCTGTATACATTGCAATTATATATCTTCCTAAGATAAATAAAATTGCAAAACTTCCTAATTGGTATAAAAATCCTCTTACTTGTAGTTTTGTCATTTTTTTTAAGTTACTAAGGTTGTGAGGTTCTAAGACGCTAAAATTTACTTTAGCGCATATTACCTAACCTTAAATTATTTATTATGAAAAAAGAAACCTGATACTGATAAAACCTTAGAAACTTAGCATCTTAGAATCTCAGAACCTTAGATTTGAAACTTCGTTCTCTTGCTTCCTTCGTACATTTCATATTTTACTAATCTGGCTTCTAGACTTCCGTTAAAAAGTTTAATTTTTCTTGAAGGTTTTAGCCCAACAAATTTTAAAGCTTCAAGATTTGCTGTAATAAACCAGGCATTTGTTCCCGGGTAATTTTTCTTCAAGGTGTCACCGATATTTTTATAGAATTCTTCCATGTGAATATCTAAACGCTCATCATACGGCGGATTAAATACAATGTGAAGCTTTCCTTCTACCGCTTTTTCACTATCAAAAAAGTTATCTTCAGAAATAGTTACATAATCCTCAAGATTAGCATTTCTAATATTATCTTTTGCTTTATTTACAGCACTTGGCGCTTTATCAAAACCCTTAATAGTATAATGAAATTCCTTTGTTTTTTTCATCAAACTGTTTACAATCTGATCAAACAAATCGTTGTCCCAGTCTTTCCATTTTTCAAAAGCAAATTCCTTACGATTTATATTTGCAGGAATATTACAAGCGATCATTGCAGCTTCAGCCAAAAAAGTTCCAGAACCGCACATCGGATCTAAAAAGTGACTTTGTCCTTCCCAGCCTGATAATAAAAGAATTCCCGCTGCCAAAACTTCGTTTATTGGTGCAATATTCGTAGCGGATCTGTAACCACGCTGATGCAAAGAGTTCCCAGAAGTATCTAAAGCCACAGAAACCTGATCTTTGTCAATATGAACATTAATCCTTAAGTCAGGAAAAGCTTTATCAATACTTGGACGCTGCCCTGTTCTTTCTCTAAATTGGTCTACAATAGCATCTTTACATTTTTGCGAAACAAATTCAGAATGATTAAAATAAGTTGAATGCACTGTCGCGTCAATCACAAAAGTCTGATTAGCATTTAAAAGTTTAGACCAGTTTACTCCAGAAATCCCTTTGTACAAAGCCTGCTCATTATTTGCTCTAAAAGAATAAATAGGTTTTAAGATTTTTAACGCAGTACGCAGTGACAAATTGGCTTTATACATAAAACCTTTATCTCCCTTAAAACTTACCATCCTTACCCCTTTCTCAACATCCTGAGCTCCCAGAGCACGCAATTCATTCTCTAATATTTCTTCAAAACCAAAAAAACATTTGGCAATCATTCTAAAATTTTCTTCCATCTTTATTTTTGTATTAAAAAACAACTCCAATCGCAGACACAAAGCAGTACATCTGTACACTCAAAATTGATTATAAGGTATCGCAGCGAAATAGTTATTTTTCGGCAAAAATACACTAAATTTGCGGTACTTTGAATTAATTGAAATAGAATAAATGTCTGAAGCACAAAACTCATCCACACCAAATCAGGAACGAAATACAGAAAACTGGTTTACTTCATGGTTTGATACTCCGTATTATCACATTCTTTACAAAGACCGAAACTACAGAGAAGCCCAGATTTTTATGGATAATCTTACGCATTATCTTAATCTTCCCGAAAAAGCAAAAGTGCTGGATTTAGCCTGCGGAAAAGGGCGTCATTCCATTTACCTAAACCAATTGGGTTTTAATGTTTTGGGTGCCGATTTATCTGAAAACAGTATTACCGAAGCTAATAAAAACAGTAACGAACATCTTCATTTTAAAGTTCACGACATGCGCGAACCTTTTGAAGAAAAGTTTGACGCTATTTTTAATCTTTTTACCAGCTTTGGTTATTTCGAAAACGACGAGGACAACCTAACAACACTAAAAGCGATAAAAGAAAGTTTATCCGAATATGGTTTTGCCGTAATCGATTTTATGAATGTAAATCAGGTTATTGAAACTTTGGTTCCCGAAGAAGTAAAAACCGTTGACGGAATCGATTTTAAAATCAAAAGATATGTTGAAGACGGACATATTCTAAAAGAAATTGATTTTGAAGATCAAGGCCAAAAATATCATTTTACCGAAAAAGTAAAAGCCTTGACACTTAAGGATTTCGAAGATTTAATGAACGAAGCCGGAATTTTTCTACTGGATATTTTTGGAGATTATAAACTCAAAAAATTCCACAAAACCGAAAGCGAACGATTAATCATGATTTTCAAATAGGCTTAATCGTTTAAAAAACAAACAATTAACCAATTTAAACAAATCAACGATTACACCAAACAAAATGAATTACTTACTACCCTTATTTTCTGTACTTTTAGGATATGGCGTGGCTTTGTTTATTAAACCCGAAAACAAAACCAATTTAAAATTACTGCTGGCTTTTAGCGGTTCTTTTTTGTTATCGTTAACTGTAATGCATCTTCTTCCAGAAGTTTACAGTTCTCACAATCATAAAATTGGCTTGTTTATAATGGTTGGAATTTTGTTTCAGATCATATTAGAATTTTTCTCCAAAGGAGCAGAACACGGTCACGTACACGGCCATGCAAAAATGTCTCAGATTCCGTGGCTGCTTTTTATCAGTTTGTGCATTCATGCCTTTTTAGAAGGTTTTCCCGTTAGCCACCATCATGATTTAGCACTCGGCATAGCCATACATCATCTGCCTATTGCTGTAATTTTAACGACATTTTTCATCAACGCCGACTTAAACAAAAAAGCCATTTTTGCTTTTATGCTCACTTTTGCCGTTATGACACCGCTGGGAACAGTTGCTTCTGATTTCCTACCTATATTAAACGATTATTATACAGAAATAACAGCTATTGTAATTGGTATTTTATTCCACATTTCATCAACCATAATTTTTGAAAGCAGCGAAGGACACAAATTCAACATTGCCAAAGTTTCCATGATCGTTCTCGGTATATTATTGGCATTCTTTTTATAATCTGGGCGTGACCAAATTTACAAAAGGCGCTATTTAATTAACCGCTTATATGCGCCTTTAGCAAATCCGGTCGGGCTATCCGTGCTACTTCGGTAGCTTACTCCTATCCCTCACGCAAAAACTCGTTAAAACCAGACGATTTCATTGTTAAAAGCATTAAAAACTTTGTAACTTTGGGACCAGACAATTTACAACCAAAAAACACAATGACCTTTACAAAAACCACCGAACAATCTTCAAAATACGAACATTTAGAAAAAATGTCAGTTCAGGAACTGCTGACCAATATTAATAAGGAAGACAAAACTGTTCCTGACGCTGTAGAAAAAGCGATACCGCAAATCGAAGCGCTGGTAGCACAAGTTGTGGCTAAACTAAAATTAGGCGGCAGAATCTTTTACATTGGCGCCGGAACATCCGGACGTCTAGGCGTTGTAGATGCATCAGAATGTCCTCCGACTTTTGGAGTTCCATTTGATTTAGTAAACGGAATTATCGCCGGCGGTGACACAGCCATTCGTCGTGCAGTAGAAAATGCCGAAGACAATGCAACGCAAGCCTGGGTCGATTTACAAGCACATACTATCGGTGCAAATGATGTAGTAATTGGAATTGCAGCTTCTGGAACAACTCCGTATGTTATTGGCGGGTTGGAAACTTGCAATCAAAATAATATTTTAACTGGATGTATTACCAACAATGCAGAAAGTCCTCTTGCATTAACCGCAAAATTTCCTATTGAAGTTGTTGTAGGACCAGAATTCGTTACTGGAAGTTCGAGAATGAAAGCCGGAACTGCACAAAAATTGGTTTTAAACATGATTTCGACCGCAGCAATGATCCAGCTTGGAAAAGTAAAAGGAAATAAAATGGTCGACATGCAATTAAGCAATATTAAATTGGTTGACCGAGGCGTAAAAATGATTATGGGAGAAATTCCGGTTTCATATGAAGAAGCGTCAGAATTATTAAAAAAATACGGCAGCGTGAGAAATGCTGTTGATAATTATAATAAGTAAAGCTTTGTGTAAAATGGGAGATCTGAACTGCTCATTTTAACCACAAAGTTTGAAGGTTTTTGGCAGAGTTTAACTTGAAACTAAAAAACTTAAAACCTGAAACAAAAGACTTGAAACAAAAAACAAATGGCAACAAATAAAGAACTACTCGGAAAAGGAATTAAATATTTAACAGGAGCGCTTCCGCTTATGTTTATAGGTCCTTCGCTAATTTATAACGCTTTTATGAATCAGCATACCAACTGGCACTATCTTGTGTTAGGAGTTGGAATTGCAGCCTGTATTAGTTCAATGGTTTTAATTTTTCTAGGATTGAAAATTATTATGAAAGGTTTATTTAATGACTAATTTATCTTCCAAATAACCTTTCAGGTTTAATCATTTACATTTTTAATCTTTATCCAAACATTCATGGAAAGTCTAATTCACATTCAGAAAACATTTGAAAAAGTTGTTTACATAGACAAAAAAATAAACAATCGAGAGTTTGAAGATTGTGTTTTTAAAAATTGCGACTTTTCGAACAGTAATTTTGGTTACAATACTTTTTTAGACTGTGAATTTATTGACTGTAACTTATCAATGACAAGTTTAGCAGGAACGAGTTTAAAAAATGTCACTTTTAAAAACTGTAAACTTTTAGGAATTGCGTTTAACGAATGTGACGACTTTTTATTTCAGGTTTATTTTGAAGAATCTACTTTAGATTATGCCTTATTTTCGAATAAAAAAATGCCTAAAACCAAGTTTATAAATTCTTCTGTACGCGAAGTAACTTTTATTGGAACCAATTTAACGAGTTCAGTTTTTGATAATTGTAATCTGGATGGCGCTATATTTAATGAAACGCAGCTTTCCGGCGTTGATTTTAGAACAGCTTATAATTATAAAATCGATCCGGAATTTAATCCGATGAGAAAGGCACAGTTTTCAAATCAGGGAATTGTCGGACTTTTAGATAAATATGATATTAAGATTGTTTAAAAAAAAAATTAAAATAAGCCACGAATTCCACGAATCAACACGAATTGAAAAATTAATCATCTCTATTAAAAAAATTAGTGCGGATTTGTAAAATTAATGGTGAAAAAATAAAATAATAATGGAAGCAACTGAATCTTATTTAGAAAGTGTTAAAAAACAATTTCTTTATTATAAAATGTTGGGCGAGAAAGCAATGGCGCAACTTGAGCCCGAACAGCTTTTTATTTCTGTAAACGAAGATACAAATAGTATTGCAGCAATTGTAAAACATATTTCAGGAAATATGCTTTCGCGATGGACAGATTTTCTAACTTCTGACGGCGAAAAAGAATGGAGAAACAGAGATGCAGAATTTGAAAATGATTTACAATCTAAAGAAGAAGTAATTCTGGTCTGGAATAAAGGCTGGGATGTATTTCTTGACACATTAAATAGTTTAAAACCAGAACAGCTTTCAGAGATTATTTATATCAGAAATGAAGGCCACACTGTTATTGAAGCCGTAAATCGTCAATTGGCACATTACCCGTATCATGTCGGGCAGATCGTTTTTTATGCCAAACAGTTAAAAAATAGTTCTTGGGATAGTTTATCAATTCCGAGAAATAAATCAGGAAATTACAATGCTGAAAAGTTTGCTAAGGAAAAAGAAATTAAGAACTTTACAGACGATGAACTAAAAAGATTAAAATGATAGAATTTCATTCTGATTTAGGCGGACTTTGGTACTGGATTTTAATTAAATTCTGCCGTACAAAATTATCTGATGAACAAGCTGATAAAAACAGAAGACGAAATTTATTTTTTCTGAGTTTTCTAAATATCCTTTTGTTCATTATGATTTATTTTGTGGTTTATTCGATATATTTCTAGCCCTGATTGCAATGAAAATCCTTTTTATTTTTCCTTTAAAAATAAAAAGATTGAAATGGAAAGCAGGAAACAGCTTCTAAAAAAACAAATTATTTAAATGAAAAAAATTATATTCTTGCTGCCGATACTCGCTCTGACTTCATGTTATGACGCTCAACACAATTGCAAAGATTTTAAAACCGGAAAATTCAAATTTGAGTTTGAAGTAGATGGTGTAAAGAAAACCACTATTTTTGAACGTAAAGACAATATTGAAATCGAAACTTTTGATGGTAAAACCGACACGTCTACGATACGCTGGGTAAGTGACTGTGAGTATATTCTACAGAAAAAACACCCGAAAAACATGGCTGAGGAAAAAGCAATAAGCATGAAAATTTTAACAACCAAAAAAGATTCTTACACTTTTGAATTTGGAATGGTTGGCTCTGATCAAAAACAGCGCGGTACAGTTTACAAAATTGATTAATATAACATAATTATATAATTAAGCTCCTTTTTAGGGGCTTTTTTTAGGCATTATAATTTGAAATAAAATTTAAAGGTGTTTCTTTTACATTTCTATTTTAAGTATTACATTAGAACCTAAATCTAACACATGAAAAATACGATTTCACATAGAGTTGCTGATTTTTTAAAAAATTATCCGCCTTTTAGTTTTTTGAATCAGCGTGATCTCGAAAGTCTGTCAGAACAGATTTCTATTATATATAAAGACAAAGATGCTGTTATTTTTGCCGAAAATGACAAAACTCATGACTCGTTTTATGTGGTTCATAAAGGAGCTGTTGCCCTTAAGAAAAGTCAAAAAAATGCTGTATTAGACATGTGCGACGAAGGCGATATTTTTGGTCTTCGTCCGCTTCTGGCACAAGAAAATTACATTATGGAAGCCGTTGCGCACGAAGAAAGCATCTTGTATGCGATTCCGATTTCGGTTTTCAAACCTTACGCGCTAGAGAACAGAACGGTTGGTAACTTCCTGATCGAAAGTTATGCATCAAACACCAGAAATCCATATTCAGACATTCACAAAGACAAACTTTATGGAGATGATTTAGGACATGAATCCATGCATTCTGAAACGCATTCGTTTGATTTACAACCTATAAAATATTCTAAAAAAATTGTTACCTGCAGCCCGTCTACTACAGCCAGAGATATTGCAAAAATTATGACGAAGAAAAAAGTCGGAGCAATATTGATTGTAGATGAAATGCTGCCAATTGGTATTATTACCGATAAGGATCTTCGCAATAAAATTGTTACCGGCGATTATTCTATCCTGACCACAGCCGAGACCATAATGACTAAACCAGTAATTACGTATCCTAAAAAAATGACGGTTACGGAGGCTCAGATGGCAATGATGAAAAGCAACATCAGTTATTTGTGTCTTACAAAAGATGGAACAGTCAATACTAAAGCTGTTGGAATTTTGTCTAAACATGATGTTATGGTGGCGCTGGGAAACAATCCTGCGGTTTTAATAAAAGCATTAAAAAGAGCTAAGAAAGTAAAAGAAATTAAACCAATTCGGAACCGAATTATGCAATTGCTTCAAGGATATTTAGATCAAAATATTCCGATGACTTTAATTGCAAAAATTATAACCGAACTAAACGAAGCCTGTACGACTCGAGTTATCGAGATGTCTATAGAAAAAATGAGCAGTCCGCCACCGGTAAAATTTGCCTGGCTTGCTTTGGGAAGTCAGGGACGAAGTGAACAAATGCTGCATACGGATCAAGACAATGCTATTGTTTATGAAAACGTTTCGGATGTTTTTAAAGATGAAACAAGAATTTATTTCTTAAAATTTGCAGCACTTGTAAATAAAGGTTTATTTGAAATTGGATACGATTACTGCCCTGCCGAAATGATGGCTTCTAATCCGAAATGGTGTTTGAGTCTTGATGAATGGAAAGGTCAGGTGCATCACTGGATTACAAATCCCGGAAAAAATGAAGTCTTGCTGTCTTTCATATTTTTCGATTACAGCTTAACGTATGGAGATTCTTCTATCACCAGTGAACTTTCTGATTATATTTTTGAAACTGTAAAAGCAAATCCTATTTTTTATGTGCATTTGGTGAGCGGTGCACTGCAAAGTCCTTCTCCAACAGGCTTTTTCAGACAATTTCTAGTAGAACAAGATGGCGCAAACAAAGACAATTTTGATATAAAAAGAAGAGCTCTTATGCCTCTTACAGATGCGGCGCGAGTTTTGATTTTGTCTCATTCTGTAAAATCTATCAGCAACACAGCCGAACGTTTTGAAAAATTAGCCGAACTGGAACCGAATAACAGAGAATTGTATTTGTCATGTTCTTATTCTTTTAAAGCTTTACTAAAATTCAGAACCAAACAAGGTCTTCTGCATAATGATTCGGGTCAATTTATTGCATTGGAAACTTTATCAAAAATGGAGAAAATAAAGCTCAAAAGAACTTTTAAAACTATAAAAGAACTTCAGGAATTAATCAGCGTTCGATTTAATATTTCAAACATCGTTTAGGTATGAGTTTATTTAATTTCTGGAAAAAAGAAGAAAATTTATTTGATGACAATATTACAATTGACGAAACTCGTTTTATTGTTCTTGATACCGAAACTACTGGATTTGACTATGAAATGGACCGAATTTTATGCATCGGCGCGCTGGTTTTGCAAAATGGAATTATTTCGATCCAGGATAGTTTTGAAGTTTATATAGAACAGGATCATTATGATAAATCTACAGCCCAGATTCATGGAATCCTTAAGGCTTTTGTGATTAATCGTCCGGGTGAATCAGAAGCTTTACAGCAGTTTTTAACGTTTTTGGGAGATGCTGTTATTATTGCTCACCACACCATTTTTGACGTTACGATGATCAACAGAGCTTTAGAAAGAAATGGACTTCCTGTTTTAACAAATCAAACTTTAGACACAGCTTATTTATACAAAAGAACTTTAATAAAATCGCATTTGTTTGAGCGAAAAGATCACTACACTTTAGATGATCTTGCAGATAAATTTGATATCTCAAAAAAAGACAGACATACCGCTTTAGGAGATGCCTATATTACAGCAATAGCATTTTTGAAAATTGTAAAAAAACTTAAGGAAAAGAAAGAGATTAATTTAAATCAGCTTTTTAAATAATCTAAAAGCAGTTTTAAGTTTTTTTTATGAGGCTAAAATTTACAATTAGCTATCATTGTTTACACTTTAGTAATACAAAACTTGTTATTTATTAGCAATTATAAAAAATTAGCATAACATAAATATTGTTATTGAAGAATAGCTTTGTTAAAAATAAAAAACAAAGTATTATGAAATTTAATTTTTTAAAATCTGCCGCATTATTAGGAATTGCGAGTCTTGCTGTACTTGGATGCCAAGATGATGACAACAAAAATCCTTCTAACCAAGTAAACGCTGATATCGACTTTACAACACATTCAGCAATTCCTCCGTTTGTGTATGCAATGACTGGCTTTGAAGATATTAAAATCAGTACACTTATAAGTAGTGCGGATGTTTTGCCAGAATCTCCAAAATTTGTTTACGGACCTCAGCCTGACGGTGCCGGTATTATGAAAAATCCTAGTGGAGAAGGCTATATTATGATTACGAACCACGAAATCGTACAATCTGTTTCAAGAGTATATTTAGATAAAACATTTAAACCTGTAAAAGGAGAATACATTGTAGACGCTGTTGGTGGTATGACACGTTTGTGTTCTGCAACTTTGGTTACACCTGAAGTACATGGATTTGGCCCGATTTTTTTAACTGCGGGAGAAACTAACCAAGAAAGTATGGTGCACGGAATTAACCCATTAGGATTAACAACAGATAAAAGCAGAACGGACAGAATTTTGCCTGCTTTAGGTAAGGCCAGTATGGAAAATGCGGTTCCGTTGACAAAAGAAGCTTATCCTGGAAAAACGGTAATTATTATTGGTGAAGACCAGTCTTATACCACTTCTCACGCAAGTGCAGGACAGCTTATTATGTATATGAGTACATCTGTAGGTGATCTTACAAATGGAAAATTATATGCCTTAAAAAGAACAGATGGAAATCAGGTTGAAACAACTATGACTCTGAACAATTCATATCCAGTTACATTTGTAGAGATTCCAGATGCTAAAAATTTAACAGGAGCTGTAATTAATACTACTGTAAATGCATTGGGTGCTATTCGTTTTTCAAGAGTTGAAGATGTTGACTACAGAAAAGGAAGTGCAAGCAATAACAGAGAAGTTTATTTTACTGCAACTGGACAAGCAACTTCAAACGCTCCAGTTGATGGATTTACTATGTGGGGAAGAGTTTATAAATTAAAAATGGATGCTGCTGATCCATTAAAGGGAACTTTAGAACTAGCCGTAGAAGGTGACAGTACTCCGGGAACGGGAATCATTAATCCTGATAATCTTTGTGTTACAGAAAACTACGTTTACATTCAGGAAGATGGTGATAGTTATTATGCAGATGCAAAACATGATTCTTATATATGGCAGTATAATATTTCATCAAAACAAAACAAACCGTGGCTAAACATGAACCACAAAAGAACAGATGTTGCTTGGAATACTTTGTATAATCAGAGTGGTGAAACGAGACTTGGAAGCTGGGAGTTTGGAGCTATGAATGATATTTCAGATTTAATCGGTGTTCCAAATACTTTTACTGTAAACATTCACCCACACACATGGCAATCGGAGAAATTTGAAAATGCAGATGGTTCAGGTGTCAGCAAAGTTAGAGAAGGCGGTCAAACTGTTATTATAAGAAACGTACAACGATAATAATCTCAAACCTAATAATCTACGACCCTTATTTTTAATAAGGGTTGTTTTCTTTTAAAGTAAACATGATAAATTTAAAACACTTTTTCATTCTTTTTTTTACTGTCTGCCTCTTTTTTTCATGCAAAGAAAATCAGGAATCAGAAACAACCGTAAAACAGGATTTACTAATTGATTTGAACAAATTAAATAATGAAATTATACAGTTTCAGGAAATTGTAACCAAAAGTAAATCACAAAAAGAAATCGTTGATCAATTTAAAAAATCGCGTTTGGCTTATAAAAAAGTAGAATGGGCTATTGAATATTTTATTCCGGATGCAGCGCGATTTATGAATGGCCCTGCTTTGGATGAAATGGAAATGGAAGAAAACAAATCCTTTGAACCACATGGCTTTCAGGTTATGGAAGAACTTATTTATCCTGAATATAACGCAGCTAGCAGTAAGAAAGATTTAGTTAGAGAAATTAAAATTTTTAAGTCGAACATCAAGCAGATGCAAAACACTTTTGAAGTTATTACAATAAGTGATAATTATGTTTTAGACGCAATGCAGCAAAATGTTTTTAGAGTAATTACTTTAGGGATTACCGGTTTTGACAGTCCGATTTTACAATCTTCAATTACTGAAATTCATCAAAGTCTAATTTGCGTTCCAAATGCCCTTGAAAAGATAAATGCTAAAAGCAAAACTGTAGCCGATTTAAAAAAACTGATTCAGAAAGCACAAAAGTATTGTAACGAGAATAATGACTTTAACAAGTTCAACAGAGCTGTTTTTATAACTCAATATCTGAATCCGATTTCTGAAAAAATAAAAGTATTTCAGAAAGAAGAAAATATTAAAATGGTAAAAAGAAGCAGTCCGCTGAAACCAACGGCTATAACTTTGTTTGATAAAGATATTTTTGATGTAAACGGGTTTGTTCTTTCTGATCAATATAATTTTACTCCAGATAAAGCTGTTTTGGGCGAAAAATTATTTTATGACACTAATCTTTCTAAAAACAATGACAGAAGCTGCGCGACCTGCCATAATCCCGAAAAAGCTTTTACAGATGGTTTAAAAACAAATGTATCATTAACTGGATCTAATTTGGCTAGAAATACTCCTACTCTTACTTATGCTTCTTTACAGAATGCTCAATTTTGGGATATGCGTCAGTTAGATTTAGAAAAACAAAGCGTTGATGTAATACAGAATAAAGATGAAATGCACGGTTCTATGGATGATATTCATGCTAAAATCCTGCTAAACAATGATTATATCAAACTGTTTAAAAAAGCATACCCAAAAACCTTAAAACCTGAGCCATGGCAAATCCAAAATGCTATTGCTAGCTATGTGAGATCATTAAACTCTTTTGATTCAAGATTTGATGATTATATGAGAGGAAACAAAAATAGTTTGAACAATCAGGAAATTGAAGGAATGAATCTTTTTATGGGAAAAGCAAAATGTGCGACCTGCCATTTTACTCCATTGTTTAACGGAACTGTTCCTCCAAACTACTCAAAAAGTGAACATGAAGTTATTGGCACTCCGCAAGATGCAGCTGGTAAAAAATTAAGTACAGATCAAGGACGTTACATTTATAATAAGATGCCACAATTAATTGGAGCTTTTAAAACCCCAACAGTAAGAAATGCTGCAGTTACTGCGCCATACATGCATAACGGAGTTTTTAAAACCTTGGAAGAAGTGGTTTCTTTTTACAATAAAGGCGGTGGACAAGGCTTAGGATACGAAGTAGAAAATCAAACTTTACCGTTTGACAAACTGAATTTAACGGTAAAAGAAGAACAGAATCTTGTTGCTTTTATGAAGACACTTACAGATAAAAAATACCAATAAAACCAATAATAATTTCCAAATTAAAAAGCCAGAAATCGTGATTCCTGGCTTTTTTTCTAATTTACAAAGATTCTATACGGAAATACATTTGAAGATCTGTTTTTCAAATTCTTCATAAAACTGTCACATAAATAATCCCATTCGATGGAGCACCTCCAGGATATGTAGGCTATGAGGAAGGCGGATTGTTAGTAAATAAAATCAGGCAAAAACCATATTCCATTGTTCTGTTTGATGAAATTGAAAAAGCTCACCCTTCTGTTTTTGATGTTTTTTTGCAAATTATGGATGAAGGAAAACTTCATGATCGTTTAGGAAAAGAAGGTGATTTCTCAAATGCCATTATACTTTTTACTTCAAATATTGGTGCAGACCATATCGTAGAGAAATTTAATAATGGAGAAATTCCCAGTTCTAATTCTTTAATGGAAATTATGGGCAATTACTTCAGACCTGAATTTTTGGGCCGTTTAACTGAAATTGTACCTTTTGCCCCGATCAGTAAAGTAAATGCCCTTAAAATATTTGAAATCCATCTTAAAAAAGAATTTATGGATTTGCTGAAAAATATTAATTTAATAGTTGAAATTCCAATAGAGACTAAGAGTTATCTTGCTGAAAATGGATATAATGCTAAATATGGTGCAAGACCAATTAAAAGTATAATTCGAAGTCATTTGAGAAGACCATTGGCAAAGAAAATAATCTCAGGAGAAGTGAAAGATGGTGATATCATTAAAGTTATTATCGAAAACAATGAAGTAAAATGGATTAAGGAAGATATTAATAAAGAAAATATACTTTCGATAGAAAATTAGATTTCAGCCTGTAACAACAAAAAACGCTAAGAAATGATCCTTAGCGTTTTTCTATTTTCTTTAGTCTAAAACCAAACCTATCTGGCCATCGTCGTCTAATTCTGTTTCTACTGAATCATCTTCTGATAATTCAGGCTTTTCTGGAATTTCTTCAACGGGCTCTTCGTAAGGAAGAGATTCTAGTAAATTAACTTGTTTTAATTTATCAGCGGTAAGCTGATTCCCTAAGGCTTTAAAACCTTTTACGGCTATAAAGTCTTCAACATCTATATGCAAATCTTCTTTTTGAACTCCTTTTACTTTTGTGAAAACCAATTGCGCCATCGGACGATAATCTGTTGAAACAATTTCTAACTGCGAATTTGGATGGTCTGTAATAAAGCTTTCTTCTTTATTTTCTGTTTCAACTAAGAAACGTTTTAAAAAATAACGTTCTTTTTCACCGTCATAATAAATTGCAGAAATTGGCTTTTTAGGTTTCCATTTTTCTAAAACAATCATATCCTCATCAAAATGAGTCGATAATTCTGGAATAATTACTTTTAATTTTCCTGATTGACTAATGACCAAAATTTTGTCGCTTGGCTTAAATTCACCTAACAATTCACCTCTCGCATCAACATTTAGACGTTTAACGGTATCATCAAACCAAACTTTTCTAGGTAATAGAGTGGAAATTCCTTTCTCTTTTAGTTCAATTTTCTTGATTGGATACTTCGTAACTAAATTTCCTTTTGAAGCTCTTCCTTTAATCGCCAATTTGGCAAAATCGATATCAAATTTCAATTTTTTGATTGTTCCAACCTGACGTAATATTATCGTCACAACTTCGGCTTCACCATTTGGGTTATTTGAAAAATAAACAACCTGAGAACCATTTGTTCCATTGGTCAAATCATAAGCTTTATCTCTGGTAACCCCTGAAACATTAAAACGTTTTATGTACGAAGGACCAGATTTACCATCACGATACATCATATTGTAAATCGTACGCTTATCGCTCTTATCAAAAACGGCAATGTGAATAATGTCTTTTCCCACAAATGTTTTGGCGTCGACTTTTGTAATCATCATTTTACCGTCGCGCAAAAATATGATTACATCATCAATATCAGAACAATCGGCTACGTATTCGTCTTTCTTTAAACTCGTTCCGACAAAACCTTCTTCGCGGTTAACGTAAAGTTTTGTGTTACGTAAAACTACTTTTGTAGCCTCAACATTATCAAAAACACGTAGTTCAGTCTGACGTTCACGGCCTTTTCCGTATTTCTCTTTTAATTTCGTAAAGTATGCAATTGCAAAGTCTGTCAAATGCTCCAGATTATGCTCTACCTCTTTCATTTCGTCTTCTAACTTAGCGATAAAATCATCGGCTTTATCAGAGTCAAAACGTGTAATACGAATCATCGGAATTTGAGTCAATCGCTGTAAATCATCATCATTAATTTCTCTGACGAATGATTTTTTGAAAGGCTCAAATCGGTCGTATAAATATTTATAAAGCGATTCTCTATCAGAATATAATTTGAAATCGATATACATTTCTTCACGAATGAAGATTTTTTCTAAAGTAGAAAAATGCCATTTATTTTTTAATTCTTCTAACTGAATTTCTAATTCCTGACGAAGTAAATCAACGGTTCTATGCGTTGAAATTTTCAACATTTCAGAAACTCCGATAAACAAAGGTTTATTGTCTTCAATTACACATCCTAAAGGCGCGACAGATGTTTCGCAGGCTGTAAAAGCAAACAAAGCATCAATTGTTTTATCTGGTGAAACGCCCGGAAAAAGGTGAATTAAAATCTCAACATCGGCGGCAGTATTGTCTTCAATTTTCTTGATTTTGATTTTACCTTTATCATTGGCTTTCAAAATACTATCAATCAAAGTTGTGGTATTGGTAGAAAACGGAATTTGCGTAATCACCAATGTATTTTTGTCCAGTTGCGCAATTTTTGCACGCACACGCACACGTCCGCCACGAAGTCCGTCATTATAATTAGACACATCGGCAATACCCTGCGTCATGAAATCAGGATATAAGGTAAAAGGTTTTCCTTTTAAAATCTTGATCGAAGCATCGATTAATTCATTGAAGTTATGAGGTAAAACTTTAGTCGAAAGTCCAACTGCAATTCCCTCTGCTCCTTGTGCTAAAAGCAAAGGAAACTTTACCGGAAGATTATTTGGTTCTGCACGACGACCGTCATACGAAACGCCCCAATCTGTAATTTTTGGAGAATATAAAACCTCCAAAGCAAATTTAGATAAACGTGCTTCAATGTAACGAGAAGCTGCTGCGCCATCGCCCGTTAAGATATTTCCCCAGTTTCCCTGGCAGTCAATCAATAAATCTTTTTGGCCAATTTGTACCATTGCATCGCCAATACTCGCATCTCCGTGTGGGTGATACTGCATGGTGTGTCCTACAACGTTGGCAACTTTATTATAACGACCGTCATCCAACTCTTTAAGAGAGTGCATAATACGACGCTGAACTGGTTTAAATCCGTCCTCAATAGCAGGGACTGCACGCTCTAAAATTACGTACGAAGCATAATCCAAAAACCAGTCTTTGTACATGCCCGTTACTTTGGTAATAACGTCCTCTCCTTCTTCTTCCTGATTTTCGTAAAAATGCTGTCCCTCGAAATTCTTTACATCTACGTTGATAATCTCATCATCATCTCCATCCTGATTGTCTTCAAGCTGGTTTTCATCTTGATTATTCTCGTCGTCGTTTGGAATTATGTTATCGTCTTCTTCGTCTTTCATTTTATATGCTGAATTATTTCAGTAAACTTTTTTTATTCATAATCATCGTCAAAATATTTTATACCCGCTTTTTTAAAAAGCTCCTCTATTTGACTAAAGCAAAAACCATTGTAATTTTCAAGGTTTTTTGATTCTCTAAAACCTTTACAGGACAAACAAAGCTCTTTATAACCAATTATTCTATTTTTTTGATCTCTGAAAAGTATCATATGCCGCGGCATATAACAATCTGAAACAAATTCTTCAATTTTACAGCTATCCTGACTCATTAATTGGAGTAATTCCATTTTCAATACAGAATTTAAAATTACTCTTTCCTTAATCATTGTGCTGTCAAAATTCAATTTATACTTTACAACGAGGTCTTTAGTATATTTGTTATCTTCTTTTTCTGTACTTTGTTTATCCCATCGCATTCGGTCTTCATAAGACAAAACTTCAACTTTGGATAAATTCTTCAAAGGGAAATCTCTTCTTTTGATTACTTCGCTTTCTGATGTACTAACTGTTGTTTTTTTATTTACGATTGGAGATTCTGTATTTTCTTTTTTGCAAGAAACAATTACCAGTACAAAAATCAAAAAAAATGCTTTCCTCATAAACTAGGTTTGTATTTCAGTTTTATGCTTCCTCAAGCTCATCAATCTCCACCTTCAAATTCTTGATAATAAACTCCTGTCTGTCAGGCGTATTTTTCCCCATATAGAAAGACAATAACTGCTCAATCGAAGTATTTTTATCCATCATAATTGGATCAAGACGAATCGTTTCTCCAATGAAATTTTTGAACTCATCTGGCGAAATCTCTCCTAAACCTTTAAATCGGGTGATTTCTGGTTTTGGTTTTAATTTTTCGATGGCGTCTCTTCTTTCTTCTTCAGAATAACAATAAATTGTTTCTTTTTTATTTCTAACCCTGAAAAGTGGTGTCTGCAAAATATACAAATGTCCTTCTTTGATTAACTCCGGGAAAAATTGCAAAAAGAAAGTAATCAACAACAAACGAATGTGCATTCCGTCGACATCGGCATCGGTTGCAATTACGATATTGTTGTAACGTAATTTTTCAAGTCCGTCTTCAATATCTAAAGCTGCTTGTAGTAAATTGAATTCTTCATTTTCATACACAATTTTCTTTGTCATTCCGTATGAATTCAAAGGCTTACCTCGCAAACTGAAAACAGCTTGTGTATTTACATCACGCGATTTCGTAATCGATCCGGAAGCCGAATCTCCCTCGGTAATAAAAAGTGTACTTTCTAAGTTTCTAGGGTTTTTAGTATCCGGAAGATGTGCGCGGCAATCTCTTAATTTTTTATTATGAAGATTGGCTTTCTTAGCACGATCTGTTGCCAGTTTTCTAATTCCTGACAATTCTTTACGTTCTCTTTCGGCTTGCAAAATTTTACGCAATAATGCTTCTGCTGTTGGAGGATTTTTATGTAAGTAATTGTCTAATTTGTTTTTAACAAAATCATTTACAAAAGTACGAACGGATACTGCGGGTGTTCCGTCATCAGAACCCATATCTGTAGAACCTAATTTTGTTTTGGTCTGAGACTCAAAAACCGGCTCCATTACCTTGATACTGATCGCACTTACAATGGATTTACGAACATCGGAGGCTTCAAAATTTTTGTTGTAAAACTCACGAATGGTTTTTACAATTGCTTCTCTATAAGCTGCTAAGTGTGTTCCTCCCTGCGTTGTATTCTGACCGTTTACGAAGGAGTGATATTCTTCGCTGTACTGCGTTTTACTGTGCGTTAAAGCGATTTCGATATCGTGATCCTTCAAATGAATGATTGGATATTCTAAATCGTCTTCACTAATTGTTTCTTCTAATAAATCACGAAGACCATTTTCAGAAATATATTTTTCCCCATTAAAAATAATCGTCAAACCATTGTTCAAATAACAATAGTTTTTGACCATTTTGATTACATATTCTAAACGAAATTTATAGTTTTTGAAAATTGTTTCGTCTGGCGTAAAAGAGACTTTAGTTCCTTTTCGCTTTGTAGTTTCAATTATATCTTCTTCTAAAACCAGATTTCCTCCCGAGAATTCTGCAGCTTTTTGCTTTTCGTCACGAACTGATTCTACACGAAAAGCACTAGAAAGTGCATTTACAGCTTTTGTTCCGACACCATTCAAACCAACCGATTTCTGGAATGCTTTAGAATCATATTTTCCTCCAGTGTTCATTTTCGAAACTACATCAACTACTTTTCCTAACGGAATTCCACGTCCGTAATCACGAACAGAAACCGTTTTTTCTTTAATAGTTACTTCAATAGTTTTTCCGGCACCCATAACGAATTCATCGATACAGTTGTCTAAAACCTCTTTTAAAAGAATGTAAATACCATCATCTGGTGATGATCCGTCCCCTAATTTCCCGATGTACATACCCGGACGCATACGGATATGTTCCTTCCAATCGAGTGAACGAATATTATCTTCGTTGTATTGATTTTGCTCTAGCATAAATGAATTTAGGATTTTTGGCTAATGTACCATTTTCTCCACAAAAAAAGAAAGCGTATTTCTTTTTTGTTACGAATAATAACAGCTTTAAATTTTATTTAAATAGATTTTAAAACAATAAGACAGCTAAATTATAAAAAACAGCATTCAAATAAAAAAATGCTATTTTATTCCGAGTACTTGTTTTGCCAACGCTATCATTTCGGGCGTTCCCGTATTTTTATTTTTTTCGTCAGAAAGTTTTACTACTCCCTGCCATTGGCCATGATCGGGTTTTGTATCAGTTAATTTAATAACCATATTCATAGCGGGCAGACCAACATCATTAGTAAAATTGGTTCCGATACCAAATGACATTTTTATTTTGTCTTTGCAAAAATCTGAGATGATTTTTACTTTATCAAAATTGAGTGAATCTGAAAAAACAATTGCTTTAGATTTCGGGTCGATTCCCATTTTGATATAATGGGCAATTACTTTTTGAGCAAACTCAACCGGATCACCGCTGTCATGACGAACTCCGTCAAAAAGCTTGGAATATTTTTTATCAAATTGCTCAAAAAACACATCTGTTGTATAGGTATCTGTGAGTGCAATACCGAGATCACCGCCGTAAACCTGTGTCCAATGTTCGAGTCCGATTGCATTGGCTACTTTAAAACCGTATTGAGCAGCATGAAACATAAACCATTCATGCGCATGGGTTCCGAGCGGTCGCTTGTTATTGACCATTGCAAAATGTACATTACTGGTTCCGATAAAACTTTCTGAACCAAAAGTCTGCAGGGTTTCGTTTACCAAAACGTGTACATCGTAAGAATGACGGCGTCTGGTGCCGAATTCTAAAATTGCAACACTAAGTTTATTGTAATTATCAATTTTAGATTTTGTTATTTCTTTAATTTTCTCGTCGTGCAGACGAATCAAATGATTTGATTTATAGAAAAGTTCCGAAATTAAAGCCATCAACGGAACTTCCCATAAAATGGTTCGGTACCAAAATCCTTCAATAGTAACTTTAATTTCTGATCCTTCCTGAGTGATTTCAACCTCAGACGGATCATAGCGATAGCCGTGCAGGAAATCCAAATAAGTAGGATCAAGATATGGGCAGTATTTTGCCAGATAATGCTTCTCCTCTTTTGTCAATCGCAAAGATGCCATTGCATCTACAGATGCGCGAAGTAAAGCTGCAAATCCAGGCGGAAAAATATGTTTACCGCGATTGATAAATCCATAACGTACTTTTGCCTTAGGAAAAAGTTTAATTACAGCATGCTGCATTGTAAATTTGTAGAAATCGTTGTCTAAAATCGATTTCAGAAAAGTGGTTTCCATGAGCCAAAAACTGTTTTTTTATACTTATTGCTAAGATACGTCAATAAATACTAACTCGTATTTTAATACTTCGTTAAAATCTAATTCATTTTTAAACAATTTTCTGGCAGGACTTCTTATTTCTGCTTAATTTGAAAGGAAGCGATACTATTATTATCCATAAAAAAAGTAATATACTCTCCGATATTTTTATCATAAATGATATCAAATTCCAACCCGCCTTTTCTTTCTTTTGAGTTTGCAATTTTGACTGGCTGATTCTTTTTGTTCAGATAAAAAAGCACATCTTTTTTTGAAATATTTTTAAATCTAAATGTAATATTATCTCCGTTTTTAACTTCGATCAAACCAGATTTAGGTTCTAAAACCTGAGCATCGTATTCGATTAATTTATTGTAAATCAAAGGTCCGTTAAGAAAATCTTCTCTATCTAATTTGTCTCCCAGATATTCTCCCGAATCCGGAAAATGTTTTGTGAAAAAATATTCTGGCGGTGTGTCAAAATATATAGGCGCAAATTCTTTTGTCATTCTGCCCTTACTGCTGTCATAATAACCCTGACCCCAGGTTACATCAATCAATCTCCATTTTCCGTCTATTAAAACCATGTTCCAGGCGTGATCTGAATGGGGTGTTTTTCTGCCAATGTCTACTAATCTTGTTTTTGAATCTCCTTTTACAATTTGAGACTTTAAACCTGTCAGCGAAGCCAGATGACTATATAGAACCGTAAAACCTTCGCAAACTGCTTTTTGAGACTTAAATGCCTTTTGAAGCATATTGTCATTTAACTGCTTTATTTTTTGTTGTTTTTCCTCTTCTGTTCTATAACTAAAGCCCTGAGATCTTTGAGGATTCAAAAAAGCATTTAAATCATAATTAATATTAAAAGCCATCCAGCTGAATATTGCTCGGGCTTTATCACGGTCTGAAGAAAAATCTTTTTGAATTCGGTCTGCCAGTTCTTCGGTCGTATCAAAACGTTTAGGATATTTTAAAACGATTTGATCAACTTTATTATAATTCTGAGAAAATGAAGGACACAGAAAAATTACACTCAAAAGAAAGAATGCAGAAAGGAGTTTTTTAATTGCCATTGACTAAAAATTAGAATGTATAAGATTTAGTAAATTGGTCTTTAGTTCCTCATTGGAGATTTCGCCTTTTTCAACATCAAAATTAGTATTAAAGCTCGGTAATGAAAAACTTGCTTTAATATCGCCTCCATAACGCGGAAACGCATTTCTGGCAATTTCTGATACTGTAGCGCCGCCTCTCGGTCCTGGTGAAGTAGAAAGCAGCAGCATAGGTTTGTGCTGAAAAACATCTTTTTCTATTCGGGAAGCCCAGTCAAAAACATTTTTAAATGCGGCTGAATAATTTCCGTTGTTTTCTGCTAATGAAACTACCAAAATAGCTGCTTCTGAAATTTTCTTTAGAAAGGCAAGTGCTTTTGGTTCCTGACCTATTTCTTTTTCCAGATCTACACTGAATAACGGCATTGCAAAATCGTTTAAATCTAAGACTTCGACTTCTCCGTTTTCGAACTGATTTGCAGCATAAGCGGCTAATTTTTTATTGATGGAATGCTGGCTGTTACTTCCTCCAAAGGCAATGATTTTCATACTGTGGTATTTTTTTCAAAAATAAACGATATTACTTATATAAGTACATTTAAGTTTTAAATTAACTTACTTTTATAGTTAAATTGTATTTGCATGAAATAATTTTAACAACAAATAAGGTTCACAAAATTATTCTTTTTTAACTTCAAAAATTTCCTTCTTAATTTCTACTGAATATTCATTTGGAGCTATTTTACCGCCGTAATGTTGTGCGTAGACTTTTGTGAATTCTGCACCAAAATATAAAATAATTGCTGAGTAATAGACCCAAACTAAAATAATAATTACCGAACCCGCAGCACCGTAAACAGATGCAACAGTTGAACTGCCTAAATAAAATCCGATGGCAAATTTACCAATCATAAAAAGCACTGCCGTAACTCCCGATCCTATAAAAGCATCTTTCCATCTTATTTTTCCGTCGGGTAATGTTCTGAAAATAATTGTAAAAAGAAGCGTGATGCTGGCAAGTACAATTATTATATTGACAACGTAAAACAAATAAACCGTACTTTCAGGAAAATAAACCTTTAGGCGTGAACTAACTAAATCTAATGTCGTATTGAGCAAAAGACTCACCAACATTAGAAAACCTACCGAAGCAATCATTGAAAATGACATTAATCGATTCTGAATAAACTTTTTAATGCCTTTATCCGGTTTTGCTCGCAGTCCCCAAATAAAGTTTATAGAACTTTGTATTTCAGCAAAAACTCCTGAAGCACCAATTAGAAGCATCACGATTCCGAATACCGTTGCAAAAACATTATCTCCTGATAATTGAACATTTTTTATCGCTTCCTGAATCTGAATTGCGGCACCATTTCCAACCAGTCCGTTTATTTGTCCATAAAGCTGGCCTGTAACAGCATCTTCACCAAAGAAAATTCCACAAATCGTAATGATAATAATCAACAAAGGAGGTAATGCAAATATCGTATAATAGGCTAACGCTGCACTAAGTTTAATGGCATTGTCATCATTAAATTCTAAGAAGGTATTTTTTAATAGAAACCAGGATTTGGAGAATATATTTTGTTTTTTCATTTGCTGATTTTTTGATATTCTCTCAAATTTATGCAATAATCTAAAGTTTTGAATTCTTAGTTTTTACTCAAAGTTTACATTTTTACCATGTGAATCTTATTAAAAAAGTCATTTTGAAAGTTTATCGTATTCTTTATCAGTTCCTAAATTTTTAATTTTCAAAATATTTTTAAACTCACGTCGAGTTGGCTTTATTAAATATGAAATTGAATCCAATTCTTTACCTTTTATAGAAGTAATTGAATCAAGTTTAGTTAAATCAGTTAGTCGATAAATACGCTTAATTTTAAGTATATTCTTTTCTAAGGCTATTGTTTTAATATTCCAAAAAATAGAATCTCTCGTACTCAATACTAATTGACCATTAATACGTTTTGCTTTTTGATTAAGCGAAAATCTAAACAAAGTATCAATATTTATTTTTGATAATTCTAATGAATCACCTTTTTGTGTAGATATCCATTTTTCATGTGTTTCTTTATCAATTAATTGATTATTAATCAAATCAAATCCTTGTTTTAATGTGTCCAAATAATTTTTATGAACTTTGAATTTGTAGAAATATTCACTTAAGATTCTATCTTCTTCAATTCTTATATAAGTAGAATCATTATTCATATACAAACCTTTAAATTTAGAAGGAAAACCATTTAATTCAGAATCATTATCCGGTTGGGGATTTTCAAAATAAAAAGTTACACAGTCATCGCAAAGTTCTGTCGCGGCAGCATCAGCTTTTTTACATGAATCGAAAATAATTATTAAAACGAGTAGTATAAATATATTTTTCATAACCAATTTATTGATAATGACAAAAAATCCCTTTATCGTAAACCGTCCATAAACTTGCTTTCTGATTCGCCGCTTTTAAGGCGCTGTTTGCCCAAGTATTGCAGGTGTAAAAAAGACTGTAACTTCCTTTTGCCTCATAAAAAGCATCTTTTTTTCCGTAGCTGTGACCTTCAATCCATTGCGGATGAACCGGATCACTGAAACTATCAGAAATATAAGCAACCAGTTTTTGATAATTCTCTTTCGAAATAAAAATAAGTTTGCAGTCTTCTCCTTCCTTTAATTCTTTAAAAAATGTAGTATGCATCGCCGATGTACTTACTCCAAAAGCGGCTTTTAAAGCTGTACTTGCCTTAAGATCTGACCATTCTGGCGTATCGAGGTAAAATCCTTTATCTCCCCAGCCAAAAGCTACAAAATTTGCTAATGAGTCTTTTGATTGTGTTTGGCTGAATTGAATTTCGTTTCGCCAATCTTTGATTTCATTTTTTATAGGAACGACAATATCCGTATGAACTCCATTGGAAAGAATATAAATTGGAATTGATCTTCTCTGTTTTGTAAGATCAGCATTTGAATTAACGGTAATTTTAGAAATCAGGTAAACTGAAATTACATAAAGAACAAGAAAACTAAGAATTCCGCAAAGGGTCCAGCCCAGAAATTTGAAAGATTTTTTCAGCATTTTTAATGGTTTATTTTAGATTAGTAATTGGTTAATTTTCTGTAACCAATTTTTGAGCCAAAAATTTTATTTATTGAAATGGTACACGGATTTTACAGATTCGCTTTCGCGAAAGCGCCAATTTACACAGATTTTTATTCTCATTTTTGTTCATTTTAAAGCATAAAAAAACTGCTGAATTTCTCCAGCAGTTTTATTCTATTTTCTATTTTCTATTTTCAAAAAAAATTACACGTTGAAACGGAAGTGCATTACATCACCATCTTTTACAACATATTCTTTTCCTTCTACTTTAAATTTTCCAGCTTCTTTAGCTTTTGCCTCAGAACCGTATTGAACGTAATCTTCGTATGAAATAACTTCTGCACGAATAAAACCTTTTTCGAAATCAGTATGGATCACTCCGGCTGCTTGTGGCGCAGTTGCTCCAATGTTGATTGTCCAGGCACGAACTTCTTTTACACCTGCTGTAAAGTAAGTCTGCTGCTTTAATAATTTGTAAGCGGCACGAATTAAAACTGATGCTCCCGGTTCTGTCAATCCCATATCTTCAAGAAAAACCTGACGCTCTTCATAGCTTTCTAATTCTGTAATATCTGCCTCTGCTCCTACTGAAAGGATTATAACTTCTGCATCTTCGTCTTTTACCAATTCACGAACCTGATCTACATATTTGTTTCCGTTTACAGCTGAATTTTCGTCAACATTACAAACATATAAAACTGGTTTTGCTGTAATTAACTGAAAAGACTCCATTAAAACTTCTTCATCATTACCTTGAGGAACAATAGTACGAGCTGATTTTGCCTGCAATAATGATTCTCTGATTCTGTCTAGAAGTGCTTTTTCTGTCTGCGCTTCTTTATTTCCGGTTTTTGCTGCACGATTTACTTTTTCTAAACGTTTTTCAACAGTTTCTAAGTCTTTCAACTGCAATTCGATATCGATTGTTTCTTTGTCACGAATTGGGTTTACGTTTCCGTCAACGTGTACAATATTATCATTGTCAAAACAACGCAAAACGTGAATAATTGCGTTACATTCTCTAATGTTTCCTAAAAACTGATTTCCAAGACCTTCACCTTTGCTTGCTCCTTTTACCAAACCTGCAATATCAACAATATCAACTGTTGCCATTTGTACACGCTCTGGTTTTACCAGTTCTTCCAATTTATTGATTCTCGGATCCGGAACGTTTACAACACCAATATTAGGTTCGATTGTACAAAAAGGAAAGTTGGCACTTTGCGCTTTTGCATTAGATAAACAATTAAATAATGTTGATTTTCCAACATTTGGTAATCCTACAATTCCTGCTTTCATCTGTAGATAATTTGTTTTTTATTGGTTTCAACCCGTCTCAAGCCCCGAAATTACTGCTCTACGCACCAAATACTTAGCTCCTGATTAGTCGTATTTATATTACTTTTTAAGATGTCTTTAATTTTGACAAAATCATATATTTTGCCCTTAAAATTTTGCAAATATATGATTTAATACCTCGTAACTATACAAAAAATGCCAATATATGTTTTTTTAGTACTTTTCTTAAAAAAAATAAAACTTTTTTGTAATATTTTGTTAAATAAGACTATTTTTATCACCAAATTTAACAAATCATATAGCATTTTTAACCAAAACCACTATTACCATGAAAAGAATTGCAATTTTATTTTTTTTATTTAACACCGTCTTTATTTTTGCGCAGAAGCAAATATCGGGTGTAGTAAAAGACAACACAGGAAGCCCCTTGCCTGGTGTAAACATTATTGAGAAAGGAACAAACAACGGTGCTTCTACCGATAGTGACGGATCTTATAAAATAACAGTTAAAGAAGGTGCCTCATTAGTTTTTACATATTTAGGTTACAGCAGTGTTACAAAATTGGCTAATGCATCTCAAATTGACGTTTCTTTATCTGAAGAAGGCGGACAAAGTCTTGATGAAGTAGTAGTTACAGGATCCAGAACCGCTGCCAGAAGTAACACAACCAGTGCACTGCCTATTGATGTATTGTCTTCTAAAGACTTAACATCCACCGGGCAGGCTACGTTTGACAAGGCGCTGCAATACAAAATCCCTTCCTTTAATACCGTACAAACTCCTGTAAACGATGCCACGTCGTTATTAGATCCGTACGAGATTAGAAATATGGGACCCAGCAGAACTTTAATCCTTATTAATGGTAAACGTAAAAACTTAAGTTCTTTATTATATGTACAAACTTCTCCGGGACGTGGAGAAACGGGTGCAGATATTTCTGCTATTCCAACAGATGCGATCGAAAGAGTTGAGATTCTTCGTGATGGTGCTTCTGCCCAATACGGTTCTGACGCTATTGCAGGTGTTGTAAATATCATTTTAAAGAAAAACGTTACTGACAGCTATGTAACTCTAAGAAGCGGTATTACTTCTGAAGGTGATGGAGAAATGCTTGGTGTGAGCTTAAACAGCGGTACCACTGTTGGAGAAAAAGGTTTTCTAAATTACACTATCGATTTCTCTAAAGTAAATTTAGCAAACAGACCAGGAACAGTAGATGCAGAAGGAGATGCCGGAGATTTTGGAGCTACACTTGCAGATGTTCAATCTTATCTTGCCAAATATCCTGATGCCAGAAATATTAATGGTTCGCCAGAGAACGCTTCTGCAAAATTCTTAATTAACGGAGGAAGTCCTATTAGTGAAAATACCAATTTATACTATAACGCAGCTTATGTTTACAAAAAAGTAAAATCGTTTGCCAACTTTAGAACACCTTATTGGAGACCATTATCAGACGACCCATATCTTAATGATTTCTACGGAAACGGTGATGCTGCTAATCCATCATACGAAGGATATGGACCTACTTTTGAGGGTGATTTATCTGATTATAATGGTACATTGGGCTTTAAAAACGTTAAAAACGGCTGGAATACAGATGCCAGTGTAACAGTGGGCGGTAACAAACAGCTTTATTCTGTAAACAATTCTGTAAACAGATCAGACATACTGGATACTGATGGAAATAACGTTTATAGAGAAAATAGTCCAATCTCGTTTAAACCAGGAGGAGCTTCTTTTAATCATATCGTTGGAAATCTTGACATTTCTAAAATTCTATCGGATCAGTTTAGTATTGGTTTTGGAACTGAATTTAGATCTGAATATTTCTCCGTAATAGAAGGAGATAAAGCTTCTTGGGACGGAACTGGTGCTGACTCTTTTGCTGGAAACAGACCTGAAAATTCTGGAAAATGGAACAGATATAATGTAGGGGTTTACTTAGATGTCGCCTTTGATGTTACAAAAGACTTCCAGATAAACGGAACTGTTCGTCATGAAGAGTATAGCGACTTTGGAGGAGCAACGGTTTGGAAAGCAAGTACAAGATATAAATTCCTTGACGATAAAATTACCTTTAGAGGATCTGTATCTACAGGTTTTAGAGCACCGACTTTACACCAAATTTATACTCAAAAATCACAATACTCTTTTGTAGCAGGACAAGGTATTCAAATTAGCGGTATCATCAATAATGTTTCGCCGCAAGCACGTCAATTAGGGATTCGTCCTTTAGATGCAGAAAAATCAACCAATATAACTGTTGGTGTTGGAGCAAAACCTTTTCAAAACTTTACTGTAACTGTAGATTACTATAACATAAAAGTTGAAGACAGAATTGTTTTAGGAGACAGACAAAACACCCGATTTGGAAATGTAGCTTGGTTCTCTAACTCATTCGACACTAGAACTTCTGGTTTAGATATAGTTCTAGGTTATAATAATGTTGGTATCGGAGAAGGTAAATTAGGATTTAATTTATCTGGAAACGTTACTTTAGAAAATGAAAGAATTTCTCCTGTAACACAAAATTCATTTGGTGATATCTTAAACTCTTTGACTTTTACATCAAGACCTGAAACAAAATGGATTCTGGGGATCAATTATGAAATTGGTAAATTCGGATTTTCTTTAAATAATACTTATTTTGGAAAAACAACTTTTAATCAAGATGGTTTAATTTCTAATGAGGTTAGAGATACTGATGGTAATCTACTTAGAGATGCTAATGGCGATCCTGTAAGAGATGAGACTAAACCGAATCTTAAAACACAGTTTATTCCTAAAATTGTTACTGACTTAGGCGTTACTTTCAATCCTAACGAAAAATTTACAATTGCATTAAATGTAAACAACTTATTTAATGTGCTGCCAGAATGGAAATTCGTAGCAGAAAATGAACAAGGAGCTGCATTACTTGCTGACCCTGCAAGAACAAAACAACAATCTAACTTACTTACTTTTAACCAGCGTTATTCTACAATGACTTATGATGGATTCCATTTCAGTCAATTAGGAACAATGTTTAATTTATCTTTAAGCTACAAGTTTTAAGTTCAGCTTTGTTTAATATATAAAATGGGTTGTCTTAGGATGACCCATTTTTTTTATAATTTTATTAAAAAAAATATTAGTATGGCAAATTTATATGATGGAAAAATGGCTGCTATTTACGATGCGATGTACCAGACTTTTGTCAATTATGACGAAGAATATACTTTTTACAACAATTTAATTCAGGAAAACAATGGTGCTGCTACCTTAGAAATAGGAAGCGGAACGGGAAATCTTGCAAAGCGATTCGAAGCAAATAAACAGAATTATTTAGGTCTTGATTACAGCGCCGATATGATTGCAATTGCAAAGCAACGTAATAAAAATAGTTCTTTTATTCAGGGAGATATGCGTGATTTTAAACTGGATAAACCTGTAGATTCGATTTTAATAACGGGAAGATCTACAAGTTACCTAATTAGTAATGATGACATTAATAGAACTTTTGAATCTGTTTATAAAAATCTGACTCAAGATGGAGTTTTTATTTTCGATTTTATAGATGCCAATCGATTTATTCCTTTTACAAAAAACAATCCGGTAATTGTTCACGAAGCCGAATTTGAAAACATTAATTATATAAGAGAAAGTCATTGGGACACTAATAATTCCTTAGAAAATTTTATGCTCGAATGGACTGCTCAATATTACACGATTATAAATGGAGAGAAAGAAATTATTGAAAATGATTTTTCTACGGTTCGGGTATTTACACTTAACGAAATCGAGCTTTTTCTATATCTAAATAATTTCGAAATTCTAAAAACTATAGATCGAAAAACATATGCTTACGACACCTACGTTATTGTGGCAAAAAAAATATCCTGAGAACTTGTTTAACTCAGGATATTTTTTTTATCTAAATCACATTTTAAATTCTAATGCATCTATCAGTCCTTTTTCTTCTTCTGTGGCTGTAAAACCAGAAATATCCCAATATTTGGTTAGAATGTGATTCTTTTTATTAAAAAGTGTTTTTTCTTTAAAAACGTCACTTTCATTATAAGTAAACTTTTGCTTATTGAAATTTGTGGTTATAAAATTATTACGAATTTGAATGTTTTTTACCTGATCTTTCAAAACAAGATCATAAGCAATTTCTTCATTCGAACTTAACAGATAATAATCTAAACCGTCTAATCTGTAATTTACTTTTACAATTGATCTTGTTATATTTTTAGCTCCGATTTTTGTTTTATCTTCTACTGCGGCAAGAGTTCCCGGAGTAACAATAATAGAAAATTCTATTATTAATTTCTGTTCAGAATCGTATACAATTTCAAAACTATCCAAAGCTTCTTTGGCTGTATCCAAAGGCGTGATAGACATAATGTAATAATTTTTATTTACAGGATGGCCTTTTATACCAAACTCGTATTCTTTTTTTGATTTTGAATTTAAAACTGGATTAAAGTAATTTAAATTATAATAATTCTCCATTATATTATTCAAATCATATCCTTTTAAGTCAGCACTAACATCCGTTTCTATTAGTCCGTAAGAACGATTCTGCTCTACTAAAAGAGTGGTTCCAACCTTTTTTTGATTTACCTCAAACTGAAAATTAACAAGTCCGTCATTATAGTAAGAATACTTGTTATCAAGCATAAAAAACTCTCTAACATACACCTTAAGACGAGAAGAAACTGCCAATTTTTTTTCAGAGTTAGAAACAATTTTCTGCAGTATTTTTTCTGGAGATTCTTTAGACAATACAACCTCGTCCAGTTTATTATCCTTACTCTTTAAGTACACTACAAATTCAGATTCTTTTAATGAAGCCCAGCGTACTGTTAAAGTCTCATAATTGGTTTCAGAAACCTCTATATTAGAACCTCCGGCAAGTACAAAACTCACCTTTCCATCTTGGTTGCTTAATAAAATTTGTTTTGTTTTAAGTACAACAACCGTCGCATTTTCTATAGGAAGCTGTGTTTCTATATCTTTTACAATGATAGAATATTCTGAATTTTGGGCAAAAACACTCGCACTAAAGAGTATAACAGTCAAAAGTATAAATCTCTTCATATACAATTATTAATTAATCCAACAAATTGTTAAAACAGTCATCAAATTAAATAAAAATAAAGCATTAAACACCAACAAAATACGAAATACTTAAAATTTTAGCACAAAAAAAGCCCCAAGCATTAATACTTAGGACTTTTCTTATGTATTTATTATGTTTTAATATTTTATACGAAATTTTTTATAAAACCAAATATAAAAAGGAATGAAAGTAAAACCAAAATTAATTCGTTGTATTCAATCCAATAATAAAATAAACTAAAAATTTTTGTATGAGAATCGTCTTGCTTTTCAACTAAAACAGTTATTTTTTCATTTATATTGAAGTTTGTAATCAGCTTTAATTCACCTTGATCACAATTCACAGTATCATTTTTTGTGTAATATTCAATAGTCGGAATTTCTCTCGAAATGTTAAGACTTCCTCGTCTTCCTGCAGTTTGGTGACTCGATGTGATTTTATGAAGTCCAACTACTTTCCCTTCGTAGAAAAAATAATTATTAAGGTTATTAATTTTCAAATACATGAAACCGATAAAAACCATAAAAAAACTAACAAGAACAGATCGTTTTCTTATAAAATCACGCAGTTTATTCATTATGCAGGAAAGCCTGACGAGCCAATAAAGTCTCCTCATCTTCTACATGATTGTCATCTGGCACACAGCAGTCTACAGGACAAACAGCAGCACATTGCGGCTCGTCATGAAAACCTTTACATTCTGTACATTTACCCGGAACGATATAATAGATTTCATCCGAAATTGGATTTTGAGCATCCTCAGCATCCACTTCTGTACCATCTGGCAAAATTATTTTTCCAGAAAGACTGGTTCCGTCTTTATATCTCCAATCGTCTGCTCCTTCGTATATTGCTGTATTTGGGCACTCTGGTTCACAAGCTCCACAATTTATACATTCGTCTGTTATAACTATTGCCATTTCTTTATTAGTCTTAAAGTTAAAATCCTTAAAGTTTGTAAAGCCAAAAAAATCAAAAAAGCTATTCCTGCCTTTTGACCGTGTGACTTTTGACTTTCGACTTATTTATCCGTATTTTTGTGCAAAATTACAATCAAAACAATTCATAAGCAAACATTATGACATTAGAAACAAAAAAAAGTGTTTTTGTTGAATTAGGAAAATTTTTAAGTCAGTTTTCTGAAGGCACGTCTGCAAAAAAATCTGACGTTTTATATAATGATATCTTTTTTGATGATTTCGAAAATCTTATCCATTTATCGCAGTCGCATAACGGCTGGTACACACCCGAACAAGTTTATTTTTCGATACAATCCTGGGCAGAAGCCCTGACAGAAGAGAATTTAAACAAATGGCTTTCTGCTTATACTATTGATCAAAATGACAATAATTCAAAAAACGTTGCTTTAATCTTAGCAGGAAATATTCCGCTGGTTGGATTTCATGATTTTTTGTCTGTTTTAATCACAGGAAACAAAGCTTTAATTAAAACTTCTTCAAACGATCAGCATTTACTGCCATTTTTGGCGAAGTACTTAATTGCTGTTGATGAGGATTTAAAAGATAAAATCACTTTTGTAGAAGGAAAACTCGAAAATTTTGATGCTGTAATTGCAACAGGAAGCAACAATACTTCTCGTTATTTTGAATATTATTTTAAAGACAAACCTTCGATCATTAGAAAAAACAGAAATTCGGCCGCCGTTTTAGACGGAAGCGAGACCAAAGAACAACTGGAGGATTTGGGCGAAGATATTTTTAGATATTTTGGTTTAGGATGTCGCAATGTTTCTAAAATTTTCGTACCAAGCGGCTATACTTTTGATACACTTTTTGAAGCAATTTTTAAGTATCAGGATGTTATTCACTACGAAAAATACGCTAATAATTACGACTATAACAAAGCTGTATTTTTGATGAGCAATTTTAAATTACTGGATAACGGATTTTTGACTTTGAAACAAGATACCAGCTACGCCTCTCCTATTTCGAGTGTTTTTTATGAATTTTATGAAAATATAGACGAATTGCAAACACGTCTTGAAGCTGATTCAGAACAAATTCAATGCATTGTAAGCAACGGTTTAATTAAAAACAGTACTGCTTTCGGAGAAACGCAAAAACCTCAATTGTGGGATTATGCAGATAATGTAGATACTATAACGTTTTTGTTAACAACAAAGTAAAAAAATGTTCAATTATTTCGAATAATTTATCGCTTTTTCAGCTCCTATTGCCGAAATTTGCGTCTTTAAAATTTTCGACTATTAACAACAACCATGAAAAAACACAACTACAGCGCAGGACCAAGTATTTTACCTCAGGAAGTTTTTGAGAAGGCATCACAAGCAGTATTAAATTTTAACAATTCTGGATTATCTATTCTGGAAATCTCGCACAGAAGTAAAGATTTTGTTGCGGTTATGGACGAAGCTCGTTCACTGGCTCTAGAATTACTAGGACTTGAAGGAAAAGGATATCAGGCTTTATTTTTACAAGGCGGTGCAAGTACAGCATTCTTAATGGCTCCGTATAACTTAATGAAAGAAAACGGAAAAGCCGCTTATTTAGACTCGGGAACCTGGGCAACAGCTGCAATAAAAGAAGCTAAATTGTTTGGAGAAACTGTTGTCGTAGCCTCTTCAAAAGAAGAAAATTACAATCATATTCCAAAAGGATACACAATACCAAGTGATGCAGATTATTTTCACTGCACCAGTAACAATACTATTTTTGGAACTCAAATAAAAGATTTTCCTGCAACTAATGTTCCTGTTGTATGCGATATGAGTTCTGATATTTTTTCACGTCAATTGGATTTCTCAAAATTTGATTTAATTTATGCCGGTGCTCAAAAAAATATGGGACCTGCAGGAACTACTTTAGTGGTGGTTAAAGAAGAAATTTTAGAGAAAAACGGAAGAACAATTCCAAGTATGTTAGATTATGCTAAACATATCAAAGCAGAAAGTATGTACAATACACCTTCTGTTTTTGCAGTTTATGTTTCGTTATTGACTTTACAATGGATTAAAGCAAAAGGCGGTGTTGAAGCTGTTGAAAAATTAAACGATGCAAAAGCTGCACTTCTTTATGCTGAAATAGACAGAAACCCATTATTTAAGGGAGCAGCAGTGGTAGAAGATCGTTCTAAAATGAATGTTACTTTCTTATTGAACAATCCAGATCACGCAGCAGCTTTTGATGCTTTATGGAAAGAAGCTGGAATCTCAGGATTGCCAGGACACCGTTCTGTGGGCGGTTACAGAGCTTCTATTTATAACGCCATGCCGATCGAAAGTGTTCAGGTTTTAGTTGATGTAATGAAAGCTTTGGAAAGTAAAGTTTAATCGTTTTTTTCGGTTAATCGTTAATTTGGTTAATTGTTTAATCGAAATATCTGTTTACACAAAAATATCAATTGAATATAGGATTTTTAGCCCCGATAGAAGTGGAAATCCTTTTGTGCCGGGGTTCGGCACAAAAGATTGTAACGAATAGCGGGATTAGCTCCTAAAACAAAAAAGTAAAATTATAATAGCTGGTTCATCGATTAAACAAATAAACGATTTACCAAATAAACAAAATACACAATGAAAGTATTAGCCAATGACGGAATTTCTAAAAGTGGAATTCTAGCCTTAGAAAAAGGCGGATTTGAAGTTATAACTACAAAAGTAGCTCAGGAACAAGTAGCAAACTTTATAAATGAAAATAATGTAAGCGTAATTTTAGTACGCAGCGCGACTAAAGTTCGTAAAGATATTATTGATGCCTGCCCTGGTATTAAAATCATCGGACGCGGTGGTGTTGGTATGGATAATATCGATGTTGATTACGCAAAAAGCAAAGGAATACATGTAATTAATACTCCGGCTTCATCATCAGAATCTGTTGCTGAATTGGTGTTTGGACACTTATTTTCTGGTGTTCGCTTTTTACATGATTCTAACAGAAATATGCCTCTTGAAGGAGATTCAAACTTTGACGGCTTGAAAAAAGCTTACGCAAACGGAACTGAATTAAGAGGAAAAACTCTTGGAATTGTTGGTATCGGACGTATTGGTCAGGCTACTGCAAAAATGGCACTTGGTTTAGGAATGAAAGTTATTGCAGCAGACAGTTTTATTCCGAAAGTTGATGTAAAAGTTGAGTTTTTCGACGGACAATCTATTACAACTACAATTGTTTCTCAATCTTTAGAATCTTTGTTTAAAGAAGCAGATTTCATCACATTGCACGTTCCTGCTCAGGATGGTTACATCATCGGAGAGAAAGAATTAGCAATCATGAAAGACGGTGTTGGAATTGTAAACTGTGCTCGTGGTGGTGTTATTGATGAAGTAGCTTTGGTAAAAGCTTTAGATTCTGGAAAAGTTGCTTTTGCAGGTTTAGATGTTTTCGAAAGCGAACCAAAACCAGAAATGGCAATTTTAATGCACACTAAAATCTCTTTGACGCCGCACATTGGAGCTGCAACCGGAGAAGCACAAGACAGAATTGGAACTGAATTAGCATCACAAATTATTACTTTGCTGAGCTAAGCAATCAAAAAATAGATTAACTTTAGAGGGATTTATTACGAATTTGTAATAAATCCCTTTCTTTTTTATTTATTTTTGTTGTTTAATTATAAACTATAAATCATGTTTGAGCAATTAACACAATTAGTACAACAGTACGGAAACTCGGCTGTTGTAAATAATAATGCCGTTCCTAACGAGCATAATGAGGGCGTGATAAACGAAGCGAATAGTACAATTTTTTCGGGATTAAAAAAGATTGCTTCAGAAGGCGGTGCAGAACAATTGGCAGGCTTATTTAGCGGAAATTCTCCAATAGACAACTCTAATCCTGTTGTACAGCAGATTACACAGCAATTACAAGGAAATCTTGGCGAAAAATTTGGATTAAGCAGTGAAGCTTCCTCCGGAGTTGCCTCTGGTATGATTCCTCAGATATTAAATTCTTTGGTTAACAAAGCTAAAGACCCAAATGACAGCAGTTTTCAGATTTCAGATATTATCAATTCCATTTCTGGAAACAGTGGACAAGCATCGGGAATTATGGACACAATCTCTAAATACGGAATGCAGTTTGGCCTGGACCAAAACGGTGACGGAAAAGTTGACGTGGCAGACGTACTTGTAGTAACAAAAAGTAAAGGAGGAATTTCTGGATTTATCGGGAAATTGTTTGGAAGTAAGTAAAATGTTCTGAGGTTCTGAGGTTCTGAGGTTCTGAGGTTCTGAGGTTCTGAGTAAAATATTAAAAGCTGTTT
>NZ_MUHF01000022.1 GCF_002217435.1 Flavobacterium reichenbachii
TGTCGTCGCCTTTCTTTTTAAAAACACCCTGTCCTTAATCGGAGAGGGTTTTTTATTCTTTTTTTACTTATATCTTAATTGGTATAAATAAGGTACCTTAGCTCAGATGGTAGAGCAATGGACTGAAAATCCATGTGTCCCTGGTTCGATCCCTGGAGGTACCACATAATGCTCGGATGGTGAAATTGGTAGACACGCTGGACTTAAAATCCAGTGAACAGCAATGTTCGTGCGGGTTCAAGTCCCGCTCTGAGTACTAAAAACTTCAATTAGCTTATGCTGATTGAAGTTTTTTTTTATTAATTTATTAAAAGTAGAGACATTTAGAATAGATCAATACTAAATGGGATCAGTTTCAAAAATTTGGGGTTGCGCAAAATGATTAGATAATCTAAATAAGAAAAAGTCTACATTTCTGAATCCTCTAAATAGATTTGATAAGAGATAAGAAAATCTTTTTATTCAATATCATAAAATGTAATTAATTTAGAGATGTTATTATTAATAATATCATTTAGTCTTCTTTTTTCTTCCTAACCAAATTATTAAACCAGTTATAGGAAGTGTGGCAGCGAATAGACAAACTATAAATGCTAATATTTTTGTAGGATATCCGTAGATACTTCCGGTATGAATAGGGTAAATAAGTCGTCTGATTTTATCACCATTACTTAAAAGTTCATATGGTCTGGTTTTTATAATTTCACCAGTATATTTATCAAAATATACAATACTCGAAATATTAGGGATCGATTTTTCGAGATTTAATTTGATTGCCATAATACTATTTATCGTATCAGAAGGTATTCTGATTTGAGTATCGCCTGAATATTTATAAATACTATCGGTTTTCGAAAATAGATTCTGATAGAAAAACGTTTTATCGAGATTTGGGTCAATTTTGGTTGGATTTTCAACTTTTGCAGAAGGCTTTTTGGTAGTTCCGTCAGCAAGGAGATAAATACTGCTTTCAAACCATTTAAATGACCAAGTTAATCCAGTTAAGGAGATAATCAAAAGAATTAAAAAAGTATAAAAACCGAAAGTGGAATGGAAATCCCAGTTGGCTCTTTTAAAGGAAGCATCCCATTTTACGACCAGCCTTTGTTTTAGATTTTTAATTTTTTTGGGCCACCATAAAATAAGCCCAGAAAGCAGCATAAATACAAAAATTAAACAGCTGCATCCTGTAATAAACTTTCCGATATCGCCCATAATTAAATGTCGGTGAAGATCTAAAATGATCGAAAAGAACCTGTTTTTTTCTGAAATTGCGCCTAAAACTTTTCCAGTATAAGGATCAACTGAAAAGATCATATCTTTTTTATTAGTATCCGTTCCAGTAATAATTACTGTTCTTTGAGGGTCTGCGTATATTTGAATACGGTCTAATTCTTTAATATTATATTGTTGATTTATATCTCTAACATAGTTATCTATGATCATCTTTTTTGTTCCTGTAATTTCAACGTTGTAAAATTCTGGATTAAGGATGGGGTCTATTTCGTCTTCAAAAACTAAGATACTGCCTGTCAATGCTACAATAAAAACAATTAGCCCGGACGCAAGTCCGAGCCAAAGATGTAATTTGCCAATATTTTTTTTAAATGTTTTATTCATAAAAGAAATGATTCAAAACTGTTTTCAAAATAAAAATAGTCAATTAAAAAGAATAGCCAAGTGTTAACAGCCAATTTGATGGTGCTCCTGGAAATAAACGAATATAGTCGTATCCTCCAACCCAATAGGTTTTATTGGTAATATTGTTAGCATTCAGCTGTATTTTAAATTTATTGATATTGTAATATAAAGCAGCATTAAATAAAGTGTAGCCCGGAATGGTCTGAGTTATAGTCTGGCTTAGGTTACGGGTTGTTACAAAATTAGATCCCATTGCTATACCGAAATCTTTCATTATGCCATTGGTAAAATTATAGCGAGTCCAAATGTTTCCTTGTTGTACAGGAGTATTTGGTTTTTGCCTTCCAATTTCTGTTGCAACAGGACTATCTGTAATATAAGCTTCATTATAAGAATATGCAGCAGAAACACTCCAATTACGTGTAATATTTCCATTTATGTCAATTTCGATACCTTTGGATTCTTCTTCTCCAATTGATCTCATCAAGTCGGGGTTTGTAGTATCATTGGCAGGATATAAAGTATTTTTTTGCTGAATTTTGAATAAGGCAACAGTTACAAAAAGTTTTTCTTTGAACCATGAAGACTTACCTCCAAACTCAATCATGCTACTTTCTAAGGGATCAAAAGGTCCGCCGGCATTTGGATTTGATAACGAAGAGGCAGTCTGCGGGTTGTATCCCTGAACATAAGTTCCGTATAAATTTATATTTGGATTAAGTGTATAAGTAAGTCCGAAACGTGGTAAAAAAGAATGTTGTTTTACCTTTTTCTCATTACTTTTTTTATAATTTTCTTTATCGCTGTATTCATCGTATCGTATTCCGATTAAAGCTTGAAAAGCACCAAATTTAACGTGATCCTGAATATAAACTCCGTATAAAGAATAATACGTTGGATCAAACGGACGAGCAGCATAAAAATACTTACTCATATCTTTTAACTGTTGTGATGCTGATGGATTTGTTAAATCAAAATGCGCCACGTTTGGTACCGGATTTCCTTTTGAATCCAGAAGATAAGCTGCTTTGTTATTTGGATTATAAGTTGCAATCGATCCTGTGTTTGCTGCATTTCTATATCCTGTCGCCTGTAGTTGAGAACCTCCAGCCGGAACTTGTTCTTGAGCATAATCATATCCTGCGATCAAATTATGATCAAAAATGCCGGTTTTAGCCTGATATTTAAAGAAAGCAGAAAGATTGTCAATATAACGCTTTCGTTTACGCATAAATACCTGCATTTCTATTGCAGTCGGAATTGTTGTTCCGTCTCCGGCAGAAGCATATTTATTGGCACCACGATGTTCTAGGAGGTCTTCTGTATATCCAGTGCGTATGTACGAGGCAGAAAACGACAAACGATCTGTAAATTGGTGATTTAATGAAGTGGTAATAATATAAGTCTCTTCATTTAAGTAATCATTGGTTGAGTTTAGAGAATTTGAAGTTTTTGTAGAATATAAATTATCTTCATATGTCGACTGACCGCGGTCTAAGACACTTTTTGATCCTGTATAAATCAAATCGAAGTTTACACTTGTTTTATCATTGGGAAGAAAAGATAATGAAGGCGCGAAGACAATATTTTTATCAAATTGTAAATCTCTAAAAGAGTTTGCATTTTCATATCCTAAATTCAAACGATACAAAAGTGATTTATCCTGAGTTAATGGACCTGTAAAATCGGCTAAAGCTCTTAATGTATTAAAACTTCCTGTAGAAAAACTAACACTGTTTGCCGGCTGGTCTAAAGGTTTTTTTGTAACCCTGTTTAAAACTCCACCCGGAGATGCATTTCCAAATAAAGCTGATGAAGGACCTTTTAAAACTTCGACGCGTTCTAAATAATTGGCTAAAGGCTGTTTCCAAAATCCGGTTGAAGTTCTCATACCGTTAAGCAGCTGTGTATTACTTCCTCCATTAATTCTAAAACCTCTTATCGAAATATCATCATAAAAAGTAAACTGACTTACACCACTAAAGTTTTTTACCACTTCGCCTACGCGAATGGAACCCTGATCGGCAATTAATTCTTTTGTAGCATAAGAGACGGCTTGCGGTAGATCTTTTAACGCAATTTCTGTTTTTGCACCAATAAAAGATTTTGTGTTTCGGTACGATTTCTCTTTTCTTCCTGTAATTTCTACTGTCTGCAGTGTATTAATATTTTCCTGAAGCCGTATTGAAAGTTCAAGATTTTCATTTTCGTGTAATTCTACAGTTTTTTCCTGAGTAGTAAATCCCATAGCTGTAAAATACAATGTGTAATTTCCGGGAGTTAGATCATTAATTTCGAAATTTCCCTTATCATCTGTTATTGCTCCTTTTTTAGGGCTTTTTATAGAAATGGAAGCATAAGAAATGGCTTCATTATTTTCAGAAACTAATTTTCCTGTAATTTTCGCATTTTGCGCCGAACTAATATTAAAAATGGCGCAAAGCAACAGTATGTAGGTAAACTTCATGGCGGTTATTTAAATTAAAACCGCAAAGTTATACTTATTTAGATTTAATCCAAATAATAATTACAATCTAAATTATAAAATTATAACTCAGTCTTTTGCCAATATTTTTTGTTAGTGCATTCGATGGATATTAACTTAAAGATAGATGAATTTAAGAATTAAATGCTTTATTGTTTTATATTTATACATTAGAAAATGTATTAAAGTTAGAGAAGATTTACAAGGAACCTGATTTTAGAAGCAGCTGTAAAATGAAAAAAATCAATACTAATGATGACCTAAACTATAAAGATGTATCGTCTGGCGATGATCAAAATTCTGTTGAAAAATCTGAAAGTAATTTTTATATAAATGAAAGAAATATGCTCTTGGAACTTGGTAAAGACATTACCAAGGTAAGGGAGAAAAAAGATTTGATTTTTTTATTGTCTAAAAGATTAAAAAGCCTTTACTATTTTACGCATACGATTGTCACCCTGATTGATCATAAAGATGAAACCTATAAAGGTTTTTTACTCGATACAGCTACGGATCAGATTTTAGATCCGGCAGCGTATGCCAAATTGCAAAAAACACATTTTACGATACATGAACCCTTTATAAAAGCAGTACTGGATTCTGATAGTCCAATCTCTTTTATAGTTGAAGATTTTAAAGACAAACCAGAAAGTCCATCGTATCTACAAGTCAGTTATAATGGCGGTATTCGCGATATACTGATGACCACTTTGTGGATTGAAGATAAGCCGCTTGGTTTTTTACATACCTATTCAGACAGGACAGACAGCTTTACAAAAGAGTTTCGAAATCTTATAAAAGGTATTGCGCCTCAGCTTTCTATTGCGGTTTCTAACATTATTAAAAATGAAGAATTGGAAAAGAAAGAGCAGGAAAAGTCATTTTTGCTTGATTTAAGTAATGATATTTCAGAAGTCAGAAATAGAGAAGATCTTGCGATTGCGGTTCGTACGGCATTAAAAAAAATAAATCCGCTTCGTGGTTATGTCATTCGAAAATTAAACGATGACGGCGTTTCGCTTAGTTCTTATATTTATGACGAAGATATTACTACCGAAGATTACCCGGTTTTGATCGAAATTCTGCAGGCAAAATACCCTGTAAATGACGGACTTCAAAATAGAGTTCTGGACAGTTATATTCCGCTTTTGTTCAATACAGACATTGAAATTGCAAGAGGAATAACGTCCCAATATCTCTTTTTTTGGAAGAAAATGGGATTCACCAGAATGGTTGGGATCGCGCTTCGTAATGGCGATGTTGTATTAGGGATTTTATGGCTTGCTATCGAAGAGATTAATATTTCGCTGCTTCAGGGTATTTGTTCGCAGATTTCTACTGCAATGGCAAACATTATCACTAATGAATCTTTAGAAAGTAAAAATAACGAACAATCCGTTTTGCTTCAGTTTAGTAACGAAATTGCGGGTGTAAGAACCAAAGAAGATTTACAGCTTGCGATTATCAACGTGCTGCGTGATCTTCTGGACACAAAACTGGCGATGCTTAATATTTTTGATGATGACGGAATTGGTTTAAGTCCGTATATGTTTGACAGAACGTTATTCGAAAAAGCCGAAATTGATTTTGATAAAATGGAAGCTGTTAAACTCGATATTCACGAGCCTTACACGGCACAGGTAATTAAAAGCGATTGTGCTATTATTTTTAATGTAGAAGAAGAATTAGAGAAAACCAATTCAGGTTTTGCACAGCTTTGGAAAAAAGTAGGTTTCGAGAATGCTTACGGCGCTTTATTAAAAGTAGGAAATTCGAATGTAGCTACAATGTGGCTTTTGGCTGATAAATTGGATCCATCTATTTTAAAAGGAATCTGTTCGCAGATTTCAGTCGCTATTGCGAATATACAGGCCAATGAAAAATTGCTATTGTACAAACAGCAATTAGAACATGAAAATGTGTATTTGAAGGAACAAATTAAAAATATTTACAACTTTACTGAGATTATCGGAAGCGGGAAACAAATGCAGAAAGTATATCACTTAATGTCATTGGTAGCCGAATCGAATTCGACTGTTTTGATTCTTGGAGAAACCGGAACCGGAAAAGAATTAATTGCCCGCGCGATTCATAATGCCTCACACCGAAAAGACAAATTGATGATTAAGGTAAACTGCGCAGCAATGCCGGCCAATTTAATTGAAAGCGAATTATTCGGACATGAAAAAGGTGCTTTTACAGGAGCAACAGACAGGCGATTAGGAAAATTTGAACTAGCCAATAACAGTACATTGTTTCTAGATGAAATTGGCGAAATGCCTCTTGAAGCGCAGGTAAAATTATTGCGCGTTATTCAGGAACGAGAATTAGAACGCGTAGGAGGAAAGGATACTATAAAAGTAGATGTGAGAATCATTGCGGCAACAAACCGTAATTTAGAAGAAGAAGTTGCAGCAGGACGTTTCCGTTCGGATCTTTTTTACAGATTGAATGTTTTCCCAATCTATCTGCCTTCACTTCGGGAAAGAATGGAAGATGTAGAAGCATTGGCTAATTTCTTTGTTGCGAAATACAATAAAAACAATGGAAAAAATATCAATCGTATTGCACCAAAAGCATTGCAGCAATTGCACAGTTATTTGTGGCCTGGAAATGTTCGGGAATTAGAACATCTTATAGAGCGAAGTGTTCTTATGACGACAGATAGTATTCTGCGTGAAGTATATCTTCCGAAAAAAACAAAAAAAAACGACGCCGAAGAAAATATCTTCAGCAAATCACTGGAAGAAATGGAACGTCTTTTTATCATCAGCGCTTTAAAAAGATGTAACGGTAAAATCTCCGGTGCAGGCGGTGCAGCTGAAGTTCTCGATATTCCCGGAAATACGCTTCATTCAAAGATGAAAAAACTTTCCATAACAAAATCAGAATACTTTTAACTAGATAAACCATTGTTTGTAATTAAATTCTAACACATAAAAACATAGATTTAGTTTACTCAAAAAGGCGTTTCACTTGTTTAAACAAACATAATTGGCTATGTGTAATAAACGAGTTTATTTTTAATCTCTTTTTTTATATGAAACCTATTTTGTATGTGTTAAAAACAATTGTACTGAAATAAATTAAGTTATTCTTTCAATTTTCAATGCCCATTACCAAAAGTGATGGGCATTTTTGTTTTCTGTTTTTTCTTAAAAATAAATTTACTGCCAATTTCCACTTTTCACTATATAAAGTGAAAGTCAAAATGATTTCCCTTTATAAGGGGAAGTTTAAAATAATTTTTTATAATTAAGTAATTGATTTGCAGTATTTTATGTGAATGGCACGCAAATTGGCTATTACTAAATGAAAATGAATAGGAAAATCATTTATAACAATTTAAAAAAGACATCATGAAAATTTTAGTAATCGGCGGAACAGGATTAATTGGATCAAAAGTAGTTAACAAACTTCGTGATCAGGGACACAACGTAATTTCGGCAGCGCCATCAACAGGAATCAATACTATAACTGGCGAAGGACTTGCAGAAGCAGTTACAGATACAGATATCGTAATTGATTTGGCAAACTCACCATCATTTGCAGATAAAGAAGTATTGGAGTTTTTCGAAACTTCAGGCAGAAACTTATTAGCAGCAGAAATTAATGCAGGCGTAAAACATCATATTGCACTTTCGGTAGTAGGAACAGATCGTTTGCAGGACAGCGGTTATTTTAGAGCAAAACAAGCGCAGGAAAATTTAATCAAAAAATCTGGAGTTCCATTCACGATTATTCATTCTACTCAATTTATGGAATTTCTTGGCGGTATCGTAGCTTCTGCACATGAAGGCGAAAGCGTTACTATTTCTCCGGCAAAAATTCAGCCAATAGCTTCTGAAGATGTAGCATCAATGGTGGTGGAACTTTCACTTGGAAACCCAATAAATGATATTATCGAAATTGGCGGACCGGAACGTTTTAAATTATCAGAATTATTACAAACGTATTTAACCAAAACAAGTAATTCGCTTCAGGTTATTTCAGATGAAAAAGCATTGTATTTTGGAGCGCCTCTTGAAGAACTAACTCTTGTTCCTGCTCAAACTGCAAAATTAGGAACAATCACTTTTGAGGAATGGTTTCCTAACCGTCCGCAAAGAGCATAATCAAATTATAAATGGCTTCGATGCCCGTTGAAACGAAGATGACGGGTAGGCAGTTTGTCGAGGCGGTTGTAATGGGCATGCACTTTCCACCCGTTCGTGCATACTAAATCCCTACGTCAGCGTAATTATTACGAAAATCTGATCAACAACACGACAATTCAGTGGGCAGCGGTGCGATTTTAACCTTAAAAATAAGAATCATGAACAAGTTAGTACTATCAACAGTGATTACACCAGAAGTGCAGGGAGATGAACAATTTTTTGCCAGAAAAGCAAGGGGAAAAGATTTTGAAGGACTTATGGATCCTATAATCGGATTTGATCATTTTGAATTGAAACATGATATTTTCGGACCACATCCACACGCTGGAATGTCCGCTATCAGTTATGTTTTCGAAAATTCAGCTCCATATCATAGTGTAGATTCCCGTGGGAATAATATCGTAATAACACCCGGAAGTTTATTGTGGACTTATGCTGGAAAAGGCGTTGTACATTCAGAATTTCCTGTTCCTGACGGAGCCACTGTTGAAGGACTGCAATTGTTCGTTAATATTCCGGCTTCAAAAAAGCAGGAAGATCCAAAGAGTGTTTTTATTGATAAAACAGCAATACCTGAAATTACAGACGAAGGTGTACGTGTGCGAGTAGTGTGCGGTGAAAGCGGCAAAACAGTAAATAAAATAGAAACTCCGGATTCTTTGACTTTGCTTCACATCTTTTTAGAAGCAGGAAAAGAATTCTCACATCTGCTTCCTGCGCAATGGTCTGGAACTGTTTTAGCGGTTGAAGGCTATTTTGATTTTATGACGAATCAAACCACGATAGAATTAGAGGAAGGAATGGTGATTGCTATGGCCGAATCAGATTTTGAGGAACCTTTGAAATTCATCGGAATAACAAACTGCGAATTGATTCTTATTTCGGGGAAACCCTTACACGAACAATTATTTTCTAAAGGCGCAATGGTGATGGATTCTGAAGAAGCCTTGGCCAATGCCGGAGAAAGCTATAAAAATGGCAAAATGGGTTTTATTGAAATGGATGGAGAAACCAGAAAAATAATTCATCCGGTTTCTTAAACAATTAATAATTGACAATTAACAATTAATAAAAGTAACTATGAAAATTATCAATTTTTTACGATTACTGGGCTTGTCAAAATCGGCAGCTTACAGTACTGAAATGGATAGTGAAGAAATTTTTCATCATCATGATTCAACTGATGGAAGCGAATTACTGGATGAAACACTTCATATGAAAGAACAGCCTTTTGAAGAAGACGAAAATGAAGGTTACTCGTCTATATTTTAATAAACAATCAATTTTTTATAAATCTTTAATGCAAGAGAATAAGAATTTGATTTTAAAAACGACTTGAATTTTAAAGAATTACGTAAAGATTTTAATTATCAGAAAAATGTACACAGGTAAATCATATCGATTAAAAGAGTTTATTGTCTGGACAAGAAAAAGCATTTTCTTATTGCTGGTGATGAGCGTCATACCAACTATTTTATATGAGATTTTTGAATTAAAATGGCTGGGTATTTCCTGGACGGTCGTAGCTTTACTAGGAACCGCAACGGCTTTTATTGTGGGTTTTAAAAACACACAAACGTACAACAGAACTCTTGAAGCACAGCAAATATGGACTTTAATTTTGAATGCCAGCAGATCTTGGGGTTTAATGTGCCGTGATTTTTTGAATAATCCTGAAACGTCTAAAGTACTTATTTACCGTCATATTGCATGGCTGACAGCATTGCGTTACGAAATGAGATCGTACAGAATTTGGGAAACCACCCAAATTAAACACAATACCGAGTACCAGCAATATTATATAATTCCGGAAAGAGAAACAGCTTTAGAAACAGAACTGGCGCAATTTCTATCTCGCGAAGAATTAAATTATATTCTGAAAGCAAAAAATAAATCGACTCAAATCATGGCGCTTCAAAGCAAAACTTTAAAACAACTTTATGATGATCAGGAAATTGTTGTGCTTCAGTTTGTCGATTTACAACGAACGATAAAAGATTTTTATTCGCAGCAGGGAAGAAGCGAGCAGTTGAAAGATTCTCCTTATCCGAGACAATACGCGATTATTAATACTTTATTAGTGCAGTTGTTTTGCTTTTTGCTTCCTTTCGGATTATTAAAAGAATTTGATAAACTGAATGAAGCTGTAAGTGGTTTTATGCACGGAAATATGGTTTGGTTTGTAATTCCGTTCAGTGTTATTATTTCGTGGATGTATACTTCTTTAGGACAAGTGGGCGAAAGCAGCGAAAATCCTTTTGAAGGAAGTCCGAATGATGTGCCGATATCTCAAATTTGCAAGATTATCGAAATTGATTTAAAGGAAATGCTTAGCGAAGAAGATTTGCCAGAAATGCCAAAACCAAAACATAATATTATATTGTAGGCATTACAAATTTAAAATTTCAAAAGAAGCTTTTTATAATAAACGGGAAAGTAATTTGTATGAAGAAAACTGAAATTTTAAAATATAGTGTTGTTAAATAAATGTTTTATGTCAACTAAAAAACAAAAAGCCTGTAAACATTGAGTTTACAGGCTTTTTTGTGGAGTCGCCGGGAATCGAACCCGGGTCCAAACAAGCAACTAAAGAGCTTTCTACACGTTTATTTCCTGATTGGGTTTTCGATGTTAAGCTAGGCCAGAAACAGCCACCCAACACTTATCTTCTTAATTTCGAAATCCACCCGAAGCTCATGGAAATCTAGGTCTATTTTTACGGTTCCCCTGTACTGACCGCCACAAACCAAGGCTTTCAAGGAGAATCCAGCTTCCCTATCTGATAGGGACGTGGCTAATCTTACTATAATTCAGATTATGCAGCTAAAGCGTAGTTATTTTCGCCGTGTAAATGTGTAAGATCTTATATTTACGAGCAAGGTCTCAATGCTCGACGTGCTTACTGTTCAATTCGACTTGCTGTCAAAACCAGTCGACCCCAAAAATGAGTTTGCAAATTTATACTATTTGAAGTTAGGTTTGTAATAAATTTTTCAGAAAAATAACTTTATTCTTCATCCTTAAAATTAAACGGATAATCTCCAAAAATTGGAGCCAGTTTACGCACCGCATAAGTGTTTCTGGTAAATTTATTTGATAAAGCTATAATAGTAACATTTTCATTCATTAACGGAATGTAAGATGAAGTATATCCGTGCCACCAGCCGTTATGAAAGTAAAAATTCTGTCCAGAATCCCAATTGATCATTCTAATTCCTAAACCATAATTTTTCGTGCCTTTACGTTCATTACTATAACCTGTATAAACTTGTTTTAATAAATCAGGTTTCAAAAAATCGGGTCTATTTCTCGCACGGTCAAATTTTAATAAATCACGAGGTGTCGAGAAAATATTTTTATCTCCGTAAACAGCATCCATATAATCTAATCCGATTTCTACATTATTTCCTTTGTAGGACGGAACAATTGTTTTTCTGTCTTTTTCATAATCAAATACAAAAGTATGTGTCATTCCTAACGGCTTAAAAATCATCTCGGTCATAGCTTCTTTGTAAGTCAGACCGGTTATTTTTTCTATAATAAGTGCCAGCATAACGTAATTTGTGTTACAGTATGCAAAACGAGTTCCTGTTGTAGATTCTAAACCGATATTTTTAGTAGCTAAGATTTCAAGAATATCTTTGTTCGTGAGCTGATTATGTCTGTCCCAAACCGATTTGTCACGATCTGTAAAATAGGCATAGTTACGCATACCGCTGCGGTGGCTTAGTAACATTCGAACTGTACATTCGGGATAAGGAAATGTTTTTAAAATTGTGTTGACTTTTTGATCTAAATCTAATTTTCCTGCATTTACTAATTTTAGAACTGCAGTCGCAGTGAGGACTTTACTAACAGAAGCAATATGTAAAGGTGTATTTTCATTTATTGTTGTTCCCTCATTTTTGTCTGCATAACCATTATATCTTTCAAAAATGATCTGGCCGTTTTTAGCAACCAGAAAGCTTCCGTTCATTTTATCATTGGGCCAATTTTTATTGTAAAAATGATTTATTCTGCCTGTTACAGAGTTTAGATACGCCTGGCTCACTTTTGCTTCTGGATCTGCCGGCTTCATTTTAGGCAGGGTATCTTCAATTATTGCAGCCTCATTTTTTTCAATCTTGGTTTTCTGTTGTCCACATGACCCTAAAACTATGCTTAGAGTAAGTATTTGTAGTATATTTGTCTTTTTAAGGATGCTCATTTTCATTATTCTTTAATAACAAATATATAGAATTCAATACTTTTGTTTTCTTATTTATAATGAATCGAATCGATTTTTTTAACTTTTTTTTAATAAGAATTTTGATTATCTGATTGTCCATCAGCTATTAGCGATTTATAATCTTTCAAAATTAGAAAGCAACAACAAAATTTTAACTTTATTTGTTATATTTGAAACAAATTGAAGTTTAAAAGTTATATTAATACTTAAATTAATCGGATATAAATGAAATTCGGAATCATAAAAGAAAGAAAAAACCCACCAGACAGACGCGTTGTCTTTTCTCCAAACGAACTTGCAAAATTAAAACAACACTATGATACTGCTTCTGTAGAGGTAGAAAGTTCAGATATTCGTGTTTTTTCGGACATACAATATAAAAGTTTAGGGATTACGATTACAAATGATGTTTCAGATTGTGATGTTTTATTTGGAGTTAAAGAAGTTCCAGTAGAAGATTTGATTCCAGATAAAGCGTATTTCTTTTTTTCTCATACTATTAAGAAGCAGCCTTATAATCAAAAGCTATTAAAAGCAATTTTAGAAAAAAAAATCGATTTGTACGATCATGAAACTATTGTTGACGCTAATGATCGCCGTTTAATTGGTTTCGGAAAATATGCCGGTATGGTGGGTGTATATAACGGAATCCGTGCTTTTGGAATAAAATTTGAACTTTTTAAACTTCCAAAAGCTGAAACTCTTGACGGTAAAGATGATCTTATTAAACATCTTAAGAGGATCACTATGCCAGCGCTGAAATTTGTAGTTACAGGAACAGGCAAAGTAGGAAGCGGTGTCAAAGAAATTCTTGATGCCATAAAAGTAAAAGAAATTACAGTCGAAAATTACCTGACTAAAAAATATACACAGGCTGTCTATGTACAGCTAGATGTTTTAGAATATAATAAACGTAAAGATGAGCAACTTATAGATTTTAATGATTTTGTAAATAACCCAACTGCTTACGAGTCTGATTTTGAGAAATTCACAAAAGTTTCTGATATCTATTTTGCCGGTCATTTTCATGCTAATAATGCTCCAATGATTTTAACTCGCGAAATGCTGAATGCAAGTGATTGTAGATTAAAAATCGTAGCTGATATTTCCTGCGATGTTAACGGTCCAATTGCATGTACTTTGCGTTCTTCTACTATTGCAGAACCTTTATACGGATATTTTCCTCTTGAAGATAAAGAAGTTGATATTTTTCACCCTGCAGCTGTTGTGGTAATGGCGGTTGATAATCTTCCCTGCGAAATTCCGAAGGACGCGAGTGAAGGTTTCGGAGAACAATTTATGGAACATGTCATCCCGGCATTTTTCAACGGTGATAAAGATGGTATTTTAAAACGTGCAAAAATCACAGAAAAAGGCAAACTAACACCGAGGTTTAGTTATTTGCAAGATTATGTAGATGGTAAATAATTTTGAATTATTAAATGCAAAAAGGGCGGTCTTACTTTTAAGACCGCCCTTTTTGTATAATCCTTTGTAATAATTCACCATTAACAATTCAGAATTCACAATTAAACTAAACCATTTCTTCAGGTTTTACCCAGTCGTCAAAATCTTCTGGAGTTACGTAGCCTAATCTCACGGCTTCATCTTTTAATGTAGTTCCGTTTTTGTGAGCTGTCTGCGCAATTTCTGCTGCTTTATAATAACCTATTTTAGTATTTAGAGCAGTAACCAGCATTAATGAATTGTCTACTAATTCTTTGATACGTTTGTAATTAGGTTCAATTCCCTGAGCACAATGTTCGTCAAATGATACGCAAGCGTCACCTAATAAACGCGCTGATTGAAGAAAATTAGCAGCCATAACAGGTTTAAAAACATTTAATTCATAATGTCCCTGCATACCGCCGACAGCAATTGCCATATCGTTTCCTATTACCTGAGCACAAACCATTGTCAAAGCTTCGCACTGAGTTGGGTTTACTTTTCCAGGCATAATAGAAGATCCTGGTTCGTTTTCCGGGATATGAATTTCTCCAATTCCAGAGCGAGGCCCAGATGCAAGCATTCTGATATCATTGGCAATTTTGTTTAAGGAAACAGCCAGCTGTTTTAATGCGCCGTGAGTTTCTACAATAGCATCGTGTGCTGCTAAAGCTTCAAATTTATTCTCTGCAGTAACAAAAGGATGATTTGTAAATTCGGCTATATATTGTGCCACTTTTACATCGTAGCCTTTTGGGGTGTTTAGTCCAGTTCCAACTGCTGTGCCGCCCAAGGCAATTTCTGATAAATGCGCTAAAGTATTTTTTAAAGCTTTCAATCCGAAATTTAACTGCGAAGCATAACCTGAAATTTCCTGTCCCAATGTTAGCGGAGTAGCATCCATAAGATGAGTACGTCCTATTTTTACAACATCTTTGAATTCTGATGATTTTGCAAGTAAGGTGTCACGTAACTTTTCGACTCCCGGAATTGTCGTTTCTACAACCATTTTATAAGCTGCAATATGCATTCCGGTTGGGAAAGTATCGTTTGAGGATTGTGATTTGTTTACATCATCATTTGCTTTTATAAACTGTTCTCCTTCGCCAATTTCAAAACCTTTAAGTACTTGTGCACGGTTTGCGATCACTTCGTTTACGTTCATGTTACTTTGTGTTCCTGAACCGGTCTGCCAGATTACAAGCGGAAACTGATCGTCTAGTTTTCCAGCTAGAATTTCGTCGCAGACTGCTGCAATTGCATCTCTTTTTTCGATTGGTAAAACTCCTAAATCATAGTTTGCATAAGCAGCGGCTTTTTTTAGATACGCAAATCCTTCTATAATCTCCTGTGGCATAGAAGCCGAAGCTCCGATTTTGAAATTATTTCTTGAACGTTCTGTCTGTGCACCCCAATATTTATCGGCAGGAACCTGAACTTCTCCCATGGTGTCTTTTTCAATTCTGTATTTCATATTGTTTTTTGTAAAATGTTTTTTGTAAAATGTAAAATGTTGTGATAAATGTAACGCGGGTGACGCTGATTTACTTCGTAAAAACGCTGATTAAAACGGATTTTTTATTTTGATGTTTAAAATTTCTTTTGAAAATGAATGTTTAGCCCCGATAGAAGTGAAAATCCTTTTATGTTTTTTTTTAAACATAAAAGATTGTAACGTCCCGAAGTTTCGGGAGCGGGAAACAGCTCCTAAAAACACTCATGATCTTCTAATTTAGATAGTTGAATAATTACCAAAAAAAAACCTTATTTAAAATGAGTATAAATATACTTATAATTGTCATTTTATAAAAATTGATTTGGTTTTTATTGGCAAGGAAAAATATATAAGCTACATTTGTACTTACATTCAAAAATTCCGGAAAACATGTTTGAATTTTCACAGTACTTAGGTTTTTTACTTTTCTTGACCATACTAACTATAGGGTTTTGGTTGATGTTTTTCTTAGTTGGTTTCGTATCTTATTGGGTTACGGGAGCAAGCTGGGAAATGTTCAAAGAGAAAAGAGCTAAAAAAAGACAAGAAGAACAATCAATTTAATTTATTGATTTCATAAAAAAAGGACCCGTTTTGCGAGTCCTTTTTTTTATGGCATAAAACTAAAAATCTAAATTCCAATAACCAACTTAATAAGTTTTAGTAATTGAAATTTGGATTTTTTAAATTGAAATTTAACTTATATTATCCAGGAAATTCTCCACCGCCATCATTTCCACCTTCATTTTTCGGTGCACCATTCTTGTCTCTGTCGCTTTTTGCTTTGTTAAAACGGTAAGTAAACGATAAGTTGAACTGACGTTTACGAAACTGCATCTCGCTGTAAGAGGTTTGGTTCTCAAGATAAGTGTATGATTTCATAATTCTTGAATTGAAAACGTCACTAATATTAAATGCAATTGTCCCTTTATCTTTTAATACGTCTTTGCTTAAAGAGGTATTCATACCAAACTGTCCTAAGTTTTTACCTTGTGCAGTTTTTTGTTCACCGTTGTACATTCCTGTCAGCTGCCAGTCAATTTTGTATGGCAAAGTTACTTTTGAACTGATTCTTGCAAACCAAGAATTTGCTTTATTGTCAAGATTTTGAATTACAGTTTCTCCAGTAGATGCATCTACATAACTATTTTCTCCTGCAGTCTGCACATTGTAGAAATTGAAATTACTATTTAATCTCCACCATTTGTATGGATTGTAATTAAATGTAAACTCAAAACCAAATTTTTGTTCTTTTCCTAAGTTAATAGGACGGCTCAAGATTACCGGAATACCGTTTTCGAATCTACCTGTTGGAGTTCTTACAAAGCTGAAAACGTCTTTAGTATCTTCAAAATAGGCCGATGTACTAAAAGTAACTTTGGTCCATCTTTTAATATATCCGATGTCATATTTATCTGTAAGAGATGGATCTAAGTCTGGGTTTCCCTGAAAGATATTAATGTTACTAGAGAAATTTGTTGCAGGGTTCATAAAACGACCTCTTGGTCTTGATAAACGCTTGCTGTAACTAACGTTGAAGTTACTTTGATCTGAGATTTCATAACTAATAAAAGCGCTTGGAAATAAGTTATTATACTTTTTTGTATTAAAATCATTTGTGTCTAATAAGTTAACTTCTATGTTAGTATCTTCCCAACGCAGACCAAACAAGTAAGAGAATTTATTTACCTTAAATCCATATTGTGCATATAATGCGTTTATGTTTTCTTTGTATTCTAAATTGTTAGACAAATTTGTATTTTTTACATTTTGTCCGTTTATTAAGTCTGTTATTAGATATTCGTTGTTTAGATCTCCAAAACTTCCTTTATAACCAGCTTCAAACTGACTTCCTTCTCCTAATGGAAGAACGTAATCTGCCTGAAATAAAATTTGTTTTTGTACTTGATTGTTTAACGTAGTATTAACTGGATCCGCTACAATAACACTATTGCTGTCGTCAGTATTTCTTGAAACCGAAAGGTCAGCAGTTAATTTGTGTCCTTTGTCGTTGAAATTCTTAATTAAATTAGAAGTGTATTCAATATTCTCACTACTTGTATCTCCATTATTCAATCGATAAGTAGATCCTGTAAAAACACGAGCAGCATCATAATTATTATAATTAATTACATCTTTGTCTTCACCAGTATTGTTTTGGTAATTAATTGCATTGGTCCAGAAAGTAGTTGGAGTAATAGACCATTCAACGCCTCCTCTTGCATTAAAACCATCTCTAATTCTTTTAGTATCACGATCTTCGTCTAAAAAGCTTTTGGTAGTACCGTCTTCGTTAAAATATTCAGAATTAGTTTTACCGCCGCCTTCATTTGTTCTGTAGTTGTATCCTGCAGTAGTAAAGTAGTTTAATTTTTCTGTTTTATAATTTAAATTAGCACTTAAACCATAAGTTTCAGGAAGACCTGTTGAGGCGATAAAAGTTCCGTTAAAACCTTGATTTTTTCCTTTTTTAAGGATAATATTAATCAATCCAGAACCTCCTTCAGCATCGTAACGTGCCGACGGATTTGTAATAACTTCAACTTTATCAATTGCATCGGCAGGAAGTTGTCTTAATGCTTCTGCAACATTTATAGCATTAGAAGGTCTTCCATCAATTAAAATTCTGATGTTATCACTTCCTCTTAAGCTTACATTTCCTTCGGTATCAACAGAAACAGACGGGACATTGTCAAGAACATCACTTACTGTTCCTCCTTTTACCATCATATCCTGGCCAACATTGTAAACTTTTTTATCTAATTTAATTTCAACTGAAGATTTTTCAGCACGAACTACAACTTCATTTAACTGCGCTGCATCTTCAGAAAGATTTACAATGCCTAAATTAGTATCGTCTTCAATGCTTTTCTGTTTGATTTCGGTTGACTTAAACGAAATAAATTCAATTTTTATATCGTAAGTTCCCGGAGCAACAGCGATTTCAAATTCTCCTTTTGGATTTGTAATACCTCCGGCAATAACTTTGGTATCATTTGGAGCCATGATCGAAATAGTAGCATACTCAAGTGGTTGTTTACTAACTTTTTCGAAAACTTTTCCGGTAACTTTCACCTTGTTTCTGCCAGGTGTTTGTTGTGCATAGTTGTAAAAACTTGTGAAAAAGAGTACAAGCAATACAGCAATTTTGATTTTTTTCATTATATTTTTGGTTTCATTTTCCTTTTAGACACAAAAAATGTTATTTGGTTTAAAGGCATTTTCACAAAAAAACGTTAATTCGATTTTTTGAGATTATTTTAAAAAGGAAGCTACTTTGTCTAAATCTCTTCCTATTATGGCTTTTTCGTCCTTAATTACAATCGGACGTTCTATTAAAATTGGATTATCTATCATAGCCTCAATGATTTGGTCATTACTTAATGATTTGCCTTTATAATTTTCTATCCAGATTTTTTCTTTCGTGCGAACCAATTCAAGAGGCTCAAGATTTAATTTTTTTAATAAAGATTTTAATTCTTCAAACGTCGGAGTTTCTGTTAGATAAGGAATAATTTCAAATTCCTGATTGGTTTGTTCCACAAAAGCCAGACAATTTCTGGATTTTCCACAGCGAGGATTGTGATAAATTTGTATCATTTTCTTATATTTAAGCATTACAAATTGCTAAAACAAAATTTTAGGTATTTTAGCAGGCCCAAAAGTAAGGTTTACTTATTAAATTAAATTCTCATTTTTTAAATTTTTAGATGTATGTTTTTAGAACAAGGAATTAAGCGTGAAAATGCTTTTTGGAAATATCTTTTAGGATCGGTTTTTATTATAACAGCGTCATTTATTGGCCAGATTCCTTTTTCTGCAGCGGTTTTCTACAAAAGTTTTACAGATAAAATAGATATTCCTTCAGACAATGCTTCTATAATGAAAATGTTTGAGCCTAATCTTACCTTGTTTCTCGTCATGATTTCTTTTGCATATGCATTTGCAGGTATTTATTTTGTTGTAAAATACATGCACAATCAGACACTTCTGTCGATTACAACTGCACGAAATAAAATAGACTGGAAACGTATTCTATTTTCTTTTGGATTATGGTCTTTGTTTTCATTTTTAAGTTTTTTGTTTGTCTACTTTAAATCGCCTGAAAATTTTGTATGGAATTTCAAATTGGTTCCTTTCTTAATTTTAGTTGTATTAGGGTCAATTTTAATTCCGATACAAACAAGTACAGAAGAGTATATTTTTAGAGGTTATTTGATGCAGGGATTTGCCAATTTGGCTCGAAACAGATGGTTTCCATTACTAATGACATCTCTTATATTTGGATCAATGCATATTTTTAATCCCGAAGTAGCCAAAATGGGCTATGTCATCATGATTTATTATATAGGAACCGGGTTATTCTTAGGGATTGTAACTCTGATGGATGATGGAATTGAACTCGCATTAGGTTTTCATGCTGCTAATAATCTGATTGGTGCTTTACTGGTTACCTCAGATTGGTCTGTCTTTCAGACTCATTCTCTTTTTAAAGATTTATCTGAGCCCTCAGCAGGTTTAGATGTAATATTGCCAATTGTAGTAATTTATCCGATTTTGATTTTAATTTTTAGCAAGAAATACAATTGGACAAACTGGAAAGAGAAACTTACAGGTGAAATTAAGAATCAAGAAGTTATAAATAAATAATAAAACGATGTCTAAGTTAACACATAAAAATGTTCATAATTATTTTAAGTTAAATGGGTATCATTTTAACGGAAAGCAATTATCGCAAATCGGTTATAGTTACATCAAAGAAGGTGATGCAAATGATAAAGCAATTGGCAGTTTTCTATTGGATTGGTTCGATGATAAAGAATATATAGAAATGACTACTTCTGGGACAACTGGTCTTCCTAAATTGGTGCGATTAGAAAAGCAGGCTATGATTCAGTCGGCATTGGCCACAGGAGATTTTTTTGATTTACAACCGGGCGACAAAGCACTGCTTTGTCTGCCAGTGCAATTTATAGCAGGTAAAATGATGCTGGTTCGAAGTTTTATTTTAGGATTGGAATTAAATACTGTTTCTCCAAGCACCGAACCATTAGCGTTAAATAATACTTTTTATGATTTTGCCGCAATGGTGCCGCTGCAGGTTCAAAATTCTATAGAGAAACTCATAAATGTAAAAAAACTAATCATTGGCGGTGCAAAAATAGACAGTGCTTTAGAAGAAAAATTATTGCCGCTGCAAACTGCAGTTTATGAAACGTACGGAATGACAGAAACCATTACACATATTGCAGCGAAAAAAGTAGGGGAGCGTGCTTTTTCAATTTTGCCGAATGTGAAAATTAAAAAAGACGAACGAGATTGTCTGGTGATTTCTGTAGCCTCTATTTCTGATGAACCAATTGTTACAAACGATTTAATCGAATTAATCAGCGAGAAAGAATTTATATTTTTAGGCAGAATAGATAATGTGATCAATAGTGGCGGCGTAAAACTTATTCCGGAGCAAATAGAAGCAAAGCTAATAGGAAAAATAAGCAATCGTTTTTTTGTGACTGGAGTTCCTGATTCTGTTTTAGGAGAAAAATTGATTTTGGTTATTGAAGGGGAAAAACAAGATTTTGCTCTAGATTTTTTTGATATTTTAGGAAAGTTTGAAAAACCAAAAGAAATTGTTTTTGTTCCGAAATTTAAAGAAAACGAAAACGGGAAATTACTCCGTAAGCCGAGCTTAGGATAAATGTAAATACTATAATTTATAGCGTGTTGGCTTTGTTTTAATACATTCCTATCTGTGAAAAACTAGTTTCTTTTTATTCTTTCGAATATTTTAAATTATGTTTCTATGTATAAAAAAATCATTACTAATGATGTTAAATAAAAAATCCGAATTCCAATTTTGGTTGGAATTCGGATTTTAAAAATATTTAGAATTTAATTTTAAGCTTCTTTTCTTTCTAATAAAGCCATATAAAATCCGTCGAAACCAGATTCTGAAGCTAATATTTTACGATCTTTTATAAAAGTAAATTGTTTCCCGATTTCAGTTTTTAGGAATTTTTCAACCTGTTCCTGGTTTTCAGATGGCAAAACAGAACAAGTAGCATATACTAATTTTCCGCCTGGCTTTACAATTTTAGAATAACTTTCTAAAACTTCACTCTGAACTTTGCGAATATTGTCAATAAACTCAGGCTGTAATTTCCATTTAGCATCAGGGTTTCTTTTTAAAACTCCTAAACCGCTGCAAGGTGCGTCAATTAAAACACGGTCTGCTCTTTCGTGCAATTTTTTGATCACTTTTGTAGTGTCAATAATTCTATATTCAATATTAAAAGCGCCATTTCTTTTTGCTCTTAATTTCAATTGTTTCAATTTGCTTTCGTACAAATCCATTGCAATCAACTGTCCTTTATTTTCCATTAAAGAAGCGATGTGTAATGTTTTTCCGCCTGCACCTGCACATGTATCTACGACACGCATTCCTGGCTTTACATCCAGAAAACCAGCCACCAATTGTGAGTTAGCATCCTGAACTTCAAAAAGTCCTTGTTTAAAAGCATCTGTCAAAAATACATTTGCTCTTTCTTTTAAAACTAAAGCTTCAGGCTGATCTTTTAAATATTCTGTTTCAATATTCAAATCCATCAGCGTGTTTCTCAAATTTTCCTTAGTTCCTTTTAGAGTGTTAGTTCTAAGAATAACTTTTGCCGGCTGATTTTGAGCTGCTATTTCTTTAGACCAAACTTTTTCGCCTAATTCCTTAACTCCCAATTCGTCCATCCAATCCGGAATAGATTCTTTTAAAGCTCTAACTTTAGAAAGCTCATCAAAACGACCTTTTATTTTTCTTTCAGGAGTTCCTTCCAATTGCTTCCAATCCGGAATCGGATAGCCTCTTAAAACTGCCCAAACCGCAAACATTCGCCATAAATTTTCTCTGTCGTATGGCTCTTTAACCTCCGCAATTTCTGAGTATAATCTTTTCCAACGAACAATTTCGTATATTGTTTCAGCAACAAACTTCCTGTCTGAGCTTCCCCAGCGTTTGTCTTTTTTTAACGCTCTTGCTACCACTTTATCTGCATATTCTCCTTCATTGAAAATTGCATTTAAAGAATCTATAGTAGTATAAACTAAATTTCTGTGTAATCTCATTTTAATTATTTGATTTGCAAAGGTACTATTAATTGGTTGAAAGTTAAATTTTTAATTTTGATTGTTATTTTGACTTTCAATACAATGAAAAAAAACACTCTGATATTATATAAAAGAGTGTTTTTGATTTATGATAAAACTAATTTTATTTTATAATTCGTGTAAGTCCGATATTCTCTGGAGCGTGAAGCACCATTGGGAATTTTTCTATTTTTACTGAACTGCTGTCTAATCCAAAAGCTCTTTCTTCAGACAAACTTAGTTTTTTAATGAAGAAATAAGAATTCATGATTATATTTTCGTGCCATCTTAAATCATTGTCATTAGATAAGAATTTTTCAGAAAGTACAAATTTAAAGTCACCAATAATGTTGTTTTTATTTAATGATTCGTAACGGCTGGTAATATCCACTTCTCCTTTTTTTACCATATCGCGAATAACTTCTCTAAACATCAAATTGATTTTGGTAGGCTCTCTAAAACCTAAATTAAAATCGATTCTATAGATGTCATCTTTTGCAATTTCAGTTACTACGTATTGTGTCTTATAAGGTTCAGTAAGAATATTTACGTGAACAAACCAATAGATATCGGCCCTTTTTGGACGCTTTTGCAAAATAGAATAGATTACTTTTTCTTCAAGTTCATCTACACGGCTTGCATTGGTCATATACACTAAATGCGTTGCATATTTAGGAATCGATAAATCTTCGCTTAACTCCATCAATACTTTCTTATAATCACCAATCTTAATGACTTTTGTGTAGTTTTTGTTGATTTTCTTAGCAAGATACCAAATGGTCATAATCGAAATCAACATCATAGCGATGATTAAAGTTACATAACCGCCTTCTGCAAATTTTGTAATATTAGCAATCAAAAAGCTAAATTCAATCAACAAATAAATCGTGATAAGCGGTACCATAAAATACAGTTTTACACGCTTCATTATTAAGTAATAATTTAGCAGTATAGTAGTCATGATCATGCATAAGATAATTGCAAGACCATAAGCATGCTCCATATTTCCTGATTTTTGAAAGTGCAAAACAATCCCCACACAACCAAAAAACAACAGCCAGTTTATAGACGGAATGTACAATTGTCCTTTTACTTCTGTTGGATATTTAATTTTTACTTTCGGCCAGAAATTCAAACGCATAGCTTCGTTTATTAAAGTAAACGATCCGCTGATAAGTGCTTGAGAAGCAATAACGGCTGCTAAAGTTGCTACTACAATTCCGAAAGGAAGAAACCAGTGCGGCATAATTAAGTAAAATGGATTTCCATTTTCTCCGCCTAATTGGTGTAATGTTGATCCTTCATGATGAATTAAATAAGCAGCTTGTCCAAAGTAGTTAAGTACTAAAGTAGTTTTAACAAAGATCCAGCTGATTCTAATATTTTTTCTGCCGCAGTGTCCCATGTCAGAGTACAATGCTTCTGCTCCGGTTGTACATAAAAATACAAAACCTAGAACAAAATAACCATCAGGATGTATTGATAATAAATGGTATGCGTAATAAGGATTTATGGCTTTTATAACTTCTGGATAATGAAAAACCTGAATAGCTCCTAAAGTTCCAAGCATTGCAAACCAAATCAGCATCATTGGAGCAAAAAACTTACCAACAAGTTTGGTTCCGAATTGCTGAATAGTGAATAAAATGAATAGTATCGCAATAACTATATATACGATAGTTTCAGTTTGCATTGTCGGATAAAAAGCTCTAATTCCTTCTACAGCAGAGGAAATTGAGATTGGAGGTGTTATAATTCCATCGGCCAGAAGTGCACTTCCCCCAATAATGGCGGGCACAATCAGCCATTGGATTTTAGTTTTTTTGACTAATGCATATAATGCAAAAATTCCTCCTTCGCCATGATTATCAGCGCTTAAAGTTATGAGGACGTATTTTATTGTGGTTTGCAAAGTTAATGTCCAAAAGACACAAGAGATTCCGCCTAAAACAATATCTGCATTAATGATATGTTCACCAAGTATGGCTTTCATTACGTATAATGGAGAAGTTCCAATGTCTCCGTAAATAATTCCTAATGTGATCAATAAACCCCCTATAGACAACTTACTATGTAAGTTTTTATGCGATGCGCTCATGTATGTTTTTATAAAAGACGGTTGCAAATTTACTGTTTTAAAATAAATTAGATGCTATTATAATTAAAAAGATAAAAAAAAGCACAATCGTAAAAATTGTGCTTCTGTTTTTTATGATAATCTTGTTTTAAACTTATCTTCTTCCGCTTCCTCCTCTGGAGCTTGAAGAACTTTCTCTCTGTGGCTGACTGCTTCTGGATTCCTGGCTTGCGCGAGGTGCCTCAGAACGCTGCGTATTTTGTTGTCTTGCAGCAGATCCATTATCTGACGATCTGTTTTGAGAATAATTTCTTGTTGGTTCAGATCGCTGTGGAGCAGCAGTTCTGTTAGTATTTTCTCTTGGAGCTTCAGTTCTGGGAGCAGAGGTGTTTCTATTTGAGTTTGCTCTGTTTTCAGAATTTCCTCTAGAAGAGTATCCGTTATTATTACTTCTTGATTCTGTTCTTTCAGTATTTTGAACTCTTACAGGATTGTTTGCTCTTGCAGGACTATTATTGTTAGACGGTGTACGGTTTGTATTGTAATTTCTATCCGTATTTGTTCTGTTGTCAGCATAATTTCTGCTTGAGTTTCTGTTTTCTCCTGCCGCTGTTACTCTTCCTGAGTTTGATCTGTTTGTGTTGTAGCTGTTTCTATTTGCTTCTCTGCTGGCTACACGTCTCTGATCTAACTCATATCTATTGTTAACATTAGAATTTCTTTGAGCAAAACTGTTATTAGGACGCATTCTTTCATATCCGTAAGTACGTCTTGTCTCATATAGAACTGGAGCTCTGTAACTTCTTCTGGTTGTAACGTAATTGTAGTTGTTGTTTATATTAATATTAATGTTGATGTTGCTTCTGTATCTGTAGATTGGATAAGGTCTCCAAGCAGTATAATACGTTGGATAATAGTTCCAGTTCCAGCTAGAGTAATAAGGTCTGTAATTTGTTACCCAAAATGAAGTATAAATTACCGGTACAGCATTGTAAACAGGCTCGTATATATAATTGTCTCCATATAAATAGGAGTTACCCACTACCTGAACATTCACTTTGTTGTAATTGTCTCTTTCGACATCAATAGTGGCAACATCCTGATAAACATCACGATCTAAAACCGCTTGTATAATTACTACGTGCGTTCTGTCTTCTACACTTTCAATTACACGTAAATAATCTACCTGATCATCACCATTCAAATCAAGGTTTGATATTTGATATTTTGGTTCGTTCAAGCGTCTTTCAAAATCCTGAAGATTTGCTGATTCTCCAAAAATTGAAGCCACGGCTCTTAAATCTAAATTATCACTAATATCTGAATTTTTTGCATATACTGTAGCTCCTGCTTGTGCCTGGCAAGAACTAATTCCTAATGCAACTAGGGCTAATATAAGTAATCTCGCTTTCATCGTAAATCATGTTAAGTTTTATATTGTATAATATCCAATTACTGTGCCATAAAATTTAATCGCACTCACGGAGCTGTTAATTGTTTGATTTTTAATACGTTGTATTTTAATTAAAAGTGATTAGAATCGTAATAACAGAATTAGTATGACTTTCCAGATATGATATTCGCTTAAAATATTCCTTTTTTACAATTATATTTTTTAAAAGGATAATAGTTGTTATCATTATGTAAACTCCTATTAAATCTTTATTTTGTTATTTTACTTGTTAATTTTTTTTCAAAAAACAATTATGGCGCTTGATAATTTGATATTTTATAAATAATTGTATTTTCGCATCGTCAAAATTTATTTATATGAAAAAAGGAATATTGTTTTTTGGTGCACTTGTTCTATTGATGTCTTTTACAACATTAAGTTATAAAGATAAATTAGGAGAAAACAACTGGTTCTCAACTGTTCAGGTTGATACTTTGTTTAAAGATAGAATAAGCATACGGGCTATTTCGGTTGATAAAAATAAGGTCTGGTATGGTGGAGATAATTCTCGTTTTGGTTATTATGATTTGGATAAAAACGAAAAATTTGAAGAACATATCTACCGCGATACACTTAAATTAGAATTTAGAAGTATTGCTCAAAATTCAAAAAGCATTTTTTTACTAAGTGTCGGCAATCCAGCATTACTTTACGAAGTCAATAAAAAGACAAATCAGTTTAAATTGGTTTATAAAGAAGTTAATTCAAAAGTTTTTTATGACAGCATGCAGTTCTGGAATGAAAAAGAAGGAATCGCAATTGGAGATCCTACAGAAGATACTTTTTCTATTATTATAACACGAGACGGTGGAGAAAACTGGATCAAAATATTATCAGATAAACTGCCTACTAATGCAACAGGCGAAGCGGCTTTTGCAGCAAGTAATACCAATATAGTTGTAAAAGGAGATCAGACATGGCTGGTTTCAGGAGGAAAAAAAGCAAGAGTTTTTTATTCGCCTGATAAAGGAAAAACCTGGAAAGTTATAGATACTCCAATAACTCAGGGAAAAGAAATGGCCGGTATCTTTACAGCTGACTTTTATGATGAAAGACTTGGTTTTATAGCTGGAGGAGATTATGAATTTCCAGATAAAAAAACAGATAATAAAGCCTTTACAATCGATGGTGGTAAAACATGGAGATTGGTAGGGCAGGATCAAGGGTTTGGTTACGCATCATGTATACAATATGTTCCTGGCGGTAATGGTAAAGAATTGGTTTGTGTAGGATCTTCTGGAATACACTATTCTACAGATGGCGGAATAAGCTGGGTTCAATTGTCTCCGGATTCTAAATTCTTTACTTTGCGATTCATTAATAAAAATACTGCAATCGCAGCTGGATATAATATAATGGCAAAATTGAATTTTAAATAAAATAATAAGAACCCTAAATAATAAAGTAAGTATTATTATATAGGGTTCCTATCGCTGTTGTACTGTAAGTATAAAACGTTTAATCTTTATCTTTAGCCTTATCTCGATATTGCTGCAGTAGTTTTCGATTAATATCGTCTTCTGATTTTCTAAGTTTCAATATTTTTTTTGCCGAAAGAATCTTTTTTAGATTAGACATATACTTTTCTTTTAAAAGATATAGTTCTTTATCTGTGCTTTCCATTTGAGATAAAAGTGTAACGGCCTCTTTTTCTGTAATAGAATTGATGTTGTCATCGTCAAGTTTTCTTAGATAGGTTTTCATTTTTAAATGTCTTAATTCGAATTGTTTATCGTCATAAGCATTGTAAATAGGCCAGAATTTTTCAGCTTCTGTAGAAGTTAATTCTAGTTCGGTTGTTAAAAATGAAACTTTAAAAGCTTTAATTTTCTCTCGTTTTTCATCAGTTTTTTGACCGTAAAATGAAAAACTAAGCAGAAAGAGAATTAACGGTAGTATATTTTTAATTTTCATTGTTTAAGTTTTATTTATTCTGTGATTAAGCGTTCGATATTGGGATTAGAAGATAAAATATCTTCAAGAGTTTCGTTTTCGAGAGCAACATTATTATTAAGTTCCTGAATATCTTTTGTATCTAATGTCTGGATTAAATCGTATTGATTTAGATTGGATTGATACGATAAATAATTTTCTAAAGTAGTTTCGTCAAGTTCGTTAGAAGTAGCGTTATAATTGTTTACTATAGGAATAATTAATGCAGATACTACCATTGCAGCAGCAAGCCATGTAAATGTTTTTTTACGTCTGTAAAAAGGAATTACTTTTACTTCCTTTTCTTCTTCATTTATCTTGTCGAAAACTTTTGCCGAAAAATTATCAAAGTAATGCTCTGGAGTTTTAAATCCAGAAACTATTTTTGGTTCGTTTTCTAATTTAAATTCTTTCATAATACTTATAAGATTGTTTTTTTTACAAAAGGTTTAATTTGTTGTAACATATATTTCAATTTTTTTTACAGCATGATGATAAGATGCTTTTAGTGCGCCAACTGATGTTCCTAAGATTTCGGCAATTTCTTCGTATTTTAACTCCTCAAAATATTTCATTTTAAAAACCAATTGTTGTTTTTCTGGTAATGTAACAATGGCTTTTTGAAGTTTTATCTGAATATCATCTCCATCAAAATAGACATCGGCTTTTAGATTATCAATGGTTTTATTCTGCAGATCTTCAGATGTTATTCCGTTTAATTTAGCTTTCTGGTTTAAAAAAGTCAAAGCTTCATTTGTAGCAATTCTGTACATCCAGGAAAAAAGTTTACTTTCTCCTTTAAAGTTTTTTAAATATTGAAATACTTTTACAAAAGTGTTCTGCAAAACATCATCTGCATCATCATGATTCAAAACAATGTTTCGAATATGAGAATACAGCGGTTTTTGATAATCAGACAAGAGTTTTTGAAACGCGGTATTCTGCGTTTTAGGATTTAATAATTGTTGTATAAATTCCTTCTCGTCTATCAAATTTTTTGATTTATCATGCTTCTAAAGAATTAGAATGAATTCTAGAGAAAAGGTTTAATCAGTCTATAGGTTTAAAACTCAGACTGTTCTTCTTCTGTTTTTGGAGCTGCAGTAGCTGGTGTTGCAGGTTTTACCTGTGCGGGTTGTGTTTGGGGTTTGTACGCCGGTGTTGCTGCTGTTTCTACAACAGGTTCAATCACTTTTGATTTTATTGGAAAATAAATTTCAGTCATAAGTTTAGACGGACTTTTTACGTCTAATTTACTAAGTGCTAAAATTTCAAGATGTGACCAGCTTAATTCTGGTGTTAACTTTTCTTTGTTTATAAAAGAGGTTGTTTTTGTAATTGCTTCCGAAGTATGAGAATAATCACCTGTAAGCGTTGTTTTTACAGCTTCAAAACCATTTAATTTACCTGCTAGAATATCACTTCCTGCGCTGGTAGAAATTTCTTTGTTTGTAGGAAGACAAATCGAAATTTTTGCTAATCCGGTTGTAGTGTTGTAAGTATGATAAATAATGAAAGGTTTTCCGTTGGCAGATAAACCATTGGTTTCGCTGAAATGAATAAGTTTCGGAATTACAACTCTTGCATTTTTATAAACTTTCTGAATTTCGCTGGTAAAAGTTTGTTTTATATAAGGAGTTTCAGTTTTCTTTACCACTCCATTTACTTTTACAGCAAATGTTCTAGTTTCGTAATCTAGGTTTTTGTCAATATTTGCAAGACTTTTTTCGTAAATAGTTCCAATAACTTTATTAGAACCACCGTTTAAAGCGCTGTATACTTTAAATAAAAAACTCATTGTTCCTTTGGCTTTCCATGTCACTTTTGTTTTTCCGGCCAGTGTATCTTTAAATGTCCATTGTACATCAGCTTCTGTGCCGTCATATTTCATTTTTTGTTCAATGCTTTCTCCTTCTTTGGTTTTAAGCGTTATTGCATTACCATTTCCTTCAGATCCTGTCCAATAAAATGAAGCGCCATTACCACTTGTTTTATTTGGATATGTCATCTTTAGAGAAGAATCTTCCAGAGCCCAAGATTCAAAATCTTCATAATTTCTAAAATCGTTCACATAATTATATACCGAAGCTCTTGGAGAATTAATCACTTTGCTTCTTTCTACAGAAAAAATCCCTTTTTGGGTAGCGACAAAAACGGTAAGAGCAACTAAACTTAATAATGCTAAGAGAAATAAATATTTAAGAATCTTCATTGGTAGGTTGTTTGGTGTCGTAAAGTTATAAATTTTATTGCGAGTCTCTGCTAATCAAAAAAATTAAAATAAACTTTTTATGACACTTTTATAAATACGGACTTCAAATTAAACGTTTATGTGTTGTTTAAATTGCCAGCTTTAAAATTTACATTCAATTTAAGTAAATTAATTTAAAAATTACCTTTTGAAAAAGAACTTTATCAAAAATAAAAGAGCAATAAAAAGCAGGAAAACAAGCAATACCTTATAGTTTCCTTTGTAAAAAATTTTATGAAGTGCCAAATCTTTACGATAAGCAAATATCATAACTATTATAAAAGAGATAAGAAAACAGACTGCAAATATTAATTGTCCTTGACTAAACATAGTTTTAATTTTTTTTCACAAATTTAGAGAATTGTATACGAATTGCTGCTAATTTGCTATTTCATTTCAATAAATAAAATCATGAAGTAATAATGATTTAAAATAATTAGAATAATTAAAGAATTGATGTTATATTTCCATAAAAAAACTAAATATAATTTATGAAAAAACAACTCGACGCCGTAACAGAATTTCACACTGCTTTTAAAATTGGCCACAGTGCGACTCCAATTGCTGATGTAGGAGCAGAGAAAAAATTACTTCGTTATAATTTAATGAAAGAAGAAAATGATGAATATTATGAGGCAGTTCAAAATAATGATTTAGTTGAAATTGCAGATGCGCTGGGAGATATGATGTACATATTATGCGGCACCATTATAGAACATGGTCTTCAAGATAAAATTGAAGCTGTTTTTGATGAAATTCAGCGTAGTAATATGAGTAAATTGGGAGAAGACGGGCAGCCAATATACAGAGAAGACGGAAAAGTAATGAAAGGCCCGAATTATTTTAAACCTGATTTTTCTAAACTTTTATAATTTTTTTACCGCAAAGAACGCTAAGTTTTTTTTCTAAAGTTTTTGTGAAAAGACAAAGTTCGCAAAGCTTTGTCTCGAACCAGCTTTGCGAACTTTGTGTTTGTAAACATAATACCTAGATAAAATCTTAGCGTTCTTTGCGGTAAAATTTCGCATTTAAGTAATCATATAAAAAACCCGACAACTCTAAAGCTGTCGGGTTTTGTTTTGTATATTGTCTTTTGATTATTGAACTTTAACCGTCCATCCAAAAGTATCTTCTGATAATTTATTTTGAAGACTAGTTAGTTTTTCTTTTAAAAGAGAAGCATAAGAATTCTCGATTGGAGTCATTTCGTAATATTCATTCTGATAAGAGAATCCTTTGATTACACTGATAACAGCTGCAGTTCCAGCTCCAAAAATTTCTTTTAGAGATCCGTTTTTAGCTGCTTCAACTAATTCTGAAACAATAACAGGGCGAACATCTACTTTTAATCCTTCTTTTTTGGCCATTTCAAGTAAACTTTTTCTGGTAATACCATCTAAAATTCTTTCGCTTGTTGGAGCAGTCAATAAAGTATCGTTAATTCTGAAGAAAACGTTCATTGTTCCTGCTTCTTCTAATTTGGTATGTGTTGCATCATCAGTCCAGATAACTTGTTGAAAACCATCTTTGTTGGCCAAGTTTGTTGGATAAAACTGCGCAGCGTAGTTTCCGGCAGCTTTTGCAGCACCGATTCCACCATTTGCAGCTCTACTGTAATGCTCGGCAATAATTACTTTTACTTCGCCTCCATAATATGCTTTTGCAGGAGAAAGTAAGATCATAAATTTATATTCGTCAGACGGATTTGCAATAACACCAGGTCCTGTAGCAATCATGAAAGGACGAATGTACATACTAGCGCCGTTTCCTCTTTGAATCCAGTCTTTGTCTAATTTCAATAATTCATTCAAACCATCCATAAAAATAGCTTCTGGTATTTCTGGCATCGCCATTCTTACTGCAGAGCTGTTAAAACGTTTGTAGTTTTCATCTGGTCTAAACAACCAAACATCATTATTGTTATCTTTATAAGCTTTCATACCTTCAAAAATAGCTTGTCCGTAATGAAAGACTTTAGAAGAAGGGTCCATTAAAATAGGAGCATAAGGCTTAATGACAGGATTTTGCCATTGTCCGTTTTTATAATCACATTCTAATAAGTGGTCTGTAAAAACAGCACCAAAGCTTAAATTTTCAAAGTCTACCTCATTTATTTTTGTAGTAGATGCTTTTAAGATTTCAATTTTGCTTGTTTGAGTTGTAAGCATAGTAATATAAGGTTTTATGAAATTTACACCACAGTAAATGATTCTAAAGTGATGATTTGATGTTAAATAGAATTTATTAAATGCAAAATTACGTAAAAATATATAATTTGCTTGGTAAAAGTGCATTATTTCCCACCATTAACTGAGATTTATTTATCTTATAATAAAGTCAATTAATTACCTTGTTTTTATAAAGATTTTATGAAAAAACTATCTGTTTTTAAGGCTTTACGCATTTGTTTTGATTAAATTTGACTCATAAAAGGACTTGAAAATCAATAAAAAGCTCCTATAAAATTTGAAAAAGTGGAAAGAGAAATAATTAAAACGCTAGACGGTTCAACTACAATTCATTTGAAAGAATGGGATGAATGTTATCATTCTAAACATGGAGCAATTCAGGAAGCAAAACATGTATTTATAAAGAATGGTCTGTCTTTGTTTGAGGATCGTCCTGTAAATATTCTTGAAATAGGATTTGGGACAGGTCTAAATGCTTTTATTACTTTTTTAGAAGCAAAGCAAAAAAATCAAATCATTAATTATGTTGGAGTAGAGGCATACCCGGTAAATGCGGACGAAGTCTTAGCCATGAACTATGTTGCGGAACTTGACGCATTGGAATTTGAGAACATTTTCGCAAAAATGCATAAATGTGATTGGAATGTAAAAAACGAAATTTGCGGTCAATTCTCGTTAACCAAAAGAAAACAATTTTTTGACGAAATAGACGATTTAGAAATTTTTGATTTGATTTACTTTGACGCCTTTGGATATCGAGTGCAGCCTGAGTTGTGGAGCACAGAAATATTTCAGAAAATGTACAATAGTTTGAAGCCAAATGGAGTCCTGGTAACTTATGCAGCCCGCGGTGTTGTTAAAAGAAGCATGATCGCTGTTGGATTTACTGTCGAAAAGCTGGCAGGACCTCCAGGAAAAAGAGAAATGTTTCGCGCCTTTAAAAAGGCTTAAATGAGTTGTTTAGAATCATTCTATATTGATTTATATGTTTTAAGAAAACGTATTCGTTGATAAAGTTTTTAAAAAAATAAGTTAAATATGGTCGTTATGTTAGTTATTTGTCTACATTTGGTGCGAGTTTAAAAATAGAGATAACCCCCGAAAATCTAATTTTATTATGTCAAAAATGATGTTTGATTACACGAAATCAATACTTGAGAGAGTAAGTTTCGATCCGATACTTTTCTGTAAAGAACTAGAAAAAGCTATCAAAACACTGTTACCATACGAAATGGAACAACTGCAAGAATGGTTATTGAATTTTATTATCGAAAAACCAGAACTAAAACAAAGTTTACTGCTGATTAAAGTATAAAAAAAGGAGCCAAATTGGCTCCTTTTTTATTATGATTTCTTTTGCAGCGGACTAATGATCTGCACATTCTGAAAAACAATTGCTCCTTTTACAACTCCGGCGATTGTAGATCGGATGGCGTCGATGATCTGCATTTTTAATTCGCTCTTTGGGTAAATTAAACTTACTTCTCGGGCGGGTTTTGGTTCCTTAAAGTTTCGTAATTTCAGTTTGTCTGATTCTTTTAAGTCTAAAGTGTGCAAGTACGGAAGTAACGTTGTGCCTAAACCTTCGTCTGCCAATTTTATTAAAGTTTCGAAACTACCGCTTTGAATCTGAAAATTGTTCTGATCACTATCTGAACCATTTTTACATAAATTCAAAATCCCATCTCTAAAACAATGTCCGTCCTGTAATAGGAGAATTTCATTCAGATTTAAATCTGAAACTTCAATCTCCTGTTTCTGAAAACTTGCATGATGTTCTGGTATATAGGCTACAAATGGCTCAAAATACAGTACAATTTCTTTTATTTTTTCATCTTCCAGCGGTGTTGCTGCAATGGCTGCATCGAGATGACCGTTTTTTAATTTTAGAATAATTTCATCGGTATTAAGCTCTTCTATTAGAAGTTTTACTTTTGGATATTTCTTAATGAAATTATTTAAAAACATTGGTAACAGCGTTGGCATAATAGTCGGAATGATACCTAAGCGAAATTCACCGCCTATAAAACCCTTTTGCTGTTCTACAATATCTTTTATTCTGTCGGCTTCGTTTACAATGTTTTTAGCCTGGTTTACAATTTTTTGTCCAATATCTGTAAGCTGAATTGGTTTTTTACTTCTGTCAAAAATTAGAATGCTTAATTCCTCTTCTATTTTTTGAATCTGCATACTTAAAGTGGGCTGAGTAACAAAACATTTTTCGGCAGCGAGTGTAAAATTTTTATGTTCTGCAACAGCTAACACATATTGTAATTGGGTTATTGTCATATTGATAGTAATTTTTGATGCAAAAATAAGAAAATATAATTTTTATTTATATAAAATTTTAAAAACTTGCTCTAGATTTGTAGTAAATTAGTGTAAAAATCAAGATTATGAAAACAAATATTTTAGGATTACCAGTTAAAGAATCAGAATTATTAGTAAAAGAATTAAATGTATTATTATCCAATTTTCAAGTATATTATCAAAATTTAAGAGGAATTCATTGGAACATTCGCGGTAAGCGTTTCTTTGATCTTCATGTGAAATTTGAAGAATTATATACTGATGCACAGTTAAAAATAGATATGATTGCCGAAAGAGTTTTGACTATTGGAGGAACTCCATTACATACATTCGAAGATTATATTAAACACAATAAATTGGCAGTAGGAAAAAATATCTCGAACGATGAAAAAGCAGTGCAGTTAATTGTGAATTCTTTGTCGGATTTATTGAAGATTGAAAGAGAAATTTTGAATAAATCGGATGAAATTAACGATGAAGGTACAAATTCTATGATGAGTGATTTTATTTCGGAGCAGGAAAAAACAATTTGGATGATGAATGCATGGTTAGAAGAAACTCTGTAATGATCTGTTTATAAAATACTTAAAATCAGAATAATGAAACATCATTATTCTGATTTTTTATTTTTGTTAAATTTCTATAAAATTTTTCGTCTGGAGCTTTGATTCTATTTCTTTAACACTATTTTTGCCTCAATGAAAATAGTAGCCAGAATATTATTGTTTATATTTATTGCTTTCTTATCTACCCCGACAATTGTTCAGGCGATAAAGAAAAGTAACAGCGCGACTATGTCAATCAGCCTCTCTGAAGAAGAGGTGCATAAAGAACTTAAATCTGTAATGCATCCGGTAATTTTAGAACATGGAGTTTTAATGCCGGTTTATATACAGAAAAAAACTATCGTTTCTGAAAATATTGTAAAACTTGACAATATTTCACCAAGCATATTTGCGCCCCCGCCCAACTTAGTATAATACTTCCGATTATTTTGACTTTAGCCGCATTTGTATAAATGAGGTAAATCTTTAATGAATAATTTTTTTAGTATTGTATTATGACAAAAAAAATCAATCTTTTTGCCAACCTTAAATCTGATTTTGCTTCGGGTTTAGTGGTTTTCTTGGTGGCTCTTCCGTTGTGTTTAGGTATCGCAATGGCTTCTGGAGCACCATTATTTTCTGGAATCATCGCGGGTGTTATCGGCGGTATTGTGGTGGGTTATTTAAGCCAGTCGCACATTAGTGTATCCGGGCCGGCAGCAGGTTTAACTGCTATTATTTTAACTGCTATTACAGATTTAGGAGCATTCAATATCTTTTTGCTGTCTGTATTTATTGCTGGATTAATTCAATTAGCATTAGGATTTCTAAAAGCCGGAAGTATTTCGAATTATTTTCCAACCAATGTAATCGAAGGAATGCTGGCGGGGATCGGAATCATTATTATCTTAAAACAACTGCCGCATGCTTTTGGTTATGATGCAGATTTTGAAGGAGATCAGGCTTTTATTCAAAACGATGGAAGTAATACCTTTTCGTTTTTATTTGACATTTTAAATCATATTCAATTAGGAGCGGTTGTAATTTCTGTAATCTCATTGATTATATTGATTTCATGGGATAAAATTTCATTTTTGAAAAACTTGAAATTGGTTCCTGGAGCCTTGGTTGCTGTAATTTTAGGAGTAGTGTTAAACGAAATATTTATTTCTACAGGAAGCTCACTGGCAATTGGAAAAGAACATTTGGTTTCTCTGCCCGTTCCAAAATCATTTGAAGAGTTTACATCTATTATCATCATGCCGGATTTTACTGCTGTAACAAATCCTAAGGTTTGGGTTGTGGCTGTAACAATAGCAATTGTAGCCTCTATTGAAACATTATTATGTATTGAAGCTTCTGATAGAATGGATGTTCAAAAAAGATACACCAACACAAATGTAGAACTTAGGGCTCAAGGAATAGGTAATATTATAAGTTCACTTTTAGGAGGATTGCCAATGACGTCTGTTGTAGTAAGATCTTCTGCAAACAATAATGCAGGGGCAAAATCTAAAATGTCTGCGATCATTCATGGTGTACTTTTATTAATAAGTGTTTTGTCAATTCCTGCTGTTTTAAATAAAATTCCACTGGCTACTTTGGCTACGGTATTAATCTTGGTAGGATATAAGTTAGCAAAACCAGCAACTTTTCTACACTTTTGGCACAAAGGAAAATATCAATTTATTCCTTTTATTGCCACTTTAGTATTTGTAGTAGCTACAGATTTACTAAAAGGTGTGGCGCTAGGTATCATTATAAGCATCATTTTTGTTTTGAGAGGAAACTTAAAAAGAGCTTACAGTTTCAAAAAAGAAGAATACGAAGACGGAGATGTTATTCATATTGATTTAGCGCAGGAAGTTTCATTTTTGAATAAAGCTGCAATCAAATCGACATTAAGTGAAATTCCTGAAAATTCAAAAGTGATCATCAATGCACATGATACAGAATATATTGCGCATGACGTTTTAGATTTGATTCGTGAATTTAAGGAAACTCGTGCCATAGATGAAAATATCAAAGTAAAACTAAAAGGCTTTAAAAAAGCATATGAATTAGAAAATACTCCGGATATTAATAATCACGTTTCGATAGAACATTATTACGATGTTGCGAAGAGAGCGTTGGTTAAAAAAGAAACAACACAAGAGAAATTTTAAACAAATTATATAAATTAAGGGATTTCCGGGTTGTGAGTAATATCAAAATTTAGGTAACTTTACAAAAGTTCTTTTTTGATCTATTTACGATAGAAATACCATTCAATAAAATAAAAAAAAATGAAAGAGTTTTATAAGCAAATACTTGAGAACAATAAACAATGGGTTGAACAATCATTAGCAAAAGACCCAAATTATTTTGCAGATTTAGCAAAAGGACAAACACCGCCATTGTTATGGATTGGATGTTCTGACAGCCGTGTTCCTGCAAACGAAATTATTGGTGCTAAACCTGGAGAAGTTTTCGTTCACCGTAATATTGCCAATATGGTAGTGCACTCTGATATGAACATGCTGAGTGTTCTGGATTATGCTGTAAACGTTTTAAAAGTAAAGCACGTTATCGTATGCGGACATTACGGATGTGGAGGTGTTAAAGCTGCAATGGGAAATATGTCTGTTGGAATTATCGACAACTGGATTCGCCACATTAAAGATGAATATCGTCTTCACGATAAATATCTGAATTCGATTGAAGATGAAACAGAACGTTTTAATGCTTTTGTTGAAATCAATGCAAAAGAGCAGGTTTATAATTTAGCTAAAACATCTATCGTGCAAAGTGCCTGGAAAAACGGTCAGGATTTAATGCTTCACGGCTGGGTTTACGGTTTAAATTCTGGTTTTGTAACCGATTTAAATGTAACAATTGCTTCGAATGATGAACTTGATGATGTTTACCAGTTGAGTAATCTATAAAAATTAAAAAATCGCCTGAAAGGGCGATTTTTTTTATTCATTTTCGTCTAGATTTTCATTAAAAGCTGAGGGCAATAAAGTTGGAATAAACTTAATTAAAATCGGCAGTAATAAACTTCCGCCGGGAAGTAAAAATATTGTCAGCGACGGAATCGTTTTGCAGATGTCTAAAAGCTGTTTTTTTACCTTTTTCTTTTCCTTTGCATCTAAATCTCTGGTTGTAGAATAGGCAAGAAGAACTACTAATTCTTTGCTCTGCATGATTTCCTTTACCAACCTGTTTTTGTTTCTTACAATCAGCTTTACAACACTGTGTGTCATCTGGTCATAGAAATGTTTAACAGGATTTGAGTAATTAAAGTATGGGATTTTCTTTTTGTGTGTTGTAATAAAAGTGTTTGTCGTATCGATACTTGCAGTCACAAAATCATCCGAAACACCCATCATAGAACCTAAAGAATATAAAAAATAGGATTCTTCATTTTCTACAACGCCATCACTCCATAAAGCCATTCCCGCCATATCAATCAGATAGTACTGCTCTAATTTATTTTTAAAATAATCCAGATGTAAATTTTCCAGAGTATCAACTGTTACTTTTGAGAACTTTGAGTAACGAATAGAAGCTTCAAAAAGTTTTATCAATAAATCGTCATGCTGCGATTTTATAGTTTTAGTTTTTAATGCTAAAGCCACAATGCCTAGAACTGTTTCTTCTATTCTTTTTAAATATTTTTCAGGAATTTCACCGTGCTCCAAATATTGACGAAATGCCAATACATCTATAAAAAGCAAAGCATTGGTCACTAAGTGAGAGAAATTTTTACTGATTATACTGTCGTTGGTTTGTACTCTCTCGTCTATGATGTTTTCTAAAGACAAGGACGGAGTGTCTTTGGGCAGTAAAATTTTAAACAAACTAAATCCTTCAGGATTCATCTGTTTGTAAAACTTCAGGACTTCAGAAATAAAATTATCCGGTTCCGAATTTCTTTTTTCTAAGCAAAAGACATGATATAGTGTGTTTAAAAGCGCAACCTTAGAAATTTCGGTTTTAAACCAGCCTTTTATCGTGATAGGAATTTGAGAATCAATATTTATGATATGACCATAGATAAATCCCGTTTCTCTTACCTTATAGTAAAAAAAATCTGTAGTCTCAAAAGGAATAGCCTCCGAGAACTTCTGTTCACTAAAAAACTTATCTATCCAGCCAGATGCTGATGGATTAATCATTGCCTTAAATTTGCTGCAAAGCTATATCTTTTTCTTGTTCTAAAATTGTTTTTAAATAAAATAACCACTAGATTTTCAAAAAAATAGTGGTTATCGAATGTTTTATTTAATAATTCCGGCACAAGCAACTCTTCCGCCGGCATTTCCTGTTGGCTGGGTTGTAAAATCATCAGTCCCTTGATGTACAATTAAACCTTTGCCTAAAACGTCTTTGTTTGCGTCGCCGCACCCAATACACCATTCGTCGGTAGAAAGTGTTATAGTTCCGTTACCTTTTGCATCTGCGGTAAAGTTTCCGATATCACCTTTGTGATATTCTGCAGCTCCCCATTTTCCATGTTTTTTAAACGTTGGATTCCAGTGCCCTCCAGCAGAACTTCCATCGGCAGCGCTGCAATCTGCTTTTTCGTGAATGTGAATTGCATGAACTCCCGGCTCTAAGCCACTCACTTTTGCTGTAAAAGTTACTTTTCCGTCTTTCTCTGTAAAAGTAGCTGTTCCGCCCACTTTACTATTGCTTTTTGGCTCCAGAGCAACCGTTAGAGTTTTAGCGTCATTTGATTTTGTATTGGTCTTACAGCCAATAACCAAGGCTGTAATTATAGCGAAAGAAACGATTATTTTTTTCATATAAAATGGCATTTAAATTAAAGATTAAGTAAATTTAACATAAATAATCGGAATATTTTGGAGATGAAAGTTAAAAAAAAGTCAAAACAATTCACACTACTTTAATATTTACATCAATGCAAAAGCCAAATAAAATGCGTAAATTCGTAAGTATTCATTTAAAAAAAATAGAGCTTAATGCTCATCTCTTAACATTTAATACTTAACAATATGATTAAAAATATTTTAACTTTTGTCTTTCTTAGTGCTTTACTATTTTCTTGTAATGCGTCTAAAGATAAAAAAACAGATACCGCAAAAATTGATGGAACTTGGGAACTTAATTATATTACTGGGCCAAGAATTACTTTTGAAGGTTTATATCCGAATAAAAAACCAACAATACAGTTTAATACTAAAGAAAATCAGGTTTCTGGCAATAGCAGTTGTAATTCTTATACAGGAAAATTAATTATAGACGGAAATAAAATCGATTTTACACAGCCAATGGTGATGACCAAAATGATGTGCTTGGATGGGCAGGGAGAGCAGGTTTATATTAATACTCTTCAGAAAATTACCTCCTATACTATAACAGATGATGGTAAAACTTTAAATTTTATATCAGCAGATATTACCATGATGCGATTTACCAAGAAATAAGGATTTTATTTATTAATGAATAAATATTTATTTTATGAAAACGAAACTATTATTAATAGTGTTGTTTGTTTTGAGTTTTCCAGCTTTAGCACAGCAAAAAACAAAAAAAGAACTTAAAGCAGAAAAAGAGGAGCAACAGCAGAAACAAATAGAAGCTTTAATTGATTCTAAGGATTTTGTATTTGAAGCTCAGAAAGTTACGCCCCAAGGCGGCAGGTTCATTATTTTAGACTACAACAGGTATTTTTTGAATTTTAATACAGAAAAGACAACTTGCGATCTGCCTTTTTTCGGCCGAGGCTTTAATGTGCCGTACGGAGGCGATGGCGGAATAAAATTTGAAGGAAAACCAGAAAACATCAAAGTTGAAAAGAAGAAAAAAAATATACTTTTTAGAGCTTCTGTTAAAGGTCAAAATGATTTTTATGATTTAACTTTTTCTATTTTTTCTAATGGAAATGCGTCACTTACCGTTAACAGTAATAATAGATCTTCTATTGTTTACGACGGAATTGTAAGTGCTCCTAAAAATAGTCCTGTAAAAGAATAACGTTCTTCTCGGTTGAAATTAATGAATGTTTAATGACTTGAATTCTTATAGAGTTCTTATATTTTATTAACAGTTAACAATTAAAGCTATGAAAAAAGTAAGTCTTATTTTTATAATGATTATTACCTCGTTTTATTCTTTTGCTCAATCCTCTTATAAAGAAGATGTAGAAGTTTTACAAAGTATTTACGGTAAATCTAAAGCAGATCTTGTCAAGCATTATATGAATTTATCTGAAGATCAAAATACTGCATTTGCAAAGGTTTACGCCAATTACGAAGTTGATCGTAACGCACTTGGTCAGGCAAAATTTCAGTTGATAAATGATTATGCTGCAAATTACGCAACATTTACAGATGCAAAAGCAGATGAGCTGGCCAAAGCTACTCTTAAAAATCATATAGCATACGAAAAACTATATTGTAAAACATATAACAAAGCAAAAAAGGCAATTGGCGCTATAAACGCTGCTAAATTTATTCAGCTTGAAGTTTATCTGCAGACTATAATTAGAGCAGAAATTCTTGAATCAATTCCATTTATAGGTGAATTAGACAAATCTAAAATTTAATAAAATTGTTTAAAACAAAGAAACGGCCGTTATCTTAAAGACAGCGGCCGTTTCTTTGTTCTTTTAATGGAATTACTTTGCAGATTTAACTTCGTAAATAGCATTAACCATTCCGTCTTTTGGAGTGTCTAGTGTAAGTTCCCAAAACATAATGCCACCCAGTTTTTTCGCCTTTACATATTCTGTTTTTGCCTTTATAGATTTAATATCATCAGATGTTGCAAAAGTTTTTGATTTTGCATTATACCAATAAGGTGCTTTTGCTTTATCATCCCAAAAATATTTCCAGCCGTTTGCTTCAGTGTATGTTTTTGCGTAATCTTTAAAGTTTACACCTTCAACATGTTTTCCTGGCTGATACAAACCGTTGTTAACATCTTCTACATTAATCCATGTTCTGGTATAAAATGCACCTCCAATAATTAATTTCTCAGCAGGAACTCCTTGTTTTAATAAAAATTCAACAGCTCTGTTGGTCGATTCTTCGCTTGCATTTGTGCTGTATAAAGGCGTATGATGTCCTGTAACCGTAGAATATCCGTTTACTAAGTCATAACTCATTATATTAATGCGATTCACCAATGGAGTTATCGCTTTCCAATCTATAGATTCATCTAAGTATTTTTGAAAACCACCAGCAGCAAAACTTAATTCGTACTTTTTGCCTAAAGTAGAACGCAATGTTTTAAGCAGTTCAGTAAAATTAGGTTTGTCAACAGCTTGATATAAATGTCCAGGCAGTCCCTCAATTGCCGGATATTCCCAATCTAGATCTAAACCATCCACTTCAAAATAATCACTTACTTCTTTTACAGATTTAGCAAATGTTAATCTTCCTGCAGCCGTAGAAAATGCAGCCGAGCAAGGTTCACAGCCACCCCAGCCGCCAAGTGATAAAACAATTTTTAACTGCGGATTTTTTGCTTTTAAAGAAACTAAATGTTTGATTGTAAGAGAATCTTTTGAAGAATCAACACTCAGCTTTCCGTCTTTTAAATGGCAGAAGCTAAAGATGATTTGATTTAATTTATTGACTTCGTATTCATCGATTAGTTTTGCATCGCCTGTATAATAAGCAATGATGTCCATTTTTTTATTTTTTTGTGCAAAAATAGTAGTCGTAGAGATGCACAATAAAAATAAAACCATTAGATTAATTTGTTTCATTTTATGTTTTTTGAGTTTTTAGAATGCTAAATATAAAACATTGTAAATGATTTTAACCATTGTCTTTGCATTAGAATATTAATTTTAACGAATATTTTGCAAATTGATGCAAAAATCTTGCAAGATATTCCGGTAAAATCTAAAAAAATAAACCCGCACTGTTCGGAATAGTGCGGGTTTAAACAAATTAAAAAGCTAAAAACTATTTTTATATTAGAAGCAGTATTCGTTTTCTGCAACCAATTTAGAAGTAATCACCTCTCTCAAGGCTACTACATTTGGATTATTTGTATATTTTGTGAAACGTTTTAAACCCATTAACATCATACGTTGTTCATCACCTTCAGAGAAAGAAATAATTCCTTCTTTTCCTTTTGAGTTTACGATATCCACCGCTTTGTACAAATATAATTTTGCCATTGCAATTTGCTCTTGTACTTTTGCTTCACCTTCTTTTTTGGCTAATTTTTCAGTTCTAAGAATAGTACTTTCAGCCATATAAATTTCGATTAAGATATCAGAAGCCGCCATCAATAATTGCTGGTGAGAATCTAAATCCGGACCGTATTTTTGAACCGCACTTCCGGCAACCATCAAGAAAACTTTTTTCAGGTTTGCAACGATTCCTTTTTCTTCTGCAAATAATTCAGAGAAATCCGGAGTATCAAAAGATGGAATTCCCATTAATTCTTCCTGAACTTTCATTGCTGGTCCTAATAAATCAACATGGCCTTTCATGGCTTTTTTGATCAACATACCAACTGAAAGCATTCTATTAATTTCGTTTGTTCCTTCGTAGATTCTAGCGATACGAGCATCTCTCCAAGCACTTTCCATCGGAGTATCTTCAGAGAATCCCATTCCTCCAAAAACCTGAATTCCTTCGTCAGCACAGTTTTGAACGTCTTCAGAAACCGCTACTTTCAAAATAGAACATTCGATAGCATATTCTTCAACACCTTTCAATTCAGCTTCTTGGTGACTTGTACCTTCTGCTTCACGAGCAGCGATTCTGTCTTCGATATCTTTTGCAGCACGGTAAGAAGCACTTTCACCAGCGTAAGCATTAGTCGCCATTTCAGCCAATTTAGAACGAATAGCACCAAAAGATGAAATTGCAGTATTAAACTGAATTCTTTCGTTAGCATATTTTACCGCTCCAGAAGTTACTCTTCTTTGAGCATCAAGACATGCTGCAGCCAATTTAATACGGCCGACATTCAATGCATTCATGGCAATTTTGAAACCATTTCCTCTTTCAGACAACATGTTTTCAACAGGAACTTTAGTATCGTTGAAGAAAACCTGACGTGTAGAAGAAGCACGGATTCCTAATTTATGCTCTTCTTCATTCATAGAAATTCCGTTATCAGCAGTATTTTCTACGATGAAACCAGTGATATTTTTATCATCTCCAATACGGGCAAAAACGATGAAAACGCTGCAGAAACCTGCATTCGAAATCCACATTTTTTGTCCAGTAATTTTGTAATGCGTTCCATCTTCAGACAAAACCGCTTTAGTTTTTCCTGAATTAGCATCAGATCCTGCACCTGGCTCAGTCAAGCAATAAGCACCAAACCATTCTCCAGAAGCCAATTTCGGAACGTATTTTTTCTTTTGTTCTTCAGTTCCATAAAGGGTAATTGGCATAGTTCCAATTCCTGTATGAGCGCCAAAAGCAGTAGAGAAAGATCCAGTAGCACCAGAAATGTAATCGCAAACCAACATTGTAGATACGAATCCCATTCCTAATCCGCCGTATTCTTCAGGAACTGCAACTCCAAGAAGTCCCAATTCACCCGCTTTACGCATGCTTTCTTCTGTAAATGCGTAATCTTTTTTCTCAAAACGATTTTTATTAGGCCAAATTTCTTTGTCTACAAACTCTTTTACAGAATCACGCATCATTATTTGCTCTTCCGAGAAATCTTCTGGTGTAAAGATATCTTCGCACTTTGTTTCTTTAACTAAAAACTGACCACCACGGGTTACGTTTTTTTCGATTGTATCTGCCATTTTGTTTTTTGTTTTTTATGAAAGAAAATAGAGTATAGAGTATAGAAAATAGACTGTTACTTTAGTCCGTTTTGAAAACCCATTGTCATCTTTTGGAATTCTTCTATTTTAATTTCTAATTGGTTAAATTGTATCTCGTTTATATATTTTCTATGTTTAGCAATCAGTAATTGTGTTATTAGTTCAAATGAAGAACCAAGAGAAATGTCTAAAAAGTGACTAAAAGACTTATCAGTTCTTGAAGATCCTTCGGCAATATTACTAGGCATCGAAACAGAACATCTGCTTATTTGAGAACTCAAATCGTATCGTTCGTGTTTTGGAAATTCTATTAATACATCTGAAATTTCATTAGCAATTGCGATTCCGATCTTCCAAATCTTTAAGTTCTTATAATTATGTCTCATGTTTTTTGAGTCAAGTTAAGAAATCAAAATAAAAAAAGTAAGATTAATATTATTTTTATTTGTTTTTTGAAATATTTTAGCACTCCAAAAAGTCAATCTCTTTATTCTCAAAGAAAAACATCTATTCTCTTTGTTCTATATTCTATTCTCTTTTTAAAGAACTTCGTAAATCCCCGCAGAACCCTGCCCAGTCCCAACACACATAGAAACAATTCCGTATTTATTACCTCTGCGTTTCATCTCATCAAATAACTGAACAGAAAGTTTAGCACCCGTACAACCCAGAGGGTGTCCTAAAGCAATTGCTCCGCCGTTTACGTTTACGATATCTGGATTTATATTCAACTCGCGAGTTACTGCTAAAGCTTGTGAAGCAAAAGCCTCATTTAGTTCAATTAACTCAATATCGTTTAATGTTAATCCTGCTTGTTTCAACGCTTTCGGAATTGCTTTTACAGGACCGATACCCATAATTCTTGGCTCAACACCAGAAGAAGCAAAGTTTACTAAACGTGCAATTGGCTCAAGATTTAATTCTTTTACCATTTCTTCGCTCATAATTAAAACAAAAGCAGCACCGTCACTCATTTGAGACGAGTTACCGGCAGTTACGCTTCCGTCAGCAGCGAAAACTGGTTTTAATCCAGCTAATGCAGCAACAGAAGTTCCAGCTCTTGGACCTTCGTCTTGTTTTACAACGTAAGACTTCGTTTCTTTTTTACCGTTTTCATTAATGAAAGTCTGGTCAACCGTAATCGGAACGATTTGTTTGTCAAATTTCCCTTCCGCTTGTGCTTTCAAGGCTTTCATATGAGAGTTATAAGCAAACTCATCCTGATCTTCTCTTGAAATTTTGTATTGATTTGCAACCGCTTCAGCAGTCAAACCCATTCCCCAATAGTAATCTTCGTTACCTGCAGCAGCAACTTTATAATCCGGAGTTGGTTTGTAACCACCCATCGGAATAAAACTCATACTTTCTGCACCACCTGCAATGATACAATCCGCCATTCCTGATTGGATTTTAGCAGTTGCCATTCCGATAGTTTCTAATCCAGATGCACAATAACGGTTAACCGTTACACCAGGAACATCTTCTACTTTTAATCCCATTAAAGAGATCAAACGTCCAACGTTAAGTCCTTGTTCAGCTTCCGGCATGGCATTTCCTACCATAACGTCATCGATACGTTTTTTGTCAAAATCAGGCAGTTCATCCATCATAAACTGAATGGTTTCTGCTGCTAATTCATCAGGTCTTTTAAATCTAAAAACCCCTTTTGGTGCTTTTCCTACCGCAGTACGGTAAGCTTTTACTATATATGCTGTTTTCATTTGTTTTTGTTTTTAAGATTATAGAAAATAGATTATAGAAAATAGACCGTTACTTTGTCTCAAAATCTATATTCTTTTCTCTTTATTCTATTTTTTAAGAGTATAGAAGATAGAGTATAGAAAATAAACTTTACAAAGTCTTAAATCTATATTCTATTCTCTTTGTTCTATTTTCTAATTACGAAGTGGTTTTCCTTTAGTTAACATATATTGAATTCTCTCCAGAGTCTTTCTTTCAGTACATAAACTCAAGAAAGCTTCACGTTCGATATCTAATAAATATTGTTCAGATACTAAAGTCGCTTCAGATAAATCACCACCAGCCATTACATAAGCCAGTTTGTTGGCAATTTTTTTATCGTGCTCAGAAATGTATTTTCCAGCTTCCATTTGATCTGTTCCAACTAAGAACATTCCAAGTGCTTGTTTACCTAAAACTTTTACATCCGTTCTTCTGATTGGCTGTGTGTAACCCGCTTCTGCCATTAACAATGCATGTTTTTTAGCTTCAGCAATCTGACGATCTTTGTTTACTACGATAACATCTTTTCCATGTTGAAGAAGTCCAGTGTCAAAAGCTTCGTAACCAGAAGTCGATACTTTTGCCATTGCGATTGTTAAGAAATATTCTTGAAGAACGTTTAATTCCACATCGTTTTTGCGGAATAAATCAGATGCTCTCAAAGCCATTTCTTTAGATCCACCACCACCAGGAAGTACACCAACACCAAATTCAACTAATCCCATGTAGGTTTCTGCAGCAGCAACTACTTTATCAGCATGTAAGCTCATTTCGCATCCACCACCAAAAGTCATTCCGTGAGGCGCTACTACAACTGGAATAGAAGAATAACGAACACGCATCATTGTATCTTGGAACAATTTAATTGCCATGTTCAATTCGTCGTATTCTTGCTCAACTGCCATCATGAAAATCATTCCGATATTAGCCCCAACAGAGAAATTCGCTGCTTGGTTTCCAATAACTAAACCTTGATATTCTTTTTCAGATAAGTCGATTGCTTTATTGATAGCCTGAAGTACATCGCCACCAATTGTATTCATTTTAGATTGGAATTCTAAGTTCAAAATTCCGTCTCCTAAATCCTGAATAATTGCACCGCTATTGCTCCAAACTTTTTTGCTTTCGCGGATGTTGTTCAGAATAATAAATGAATCTTGTCCAGGAACTTTTACTTGAGATTTTGTTGGAATGTTATAGAAATAAGTCGCTCCTTCTTTAACAGAGTAGAAACTTTCGCTTCCAGAAGCCAGCATTTCAGTAACCCATGCAGCAGGCTCTAAACCTTCTGCTTTCATGATTTCAATTCCTTTGGCAACACCAATCGCATCCCAAATTTCGAATGGACCATTTTCCCATCCAAAACCAGCTTTCATGGCATCGTCAATTTTGTATAATTCGTCTGAGATTTCAGGAATTCTGTTTGACACATAAGCAAACATTCCAGAGAAACTCTTACGGTAGAATTCTCCCGCTTTGTCTGTTCCTTTTACTAAAACTTTAAAACGATTGATTGGTTTATCAATAGTTTTAGTCAGTTCAAGAGTAGCAAAATTTGCTTTTTTAGCAGCGCGGTATTCTAATGTATCTAAGTCTAAAGAAAGAATATCTTTATCTACCTTTTTATAAAAACCTTGACCCGTTTTGCTTCCCAACCATTTGTTCTCCATCATTTTGTTTACAAAATCAGGAAGTTTGAACAATTCGTGTTGTTCGTCTGTTGGGCAGTTTTCATAAATACCGTTGGCAACGTGTACCAAAGTATCCAATCCAACAACATCCACAGTACGGAAAGTAGCCGATTTTGGACGACCAATTACAGGACCAGTCAATTTATCCACTTCTTCAATCGTTAATCCCATTTCTTTAACCAAATGGAATAAACTTTGAATCCCGTAAATACCAATTCTGTTTCCAATAAACGCTGGAGTATCTTTAGCAACAACCGAAGTTTTTCCTAAAAATTTAGATCCGTATTCGTTTAAGAAATCCAATACTTCAGTTGAAGTTTTTGGGCCAGGAATAATTTCAAATAATTTTAAGTAACGCGCAGGGTTAAAAAAGTGAGTGCCGCAGAAGTGTTGTTGAAAATCTTCGCTTCTTCCTTCACTCATAAAATGAATTGGAATACCAGAAGTGTTAGATGTAACCAAAGTTCCCAGAGTACGGAATTTCTCGATTTGTTCAAAAACCAATTTTTTGATGTCCAAACGTTCTACAACAACCTCAATAATCCAGTCAACATTGGCAATTTTTGCCATATCATCAGTCGTATTCCCGGTCGTGATTCGGCTTGCAAATTTTTGACTGTAAATAGGAGAGGGTTTCGATTTTAATGAATTCGCTAAATGCTCGTTTACCACTCTGTTGCGAACAACTTTGCTTTCAAGCGTTAATCCTTTTTTAGCTTCAGCTTCTGTCAACTCGCGGGGTACGATGTCAAGCAGTAAAACTTCAACACCAATATTGGCAAAATGACAAGCTATTCCTGAACCCATAATTCCGGATCCAATTACAGCAACTTTTTTAATTGTGCGTTTCATAGTTTAGTTAATTTGTTTTTTTACTAGAATTTGAATTATTTCCAAATAAGAAATACTATTCTTTTTCTATATTTTCTGTTTGATTAAATATGTTTTTGTCTTGAATTAATTCATTGATAATTTCCGAAACTTCAATAAAATGTTTTAATTTTTCGTCAGAAACGTGTTTTCTAACGCTTTCATTAAATTTCAAAACAGTATTTTTAGATAAATCTCTTTTTTCTTTTCCAAATTCGGTCAGGTAAATTAAAACACCTCGACCGTCACTTGGATTTTTTTTGCGAACAATCAAACCTTTGTCTTCCATTGATTTTAGTGTTCTGGTAAGGCTTGTAGCTTCCATTCCCATTCTTGGTCCCAAGGCTGTAGATGGAGTTCCTTCTTCTTTGTCTATACTTAAAAGAGCAAATCCTGTTGCCATTGTGGCATCGTATTTTGCTGCTTCCTCGTTATACATTCTTGAAACAGCCTGCCATGTAGCTCTCAAAATATAATCTATTGTTTTGTCTTTCATAGGTAACTATATCGATTTCAAATATAATCAAAAAATACTATGCATGCATATAATTTTCTATTAAATTTTTGGTTAGTAATAAAATTTCTCTGAAATAGAGTGGTTTAGGTTAGTTTTTTTTATTTGAAATATAATAAAAGTATTTATTGAAATTATAAAAAAGGAATAAATTCTAAATTCAGTTCTATAAGTATACTGTTTTCACCAGCACTTGTTTTATTTACAATTAGAATTTAGAATTTCAAAATAATAAAATTTTAGGGCTGATACCTTTCAAGAGCTTTTTCAAGGATTTTTTTCATTCGGTTTCGAAGGTTTTCCGGTCTCAAAACTTCAATTCCGTCACCAAAACCAAAAAAAATACGCTCCATTTCATAATTAGGACATAGAAATAAATGGATAATAATACTTTTATCCTCATTTTCCTTTATCAGCCTTTGTGTATGATGCAGGGGTTTTGTAATCACATAAGGTGCATTTACAGCGTCTACCCAAAGTTCGATGCGTCTGGGTTGTAAGCCCGAATTTACAGTTACGCCAATTACATTTTTATAATAAGATTCTGCATCAAAATCTTCCTCCAAATAAGACATATTAAAATCGTAATCTATAGAAACTATTCTGTCGAGTGCCAGATTCGTAATTGGTTGAGAGCCTTTTTTCTTTCCAATCAAAAACCATCTGTTATTAAATTCCTTCAAAATAAAAGGATGAAAATGAAACGTATTTTCTTCTTTAGACTTAAATGATTTATAAGTAAGTACCAAAACCATTTTTTTTATAATTGCCTGATAAATTTCATCCAGATAATGAAGGCCTTTGAGTTCTTCATTTTTATCCAGATAAATTACCGGTTTTGTATGCGATTTTTCAGAGTAAATTTTATCTTCCAGTCGCTGCAAAATATCTGATACATCACTAAATAAAGAAAAATCCTTAAACTGTTTCAGCATCGAAACGGTTTCGGTCAAGACATTCATATCCGTTTCCGTCAGCGGAATATCGGTTATTGTAAATTCATCATCGTCATATTTATAATACTTTTTATCATAAACAACGATTGGCGCATTATAACCTAGTTTTTCACTTCGCATCAGCTGAATATCCATCTGAATCGTTCGTTTACTAATGGGGTTTGCCCGTCCCTCATATTCAAATAAAGCTTCAGAACAGCATTCGATTAAATCCTCCAAAGTCCATTGCCTGTATTTATTCTGAAGACATTTATCTATGGTTTTGTAGCGTATTAGAGCATTTTTGTTTTGTGACATGGTTTGTGTGTTTTTTGCGAGATTAATTTCGCGTTGTATATTTTGGGCGTGTCCCTCCGGCTCGTCCCGAAGCTTCGGGATCAGCTATATCTTTTGTTCCGTCCCGAGGCTTCGGGACCGCCACAAAAGGATACCGCCTCAATCCCTCACGCATTTACGTTACTAATGAAATTTCGTTTTAATTTTCCATTCCAATTTTCCGTAGAGATGCACAGCAGTGCGTCTAACACATCGTAGCCACAATTTATTGACATTTCGATGAATCTGTCAGGTTTAAATAGTTACGGACATTCGTTGCGTAGACGCACTGCTGTGCGTCTCTACAATATGCAAATGTTAATAGAAAATCTGTTTTTCGGTTCCTATATAATTGTGTCTATTTTATTCGTAATACAAACCCGACAGGTTTTTATCCCGAGGCTTCGGGACTGTCGGGTTTAACAACATAAATGTGATACCTATATTAATAATGAAATCTCCCTTTCAATATTCCTTCTCGATTTTTCTTCATATAAATTCCTGAATTCGTCGGTTTGAAAAATAAACTCATTCTCCAAAAAATGCTTCAAAGCTTTTGCGCGGCCGGGTTTGTAGAGAAAATCAGGATAAATGCGGTATTCTTTTCTAATTTGCTCAAAATAGATTTTATAATCTTCCCAGTCTCGGGCTAGAATTTTTAAATCAAAATCAATTAACCAATTTATATCTTCAATTTTATTCTGCTGATGCTGTTGTGTCGCGCAGATTGCGTCAAAAACCAATTGCTTATGGAGCGAGGTGTTTTGTGGTAAAACAGCCAAAGCATATTCGGCACTTTTGAGTTCGTTGTCTTTTTTGGAAGCTGAATAAACAAAATCATGATAAAAAATAGAAAATAATACTTCGTTTGGGTTTTGAATTTTACTGCTATACATTTCAAAACTTTCAATCATATCCTTTATATGAGTTAGGTTGTGGTAATGTCTTGATTTATTGGAGTATGCTTTGTGTAAATCTTGCCATTTCTGCTCGATTTCTTTTTCTTTAAAACTAATATTCAAAAGCAATTCAGTATAAATATTCTGTAAAAACATATTCTTTTTTACTCAAATATAAAATTCTTTTTTTACTACGCAAAATAATTGCGTAGTAGTTCTGAAATCTTTGCTCAAGAAATAAAACAAAAGGTATTTCTAAAAAATGAAACAAAAATTTTACTACGCAAAATAACTGCGTACTAGTTTTAAAATCTTTGCTCAGGAAATAAAACAATACGTTCTTAGAAATAAAAATAGAATAAAGCAGGTCAAGTTTAAGTTACTTCACGAAACCACTATTAGATTTATACTTAATACCATTATCTCTTTATTTTATATTTGAAGCAGTAGCTCAGCGGTAGAGCAGGTAGTTTTGAAATTATCACTAAAAGGTCAATCCAAACTTACTTCGTACACTTCTAATGTCCAGGTCGTGGGTTCGAATCCCATCTGCTTCACAATTAATGGTCAATTAAAACTTACTTCTTAGGTTCGATTCCTAACTTCCGAAAGGAAGTTGACGGTTTATTAAGTATTAAAATTATCATTAATAAAAAATGAGGGTCAAAATTAGCTTACTTCTCGGGGAAACCCACAAACTTCCAATTTGAATCAGCTAATTCATTACACTCAAATTTAAGGTCAAGTGTTTCTTACTTCAAAACTCTTTTAGGTAGAAATCAGAAACGCCATTATCTAAATTTTAAAAATTAAAAAAAATGAAAACAAAAGAATTATTAAAAATCAGTTTACGTCAGAATGCTATTTTCATTCCATCAGAAATGATTGTGAATGATACTAAAAATTTATCAGGAATAACATCGGTTTTTGCAGCCAATGTTTCAAAACTCGGATTTACATTTTCAGAATCGTTATTACACGCTCTAAACAACGTAAATCCGAAATATAAAATCGAAGTTTTAGAAGTGCTGAGAGAAGTTTTAGGAACCGATAAAAACTGGACGCCTTTGGTGAAAGAATGGAATATCCCGACAGGAGAATCTGTTTTGGATCATATTGTGACGTATTTCGGAAATGTTTTTCAAACTAAAAACGGAACTACTTTACAATGCGGACATATTATCCCATTTAATACTTTTCCATTAGAAAAATACAATGGATGCCCTTTTTGCGGTACTCCGTTTGAATTCGGAAAATTGGAACATATTGGACAATCAAGCAAATTAAAAACGCTTGAATTATGGAATGAAAAAGAATTAGAGAACTTTTATACATCTTTATTACAATCAAAAACGGCTTTAGACGCTACTCAGGTAGAAAGTTTAAAAACGGCTATGAAATATTTGCCTTTGCCAAAAGCAGCAATCACAATGAAGGAAACTTTAATGCTGGTAATTGATCTTTTGATTGAAAACGGTAAAGAAGAGGAAGCGTCTCAATTTTTAAAAACGCCAACGGATATTTTACGTTATTTATGGTTTAAAAACACCGGTTTATTACAAATTATAGAACCAAAAACGATTGTAAAAAGAGCGTCTAAAAATGGACAGCATTTTTTTAATGTTTTAGAGACAAGCGCGCAGGCGAGAATTGCAGCTGCAAAAGATTTGAAACTTAAATATTCCCGAAAAGAATGTTTGATGGTCGCTTCGTGGCTGAACAATATGGAAATGGAAGTAGAAACAATTTGCGAAATCATGCATCCAAAAAGAGGAATGTGGGTTCGTTTTATCCGTGCTTTGCGTTTGGCAGAATACAGCAAAAGAAAAGGATTTGAGAAATTGAATTTTTTAATGGATGTATTTTACAACCAGGTTTATGATGTTTGGCAAAGTAAAGTGAACACATCCAGATTGAAATTTGATGCCGATAAAACATTTGCATTGTTAAAACAGCGTCCGGGATTGTTTGCACGTTCATTATTTTCGAATATGCTTTGGTTTGGTGCAGCCGAAACTATTGCTCATTTTGAAGAAATCATCGATAAAGTTCCAGCGAGATTGGTGTTTACACTAAATATGTACGCGCAAAACTATTTTGATAAAAAGATCTCAAGAAGTGTAAAACCTTTGGGCGGAACCAATAAACGAATTCAGCCAAATGCTTTATTGGGTTTATATGATGATGAACAGTTAGAAGCCATGAAAACTCAGATCGAAGAATTATGTCTTTTGGCGATGAAAAAACGATTTGCAGCTGTTCCTAATCCAAACAAAACAATTTTTATCGATCCGCAATTGTTTAACATTCCGGTTTCTATAGGAGACCGAAGTGATACTGTTCAGGATTTGCCGGTTGCTTTAATGGGAACACGTTTCCCGATTGAAGGAAACGAAGTGCGATTGTTTATGCAATGGGGTAAAGACTTGCCTGCACAGCATTTGGATATGGATTTAAGCTGTCATATTGCATACGAAAACAGTTCAGATATTTGTTCTTTCAGCCGATTAAATACCACAGGTTGTCAGCATAGCGGGGATATCCGAAGCATTCCGAATAAAATTGGAACAGCGGAATATATCAACATCAATATTGACGAATTGGCTAAAGCCAATGCCAAATTTGTAGCTTTTACCTGCAATGCCTACAGCAACGGAAGCATAACGCCAAATTTGGTTGTGGGTTGGATGAACAGCAAATATCCGATGAAAATTTCGGAACGAACGGGTGTGGCTTACGATCCGTCGTGTGTAGATCATCAGGTTCGTGTGACACAGAATGTTGCCAAAGGTTTGGTTTTTGGAGTGTTGGATGTAGCCAAAAGAGAAATCGTTTGGTTAGAGATGACTTTTGGAGGTCAGGTTGTTGGAGGTTTGGATTTTAAAGGAGTTCAGGCATTGTTATCAAAACTAAAAAGCAAATTGAATATCGGTCGTTTGTTACAGCTTAAAGCGGAAGCTCAAGGCTTGATAATTACCAATGATGTAATTGCCGATGAGGTTTATACAGCGCAATGGGCCATGAATCCAGCTGTTGTGACACAATTATTAATAGATTAATTTTAAACCACGGATTCTTAAACAGGTTCGTGGTTTTTCACTTTTAAAATTAAATTATGCTGACAATCAAAGATATAAAGTACAAAGCCGAAAAGAAATTTAAAACAATAAAGATTAGAAATGATGTTTGGGGATTTCAAATACAGCGAAATACTAAATTTATAAAGGGAATCAGCAGAAAAAACATTGATAAATTACAGCTATTGTTCGGATTTGATTTTCCCTGGGATTACAGAGAAATGCTTTTAATTATTGGCGGATTAGATACAGATGAGATTTCTATTGATCCAGACGGAGAAGATGAAGTTGAATTTCATAATTTTTTTTATCAATACCCAAGAGATATAGAAAAAGTACAGCATGTGCTTGAAGATATAAAAACAAATATAATGTTTGCAGAAGAAGCTTTAACCCAAGCTGGATTTGATGTTTCTAAAATCGTTGGATATATTCCCATTTATTACCTCAGAGTACTTGTTGTTTTCGAAAATAAAAATCTTTCTCCGGTTATTTCAGTTTGTGGCAGCGATATAATTGTATATGGGAATGATTTGAAAGAGTATCTAAAGAATGAATTTTGCAGAAATCCTAATAACTAAACATGAAAACTACATTTCCATATCCCTATTACATTTACGGTTCTGAAGATTCTACAGACCAAGACGTAATTATTATCATTCCTAAAGAAGAAATGCCCGAAACGCAGGAAGAACGAAAAAACAAAGTTCTTTTTCTTTTGAAAGAATATAATCTGAATTGGAATGCAACTTTTGCAGTAATAGAAAACGGAAAAATCACAGATACTATTTACACCAAATCGTGGATTGATTCGCTCAATAATGCATTGCTGGAAACGTATTTTCTGCATGCACAAAAGCACGAGTTATTAGTAAGAGAAAAGCATGTTAGAAATAAAACACTGGCGATTTATAAAGCAGTTCGCACCGTTTTGACGCTATTGACAAGAACAGAATACAGAACGCAGATTCGGCCAATTTTAAAAGGAATCCACGATTTTAATTTAAAACTGGAAGCACTTTGTAAAGTCGATTTTACTGCTGTTTCAGAGTTCAATCAAAAAAACACAGCAGACGCTGATATTTGGAAAATCATCGCTTTTTATGTCGGACAGAACATTGCTCTGATTGAAAATGATATTGAGATTTATACGAAAAAGAATTTGGTAAAAACGTTTCCAGATTTAGAGCCTTTTATTTATAGAAAAGAAATTACAGCAACTGAAAAAATAGTTTTACAACAATACATAAACCGCTGGTTAAAGCTTCTTAATAATTTCGGTACGTTTCGATCTGAAAATGGATTTTTAATTTGTAAAGAAGAAAAAATCGATATGCTGAACGAAAAATTTTAAACGATGAAAAAAACGCCTGTCTATCAAATATTTGGTTCTGAAAATTCGCTCGATGTTGATGTGGTTTTCTTTGTTGAAGAAATGCCTGAAACAATCTTGGAAAAACTTTCATTAGCAAAAGAACTTACGCAATCTACAGCATTAAATTATCCTGAAAAAGTGATTAATGCCAATCTTGCTGTTTGTCAAAATGGTCATTTAGTTGAGGTTTACAAAGGCACAACCGACGAATTGAATAATTCCTTGTTTTATACGTACGATTTTCATCAACAGCACTATAACAATAAGATCAATATACTTTTAAAAAGAGATGTTGATTTGAAATTTTTGAGAAGCACCCGAATGATTTTATCTTTTTTGAGTAAAACAGAATACCGTGCTGCCATAAAAAATGCTTTAAAAAGTGATTTAAAGGAAAAAATTCAAACTTTAGAAAAAATTGATCTAAATGAGATTTCTTCTTTCGGGAGAAATACAAACCAACAAGATGTTTTAAAATCAATAGCGTTCCAGCTTGGGCAGTCAATTTTACTTGACGGAGGGAAAGAAGTTTATACAAAAAATGATATTGCGGAAAGTTTTCCGGAGTTAGAAAAATATCTGTTCAGGGAGCAGCATACGGATAATGAAAATTTACAGCAATACCTTTTAAAATTTGTCGAGATACTTAAAAACAGAATGCCAAAAATGCGAAAGTTTTTAGAATACAAGTACGAAGAAATTAATAATTTTTAACTGCGCAAAATAACTGCGCAGTAGTTTTTGAATCTTTGTTTAAAGATTAGAACACATGAATACAGTACTTTTAAACGAAATGATTTCTAAAAATTATATCAGAGTTAACAAACACCCTGAATATGATTTATATATTTATAATTATACTCAAAATGCTCAATTTGAGCGTATTTGGAATGAAGTAACTTTGGCGTGCCGAGGTTTGATTTTAGACGAAAAAGGAAATGTAATTGCAAGACCTTTTCCTAAGTTTTTCAATTTGGGTGAAATAGAAAATCAAATGCTTCCTGACACAACTTTTGAAGTCTATGATAAAATGGATGGATCGCTTGGAATTTTGTACTGGATCAACGATGTGCCTTTTATGGCAAGCCGAGGTTCTTTTGCAAGCGAGCAATCAGACAAAGCAAATGAAATGCTGCAGGGGAAATACAGAAATTCTTGGTCACTTTTGGATAAAAATAAAACCTATTTGTTTGAAATTATTTATCCAGAAAATAGAATTGTATTAGATTATGGCGCATCAGAAGAGTTGGTTTTGCTGGCTGTTGTCGATACAGATTCCGGAGAAGAATTTCCTCTTGAAGATGTTGGTTTTCCTATGGTTGAAAAATACGATGGAATCAAAGATATTCTGACTTTAAAAGAAATGGAACTTGCTAACAAAGAAGGTTTTATCATTAAATACGCGAACAATTTCCGTGTAAAAATTAAATTTGATGAATACTTTCGTTTGCACCGAATCATTACTCAGGTTTCTAATTTGAATATCTGGGAATATTTAAAAGCAAATCAATCCTTTGAAGAAATTCTGGAACGCGTTCCCGATGAATTTTTTGATTGGGTAAAACAAACCAAAAACGATTTAGAAAACCATTATTCAGCAATCGAAAATCAATGTAAAATCGATTTTAAAGTTTTGGAATCTAGAAAAGAAACGGCTTCGTATTTTTTAACTTGTAAATATTCAAGAATATTATTTGCGATGCTGGATAACAGAGATTATTCGGAATTTATCTGGAAAACAATTCGCCCAAAATTTGAAAAACCGTTTAATAGAGAAGAAGAATAAACTGTTTGGAGTAATTATTTTTAACACATAGAAACATAGATTTTAGACTTTAACAAAAAAGATAAAAGAAAAAACTAGTTTTCACACATAGCTATGTGCATTGAAACAAGTGAAACGTCTTTACCCGTAAAGAAGAGCTATGAATCTATGTGTTAAAATTGAAAAATAAAAATAATTTCAAACTGCGCAAAATGACTGCGCAGTGACAAAGTTATATTTGTCAAACAAAAATAAATGCCATGATTATAAAACTTAAATCAGAAAATAAATACTTTTTAGATATTCTTTACAAGAACCCAAATACCGATCAGGGTTTGTATTTGAAAGAATTGAAAAATGGGATTTTAATTGGAAATGTAATTGCCGAAAACGAATATCACTGTGTCTTTTTGGATGGTAAAAACAGTTATCTGCCGGAGGAAGGAAATCAAATCGATTTTCAGAGCTACTGCAGTCCGTTACTGGCATTAAACATTGCAACTGAGTTTTTTAATCATTTGTATAAAGAAAACAGCGTTTTAGACGAGACAATAATTTCCTGGCTGGATAAAAATTACGCTGAAGTGGATACCGAAAAATGTACCATCGAAGTTCCTACTTTTTTTCTTGACTCCAGTTGGTATAAAAACGAAAAATACCTTTTGTCTAAATATATTGACGGAATTACTTTAGTGAATAAAATGGGTAACAATTACGAATTAAAGATTGAAGGCGCAACGGTAAGAGAAGCGGTTCAAAAATTCTCTTTGGTAGCATTATTTACACATTTTACCAACAGATATGCGGTATATACTTTTATCGATGATTATTTCATTCAGAAGCATATTACGATGTTTACCAATCTTAGTGGAATTCCGTATTTTGTATTTTATCTTTTTATCAAGAGAATTATGCGTTCGCCGATTCAGTTTGAAAAATTTAAACCGCAGTTAGAAGCCTATTTTAAAAGTGAAGTGCAATTTGTTTTTACCGATACACACCAATCCAGAAAAGAATTCATCTGCAGTAAAATCAATTTTGAGGAACCTGTTTTGGATTTTGGCTGCGGTGAATTGCAGTATTTTAAATTACTGAATAAGCGAGGCTTTACAGAGGAATATTATGCTTATGATGAGGTTGATTTTAAGCATGTTGCAGATAAAATTCAGTCGTTAGAAAAAGCAGACAATTTAGTGTGGATTAAAAACCTAGAGGAACTTAAAGGTTTTGAAAACCAGATTATTTTAAGTGAAGTTATTGAGCACAACTCTCTAGAAGAAGCAAAATCGTTGTTGATCTGGATTCGTGATAATACCAATTTTACCCAATTATTTGTGACAACGCCAGATAAAGATTTTAATGTGAATTATGAATTGACAGAAGAATTCAGGCACGACGATCATGATTTCGAATTATCAAATGCAGAATTTGTAAAACTGATCGAGGAGATTTTTCCAAATCCGAAAAATTTCTACGGAGTAGGAGATTGTGTAAAAGGAGTTTATCCGACAAGTGCGGTAATCATTCAAAAAAAGTAAAAAATGTTAGACTACAAAGTAAGAAATAGAATAGAATGGTTTTGCAAAAATAAAATCAATGATTTTTCGCCAACCATTTCTCCGGCTCCAAAAAGCAAATCAAGAAACGAAATCGAAAGTATAGAAGAAGCGGTTGATTACTATTTAAAAAATGGCGTTACAGCATTTGTGGTTCAAAAAAAATACATGGGTTCGTATTGTACCATTTATTTAAAAAGAAATCTCGAAGAAACGTATTTTGTTTCCAGAAATGGTTTCAAAATGGATCATATTGATGTAGAAAAAGCGATAAACAGTTTGAAGGAGCTGCATGCTAAAATGTTAGCTGCTTTTCCGGATTTTGACACTCTTTTGTTAGCTTCAGAATTATTGCCATGGAAAGTTTTGGGAGCAGGATTAATTGAAAAAGAATTCACCGGTTATTATGATGCTTTGCAAACACACAATTCGTATCTGAAAACTTCTGGATTGCTGGAGAAATTGACTGCGGTAAAAAATGAGGAATCTTTTACAGCTTATATCTCAGATAAAAAACAGCTTACCAGAAAAGAGTTTGGCAGTAAACATAAATCGCATATTGTTCGCCAGTACGATGCTTTGCAGGCTGTAAAAATTCCGGATTTAGAAAAACAACAAGAATCATTAAATGTTTTCAAAAACCAGATTGATACTTTTGGAATTGAAGCAGCACTTTATTTTAAGCCTTTTACGATTTTAAAAGAGGTAAAAATTTCAGGAGAAGAAGTATTGCCAAACAGTAATCTGACTTATGAATTGGTAAATGAAGACGCATTTTTGCATTTAGAAATTACGGCTTCAAACAGAGAAGAAAAGCTAAAAGAAATTTATGCTTTTTTTGAAAAACTGACCGGAGCAAATGAGGAAGGAATCATGATAAAACCGGTTCAGAATTACATTAAAAATCTGCCTCCATGTTTTAAAGTCAGAAACAACAATTATCTGACGATGATTTACGGAGTAAATTTCCATCAGGATTTTGATCATTATTTCGAAAAAAGAAATGTAAAAAAGAAGATGGAACAATCGATAAACGGTTGGGAAATCAATCAGAAGATGCTTCAGATTCCGTATAAAGATTTAGAAGAAGAAAATTATTTGATGCGTTTATTGCTCTTAAAAAGAATAAATAACGAAGAAATAGAAAAAACATTAGATCCAAGATTGTAAAATTTAGTCATAAAGTCATAAAGTCATAAAGTCAAAAGTCATAAAGTCGAAAGTTAGAAAGTCAAAAGATGGAAAGCCATTGCCAATATTAATTTTGTACTGTTTTGGTTTATTTTGCTGGACTTTAAGACTTTAGACTTTGGAATTTAAGACTTAAAAAAAATATTATAATGAAAAAGACACCAACATTAACAATATTAGTGGGATGCCCGGCGTCAGGGAAAAGTACGTTTGCCGAATGGAAAGTGAGAACTGAAGCTAAAACGATGCGAATCAGTCGTGACGAAATCAGGTTTTCGCAATTTCAGGAAGTGATGGATCAATCGGTAGAAAGCATGATTTCTAAAATCATCAATGTGCAGATTAAAACGCTGCTATCGAATGGATGGAATGTACTTCTGGATACTTGTAATGTAAAAGTGGATTACATAAAACAACCTATCGATGATTTTGCCGAAATGGCCAATATCGAATTCAAAGTATTTGATTTACCGTTGCAGGAACTTTTTATCAGAAATGAAAAAAGAGACCGAAAAGTCCCGAAAAAAGTGATCGAAAACATGTATTATCAATTACAGAAAACCAAAGAAAAGTTTGATTTTAAACCCATAAAAAAAGTGAACAAAAACCTGGAATACTGTGCTCAAAACCCTGATCTCCCGAAAGCGATTATTTGTGATCTTGACGGAACGCTGGCTTTAATGAACGGGCGAAATCCTTTTGATGCGAGTAAATGCGATGAAGACGAAATCAATAATCCGGTGGCGAATGTTTTGAGAAACTATAAGAAATTAGGATACGAAATATTGCTGGTTTCCGGAAGAGAAGACCGATACAAAGAACCAACGTTACGATTTCTCCAAAAACACGAAATCGAATACGATGATCTGATCATGCGTAAAACCAAAGACAGCCGAAAAGATTCCATCATTAAAACGGAAATCTATAACGAGTTTATAAAAGATAAATACTTTATAGAATTTGTTCTGGACGACAGAAACCAAGTAGTAGATACCTGGAGAAATGATTTGAAACTGCCTTGCTTCCAGGTGTATTACGGAGATTTTTAGCTTTTTAGAAGGTTCAGAGGTTCAGAGAGGTAAAGGTGCAAAGGCTTAAAAACTTTGCGTATTTGCGAGATTAAAATAAACAATAAAAATAAAGACTCAAAGAGAAAAAACCTCTGAACCTTTGCCTCTCTGAGCCTTTGCAACTTTAAAAAAAATGAATAAATATGAACGACTGAAAACAGAATTAGAAACAGTCGGCAATGGAAAGATGAAAGCATTTGGAGACTCGATGCGGCCCATTTTAAAAAGCGGAAGTCTCTTAACTTTTCAAAAAAGCGAAAATTACCAAATAGGCGATATTGTTTTCTGCAAAGTAAAAGGCAGATACATCGACGCCCATAAAATTATAAAAATTGATGCAAACAAAGGTTTTCTAATCGCCAACAATCACGGTTTCGAAAACGGCTGGACAAAAATCATTTACGGAAAAGTTATTCAGGGCGAATTTAAAAATGAGGTGATTTATGATAAGAGAGAATAGAATAAAGAAAATAGAGTAAAGATTAAATAAAACCTTTGCGCCTTAGTGGCAAAAAATAAAAAACAAAAATTAATAAAAGACTTAAAGAGGAAAACCTCTGAACCTTTGCCTCTTTGAGCCTTTGCAACTATACAAAATGAAATACATAGATATCGGAATTAATTTAACCAATAAACAATTCCAAAACGACATAGACGATGTCGTACAAGACGCAGTTGATGCAGATGTATCGCAAATGATACTTACGGGCACAAGCGTACGAAACAGTGAAGAATCGGCAAAAATCGCGAAGCAGTATCCCGGCATATTGTACGCGACGGCAGGAATTCATCCGCATGATGCGAAGAGTTTTGATGCACAGAGCATTTCAAAATTAAAGAAATTATTAGAGCAGAAACAGGTCATTTCGGTTGGCGAATGCGGACTTGATTTTGACCGTGATTTTTCGCCCAGAAACAAACAGGAAGAATGTTATAAAGCCCAGCTGGAATTGGCGATAGAAGTTCAGAAACCTTTATTTTTGCACGAAAGAGCCGCTTTTAATAGTTTTATGAACATCACAAAAGACTATCTGCCGAAACTGCCAAAAGCCGTTGTGCATTGTTTTACCGGAACTTTGCAGGAAGCCAAAACGTATCTTGACAACGGATTTTATCTCGGTTTTACCGGAGCTGTTTCAGATGTAAAACGTTTCGCCCATTTAAAAGAAGTCATTCAATACGTACCGCTCGACAAAATGATGATTGAAACCGATGCGCCGTTTATGCTTCCGAAAAATGTGCCGAACAGCCTCTTGAAGAAATACCACGAACGCCGATGCGAACCTGCTTTTCTGCCGTATGTAGCCGGAACAATCGCGCAGTTTAAAGGAATTGCTTTGGATAAAGTGGCAGAAGAAACAACCAGAAATACCAAAAGCTTTTTTGGAATTTAGAATGTAAAATTAAACAGGAACAGATTCAGGATTATTTTTGATTTTTATAAATTTCAAATAAATCAAATATTCAATAAAAGGGAAGGACAGAAAAAGCAGTAAAAATAGTGCTTCATGTTTCATAATTCCTTTATAAAAGTAATCCAGAATTGTTTTTATTTTAAGGCTTATTTCGGCTTGAATTGATTGTTCGATTTTTTGAGGTTCAACTTTGTCGAGTTTGGTTAAAAGAAGTTTAAAATCAGAATAGTCTACTTTTTTAATGCTGGCCACACCTGCTTTTTTATCCACCGCTTTTATTAGGCCGTAAATACTCGCACTGTAAATTTCAGATTCGTATTTTTCGTAAAGATAGCTGCAGGACGAATTTTTAAAATTGTCAACAACTGCCATCCCGCTGTTATTGTTTTTGATTTTTGCAACCAAAGACTGCGCTATAGATTTGCTGGCTTCTTGAGATACATTTGATACTTCCTGCAAGGATGTCAAAAATTCTTTTTTGTTTTGTTCTGATGAAAATTTTGGACCGATTGTTTTGGCATAAAGGCTGGACGTAATGTTTTTATTTTCTCTTTCGAGCACAAAATGACCGCTGTAAAACAAGCCGAACATTCCGGAAAAATAAATAAAGACAACTACAATATACGGAATCCAGAGTTTGGCAAACCAGTTGTAGTATTTTCTATCGCGCGTAAAAATGTTTTTTCTATATAGATATACATTCAGTACAATGCTTAGGATCAATCCGATTACGATAAACAACAGAATCCAGAATATAAACCATCCCATATTTGGCAGGATGTATTCTTTTAAAAATTCCCAGGTTTCAGACCAGTCTATAGCGTCAATATATTCTTTCATCGTTTATTTGTAAGAGAATTAAAACTTAATTTATAAGCAGTTTTGTGTTGTTAAAGAAAATAATACCAATGACTTGTCATTATTTTTTGGGGAAGATAGAAAAAATTAAATGCTTTTAAAATTATTTAAGATTGATATTTAGATCAATTTATTGTCGCGGATTGTGGTTTTTTATTTGTTAATTTGAAATTACATTCGTAAAAATAAAATACCCAAAATAACACAGCATATTTAGATTACGATCCTAATTTCAAAAACAAATTATAAAAATGAACCTCAAAAAAAGCAGCTTAATCCTACTGTCGGCAATCCTGATATTATTTTATTCCTGTCAAGACGAAAAAAAATCGAAGCACAAAAAAACGCACACAAACGAAATCGCAACAATCGAACCTGTTGAAGAAACATTTGAAACAGATGTAGAAGTAACCGATTCTATTAACGAAACCGAAGAAACGACTGAGGAAGAACCAGAAGGCGTAGTTTTGGAAGAAATCCAAAGTAATTTTCTCAAAAAATTAATAAAAGAAGAGATTGGAGAACAAAAGTACGATCATCTGCAAACAGAAAAATCGCCTTATTCTGTTCATTTTCCTGTTGAAGGAGATTCTTATTCTGTATCTTATTCTATAGTAGAAGAACGTGATTTTAATAAAGACAGCATTATGGATTATGTAGTCGATATATCGTCAGAAGGAATGCTGGGCGGTAATGCCAATACAAATCAGAGGTATGTGTATTATATAATGAAAGATGAAATTGATTATAAAGAAGAGCACACCGTTTTGGGTTACGCGCCATTTTCTTATAATATAATTGATGAGGCAAAATTTCAATACGATAAATTTAAAGTCAAGATTTCGCAAAATTTCAGAACCTACAGTACCAATGATGTAAAATCGACTTCGTTATCTTTTGTATACAAAGACGGGAATCTCTACGAAGAATCGTATTTGACTTACTGTAAAATGGCAAAACTACAATCTAAAACCATTTTTAAAGACCTGCCCGATGTATCAAAACGTGTGCGAAGTATAGAATGGCATAATTATACCGAAACGATAGAAGAAACCTATAAAAAGGGCGATACAATGGTTTCTGCAAGTTTGGGTGGCTGTGATAATTTATCTTTGAGTTTTGACACCGAATATAAGGTTGCCAAGAATAAAATGAAGGATACCAAATTTAGAAAAGAGACTTCTCTAAAGTTTTTAAATTTTCTGGCAGCAAATACGCAGTTTTCCAAGGCCATTAATGTCATGAAAAATTATTATGCTAAGAAACCTATTGACGACGAATATGTAAAAACGGTAAAAGGATATGAGTTTAGAATTTTAATTCAGAACAATGAAGAAAGAAAAAACAAACTACGATTTTTAGTTCAGATTGATAAAATAGATAATCCGTATCAAACGGAGAATTGGGAAATTACGACCCGCAATAAAAAACCAAGAGTAGAGGAAGAATATTAAGATGAACGCAGTTGTTTTTTTTAACGAAATAAAAGCAATAATTCCCGGCTTAAATCAAGAATGGAAAACGAAATATGCTTTGTTTTTAACAGACGAAAACCTGCATCTTTTTTCAGAAAACCTGATATTCTTTCATAAGCAGAAAAGTGAAATTTTGAGACTGCCATATTTCAAAGACGAAATGATAGTTTCAATACAAGAGAATATGATTTATTTTAAAAAGACTTTAGAAGCTTTTGAAAGTAACTCCAATCTATTGAAATCTAATCTTATTAAAGCTCTGGAAGAAACTCCTTTCGAAATTATTTTGCTTATTTTAGGACAACGGTTAACTTCGGCCAGCAGGCGCGACGAAACGGGAATTCCTCCAGAAAACGCAGCGCTTTTTGAAAGTTGTTTTCTGCCTTTTAACGACGAGATCACAGTTGTAGAAAGAGCGTGGGAAAAACATGTCGGCAGAAAAAAAGACAGTTCTAGTATTCTGGGCGAGATAAAAGGAAACCGAAGCCAGAAACGCTTAATGGTAGAAAAACTGGCGTATCATTTTCTAAGTTATAAAACATGGTGGAATATATTCTATCATTTTAAACACGATTTGGTATACGAAATTAGAATAGAAAACGGACAAGGAATGCGCTGGTCTGCAGACGGAAAACGGTTCATAGGATTTTTAGAAGATTTTTTAGAAGAATAAAATGGAAGAAAATAAAAATTACGCTTTTAGTGACGAAGAATGGAAAACGTGTATTAAGGTTTTAAAAACTTTAAAAGAAGATCCGTTTGAAAATCCCGATAACGATTTGTTTGCCGGTTTGATTACGAAAATTCATAAAAACGCCAAAAAAAATATCCGCAGCACAAGTTATACTTCAAAAAAGCAGGAAGATCTTCAAACAAGCCTGAATGCCGAATTGGTGTCTAAAGCTTTAAACGGAGAGACTTTGTTTTCGGAAAAAGAAAATCCAAACGAGCAGCAGTTTACACCATTAAACCTGCCCAAAAACTGTTATTGCTGCAATCAGTCGTACAAACTCGCACACAGTTTCTACACGCGTCTCTGTCCGGTTTGTGCCGAAGAAAACTACGAAAAACGTTTTCAGAATATAGACTTAAAAGGGCGAAATGTAATTTTAACCGGAGGAAGGGTAAAAGTAGGATTTGCAACGGCATTAAAATTATTACGCAACAATGCCAATGTCGTGATGACAACGCGTTTTCCTGCTTTGGCTTGGGAACAATTCAGTCAGGAAGATGATTTTGAACAGTGGAAAGAAAACCTGATTATCTACGGTTTAGACCTGAGAAATCTAAAAGCCATAAATGATTTTGTATCGTTTTATAAATCAAAATTCCAGAGTTTGGATATTCTGATCAACAATGCCGCACAAACCATAAAATATCCGGACGAATATTATGTGCCGTTAATTAAAAAAGAAAACCGATTATTGATAGAATTCAAATCGAATCCGAATTTAATCTGGAACCAAACGCCAATTGCCGAAGAGCTAAAAGCACTGGAATACGGCCGGGAAGAAAAAACCGAAGTAGCGCTTACCCGTTTTGGACAGCCTGTTGACAATCGCGATAAAACAAGCTGGAATTCGACTCTGGAAGAAATCTCTATGTATGAATTGGTTGAGGTAAATTTGATCAACCAGATTGCGCCTTACTTTTTAATAAAAGAATTGAAACCTTTGTTTTTAAATTCAGATTTTGAAGAACGTTTTATTGTAAATGTCACCTCGTCTGAAGGGATTTTTAGTTACACCAACAAAACCATTTTCCATCCGCATACCAATATGACAAAAGCGGCGCTGAATATGATGACGCTGACTTCTGCCAAAGAATTTGCCGCCGATTCTATTTTTATGACCAGCGTAGATGTCGGCTGGATTTCGACGGGAGCCAAAGAAAGTCTAAGAAAAAAACAATTTGAAGAAGGATATATTCCGCCTCTAGATTCTGTAGACGGCGCAAGCAGAATTTTCGATCCGATAGTACAGGGAATTAAAGGAAAAAGTATATTTGGAGTCTTGTTGAAAAATTACAAAGTTTCGCAATGGTGAAAAAAGAGGGTTAGATTGAGGTTTAGAGGAACAAAGGTTCAAAGGATCAAAGCTCAAAAAACTTTGCGTCTTGGCGACTTTGCGAGATTAAAATATAACTTAGAAAGGTGTTAGCTCAATTGGAAGAGCGTCTGTTTGCTAAACAGGAGGATGCGGGTTCGAGTCCCTGTGCACCTTTCTTTTTTTGTTTGAAGGTTCAAAGGTTTAGAGGAACAAAGGTTCAAAGCTCAAAAAACTTTGCGTCTTAGCGACTTTGCGAGATTAGAAAAAAATAACTTAGAAAGGTGTTAGCTCAATTGGAAGAGCGTTCCCCCACCAAGGGGAAAGGATGCGGGTTCGAGTCCCTGTGCACCTTTCTTTTTTTTTGTTTAAAGGTTCAAAGGAACAAAGGTTCAAAGGAACAAAGGTTCAGAGATTCAAAGGATCAAAGCTCAAAAAACTTTGCGTCTTAGCGACTTAGCGAGATTAAAAAAAAATAACTTAGAAAGGTGTTAGCTCAATTGGAAGAGCGTTCCCCCACCAAGGGGAAAGGATGCGGGTTCGAGTCCTTGCGCACCTTTCTTTTTTTTTAAGGTTCAAAGATTCAAAGGTTCAGAGGGACAAAGGTTCAAAGCTTAAAAAACTTTGCGTTTTTGCGAGATTAAAAAAAAATAACTTAGAAAGGTGTTAGCTCAATTGGAAGAGCGTTCCCCCACCAAGGGGAAAGGATGCGGGTTCGAGTCCTTGCGCACCTTTCTTTTTTTTTTGTTTAAAGGTTCAAAGGAACAAAGGTTCAAAGGTCAAAGGAACAAAGCTCAAAAAACTTTGCGTCTTAGCGACTTTGCGAGATTAAAAAAATAACTAAAAAAGGTGTTAGCTCAATTGGAAGAGCGTTCCCCACCACGGGGAAAGGATGCGGGTTCGAGTCCCTGCGCACCTTTCTTTTTTTTAAGGTTCAAAGGTTCGGAGGGACAAAGGTTCAAAGCTTAAAAAAACTTGTTTCGAAGCTTCGGGATAGTGCCTTCGCGGCAAAAAACAAAATAGGTGATAGTTCAACTGGAAGAATACTTGCTAGTCGCAAGAGACTGCGGGTTCGAGTCCCGCACACCATACAAAACTTAATTTCTAGTTGCCCTTGCAGCAAAAACAACAGCTTAAATCAGGTATTTTTACTGGGTTTAAAGGCTTTTCGTTTATCTATATTTGAAACCAGCCATGAAAGAAAAAATACTCCAAAAATTAAAAGAAATAGAACAACTAAAAAATGTAGAAATACTTTTTGCAGCAGAATCGGGAAGCCGCGCCTGGGGATTTGCTTCTCCCGACAGTGATTATGACATTCGATTTATCTACAAACACAAACCCGAGTATTATTTGTCGCTTTGGGAACAAACAGACGTAATCGAATTCATGACCGAAGACGATCTTGACGGTTCCGGCTGGGATTTACGGAAATCCATAAAATTATTAGCAAAATCCAACGCACCTTTGATCGAGTGGTTGTTTTCGCCAATCGTGTATTTCCAGAATGATGCTTTTGCAAAACAAATGCAGGAGTTAGCCGTAGAATGTTTTTCGCCCGTAGCGGTTTTGCACCATTATTTAGGAACGACAAAGAATTTTATGGAAGTATGCGAAATGGAAGAAGTAAAACTAAAAAGTTATTTCTACGCCTTACGCACCGCTTTAGCCGGAAAATGGATTATAGAAAACAATTCTTTTCCGCCCGTTGCTTTTGCCGATTTGTTGCCAATGGCACCACAAAACATACAAGACAAAATAATAGAATTGCAAAATATAAAAGCCAGCCAAGACGAAAAATACCTGCACCCAAAAGAAGTTTTAATAACTGATTTTTTATTGGAAACAGTACAATTTAATCAGGAAAATGCGAGTAAGTTGGGAAGCGGAAAGAAGTTGAATGAGGAGTTGGATTTGTTTTTTAGGGGAGAAATTATGAAATAAAAAGATATATGAAAGATTCCATAATATATGAAGTAAAAAGAAAATTAAAGGAGGAAAATAAAGAGTTATATAATTCACATAACAGTTGCAAATTTCGATTATTAAATTTGCGTCAAATTATTTTAAGGTTTTCATTTTGGGCAATTTTCTCGATCTTAATAAGTGCATTAATATTTGTAATTATTTATTCGAATAAAAAATTTAATCTAATAATTGATTTTATAATAATTGATTTCAAAGAGCTTTTGAAATTATTAACATCAAGTGCAATAACTTTAGTTTCAATGAATTTATTTGTAACTAATTTATTGTTGACTCATCTTAAAGAAGAAAGAGATGATTTGGAAAAGTTTATTAATAAAAAATTACCATTTAGGTTTATTACATATTTTGGTTTCTCGATTATTATTTTTCTTTTACTTTTAAATTTATTTTATAATCATCTAGAATCTTCTAAAAATAATATATTGATTTTTTTGGCTTATTCTTTTTTTATCTTTATTGGTTTGTTAATTTATTTATATGACAAGGTATTTAAATTTATAACTAAAGGTCAAAGGAAATTACTTATTTCAACTGAATTGAAAAATGAGTTTGATTTAAACTTATATACAGAAAAGTTTAAAAATATATTTTTAGAAAGTTATATTCGATTTTTTGAAAATCTCAATTTTACACAAACATCAAAAAATCTATCTTCATTTAATAGTAATTTGATTGACAATGTTCATATTACTTTCATGACTAATGAAAATCATTATTTCCGCGATTTAAAGTACAAAAGTTTAAGTTCATTAATAGAAAAAGTAGATCTCGAAAGTCATTTCTATTCTGTACAAAATCTTGATGCTAAAATAGTAAATGATAGTGAAGTTTTATTGCTATCATATAAAACTAATGACAAAAAAATAAGCAAAGAATCTTTGAAATCTAAATTTATATTTAGCAAAAAAGAGTTTTTGGGAGTCAGGCAGAGAGATGAAGTCTTGACAATAGTATTGGAAAAACTTGAAAAAAATATAAAAAGTGGAAAAGCAGAAGATGTAGGCTCTGATCTGGAAAATTTTAAGAGTATTTTGGAACAGTTTTATAGAAAATATTAATTATGATGTTAAAAAAATATTTGTTAGAATCAAAACGAAATAGTATAAGTTACATAGATAAAATTTTAGATGGGCTTAAGAATAACTTAATCGAATCAAGTAATAAAAATGATGAAAAAAATTTTTCTCAAATTTTATTATTTTTTAGAGATCAAGCATTCGATTCGTTGATTAATAATAGCTTGGTTTATACTCAAATTATAAATGTTCCTGCTGAGATATATGCGTACCTTTCACGAGAATATAAAAGAAAAGTAATAGAGTTATTTACAATTAGATTTGCAGAAAATATATCTTTCATTAGTTTTTATGAATCGTATGATTCTAAATATTTAGAAATAACATATTGGGGGTTACTGCAATTGATTAAGAAAATATTTGATGAGAATGACTATGAAAGTTTTAATTTAATATTTGAAAAAATGAGAGAGTCTGGCTCTCTTGATTTTGGAAAAAGAAGTGACCTAGAATATTATCACCATGCTTTTTTCTTTAGTGTTACTTCATGGGGTTTTTATTTACATCAAAACAATATGATAAATTTTTTGAATTATGATTTTACATATTTAGAAGAACCAATTGAAAGTGATTTATATGATAATAGAGAAAAAATTGTTAATAACTTTTATAGATTTGAAAGAGAAGCCGAGAAAGGTATACTCGAAGTAAATAATTGGGAATTCATAAAACCTCAATTTGGAGCCTATTTTGCCTTGACGAGCCATACATGGTTAAATTTTGGTTTTTTGATTATACTTTTAAAATATGATATTTTAAACTATGGAATTAAAATAGAAAATATAGATTTAAACGATAGGTTCAAATTTATTATTGATGATGTTAAAACTAATCTTAATTTAGTTAAAACAAATTTCGGAAAATGGTCACCAATTATCGCATTTAATTTATATGATAAGACTTTTGAGGAAATTTTTGATTTTAAAGAAGAAAAAATAAATAATTTATATACTGAATTAAATAAAAGGCAGGAAATATTAAAGTATACCGCCATATCTCAAATACCACTTTCTACATCAAAAATTGAGGAATTTAAACAAAGGGTTGGAAATTTATGGGATAAAAATTCTTTTATTCCAACAATTTTAAAGTTTTATGAAACAGTAAATTACAAGCCTAATAAAAAAACTAAAGATGGTTTTGGCTTTTTTCAAAATATTCTAAAAATGCGGTTTGCTTTTATTGATGGAGAATATTACCAGTCTGTCTATGGTTTAACAGATTTTGGGGCAAAAGTAGCAAATTCAGTTAACGAATATTTTTTTAATGAATTGCTAAAAATAAAAGAAACTAAAAAAGCCCTAAACTTAAAAAATCAAATAGATACTTTTCTATCTGGGATAAAAGATCATTCAAAAATTGTAATTTTTTCAAATTGGAAAGGAAATGAAATCCTGAATTATGATGGTATTGTCATAGATTATAATAATAAAAAAAATATTCCATTTTCAAATTCCAGTTATAAAAACATTCCAATAATTAGCAATCCTGCTTATCGTAATTTAGTTTTTATAATTAATCTTAATGATATAAAATACAATATATACCAAGATAACAATTGGTATAAAAGTGAACTTCTTATAGACGTAACTGAACCAAAATTTGATAATATTGAGAATGAAAGCGAAAATGAGGAAAATTGGAAAAGAAGAGATGGAGTAACATATTCAAAAGAGGAGATTCTTACTTTAGAAAAAAATGCTATTCATATAAAAATTCTTTTCAAATTTGATTTAAAAATATTGAAAAAAAAATCATTTGAAATATACACACTGAAAGAATCAACATTTTAATAAAAAAAAATGCGCAAACCCTTATAAAAAGATTTGCGCATTTCCATTTTATATCAAAAAAGAAAAAATATTATTTCCCTCCCAACAACTTCTCTAAATATTCAACCTTATCTTTTTCAGCCTGAATTAAACGTTCGTAAAGCTCCACAACTTTATCAAGAGGATTGAAAGTACAATTGAAATTAGTGTTACTATCTCCATTTCCTTGAGGACCGTTATTAGCACTATTATCATAAAAGTTATTAAAGAAATTGAAAACAGATTCTTCTGTAAAATTTCAAGTGCTTCAACCGTTACGCCAAGTGCTTTTGCAATTAAAGCAAGTTTCGCCGGATCAACTTCCTCGCTTCCTTCAATTCCCGAAATAGCTTGCTGGTTCGAACCAATAGCCTGCGCAAGTGCTTCTTGTTTCATGCCGCGAAGCTCTCTTATTCGGCTGATATGTTTAGGTTTTGTTGCTGTGCTCATAATTCAAAGGTATTTAAAATTTTTAATAAAAACAGCAATCCGTAAAACACACTCTTTTTGTGATAAAATACTTTTTTTACTGCTTTTTTTCTGTTGTACATATATCCTTTTTCTTACTTTAATAAAAACGTTATTTTTGCTGTTTCTTGAGAAAACGTCGGTTTATCAAAACTTTTATATTCTATATTTACATCATTTAAATAATCTAAAATAACCATTTTATTATGTTTAAATACTTACTCTTAGCGGTCAGCTTTTTTTATTTTACTGTTGTTTCTTCTCAAAACCTACAGCAAATTAATTCGATCGAAGAAGCTGAGAATTTTATTAAATTGAATCCGAAGGCTGCAATTACAACTTTAGAAATTAGTACTGATAGTCTGGATTATTATAAAAATAGATTTCTAGAAAATGATTTGATAAATGAAGATAAAATTGTAAAAACCGAATCTATTGTTTCGATGAGAGTGAGTTATATTTATTTAGATGGCAGTAAGTTGACTATTAATGATATTAATAAACAAAGAGAACAAATTATTAAATTATACAAAAAAGGGAAATCATTTGGAGATTTAGCTTCTATTTATACTATGGATAGTAATAGTAACAAAGGAGATTTGGGATGGTTTAATGAAGGAGTTATGCATAAAACATTTGAAGATGCAGTTAAAGGTCATAAAAAGAATGATCTGTTTGAAGTTGATATTCCTGAAAATAAGTGGTATTATGTTGTTTTGAAAACATATAACGATTTACCAAAATCTATTCTTTATATTTTAAGTGTGAATAAGTAATAATTGCGTTATATAAATAGTCTATGACCATCCAAAACCTAAAATCCCAAAACCTAATCCTTTTCGAAGTCATCTCAGGAAGTAAATCTTTTGGGTTAAATACACCAGCATCAGATACCGATATTAAGGGCGTTTATTATCTGCCAAAAGAAAAGTTCTTTGGGTTAGATTATATTCCGCAGATCAGTAATGAAACCAATGATGAGGTATATTACGAAATTGGGCGTTTTGTAGAATTATTGATCAAAAACAATCCTAATATTTTGGAGATTTTGGCTTCGCCCGATGATTGTATTTTGTACAAACATCCGTTGATGGAAAATCTTAAACTAAAAGATTTTCTCTCGAAACTCTGCAAAGATTCTTTTGCCGGATATGCCGTAACGCAAATCAAAAAGGCGAGGGGTTTAAACAAGAAAATTGTAAATCCAATGCCCAAAGAAAAGAAAGGCCTTTTGGATTTTTGTTCTGTTTTAAAAGGGTATGAAACGGTTTCTGTAACTAATTTTTTAGCCGAAAATAAGCTGAAACAAGAACAAATAGGTTTGGTAAATCTGCCAAATTCCAGAGGAATGTTTGCGATGTTTTGCGACGAAAATAAAACTTTAGGTTACAAAGGCATTATTCAGAAAGAAAACTCCAACGAAGTTTCGGTTTCGTCGATTCCAAAAAACGAAAAGCTGATCGGTTATTTATCCTGCAACCAGGACGGCTATTCTAAATATTGCAAAGAATACACCGAATATTTCAGCTGGATCGACAAACGCAACGAAGAGCGCTACAACACCAACCAACAGCACGGCAAAAATTACGACAGCAAAAACATGATGCACACGATTCGTCTTTTGCAAACCGCAGAACAGATTTTGTCAACCGGAACATTAAATATCAGAGTTTCCAATCGCGACGAATTGTTAGACATAAAAGCCGGAAACAAAGAATACGATGATTTACTGGAAATGGCAGATGATTTAATCGCGTCAATCGAAAATCATTATAAAACATCAACTCTTCCCGAAAAACCGGATGAAGAAAAAGCGATTCAGACTTTAATTAAAATAAGAGAAGAATTGTATCAATAAAAACCCAAACCCCTCCAATGCCAATTTGAGGGGTATTTTTTTGAAATCAAAAACTACTTTTATGCTCGCCTTGTCCAGAATAATTTTTTAACATTAAAATAAGTTATCTCAGTATAATCCTATTTTTTTATTTATTATTTTACAAGTTCAAATAAAAGCCGTTAAAAAATGAATATAAGCATCTCCGTCAAGCAGTTAGGAAAAAAACATCCTATTCTTCAGGAAAAAAGCATCACTTTAGATACTTCGGACTCCATTGTAACGGTTCGTACTTTTTTAGAATTAATTGTAAAACATCAGATTGAGCTGTTTCTTGCCTCTTCATTTGAGTGGGAAGACGAAGACACGATTCATCTGCCAAAAGAAAATTACCTTCCTATTCTAACCGATACCGGAAAAGTAGGTTTCGGAGCCCTTTACAATCACAACAAAATAGATCTTGTTACAGCGCAGGAAAACGCGATACTGGCTTTTGAAGATGGTTTGTATGCCGTTTTTTATGGCGAAGACCAACTCGAAACCTTAACAGAGGAAATCGATTTTTCTCAAAACAAATCCATCACATTCATCAGGCTGACCTTTTTGGCGGGAAGCTATTGGTAATTTACAATTTACAATTGATAATTGATAATGAATAATAATTTATAATTGATAAGGAGTGGTTTATAATTGATAAAAAACTGTTGAGTGTAATTCAAAAGAAAGTATTTTAACCCATAGAAACATAGGTTTTAGAGGTGTAAAAAGAATTAAAAAAGAAACTAGTTTCTTAACACATAGCTGTGTTGGTTGATAGCAGTGAAACGTCTTTATAAGTTTACAAAATCTATGATGCTATGTGTTAAAAATAGTAAACCCAAACAGGTGATAAAAGAATAATTATCAACTATCAATTATTAATTGTCAATTAAAATAAAAATCTTAAATATAAAAATTATGACGATAGAAGATCTTCTGAAAAGTAAGGTAATTGAAAATCCAATAAAGAGATTTAAAAAAGAACTCGAAGAAATTGCAAACAGCAATTTGGTTTCGAAATTACTATCAACTACAAAACTAAAAAAAGAAGTGGCAGAGTTTGGTCTGGAACTCTTGAAACTTCAGGACAATTATTACAGTACTTATATTTCGCTGGGTTCAAAAGAAGCAGATAAATTTGAAAATCTAATTAAGGACGATCTTTGGGAAGATAAAAATTATTACGAGCTGCTGGTTTTCTTTTTTGGAGAACAAGAAGCCGTTTACGTAAAAGAAGCGTGGAGCAGACTGCCTCAAAAAATGTATCAAAGTGGTTATACAAGACGATCTTTTAGAGCGCCAAACCATAAAAAATATTTGGTGGTCAATCAGGTTAATTTTCTGCGTTCGCTGCTCAACGGGCCTAATATTTACAGTTATCAAGACGGTGGCAGTGTTTATTACGACTTGAATATAGAAGATCAGATTCGTTTTGATACCGAGGTTTCTAATTCAAGCAATCAATTTATGGTTTGGTCGGCTGCCCTAGATTTGAACAGAGAAAATCTTTTTCAGTTATTCGAAGATATTATTTTTAATAAAGATCCGAGAGGAAAAGTTTCCAGAAATATTATTAAAGCGCTTTTAAACAGCGAAAAAAAGGAAAGCTGGGAATTGGTAGAAAAGTTATTGCTTGCAGCCCAGCGTCAGGAAGGTCTGCGTCAGACGGTTTTAGAAGCGTTGGACGAGACGAGTATTGGCGCGCTCCAATATATGATTAAGGTTATTATAGACCATAAATTGACCCGTTTTTCATCGGTAGTCAGAGCAATAGATACTTGGACAGGTTTAGGCTGGGAATCTGAAAAAGAAACAACTGTTCGAAACATTATCAATCTGGCGTATGGTTATTTTGCTAACCCAGAAACTATTCCGGTGGGCATTCAAAGCAAAAACAACAACGAAGTTTATATGGCGCTTTGGGTTCAGGGTGTTCTGGATGTAGAAAAAACAGTTCCGTATCTGCAGGAATTATTAGAAAAAAGTTCGGTCGAAAAGAAATCTCTAGCTTTAAAATTTGCCGGAGAAACCAACGATCCTTATATCGAAATGCCGCTTTATTTTAAAGCTGCCGACGATGAAAACCTGCAGGTTTTGGCCTTTGCAGTTCCGAGAATGAACGCTTTGCTGGAAGCGAATGTAAAATCGAAATTCTATATTGAAAATGCAGCGTATCCTAACTTTTTTGACAAAGTATATCATCTGGCACAAACGGTGACTGTAAAGGAAAAAACTTTTGAAGGAAAGGTCTTTTCTTGGCTCAATATTAAGTTTGAAAGAGATACGCTTTATGCTGCAGCGATTAATCTGGTGGGCGATAACAACGAAAGATTAGAAGCCGTTTTAAGTCATTTTGAAGGTTTTTCGATCAACTTAAGAGAGAAACTTACGAGACAAATTCTGGGAGATTACTACAGTTATTCTTTTTACAGTTTTAAAAGCAACAGCGGAAAAGAGAAAAAAGCACCAACCGATTTTCAAAGAAATTTTGCCTTAAGAATCTTAAAAGACAGAGGAGAATCTCTTGTGGCTTCGGCAATTTCTACTTTATATAATTTGAGTTTATCAGAAGACGAATTGACAATTTTTCAGGAATTATTCAAACGTAAAAATTCAAATTTAAAGAAAAACCTAACGGCCATTTTATTAAAACAAGAAGATCAAAAGATCACTTCGTTTATAGAACAGACTGTAGAAAAAGGCGATTTAGAACAGCGTATGTCTGTTTTGGATTTGATGCTCCAGCTTCAGAAAAACAATAAACTGACTGATAAAGTGAATGATTGGGTTGCGGCTTATTCGGCAAGACCAAAAATCACCGAGAAAGAATCTAAATTTATAGAACAGTTAGAGCCGTCAAAAAAGAAAAATGTGCTAAGTGCCGAAAACGGATATGGTTTTTATACGCCCAATGAAGTTTCGCCTTATGCTCTGCCAGAAGTACAGGAAGATTCTTTGTATGCAAAAGCGGTTAAAAACGCACCATATGGTTTCTCAAAACCGATGTCTGAGATAGAAACCGAAATTTCTAAATTGTATAAATTATACGAAGCAAACAGAGATTACGAGTACGAAATCGAAAATTACGACAACAGCAGAACGACTGTTTTACTGGGAAATACGTTTAGACATTTAAAAAACCTAAAAGACGAAAAAGATGCTGCAATCGCAGCAGCAAATTATCCGCTGTACGAAGTATGGTCAGGCTGGTTTGAAGATTCTGGATTAACCGAAAGAGATCTTTTTCTGGTGACACTTGTGAGCAGCTGCGACCGAAAAATATGGCGTGATTTTCTAGAAAAACATGTTTTTTACTATAAAGAATTATTACCGCACCAAAACAAAAGAGGGTACGATTGGGACAATGCCATTTTGCAGATTTTAAATGCTTTACAGGAAAAATATGTGTTTAAAGAAAAAGCAGCTTTCTTAATTGATGCCTGCAGTGCTTTGTATGCCAATCTTCCAGAATCGGTTTTAGAGTTTGAGCACAAACCTTCTAAAGATGAATATTATTATAATGCAGACAGCGGAAACGGATGGCAAAATCAAGGTTTTTTTGATATTTATCTGAACAAAATCGTTTTGGATGATTTGACAGAAGAGCAAAACAAAAAAGTTTGGAACCTGCACAGATGGCGTCAATTGAATGGTTTACCACGAAATATTGTTTACAATAAACCGCCGATTCATTTGTACGGTATTGCTTTTGAGCAAAATCTAATTACCGAAAGCGAATTGTACGAAGGAATTTTAGAACCGGAACGAATTTCGGTTTTAACCAGCGAATCCAAACATTACAGACATTACGGAAGCGAAGAACTCATTAAGAGATTTCCGTTTTTAGTAGATATGATTGCCAAAATTCGTGAAGCATTTTTGGATGTTGAGGTAAAAAGAGGCGACTCCAATACTTCTGTTACTCATTTAGTACAAAGTTTCCAGAAAATTTTCGGTATCAATCGCCTCGTCGAAATAATTACGGCATTGGGCAAATCGAGTTTGTTCAAAGGTTATATTTATTCGTGGAGTTACACCGAATTAACCAAACAAAAACTATTCAGTTATTTGCTGAAAAGATGTTACCCGCTGGATTCTGACACGCAGGAGGTTTTTAATGAAGCGGTTAAAAAAGCCAAAATTTCAGAAGAAAGATTAATTCAGACCGCTGTTTACGCACCGCAATGGCAAAAGTTTATCAGTAATTATTTGAACTGGAAAGGTTTGGACGAAGGAATCTGGTGGTTTCATGCCCATACCAAAACGGCTGGTTACAGTGCTGTAAATTCGGAACTAGAAAGTGAAATGGCAAAGTTTTCGTCTATAGATTTACAAGATTTTAAAGACGGAGCGGTAGACAAAGACTGGTTTGTATCGGCTTACAAACAATTGGGAAAAGCCAAATGGGAACTTTTGTATGAAGCGGCAAAATATGTAACCGACGGAAACGGACACCGACGTGCGAGATTGTATGCAGACACGATTACAGGCGATTTGAAAATCAGGGAAGTTACGGCCAAAGTAAAAGACAAACGCGACCAGGATTACCTTCGTGTTTACGGATTGGTACCGTTGAGCAAAACTAGTCCTGAAAAAGATATTTTGTCGCGTTACGAATACTTACAGCAATTTAAAAAAGAAAGCCGTGAATTTGGCTCTATGAAACAAGCGAGCGAAGCTTTGGCGATTCGTGTTGCGCTCGAAAATCTGGCGAGAAATGCGGGTTATCCGGATCCCGTTCGTTTGACCTGGGCAATGGAAACTAAACAAATTCAGAATATTTTATCAAAAGAGACCGAAGTTGTTTTAGATGATATTACTGTAAATCTGGTGATTAATAAAGAAGGAAAAGCAGATTTAGTTACTTATAAAGGAGATAAGGAATTAAAATCGATTCCGCCAAAATACAAAAAAGACAAAGGCATTCTGGAATTGACCAATTACAGAAAAACGATGCGGGAGCAATGGACACGTTCGAGAAAAGGATTGGAAGAAAGTATGATTCGCGGGGACGAGTTTTTATTCGCAGAAATGCAAAACCTTTTTGAGCATCCGATTATTTCCAAACATCTGGAGAAATTAGTTTTTATCTCAAACGATGATAAAATTGGTTTTTATGTGGATGGAAATCTGGTCACTGCTTTAGGAGAAATGATTGCCTTGAATGAAAAACAAACGTTTAGAATTGCACATTGTTTTGATCTGCATCAACATAACGTTTGGACAGATTTTCAAAAATATTGTTTTGATAACAAAGTGCAGCAGCCGTTTAAACAGATTTTTAGAGAATTATATATTCCAACGCCTGACGAATTAAAAGAAAAATCAATTTCAAGACGTTATGCCGGACATCAGGTTCAGCCAAACCAAACTTTGGCTTTATTGAAAACCAGAGGCTGGAAAGTAGATTATGAGGAAGGTTTGCAGAAAGTTTTTCATAAAGAAGGGTATCAGGTAAAAATGTATGCGATGGCAGATTGGTTTTCGCCTGCAGATGTAGAAAGTCCAACTTTAGAAACTATAGAATTTCATTCTTTAAAAGATTATAAAAACATCGCTTTTGAAGAGGTAAATCCGAGGATTTTCTCAGAAGTAATGCGTGATATTGATTTAGTGGTAAGTGTTGCACACGTTGGAGGAGTAGATCCGGAAGCGAGTCATTCTTCTATCGAAATGAGAGCAGTTTTACTGAGAGAAACACTGCGTCTGTTTAAAGTTAAGAATGTAGAGATCAAGGAAAATCATGCAGTCATTACAGGTAAAATGGCATCTTACAGTGTACATCTAGGCAGCGCGGTGGTGCATCAGCTTCCGGGTAAATATTTGTCGGTGCTTCCAATTCATTCGCAGCACAGAGGACGTTTATTCCTTCCTTTTGCAGACGATGATCCAAAATCGGCCGAGGTAATGTCTAAAGTTTTATTGTTTGCAAAAGATGATGAAATACAAGACCCTACAATTTTAAGTCAGATCGATAAAACCTATGCTTAAATAATTTAAAAACGGGGGCAGAAGCAAAATTTTAAAAAGCAGCTATTGGGTGTATTTTTATATAAGCTGTTACTGCCCCCGCTTTCCTCTATAAAAAAAACGATTTTATGTATAATCCTTTAGCCGATTTTAAAAATACTTTTTACAGTGTTATTCTTTTTCTGGTATTTCCAATATGCTTTTTGCAGGCGCAGACTGTTTTTGAAAAACTGCCCAATATAGAAACGCTGTCTCCCAAGGCTCTTAAAAAAATACAGAAACAAAAAAAGAACGGACTTGTCATTACGGATACGCCTGCTGCTATTTTTATTAATAATTATAGAGGTAAAAACGACAAACTGTTCCATAAATTTAAAAAACTGGAGCAGGAAATTTATAAGTTCTCGGGTTTTGATGGTGCTGTTGTCGCTTCGTTTCCTATGATGACTACGTCGAGCAGTGGTGTAAGTTTTAAAAGCGGAGATGCCGAATTTGTATTAGACAGTGTTTATATGCCAGAATGCGGTGTTATTCTTAACGATGGCAAAGAGGCTCCTGTTATCATTAGAGGGTTGAAAGATTCGTATGTGCCTGAATTTAAAGCTTATTTTGGAGTTGCAAATACAGAAGCTTTTCAGAAGCTGGTAAATAAGTTTGAGAAAAAAGCAGACAGAAAAAGTAACAGACAATTTAAAAAGGATTTCAAAAATAAAATAAATGATATTAACGAAAATGAAGGAGAACATATTCCTTTTCCAGTAGAAGCTGCAGGTGAGACTAATGATGTTATTTTTAAAACCTTGTTTGTAGAAGAAAATATTATTCCGGATTATAAAACTTTGAAGAATACTAAAAAGGTCTATATCGAATATACAGCAGGCAGTTGGAAAGGTAGAAATTATACTTTTGAATATGATGAACAGCAGCGCATTGTGGCTTACAAAAGGAGATTGTATGACAATACGGATATTGACACTTACAAAGTAAAATATTTTGCAGATGGATTGATAAAAAAGATAGAATACATTAGTGAACGTATCGATATTAATTCAAAATCGTACGAAACGATATTGATTAAAACACCCGATCCGCTCACGCTTCGTATGCTGCAGGTACCTAGTAAAGGCGAAGGCGCAGCTGTAAGTATTGAATTAGACGATCTATATTCGTATGATTTTTATTATGATACGTTACATCAGCTTAAAGAAATGAAATACCTGTATGGAAAGATGGTTTTAAAAGATACCAAATATGATTATCAAAATAAAAACCTTGTAAAAAAAGTATGGACGGCTTTTGACAGCAATAAAGAACTGTTGATGGTTAGAACCGAGAATTTTAGCTACAATAAAGAAAATGAAATGATTGGCCGGGATTATAGTCATGAGCAAAAAGGCATCGAAAGCTATTCGGGAAGTTATATTGTATCTCCCAAAGGAGAAAAAGAACCGGGAAGGAGCATGACTCTTACCTATTATTATGATAAACAAGGAAGAAAAGTACTTATAAAAGAAACGAATGAAAACTTTCCGTACGAGATTAAATTTACCTATGAGGATTTTGATACTGCTGATTAAAATTATCTAATAAAAAACTGCCCCAAATAGTTGTTTAACTTTTTGGGGCAGTTTTTATATTAAAAAGACTTTTTAAATTATACTGCTGCTTTAGCATGCAATGCCATTCTGGTGGCCAGAATATGTTCGCAAGGACCTTTTTTCAACTGATTGGATTTATAAAACGAACATTCGCAATAGCCTTCAATCAGACGGTTGTCTTTGTCTAAAACTGCCATTGTATCATAAGTATAGTTTTTGTCGGTTACTTTACCTTTAATCTGCAATTTATCTCCATTTACATTCGAAGTAATTTTTACGCGATTTTCGGTTATGTATTGGTTGGCCACTTCCTCTTGCGGACTTGCAAAACGCAAAGCTTTCATATTCAGAGGTTCCTGAGTTAATTCTCGCACGCGGTATACACCTAAATTCAAATCGTAAATTACTCTTCCGGCTTGCGTGTAAGCGGTTAACGATGCCGAAACTACAGAAGGATCAAGATTTAGTTTTTTGGCCAAATTATCAGAGCTTTCGAACCAGTTTTCTTTTAAAGCATTAAAAACTTTTTCCTGCGTAAACAAATCGACATTGGTTCTTGGCGCCATCAAATCAAAATTTCCGGCCGTACTCCAATCATTTTTAGTCCATCCTGATAAACCTAAAGTATACGACATGTCGCCCAAATCGGCTATAAAAAACGATGGAAGTCCAGATCCTAGTAAAACCACTTTAAAGTTGCGTGCAATAGGAATTAATCTTTCCAGAATGAGTAAGCGACGTCTTCCCCAAATACGAATGGTTTTGGCTTCATTTCCCTGAAAAATCGAGCGATGAAACGTTATTTCGTCATAAGAAGGTTCAAAAACGGCTTTAATAGGTTTGTCTGGTTCAAGAACAAAACGTAAAGCTCTCGGTCCTTTCTTTTCTTTAAAACGGCGTAAATACTGGCACAAACTAAAAATATCCATAGGATGCAGATCCAGAACCGTTGCCGGCAAAGTCATTGCAGAACTTACCTGCAAAAATCCTCTAACCCAAGAATCCGGCAGATCGATTTTTACTTCTTTATAAACTTGTTCGTTTGTAGTTTTAGCTTCAAAACCAGACGGATCTATTTTAAATTCGGTATCCTTATAATTTCTTATTTTCTGGAATTCATTATACAATCCTTCCGAATAATCAATATTGGTTGTCCCGCATTTAAAATCGCTGATTTCTGTAAATATATTGTAGTTGCAGCTCAATTTTCCGTAAGACGATTCGTCTTTACTGAAACATTCAAAAAAGACTTCGTCCGGATGAACCGTAATTACAGGATCGAGAACAAACCAGGCATCTTTATCATTTTTGTAGAGATAATCAAAATAAGCAGATTTGGCTTTGTTAAAAGGTCCCATAACGGTTCTTTTTTCCTTTTGAACAGCGCTTAATTCTTCTTTCAATTCCTGAATGCGTGCGCGGACATTTTCAATCTGAAAATCGGCCATATAGTCGCTCAGCCATAATTTCTCCTGTTCTGCAGCCCATAATTTGTATTCTTCTTTATCCTTCGGAAAAAAACGTAAATCAGAAATCACTACATCGTGCAGTGCAGAAATAGCTTCTCTAAACGCTATTTTTTGATTTAGTTTTCCAACAAAAAAAGTAGGTTCCCTCAAAGTATCCGGCGAAAAACTCATGCCCGTACTCGTTGAGGTGTTATTTACAATCGTGCTGCCACTGTATTTATAATCAAATAACATAACTTAGTTTTTAAGGATTAAATGGGTATGCAATTGCGGGTACAGCGTTTTTAAATCAGTCAAAATTGCGATACAAGTTGCCTTATCCTGTATGGATGCAGTAGCGGAAACTGAATCGATAATTTCGGTAACAAAAATTGCCGCTTCTTCACTTTTCTTTCCTTCCTCATGCAGAAACTGAAAAATACGCTGTTTTGCAATTCTTGATTTATGCACGCGCGTTAATACAGAACGGAAATAAAAATCCAGTTCTTTTATCTTCGGCAGATTATCTACAGCATAAGTGTTGAGGTAATTGGTCACAAAAAGCTGAATGTTTACGCTCGGGTGCTGACTCAATTTTGTTAAATACGTAACGCCGTCATCCGGATTAAAATATCGGGTAATGATTTCTTTTCCAAACTGTTCAACAGCCGGCAGTACAGAATCGACAATACTGATCAGACATTCTAAATCCCAATCGGTTTCATCAAATTCGGTTTTAAAGAAATGAAAAGCAAATGCTCTTGTATCATCCCAGGTAGTGTCTAATATTGCCAAAGCATTATTTCTTTCTGCACGAATGCGCTCTTTTCTGTCCATAAAATAATTCCAGCACCATTGTCTGATGGCTAAAATTTCATGGTTTCCTAATGAGATAATCTGGCGGATCGTAAAATCATCTTTACGCGTATATTGTTTTAATATTTCATAACCCGTCAACTGACTTTCTCTGTAATGGGCATGAATTAATTTGATTACATCACGCGGTTCCAAAGCTGTATTCCAAAGCTGCGTTGTTTCTTCAAGAATGAATTTTTTGAAGACGAGATGCGCTCCTTCAAATTTTTCTTTTCGAATCATGGCATAAACCGTATTTCGAAGCGCAGCAGAAAGTATTGCAGCATTTGATCTGCCCAATTGTTTAATGCGTCCTACAACAGCCTCCAGAACATCTGGATATGCAGCATTTAATAAATCCAATAAAGACTCACTAAGAGTCAACAAATAATCTTCCTGATAGTTGTTTAAGAGCTGAATACCATTTTTTCTAATTTCAAAACTTTCACCTTCTAAGAAAAGCGCAATTAATGAAAACGGAATTTCTTTTGAAGCTGTTTTTTCTGATTTTAAAATTAAAATACTGCTTGCTAAAAGATTATTTGTTTTTAATTCAGAAGAGATTAAGCGCGCGACAATATCCCAGCTTAATTGTTCTAGTTGCGATGCTGCTATTTTTTTCAGCCTTTCTATAGCAAGCGTCGCGGCAGTATTGTTTGCCGGAGATTCTTCAAACGTAAGCAGGTCTACAATTACTTTTCCGGTAATTACTTTGGCTTTATCTTCTGTAAAGGCAAAGTTTTCTAATGTGCTTGAGATCCAGTTTTTTAAATCTGGAATTTCATTAAAAATTAATTTTATAACACATTCAATATCATTCAGGAACAATGCCGGATTTGCAGCAATGTGGTTTTTTGCCCAATTTCTCGCTGATTCGGTTTTAGAGTTCAGTACATCGCCAATAAAACTAACATTAGTAGAAAGCGTAGCATTTTTTAGAACTATGGTTTCAAATCCTAAATTATTTGGTATTGCAAAATCACTGTTTAATAATTTTAAAATACTGGCTTCATCAAAACGATTTATCAAAGTATCAAAGTCGTTTCTGGCTTTTAGATTATGATAAGCAAACTGATGAATGATATTCATTTGCGCTTCCATCAAAAGCTGAATGTAAGCTTCTGGAAAAGCGTCCCAATGTTCCGGAAACAATTCTAAACGATTTGTGACCTTCTCGATAGCGACTTTTTCTTCTTCTTTTGCTTCGGGAACAATTAGGCTCTGAGGCTTTTTCTCTTCTTTTTTACCAAAAAAAGTAGAAAACACTTTTTTAGCAGCATCCAGTACAGAACCTGTATTCTGATTTTCAGTATTGGTATTATTTTGCGCCGCTGGTATTTTGTCACTTACTTTGGTTACCTCATTTTCTGAATAGTAATAATGGCTGCTCGAGAAAATTTCCTGACTTAAAATGAATTTCATTTTTGAAGTTAAAATTCGTTTTTTGTCATTCCCGAATAAAATGGTAGACAGCAGCAGTAAGTTAGAACACTCCGGATAATCTACAACCGTATAATAATATTTTCTATCGTTATAATTGTATTGTCCGTAAGTATTTATTGGTGATTTCTCCGCTTTGGTATAATTATCTTCCGTGTATTTTGATAAAATAGAAACCGCAAACCTCAGGTATTTTTTTGAGTCTGTGGCAGCGTCCAGTTCTTTTAAAAAACGAAGACTATTTTTTTGAAAATAGAGTTTCGTAAAATTAGAGAATGCAATTTTACTGTCTTTTGCGCGAAGCTCTTTTCCAATATTTACCCTTTCGTTTAAAACCGCAATAAATTGCGAGTTATAATATTCATCTTCCAATGAAACGGTTCTGGTAAACATTGGGTTTTCATCTTCAAATCTATAAGCAAGAACTGCAATTGCATCAGAATCAACTCTGATGTGAGCTAGTTTGTAAATCGCTCTGATGTGCTTAAAATAAGGAGGTCTGAACGGAACGGCTTCTAGTAAAAAAACAACAATTTCATGCAGTTTCGCATCAAACTTCGAAGCTAAATATAAAGCCGTCAAATAATTGATCGAATTATTCGCTAATTCTTCCTGAAGAAAAACAACTAACGCATCATAATCTTTTTTGTCAATATAATATTTTGCTTCCTGAGGCAGTGTCTCAAGAATTACGGCAATATGTTTTTGTCGTTCTTCCTCTTTTAAGATTCCTAATAATCCCTCGTGAGCCAGATTTTTTATGTATTCTTTTTGTTTAGCCTGAAAAGCATTCGATTTAAAAACATCAGTTGCAGCGGTAGATTTTAGTTTTATTAACGCCCAAATTGCAGAATAAGTTTGTAAGTCATCTCCTTTTGAGGCTAATTTTATGATATAAGGAACGGCTTCCTGAATGTCTAATAAGCCTGCTTTCCATATTACACGACTGGTTTTCCATTGCGTATTAAAAGTCTGTCTGCCTGTAACGGCATCTTCTAAACGCTGCAGAATGACACCATTTATAGAATTAGGTTCTACACTTTCTAAAGACGGAAGATCAATTAGTGTTTCTATTTCTGAAGCATAACCTTTTACTTTTTTTTCATTTTCAAGTTTATCAAAAATGATTTGTGCTTTTTCTGCCGAAACGTATTCTGGTGTTTTGGTTCCGTCTTTTAAAACGGCACCTCTTCGTCCATATCTAAAGTTTACCACATAGTTATTGGCGTCAATAGAACACAAGTCTATTTCGTATACTTTATCTGAATTCCCTTCTTTATAGAAAAGTTTTATCTGTTTAATTAATTTCATAATTGAAAAGGCTATTAATTAAAAAATATTCCACCAGTTTTCTGGCTTTTGATCCGTTGTTGCTTCTTTTATCTCCTCAATAACAGGAATAGCGACTGGAGTCACTTTTTCAGGAATAATTATTTTTTCTATAGTAGGTAAACCGTGTTTGTTGATAATGTTTTTTAAATTTTGTTTGAATGCAGTTCCTTTTTCAGGATTCACCATATATACATAATTGATGTAACCTTCTACAGCATTGATTAAATGAATGGCTTTTCCCCATTTTTGATCCTTCCATCCGTTTTTTTCAATATTATGAAGTACGGCGCGAAATTTTCTCAGCTGCATTCTGTCAACATTAAGTTTCTTATTGACAACAACTCCGGTTACTTTTTGCTGCATCCCTTTTCGCATCACATGAACTTTGTCGGGATGAATTACAAAACCTTCAGATTCAATTATTTTTTTTGTAAAATATAAGAGTCGCGAAACATTTTTACTGTTTTCTTCATTAGTAGAAAAACTCATGTCATCTGCATAACGCGTGTAGCTGAAATTTAATTTTTTAGCAAGCCCGTTGATTTTCTTATCCAATTTATAAACAATCATATTGCTTATTGCGGGACTGGCAGGAGAACCTTGCGGTAATTTGCGTTCGCCGGATTGCACATAATAGGTAACGCCGTCTAATGTAGTTTCGTTAATCTCAGAGTAGGTGCACAGCAAACTTAAAATGGTGGCAACTTCTTGAGAATAGCCTATTTTATGAAATAAACCTTTTACTCTTTTATGAGTTACAGTAGGAAAAATCTTTTAAATCGATATTAACCACAATGTCTTTATTAACGTGTGGTTGGGCGTTGGTCACAATAGAGCGTTCTTTTATAAATCCATGCGCCTCAACGGTATAAGGTATTTTGTGCAGTATGTTTTCTAAAACCCAGTTTTGAAGCTCTTTTAGTTTTGATTTTGGAGCTGCTATTTTACGTTTGCCGCCAGATTTTTTTTCGACTTCAAAAGTATGATAGTGGTTAATTTTAGAAACTTTTCTGTTGTAAGCGAGATATTGTAAGGCTTTCAGATCTATTTTCATGCTTTTGGCCAATGCAAGCGCATCTTCAAAAACAGGTAAATTGTATTGTGCTAAAATAGTAGAATTGGTTTCTTTAACATGAAGACCTCCTGAGACTTCTTCACCCAAATAAAGAATTTGATGTTGCTGCAGTAATGTCCAGTTTTCAGCCTTTTCCAGACGTTTTTTTTCCTGGTTTAATTTGGTCTCGACCCTTTTTTCTTTGGCAAGTTTCATTCTTGCTTTACGCATTTCCAGAACCATTGCTTCGCGATTGCTAAACTTTCTGTCTTTTGCCAAAAGCTCGTTTAATTCTTTTTCAATCGTAGTTTCCCGATTGATCAGAATTTCAGAAAGTGTAGGTTCGGCTCCAGACTGCCAAAATCCTAAACGCTGCATTTCTTCTAATATGTAGCTATCTTTTGAGGTAGCTTTTATTCTATCATAAATTTGTTGTTTACTAAGCTGTTCAGACATATTACAATCGCTATTTTACATTAAAAAGCCCTATTGCAACAATAGGGCTTAAAGTTTAAAACCTTCGTATTTTCTAAGGACTATGTCTATCAACTCCCGAGAAAGGGTACTATACGTANNTACGTATAGTACCCTTTCTCATCCATAAGATAGAAGTAGTGCTGAATGTTAAATAATCTTACACCGATGACGAAACATCATCATTTTCTTTATACAAGAAAAGCAAGGTATTTCTTAAACTCAAAACAAACATAATAAAAAAGTTTTAATTGAATGTTACTAAAAATTAAAATAGACGTTCCTTTTTCTTGATATTTTTATATTGATATTTTTAACGATTGGATTACAGTATTTTAGCTTTTTAAAATAATCTGGTTTTTGATAAATTTTTTGTTTGGATGTATTTTCTTGTTTTAAAACTTTTTATCATCAAAAGAAATAAATTACATTTGCTGCCACAATGAAAACAAAATACATAGATATGAACCCGTCTTTAACACAAAAAAATGATCGTCTGGTAGGAGAATATCCTGCTGAGGATTGTGGACGAAGTATGTATTTTATAGAATTGAAGTGTAAATTGTAGTTTCAAATTCAAAATAAATAGAGAAAAGCGTCCTGATATCGGGACGCTTTTTTGTTTTATAACATTCATTTCTGGTTAATCTGAAAAGAAAAAAGAGTTTAAAATGATAAAAATAATATCTAATTAAAATAAACTAAAAAAAATAAAAATCAAATGTTTAATGCATAAACCCAATATTGAAATATAATCTTGAAAAGTAATCTGATGAGAGACAGTCATTTGATGCAAATAAGGATCTGCGAACTGAGGCGGACAGGGATTTCTATGTCTTTAATTACGATGTAAGTAATTGATTGTCAGTGAAATAAATCAAAAATAAATTTGGATAATTGATTTTTTAGACTTTATCTTTGCCGAAGAAAAATCGCAATAAAAAATTGCAAAAAAATAAAAATGATTTTAGAATATAATACAACATATAAAATGACTTTTAATTATAACAACATATATACACAACCGCTAAACCCGAGATCAGATCGTGAATGGCTTAATATACTGGTGCATAGATACAAGCAATAGGATAGAAATATCATATTTGTTATGAAGCACCTTTAATCGGGTGCTTTTTTTGTGTCCAAAAATAAAATGATTTTGCAGCTCAATTGGTAGAGCGCTTGATTGTTAATCAATAGGTTGGAGGTTCGATCCCTTCCGGAATCGCTTTGTTCTCTAGAAGGAACTGGCTCATTGGGGTTACTGGCTAACCTTCCCGACTGTCTCTCGGGAGAAACGGGTTCGACTCCCGTATGAGCCGCTTATTTTTTAAGGTGCTGCCGTACTAAGACACTAAGATTCTAAGTTTTTTAAAAGCCTTAGCGTCTTAGAACCTTAACATCTTAGAACCTTAAAAAAACAACAACTGGGAAGATAACGGTGGTTGTTTACCCGCCTTGGACGCGGGAGGTCGCAGGTTCGAATCCTGCTTCCCAGACTATACAGGAATGATGCAATTGGTGACGTGGCCAAATTAAAATTGGTTTATGAGAGTTCGAGTCTCTCTTTCTGTACAAATGAAAGAATTGGTTTTTTAAACTCAATTCCTGATTGATTTAATATTTAAAATTCAAACAAATAAAAGCTGGAATGGCGAAATTGGAAGACGCAGCAGATCTAGAATCTGTTTTTTGGGAGTTCGAGTCTCCCTTCTTGCACAAAGTGAGCTTTTTAAAAAAATATTTGCTGCGCAGAATAACTGCGCAATACGATTTGAATATTTGCTCAACAAGAATAATTGAAAATTGAAAATTGAAAGGAAAACGAAATACTCTGGAAACTGAAAGAGATGAAATACGCAGTAAAATTGCTGATAAATTGGGGTAATCACGATTTAGCTGAGTATGAATGTTAGAAGGTCAGTTGAAAGAGATTTCGTTAAATGAAGAAATTCGCCAGGAAAACAAGCTGGCGGTTTAGTAACTAATTATTAAAAAAAGAAAAAAATGAAAACTACAGATAAAATTATAATTATCGATTTAGAAGCCACTTGCTGGCAAGGCGAAGTCCCGAAAGGACAGCAAAATGAAATTATTGAGATCGGATTGGCAGTCTTAGACTCTCAGACAGGTGAAATCACCAAAAACAAAGGAATTCTCATAAAGCCGCAACGCTCAACAGTAAGTCTCTTTTGTACCGAACTCACTACCATAACTCAGGAATTACTGGATAAGAATGGTGTAAGTTTTGAGCAGGCTATAAATCAGTTAAAAGACGAATATCAGCCTGATTTGTACACTTGGGCAAGTTACGGTCAGTACGATTTAAACAAGCTCAAAAACCAATGTAAATCTTTTGGTATTCCGTATCCGATGGGAGAGGATCATATTAATGTGAAAACGTGGTTTGCCGAAAAATTTGGTCTGCAAAAACCAATAGGAATGAACGGTGCTTTGGATTTACTGCGAATTAAGCTCGAAGGAACGCATCACCGCGGCATCGATGATGCCAAAAATATTGCTAAAATTATGCATTGGTGCCTGCGTAATTAATGTGATGAATTTAATTTTAGAAACTCCAGCAAGAAAGGACTGTTTTTCTTGAGACAGTTCTTTTGAGTTGGCATTTTGAGTTGTTTATAGTATTTTGAAAATAATAAGAAAGAGTACATTTTTATTCAAAATAAATAGAAAAGAAAAACCTATTTTTGGAAAGAGAAATAGTATAAGAAATTGAAAATCATAACCAAAAGAATAACGTAAATAAAAAGCATGAACAATAAAAATATGCCTTTTTTAGAAACAATTTATCATCTCAGAACGATTGAGCAGGTTATTCTATATAATAAAATGGCAGCTATTTCTAAAGAAGAAGAAAAAGAAACTATTTTATTCTTAGAAACTGAATACGAAAAAGAAAGTTTGGATTATCCGCATAAAGCTCCAAAATTTAATGAAGACGCCGCGATCTGGGGAGCCAAAATGATCTATTTTGGCGCGCAGCTGGTATTGTTTAGAGAAAATGAAATTAGCGAACTGGATACTTTTCTACCCAATTATAAAGGAGAAATAGATGCTTCTGCTATTTTATCTGCCGATTTATGTCTGCGGTTTTTACCTCAGGTTATAATGGAAATGAAAAGATTGGACGCAGACGATCTGGCAATTCCGATTTTAGAAAAACATTTTGATGATTTTCATTATGCAGCAATAGGATTTGATTTCGTTTCTGAAACAATCAATTTAGATGTTGTTTTTTCAGATGATAGCCTTAAACAGTTATACTTAAATCGGGTTGTAGAAAGAAAAGCAAAAAAAATCGCAGCGATTGATACCGTAAAAAGTGAACTCATGGCTGGATTTGGAGATTATAAAAAGGTCTTCTGGAAAGAATTATAAATTAAAATTAGATAGTTATAAATAAAATTACTCATATCAAATAATGAAATCTACAGAAAAATTAAATGTCGTTTTACAGCATATTAAAGATGTTTTTGTTGGTAAAAACGAAATTATAGACCTTTTAGGAATTGGATTGCTGGCAAGAGAAAATGCCTTTTTATTAGGACCTCCGGGAACTGCAAAAAGTGCTTTGGTAAGAGCATTGTCAAACGGAATTGAAGGCGGAAAAAACTTCGAATATCTTTTGACACGTTTTACCGAACCGAATGAAATTTTTGGGCCGTTTGATATTCGTAAATTAAAAGAAGGGGAGCTGATTACCAATACAGAAGGTATGATGCCAGAAGCTTCGATGATTTTTCTTGATGAAATCTTTAATGCCAATTCTGCAATTCTGAATAGTTTGCTGATGGCTTTAAACGAAAAGATATTCCGAAGAGGAAGAGAAACCAAAAAACTTCCTGCATTAATGTTTATTGGCGCGAGCAACGTTCTGCCAGAAGATGAAGCACTAAATGCATTGCTGGACCGTTTTCTTATTCGCGTAAAATGCGATTATGTAGATCCGGATTTACTTCATGAAGTACTTCTGGCCGGTTGGAAAATAGAAAGCAGAGGAACTGATGAAACGCCGACAATTACAGCAGATGAAATTGTAGAACTTCAGTCGCTTTGCAGAACCGTAGATTTAACAGGAATACGTAAACAATATGTAGATATCGTGCATAACCTTAGAAATACTGGAATAAAAGTATCAGACAGGCGTGCGGTAAAACTTCAGAATTTGATTGCGGCAAGTGCTTTAATGTGCGGGCGTCAGGAAGCTGTAGTGTCTGATTTATGGGTTTTAAAATACATCTGGGATAACGAAGAACAAATAGAAATTCTGGAAGGAATTATAAATCATATTATCGAAAAAGACGATTCAGAATCACAGCATCCTCAGGCTTTGTATAATAAAACACCAAATCCTGAAGAAGTGATGAAGGAAATGCAGCATCTTACCGAAAGATGGCAGGACGAATCTCTTTCTTTTGAAGAGCAGAACGTGATTAAAGATAAATTAAGATATCTGCAGAGCCGATGCGATTGGATTAAAAATAACGATCAGAAGCAGTATATTCAGAAAGAAATAGAAGCTTTATGGCAAAAAATACTTCAAACCGTTTAAAATGTATTTTTTAGAAATTAATAAAAAACATATCGAATTTTTGGGCGCGATCAGAAACTGGGACAATGTAAAAGCAGCTTTTGATGAGCAGTCTGTCTGGGTAAAAGATTTTTTGTTTGAACAGCTGAGCGCAGTAGAAATTCAGCAGATTCCATTTCATGTTATTTATGAATTAAAAAACAATCTGCTTTTTAAAAAAGGAAGTTTACTGCCAACAAAAAAGCTTCCTTCGGGATTATTGTGGACACCAATTGTGCGTGCACTTCCGGTTGCACTGCCCAGTTTCAATCATAATTATTTTGGTATCGATCAGAAGCTTGAAATACACTTAAAAGCGTCGGAAGCCGTAAGAGAACCTTATGCTCTTCTTACGGACTACAGTGAGCTGGTGAATTATATAGAAAAAGCTCCGGATTTTCGTTTAAAACCGCTGAGCTGGGTAATTCTGGAAAAGAAAATTTTGATTTTCGGAAATCCGTTACTGCCTGTAAAAGGTGAAACGTATTGGCTTAAAGATGATTTTCTGCTTCCAACCGGTTATGATTTTGAATGGTCTGCATTGTCTAAAACCCTTCAGCAGGATTTGAATCCTTTGGGAGAAGACATCATTATCTGGAATAAAAACAACAACAGCATTGTAATTGCTAAAAACAAAATGAAACCGCTGTCTATTAGTTCGTTTCGCTTAACTTTTTCATAAAAACAAAATGGAATTTCAAAGATATTTTCAATCGTATCACAATTATTTTTGGGAATGGGACAATCAGCTTTTTTCTGAAGATGAAGTCTTTGAAGCAATCGTCATTCCAAATGGAAAAACAATTGCTTACGAGAAATATGTGTTCGAAATTCTGGAATTTCTTTCAGATGACAGTCTCCCGCCTTTCGGATCGCTTTTGCTGGCAGTTATTGCTACAAATCATGAAAGTGGGGACGCTCTGGAAATGGTGAATCAAATCGTAAATCAAATTGTCGGGACAAAATTGAGTTCCGAAAATACGCCTGCAGATAATTCTTTTAAAGGTGCCGGAGCATTTGCTTTTCTAAAGATATTGTCTTCTCTTCCAGAAGAATACAAAACTGGAGAAAAACGTTTACGCCTTTTTCAAACTATATTTCACGGCAGTCATAAAAGAGTGGCATCTGATAAAGCAAAAAAGATTCTCGAAGAATATAAACAACGCAGACATCATTTAGTACGCGCTTCTGTTAAAGACGATTTTAATGCAGCAAATTTTGTAAAAGATTTTAGGACTATAGCATTACTGCTGGTAAAATTTCCAACGGTTCAATCTATTATTGAAGCGATGGAAAATCTGCCTGATCAGGAAATTCAAAAACAATTAAGTGATGATGTTTTTGAAGTGCAGTCCTCCGATACGCCTGGTGATTTTATTGAAGAATTAATAAAAGAAGAAAAAACATTTCAGGTAGGAAGTCTCGTTAAGCGTATTTGGTCAGGATTAAATATTCCACTGCACCACAATATGCCCAGTGCTCAGCCATTGGGAGGCATCTCGGATTTGACTAATAAAGGAGACTTTGATAAACTTGTAATTTCTGAGTTTGCCAACGATGATGACGTTTTTATGTCCAGAATTGCCAACAATGAAGCCTTATATATTCAAAGAGAAGTACCGCCCGAAGCAGATAAATTTCGGAGAACCTTACTTATAGATACAACCTTGATCAATTGGGGGAATCCTAAAATTCTGGCGTTTGCGTCGGCAATTGCAATAGCGTCACATCCGAAAACAGATATTGAATGTGAAATTTTTGTTGTTGGGCATACGTATCAGAAAATAGATTTGGAAAATGTAGATCAGGTAATCAATGCTTTGAGCGAATTGAGCGGTAAATTATGCTGTTCTGAAGGATTGGATCTGTTTTTCTCAGAAAATCAGATAAATCCAAAACAGCAGGAAGTTTTTCTGATTTCATCAGACGAAAGTCTAAAGCTGCAGCTCATGCAAAAAGCCATGAGTGATTATTTTAACAGCATAAAATATGTTTTTGTTACCAAAGTAGGAGGAAGTATCAGCATTTTTAAAAATCAAAATAAAGGTAGAAAACTGTTGCAGCAAATTATAATGCCTCTAGATGAATTATGGAAAAAGAATACTGTAAAAAAGGAGAATAATGTTAATGTAATTATCGATAACAGTATTCCTCTCCTGTTTCCGGCAGAGCGCGACTATACGACTATTTTTAATGATAGTAACAATCATTATTTATATTCAGGCGGAAATTTATTCATGTTTCATAAAGAAGGATTTCAGAAAGGATTTAAAAAAACAGCCTCAAATCTTCCGTATAAAAATGGAGAATTTGCGATAAGAAGCAATTCTAAAGGAGAACTTTTACTATTGAACTATGATTATAAATCACGGATTATTAGTATTGTAAATTTAGCAACCAATCAGTCCCAAGGCCATAAAGTTTTTTCTGATGGTGATGAGTATACAAAACTCAGCTTTTTTGAGTACCAGCATCAGTTTTACTTAACAAACAATTTTGATTTTTGGAAGGTTGCACACAATTGTTATATTGAATTTGATTTTGATAATGAGCTTGTTAAGGCTTTTGATGAAAAATTTGCCAAAAAATCTGCTTTTGTAAGAAATTATAAAGGAAATAATCTTTCAAAATATACATTAATAAAAAGATTAGAAAGCGTTTCTCTTGTAAATAATCAATTTGAGATAAATAATTTTAAGCTGGACGTAACCACTCATCTCGGATTTAGAAAAGCGGGAAGATATAGATCAGATCAAATTATGGAGTTAAAGCCAAGAGTAAATCTGGTTTTAAAAAATACAGGCGGACAGCCGGTATCCATCATTAATCTGATTAAAGAAAATACCAATAAAACACTGGCAGAAGCCAAAAGTATTGTAGATGAAAATCAAGGATTGATTTTGGAAAATGCTTTGCCCGAAGATGCTCAAAAATTAAAAATAATAATAGAGAATATGGGAGCAATCTGTTATATCGAAACCAAGTGTTTTGAATCTGGAGATGGAAGCAGAATTCTAATCAAAGACGGCATACTCGTTTTTGAAAGCAGTGACAAACAGCTTCCGGTTTTTTATATTCCTTTTGTTACTGCTATAATGACGGCGATGGTCAGTGATACCGAGTTTGCCGGGAATGATTATTTTATATCAGAAGAACATTCGCAGGAAAGTATTGATAAAGCTTTGTTTTACACGAAGTATATAAAACCTTTTATTTTGAATATGCAACCATGGAATTAAAATTAAAAATGCACTCAAAAAACTCTTTTCCAAAAGAAGGAGTTTTTATTAAAAGCAGCTTAATATCATTTTGGCTCCAGGAGATTCAGAATATGGGTTTATCGCTGGAACATGTAAAAGTTTTCCCGGTTCCCGGAAAAACTGCCAACGAACTTTATGGCTGCATTGTCTTTCTAAATTCGGGCGTTAAGTCTGTAAAGGATATTGGTAAGAATAATTTTTGCCAGCTTGTAGAAAATAAGTTGTTTATTCCGGAAAACACAATTGTTTTTCCGGAATTGACAGCTCAGGAATGGAATGTGTTGTTTTCGGAAAAATATCATTTTATGCATCCGGAAATTGGTTTTGTCGAATTGGAAGACGAGTTAGTCTGGTCCAATTTTATAACCAAACCCAATCTGATAGACGTTGAGATTTTAGAACCGAGAAAAAGTGTAGCCATTCCCAAATTGATTTCGTCTCTAAGGATTGAAGTTGATCAGGAAGAACTTTTAAAACAAATCGAAAATCCGCTTTCTGAAGAAGAAATAACAGAAAACCTGCCATTTAACATGAAAAAGTTACTGAGCGGTAACAATAAAGAAATGGATAAATTCTTGGCTTATTTAGAAAAGAATCCCGAAATGGCAATGAGAATGGCAATTCCGCTCGATACAATTGGAACTGGAAGAGGCGCCAATACAGGAAGTTTTTCTTTTAATACAGGTGTCAGAAGCAGACTTAATTTTTCCTGGATTCGCAGATTTTTTGATCGTCTTTCGTCTGACGGAAATAATTCTACTGGATTTTTTAGATACGGTTTTGTATTATTATTGGTCGTTTTGTTTAGAAGCTGCAAAGGCGCAGAGTTAAAAGCAAATTTAACTCCAATATTAGTCTTTGTCGGTATCGTACTTCTTGTAGTCTTTCTAGTTACCTTATTATCCAAATCTGGGGGCAGTCCTTCAGGTGCAGGCGGAGGCTCTTTTTTAATAGATTCCAACAGGTTTAATACGCTGCAAAGCAGGTATGAGAAACTGGCAGTAGATTACATTGTAAAAAAAGAATACGAGAAAGCGGCGCATATCTATCTAAAGCTTTTAAAGAATAATCATAAAGCGGCTAAAGTTTTAGAAGACGGTAAATTGTATCGTGAAGCTGCAGTTATTTATTTAAAATACCTTCAGGACAAAAAGAAAGCAGCAGAATGTTATGAAAAAGGTCATGCCTACAATGAAGCCATAGCACTTTATAAAGAAATGGGGGAGGATGAAAAAGTAGGAGATTTGTATTTGATTTTAAAAAATAAAAAAGAAGCTGACAAATATTTTACAATCGTAATCGATAATTACGTAAAGAATTTTCAATATGTAAAAGCGTCTTTAATTTATAAAAACAAAATTGGAGATGTAACCGAGGCTCAGGAATTGCTGCTGGACGGATGGAAAACCAATAAAGATGGAGGGAAGTGCCTTAATAACTATTTTGCCAACATAGATTCAAATGAAGAACTCTCGCAGGCTATTGCTCATGTGTACAAACACGACGTGACAAGCGAAAACAATATGGTTTTTTTCCATTTGTTGAAAACTGAATTTAAAAAAGGCAGAGAGCTTGAAGAGCTTACCAGAAACATTGCGTACGAAATTGCAGCAGAAAAAATAGAAGAGAATCCAAACGTTGCATCAGAATTAATTAATTTTAATAAAAGCAATAAATCAATAATTAAAGATGTATTGAAGTTTAAACTCAGAGCAAAAAAGAAATAACGGGTTATAAAAAAAAGGGCTGTCTTGATTAAGACAGCCCTTTTCGTTTGGTTTATTATTTTGGATTATTAATGTTCTCCGTAGATTTTAGCGTAAAGATCTTTGTAAATTTCTTTAATGATTTTACGTTTAAGTTTTAAAGTAGGCGTAAGCTGTCCACCGTCGATAGACCAAACATCTGGAGTCAGCTCAAAACGTTTGATTTGTTCCCAGTGTCCAAATTTTTTGTTGATTTCCTCAATTTCAGTGTCGATACGTTTGATTACTTCTGGATTAGAAGCGATTTCAGCTGTTGAATTTCCTAAAGTAATTTTATGGATTTTTGCCCATTCTTTTACAAATTCAAAGTTCGGCTGAATGAAAGCAGAGGGCATTTTTTCGCCTTCGCCAACAACCATAATCTGCTCAATAAAACGAGATTGTTTCATTGCATTTTCGATCAATTGAGGTGCAATATATTTCCCGCCCGAAGTTTTGAACATTTCTTTCTTACGATCGGTAATTTTTAAGAAACCTTCGCTGTCAATTTCTCCAATATCTCCCGTATGAAAATATCCGTCTTGCAAAGCTTCGGCTGTTTTTTCAGGATCTTTAAAGTAACCTAACATTACGTTTGGTCCTTTGCAAAGAATTTCTCCGTCTTGAGCAATCTTAACTTCAACATTACGAATTACTTTTCCGACAGTTCCAATTTTAAAGCCTTTATTTCTTTGGTCGTTTACAGCGATTACTGGCGATGTTTCAGACAAACCGTAACCTTCCATAACCGGAATTTCTGCAGCAGCAAAAACTCTTGTTAAACGCGGCTGTAACGCAGCGCTTCCAGAAACCATTAAATCTAAATTTCCCCCTAAACCTTCTTTCCATTTACTGAAAATAAGTTTTCTGGCAATTTTTAACTGAAATTCATACCAAAATCCGTTTGCTCCGTAAGGTTCATATTTTAAACCTAAATCGATAGCCCAAAAGAATAATTTTTTCTTGATTCCGGTTAGTTCTCCGCCTTTAGCATAAATCTTATCGTAAACCTTCTCTAAAAGTCTTGGAACAGCTGTAATAACAGTTGGACGTACTTCTTTTAAGTTATCACTGATTTTGTCAATAGACTCACCAAAATAAACCGAAACACCATAATATTGATAGATGTATAAAATCATTCTTTCAAAAATATGGCAGATAGGCAGGAAGCTCAATGCTGTGCTTTTTCCTGCATCAAACGGAATTCGCGGTGCGCTGTCTAAAACATTTGATACGATATTTTTATGCGAAAGCATAACTCCTTTTGGTTTTCCGGTAGTTCCGGAAGTATAAATTATAGTAGCAAGATCATTTTCATGAATGCCTGCTTTTAAAGCGTCAACATCAGATTGATTGCTGTTGTCTTCTCCTGCCAATAGTAAGTCAGACCAATGTTTACAACCCGGAATTTCGTCAAACGAATAAACTTCTTTAAGAGTAGGGACATTTGCTTTTATCGCATTTACTTTTTGAAGTACTTCAACATCAGAAACAAAACAGTAAATACTGCCGCTATGATTTAAAATGTATTCGTAATCTTCTTCGGCAATTGTTGGGTAAATAGGTACATTTTGTGCACCAGTCTGCAGAATACCAATATCCATGATACTCCACTCAGTTCTATTATTAGAAGTAATTAATGCAATTTTATCATCTTTCTGAACGCCCATGCGCAATAACGCTCTTGAGACAGCATTTGCTTTTGCGATGTATTCCTCAGTAGATGTTTTTTCCCACGCTCCATTTTTTTTAGTAGCTAAGGCAACCTGTAGGTTGTAAGTTTCTTGTTGATAATAAGGAAAATCAAAAAGGCGTGTGATTGAAACCATATTTAATATGTTGAATTTTACCGCAAATTAAATAAAAAATAGGTATTATTTTAAATTTTATAAAATTTTATAGCAAAATTGCAAGTACTATTGAATTTCAACGAAAACGTTTTCTTTTTTGCTGTGAAATTTCAAAAAATGCTATAAATGTTTAATATGATGGAATTTTAAACTCTATTGTACATTGAAATCTTCGTACATTTTAACTCGTTCTCCCATCAAAAACATTTTCTTCTTGGCAAAATGAATAGAAAACTGGCTGTAATTCCATTCGTCACTGTCGTTTGTTCTGTACCAAAATGTATAAGAAGCACTGTTAAAACCTTCTTTTGAAGCCAGAGTCCCTTCCCAGTTGCATTCTATTCCCCAGTTAATCTTTTGCTTGGTTAAATCTTCGTTTTGTATAACGCCCGTTCCGTCTGGATTTAAAACCGTGCTCGGTTCTTTTTTGTCCGGAGGTAAAAAAGTTCCCGCGATATGATAGGGAAGTGAAGTAGTGATATAATGCTCTTTTGATCGGTATAAAATTTTATCGACCTGAACTTGTGCTTGCGATTTTACCGTAATAAAAAATAAGATAAAAAGTAATGCTTTTAGACTTTTCATTCTACGTAGGTTTAATTGTTTTTAGAGTTTTTGAAAAAAAACAGGGGCCTGTTTTTTTTGCTAATATAGACCAAATTTTAATAAAAAAAATAAAAGGATGTGAATTCGAATAATTTTTTTTAACTTTTTAAAATTGAAGTGATTTAAACAAAAAAAGCGTTCACTTTCGCAAACGCTTTTAGGTAAAAAAATATATTATTTAACCCGCTGGCTGTAATTATCAAAAAAAGTTAA
>NZ_MUHF01000023.1 GCF_002217435.1 Flavobacterium reichenbachii
TGACAAACAAATAAAATAACAAAATACTTATTTTTGATTACGTAAAAACACTTATATTCGTAATTCAAAATACGTATAAAATATTTTCTTTCTATAAAAAATTTGAAAAAAAAAGAAAGAATTATTTTATGCATTAATCTTTATTTTTACAAAGTTAGTTAAAGAATAAAATGAGTATAAATAAAAAATATTCGATTGAAGTTCGCGTTTGGATTGAAGAAGCCGAAGGTGCGTTTCTTGGAATTGGGAAAATCTGGCTTTTGGAAAATATCCAAAAAACGGGATCGATTACCAATGCCGCAAAAGAAATGAAAATGGCGTATCGCCAGGCCTGGCAATTGGTTGAAGAAATGAATCAGCGTGCCGAAAGTCCTTTGGTAGAAAAACTTCTTGGAGGAAAAGGCGGCGGCGGCGCAAGATTGACAGAAGCTGGCGAAAAAGCAATTTCTGTTTTTTACGAAATCGAAAAACGCATTAAAGAATTTGCCCAAAAAGAAACTCAAAATCTAAAATTTTAATTTAAAGAAACCAATTCGTAATGTTTATATTTTTAATCTCGCCAAGACGCTAAGTCGCAAAGAGAATAATATTCAAACTTAAAAAAGAAAAAAACTTTGCGCCTTTGCGTCTTTGCGAGATTAATAAAACCCAGAGTAGATTAAGCATTTTAACCAAAATCTTTTTTTTAACCATCAGTATTCATTTTAAAACATACTGAAACAAAACCAAAAACATGAACCAAAAACTATATCTGCTTTTTATTTTTGTAAGTCTGAAAAGCTTTTCTCAAGTCGAAAACTCAAAAGCAAAGCAGGATAGCATAAAAAAAGAAGAACTTAATGAAATTGTCATTACAGCTTCCCGACGTTCAGAAAATTTTATGCATTCTCCTATCAGCATCGAGCAATTAAAATCGGCGGAAGCCAAAAAAATGGGATCGCCAAGTATTTATGAAGCGCTCGAAAATGTAAAAGGGGTTCAGATTATAACGCCGAGTCTGGGATTCAAAGTGATTAACACAAGAGGTTTTGCAAATTCTACAAATGTTAGATTTGCACAACTAGTAGACGGTATTGACAATCAGGCGCCGCATTTGGGCGCACCAATTGCAAATGCTTTAGGAGCAAATGATCTTGATATTGATAAAATAGAAATTATTCCTGGAACTGCAGCTGCTTTATATGGAATGAATGCGATTAATGGTTTAGCAAATATCCAGACTAAAAATCCTTTTGAATATGAAGGTGTCAGTATTCAGCAGTTAACAGGCGTAAATCATGTTGGTAATATTGATCGATTTTCACCAAAAATATATTCCCAGTTTAATTTGAGATTTGCAAAAGCTTTCAATCAAAAATTTGCTTTTAAAATAAATGCTTCTACAACCGGCGGAACAGACTGGGTGGCAGATGACAGAACAGATTTGGCTCCGAATGCCAATATCTCTACAAATTTATCCGGAGCTGATAATCCTGCTTATGATGAAGTTAATGGCTACGGAAATGAATCGGCTAACCGAAAAACATTAAATTTAAATGGCAAAAATTATGTAGTTGCCAGAACGGGGTATCGCGAAACTGACATTACAGATTATGACATTAAAAATTACAAAGCTGATGTTGGTTTTTATTTCCGTCCAAAAACAGGAAACGAACTTGCGGTAACATACAAAACGGCGCTCATTAATACGATTTACCAGCGTTCGAACCGTTTTAGATTAGACGATTATACTTTAAATCAAGTGGCGGTCGATTACCATACGCCAATTTTTCAGGTAAAAGCATATGCAACGACAGAAAATACCGGAAACTCTTATAATCTGCGCTCACTGGCAGAAAACATGGATCGCGCGTATAAATCTGATGATAAATGGTTTGCAGATTATACAACGGCGTACAAAAATGCAATAACTAACGGAGCTGCAATTGCAGATGCACACAAAATTGCCAGAACTACTTCTGATCAAGGCCGATTTGAACCGGGAACGGAAGCTTATGAAAATAAAGAGAACGAATTAATCAACATCAACAATTGGGATATTGGCGCTGCTTTGCGTGTAAAATCGACTTTGGTACATGGTGAAGGATTAATCAATTGGGACAAGGCTTTTGCTTCATTCTTTGAAAAAATTGAAACTAAATTATTGAGCGGTCTGGATTATAGAAATTATATTATTGTTCCCGACGGAAATTATTTCATCAATCCTGTAAGTGCCTCAAAAAATTTAACGTATCAAAAAACGGGTGCCTTTACGCAAGTAACAAAAGATTTTTTGGGCAGTAAATTACGTTTGGGCGCGACAATCAGGATGGACAAAGCTGATTATTTTGAAGCTAAATTTACGCCTCAGTTTACCGCTGTCTATTCGCCAAAAGAAAGTTTAAACTTCAGGGCTTCGTATCAAAATGGTTATCGATTTCCGAGTATTTTTGAAGGTTTTTCTAATGTAAATTCCGGAGGTGTAAAACGTGTGGGCGGATTGCGCATCATGTCTGATGGGATTTTTGAAAATTCGTATACAAAAGCTTCAATAGACAAATTTCAGGCACAGGTAAACAGTGACGTAAATACGCTTGGCTTAACTCAGGCGCAGGCCATCGAGAAAAATAAAAATACAATTCAAAAAAATCCTTACACGTATCTGGAACCTGAATTTGTCAAATCTTTTGAAATTGGCTTTAGAGGAATGGCTTTAAACAAAAACCTTTTTATTGATGCCGATTTCTATTACAACTCTTATAAAAATTTTATTGCCCAGGTTGAAGCCAGCATTCCAAATACGACAGATCCAAATCTTTTTCCAACCTCTTTATATTCCAGAACAACACAAAGCAGATATCGTTTATGGACCAATTCTAAAAGTAAAATTTATAATTACGGAGGAAGTTTAGGCTTGAAATATCGATTTGACAATACTTTTAGTGCCTTAACAAATGTTACTTATACAAAACTGGACAGAACCGATGACAAAGATGGTTTAGAAGACGGCTTCAACACACCGGAATTTAACGTAAACGGAACATTGATCGCAGAAAACATTTGGAAGAATTTTGGTGCAAGCGCAACAGCACGTTATCAAAACAACTTCGATTATGTTTCTTTTTTAGTCAGCGGAACGGTTCCTGCTTATTGGTCTATGGATGCGCAGATAAATTACAATTTTCAAAAATCGGGCATTAAAGCCAAATTAGGCGGTACTAATATCCTAAACAAACCTTATACTTCAATCCTTGGCGGGCCGGCAATTGGCGGGTTATATTATTTATCTTTAACTTGGGAAACGAGTAAAATTTAACCGCAAAGTACGCAAGGTTTTTTTTATACAGTGAGCAGACAAATGCAAAGTTCGCAAAGCTTTATCAACACAAAGCTTTGCGAACTTGGCGGGCCGGCAATTGACGGGTTATATTGTTTATCTTTAACTTGGGAAACGAGTAAAATTTAACCGCAAAGTACGCAAGGTTTTTTTATTAAACAGTTTGCAGAAAAATGCAAAGTTTGCAAAGCTTAATCAACACAAAGCTCTGCGAACTTTGTGATAGTATAAAACCAAAAAATTAAAAATTTAGCGTCCTTTGCGGTTCAATCAACTTTTAAGATTATACGATGCTCAGGTTTTTATCTTGATTGTTTTGATCTTTAGTTGTACATTTATGGTAGAAAGTTAAAAGTTTGGTCTTTATTAACTTCATTTAAAGAAATTCTTTATTATTTTTACCACATAATTTAAGCATACTATGAGTTCTAACTTTGATAAATTTCAAAAACGCAGGTTAATTTCCTCTTATTTTTCGGTAGTATTAAGTGTATTCTTAGTTTTATTCCTTTTGGGAGTACTAGGATTATTCATTATTAATTCTAAAAAACTGGCAGATGATTTTAAAGAAAAAATCGCCATGACCGTTTTCTTTAAAAACGAAGCAAATGACAGCGTTATCAAAGCTTTTAATACTGAATTAAAAAGAGCGCCTTTTGCAAGATCTTATGCTTATGTAACTAAAGAAAGAGCTGCGAAAGAACATACTGATATTATTGGAGAAGATTTCTTAACATTTTTGGGAGAAAATCCATTGCTGAATTCTTTCGACATTCACCTAAAAGCAGATTATGTAGAGCGAGACAGCATTAAAAAAATCGAAAGCACTTTACGTCAAAACACGATGATTGAAGATATTGTTTATGACAAACAATTGGTAAATCTGGTAAACGACAATATTAGAAAAGTAAGTATGTGGATTCTAATTATCAGCGGATTCTTAACTGTAATTGCTGTATTATTAATCAATAGCTCATTGCGATTATCTATACATTCTAACCGTTTTATTATTAAAACAATGCAGATGGTTGGAGCAACAAAATCGTTTATTCGTAAACCTTTTGTTATGAGAAGCGTAAAACTAGGAATGCTGGGTGCTGGTTTGGCAATTATTGCGTTAATTGCACTTTTACTTTATGTAGAAACTAATTTCCCTGGATTAGGAATTTTAGAAGACAAAGTACTAATTGGACTGGTTTTATTAGGCGTTTTTGGATTAGGTGTTTTAATCACTTATGTAAGCACGCACTTCGCAACGCAGCGTTTTCTGAATTTAAGAACTGACGATCTTTATTAATTTTAGATTTCAGACTTTAGATCGCAGATTTTAAATAAACAAACCTTTTAATTTTACTCAGAGGAACAAAAAAATAACAATGAAAAATAATAATACAGAAGAAGAACAAAAACATGAATTCCTTTTTGACGGGATTAATTATAAAATCTTATTGATCGGAATTGGCGTTATCGCTCTTGGATTTATTTTAATGTCTGGAGGAGGAAGCGACAACCCAAATGTTTTTAATGAAGATGTTTTTAGTTTTAGACGTATCAGATTGGCTCCAACAACAGTTTTAATTGGTTTTGGAATCACGATTTATTCTATTTTCAAAAAATCTAAATAGACTTTTTTAGACTACTTAGACATTTTAGATTGTTAGATTATTGATTTTAGACTTTTCCGAAGAGATTAATCTAAAGATCTAAGAAGTCTAAAATCTAATAATCTAAAGATCTACAATCTAATAATCTAAATTAAATGAATACATTACAAGCTATCGTTCTTGCCATTATTGAAGGAATTACAGAATTTTTACCTGTATCTTCAACTGGCCATATGATTATTGCCTCTTCTTTTTTTGGAATTGCCCACGAAGATTTTACTAAACTTTTTACAATTGTTATTCAGCTTGGTGCAATACTTTCTGTTGTGGTTTTATACTTCAAACGTTTCTTTCAGACGCTTGATTTTTACTTTAAACTTTTAGTTGCTTTTATTCCGGCAGTAGTTTTAGGATTATTGCTGAGTGATTTCATCGACGGATTGTTAGAAAATCCTGTTACGGTTGCTGTTTCTCTTTTAATTGGAGGATTGATTTTATTAAAAGTCGACGAATGGTTTAACAATCCAAACACAGCCGAAACCTCTCAGGAAATCACATATCTGCAAGCTTTAAAAATTGGATTATTTCAATGTATTGCTATGATTCCGGGAGTTTCAAGAAGCGGTGCCAGTATTGTTGGCGGAATGTCTCAAAAACTTACGAGAACCACAGCCGCAGAGTTTTCATTTTTTTTAGCGGTTCCAACAATGCTTGGAGCGACAGTAAAAAAATGTTACGATTATTATAAAGACGGATTTGAATTATCTCATGATCAAACTACTTTATTAATTATAGGAAATGTAGTTGCCTTTATTGTAGCACTTTTGGCTATTAAAACTTTCATTGGATTTTTGACTAAAAACGGTTTTAAAATTTTTGGTTATTACCGAATCATCGCCGGAATCGTTTTATTATTGATTCACTTTTTCATTCACCCGCTTACCATTATATAATGACACCTGAAGAATATTTAGACGGACAAGTTTTACTGATAGACAAACCTTTAAAATGGAGTTCGTTTCAAGCTGTCAATAAATTAAAATACTTGTTGATTAATAAAGTCGGACTTCCAAAAAAGTTTAAAATTGGTCATGCCGGAACTTTAGATCCTCTGGCAACCGGACTTTTATTAATCTGCACCGGAAAATTTACCAAAAGAATTTCTGAGCTTCAGGGTCAGGCCAAAGAATATACCGGAACATTTTATATCGGCGCCACTACTCCATCTTATGATTTAGAAACCGAAATCGATCAGACTTTTCCAACAGACCATATTGACGAGGCTTTGATTCATGAAACGGTAAAACAGTTTTTAGGCGAAATTGACCAAAAACCACCCATTTTTTCGGCTATAAAAAAAGACGGAGTTCGCTTATACGAACACGCACGTGCGGGAGAAACGATAGAAATTGAAAGCAGAAAAACAACCATTCACGAATTTGAAATTACCCGAATTGCATTACCCGAAATTGATTTTAGAGTAGTTTGCAGCAAAGGAACTTACATACGTTCGCTCGCTTATGATTTTGGAAAAGCACTGCATTCAGGATCGCATTTAACGGTATTACGCCGAACAAAAATTGGTGATTACGATGTAAATAATGCGATCGACATTACACTGTTTGAAGAAAGTCTTAAGTAGTTATAAAAACGAAAAGCACATTACGCAAGAATTGTAATGTGCCAACTTCTAAATAGTTCAATACAGGTACTTTTACTCAATAGTGAGGAACTTTTTTTCCTCCAAACAAGTACATTGAAAAAAAATCGTAAAATCTTTCGAATAACTTTTTCATAATAGTGCATTTTTTGGTTGTTAGACATTAAATAGACACCAGTACAAAGAGTAAATCAGAAAATAAATAATAGAAGTGGGTTGCATTACTAATTTACAAAAAATATTGCACAAAAAAACCTTCTTAACATATTTTTTAGAATTATTATATTTATTATCAATGCATTACCACTAAACAATTATTACAAAAATTAGTTTTATAATCGGTTGTATTTAATTTTTTCCATAATATCCAGTAATTCTTCCTGTACAGAAATCCCTTTGTCTGCCAGATACCATAACTGCAGATCGGTTTTAATTTTATCATCCAGCACTCCAAATTCCTTTTTGTAATTGGCAAGCAGTTCAGAGGCGCCTTTTGGTCTTGGCCCCCAATCTGTACGAACAATTCCGGCTTCTTTACAAATCACAATAACTTTTGGTATTGCCCTTCCGCCATTTGTCAGGTACTGACTCATTAATTCGTCATTTTGATCTCTCAAAACAATTCGCAGGTCAATCTTCTTATTGGATCCCGCTACCATTTTATTTAATACAGGAAGTATCTGCGCCGCATCGCCGCACCAACCTTCAGAAATTACGAGCCAGATGTAATGATTGCTTAATTTCTGCAATTTGTCAATTGCATCTTCAGATATTTTGATGGTTTTTTCAAGGCGGTTCATTCGGGCTTCATTCAAACTTGTGTAGTTCGTAAGACTTTCTGACTGCTGATCGCCGGTAGATTTTCCTTCGGATAACAAATCGGTAACTAATTTTCGATACTCAGAATACGAGTAACTGTTGAATAACGCTTTGGCTACAATACTTTTCATATCACTTCGTTTTTAGGATACAATAAAAATAACAATTTTAGAAATACGCAGGAATGACTTTTGTCACATTCGGAATAATTGAAGCTGAAAAAATGATCTGAAATTTAAAAAAAAGAAGATCAAAATTATTTTTTAAAACATTATTTCTAAAAATCAGAATATGTCTATATTTGCACAAATTAACGCAACACACAAATGAAATATAAAAGAATTCTTCTTAAACTTAGCGGCGAGGCCTTAATGGGTGATTTACAATATGGTATTGACCCAAAAAGATTAGCCGAATATGCTGATGAAATCAAACAGATTCATAGTAAAGGAGTAGAAATTGCTATTGTAATTGGAGGAGGAAATATTTTTAGAGGCGTTGCGGGAGCAAGTGCTGGTATGGATAGAGTACAAGGAGATTACATGGGAATGCTTGCTACTGTAATCAACGGAATGGCGCTGCAAGGTGCTCTTGAAGACAAAGGAATGAAAACCCGTCTTCAGACGGCGCTAAAAATGGAGTCTATTGCTGAACCCTACATCAAAAGAAGAGCAGACCGTCATCTTGAAAAAGGAAGAATTGTAATTTTTGGTGCCGGAACAGGAAACCCTTATTTTACTACAGATACAGCTGCAGTTTTAAGAGGAATCGAAATTAATGCAGATGTAATCCTGAAAGGAACTCGTGTGGATGGTGTTTACGATTCTGATCCAGAAAAAAATGCTTCGGCAGTAAAATTCGACTTTATCTCTTTTGATGATGTGTTGAAAAAAGGATTAAATGTAATGGATACCACTGCTTTTACTTTAAGCCAGGAAAACAAATTGCCAATCGTTGTTTTTGACATGAACAAAATTGGAAATTTATTAAAAATCTGCGAAGGAGAAAATATAGGAACTGTAGTTAATATTTAAACTACTTAGATTGTTGATCCCCAATCCCGAAACTTCGAGACGGGATTAGAATATTAGACTTATTAAAACCGATACTCTTTAAAACAATCTTCAAAAAAAATAAAAAATAAAAAAATGAGCGAAGAAATAGATTTTATATTAGAAAGTACAGAAGAATCAATGAATGGTTCGATTGCGCATTTAGAAAAAGAATTTCTAAACATTCGTGCAGGAAAAGCTTCTCCTGCAATGTTAGGAAGTGTTTTTGTAGATTATTACGGATCTGCTTCTCCACTTTCTCAAGTTTCAAAAATTAGTGTTCCAGACGCGCGTACTATCACATTGCAGCCGTTTGAAAAAAGTATGCTTCACCCAATTGAAAAAGCAATCATGATCGCTAACATTGGTTTTAATCCGATGAATAACGGAGACATGATCATTATCAGCGTACCGCCTTTGACAGAAGACCGCCGTAGAGAATTGGCTAAACAAGCAAAATCTGAAGCTGAAGATGCAAAAATTGGTGTGCGTAACGTACGTAAAGACGCTAATACTGATATTAAAAAATTAGAAAAAGAAGGAACTTCTGAAGACGTTTGTAAATCTGCAGAAGAAGAAGTTCAGAATTTAACTAATGCTTATATTAAAAAAATTGATGAATTATTGGTTGCAAAAGAAGCCGAAATCATGAAAGTGTAACTTTATTTCACATAAAATAAAAATCCGTTTAGTTAAATTGTACTAGACGGATTTTTTTATTGTTATTTTTGCCGTACCGAAAATAACAATCTTTCGTTTTTGAAACTAGACTACTCTGTATGAAGCTATTTTGTTTTTTGACTTTGTTTTTTACGCTTACAATTCAGGCACAATTTCAAATAAATGGAATTGTAACCGATCCCAGCAGCAAACCACTACCTTTTGCTACTATTTCAACTTCAGACAATAACAACACCATTACAGATGTTGACGGAAAATTTATTCTTAACTCTACAGTAAGACCTGCAAGTTTTACGGTTTCTTATATCGGATTTCAAACCAAAACTATTGTTATACTAAATGATAAAAAGTTTTATCCGGTAGCTCTTTTACAGCAGACTGATAACTTAAAAGAAGTCGTGGTTTCTAATGAAAATCCTGCTTTGACCATTATAAAAAAAGTAATTGCAAGCAGAGACAAAAACGATCCGCAGAAAAAATTAAGGAGTTTTGAATATAAAACCTACAATAAACTTATCGTAACAGCCAATCAGGATTCTATAGACGGAAGAATTGATTCGTCTGCGGCTTATAAGGATCTTAATAAAAAATCTATAAACATTGATTCATCTGATTATAAGTTTAAAGAAATCATAAGCAGACAGCATTTATTCCAGACCGAAAAAGTTTCTCAATATCAATTTGGAAACAACAAATTGAAAGAAACCATTCTGGGAACAAAAATGGCCGGTTTTAATCAGCCTGTTTATGAAATTATTGCTTTTAACCTGCAGTCAATTTCGATTTACGATCCTAAATACGAACTGTTTGAAACCAAATATGAAAATCCAATTTCTAACGGAGCACCGAATAGTTATAATTACAAACTATTAGACAGCGTAAACATAAAAGGCCGCACGACGTATATGATTTACTTTAAAAATAAAAAGAAAAGAAAATCATCTGGTCTTGAAGGCGTCTTGTACATTGACCAGGAAAATTTTGCTGTTGCCAAAGCTGTAATGCGTATAAAAGGCATTTTGGACATCAGCGGTATTCACGAATTCGAATACGTTCCGAGCGAAAAGATCTGGTTTCAAAGCAATACTACTTTCAAAATTGTGAAAGGAAAAAATGATGACGACATTAAGATTCTAGGCGGTACAATTCAATTTGATGGTGATGTTGAAGAAAATTTCGAAAAAAGAAAAAAAGCGGCATCAGATTTTACATATTTACTTTCTGAGAGCAATAGCTTTGATATTCATTACAACACTACAACTCCAATAAAAAACCCTTCGCTTTATATCGAAATTGCTGATGATGCGAGCAAAAAGCCTGAAAGTTTCTGGCAGGCATATAGAAAAGAAAATCTTGATTTAAAGAGCCAAAGAAGTTATTTATTACTGGACAGTCTTTCTATTCGAAACAGAGTCGAAAAACGCCTCGGAATCGGCAGAAAAATCATTAATGGTTTCTATCCGATCGGTCCGGTTGATCTTGATTTAAAGAAAATCGTAAGCTACAATAATTACGAAGGTTTTAGACTTGGACTTGGCGGCATCACAAACGAACGTTTTTCTAAAAACTTTCGTCTTGAAGGTTATGGAGCTTATGGTACAAAAGATGGTGTTTTTAAATACAGTGCCGGCTCTGGAGTTTTAGTCGATAAAAGCACAAATACATGGTTTAACGTTTATTACACAGATGATGTAAGGGAAATTGCCAGTACTGTTTTTGCTGTTGATAAACGCGTATTCAAGATTTACGATCCACGACCAATTAACATCAGTACTTTTTACGAATATACAGGCTGGAGAACTAATTTACAGAGCAAATTTATTCCGAAAACAGAGGCGGTTTTAGAATTATCAAGAAATTATATCGAGCCAAAATTTGATTATCTTTTTAATTTAAACGGAAAATTATATTCCAGCTATGTTATGACAACAGCAATGTTTTCTATTGTCTGGGCGCCATTTAGTGATTTCATGCAGACTCCGACAGGCAGAACAGAATCTGACAAACGATTTCCACGATTTACTTTTCAATACACGCAGACTTTACCAGATGTATTAGGAAATGATTTTAATTTTGGCAAAATCGACTTTAAAGCCGAATATGAAAAGAAATATTTAAACCGTCAAAAAACAAGTTTACTGCTTCAGGCAGGTTACGCTTTTGGAGATGTTCCGCTGACACATCTTTACAACACTGCTCCGAACAATTTAACTAAAGAAACTGTTGTACAACGTATTACTTTTTCGGGAAGAAATGCTTTTGAAACCATGTATTTTAATGAGTTTTTCTCCAGTCAATATCTTATGTTTCAGATTAAACATGGTTTCGACCGAATTAAAATCCTGAAAAAAGTCCGCCCGTCATTGGTTTTGGTTACCAGAATGGCATGGGGACATCTGGAAAATCCGGAACAGCATGTTGGTCCTGTTTACAAAACATTAGACAAAGGTTTCTTTGAATCTGGAATAGAATTGAACAAAATCTACAAAGGTCTTGGCTTAGCAGGATTCTATCGTTACGGACCCAATCAGCTCTTGAAATTTGAAAATAACATTGCGGTTAAGATTTCATATGTTATTGACCTTGGATTGTAAATAGTTATAAATTTTAATTTATCGCCTTTTTGTCATCCTGACGGAGGAAGGATCACACTATAACTTCGACAAATATTGGAAAATTAATCTGAGGAATTATGTGACTTGATATTTCCAAAACTTTGTCAAAGTGCTGCGCAAAAAAAATTCCAAATCCCAATCATAAAATTGGAATTTGGAATTTAAAATATTGAGACTTTCAAACTTATGGTTTAAGAATCAAAACCGAAGGCGTATTATTCAGCCATGTACTTTGCGATTCGATTAGCTTTTTCCAGCTGTCCAAACTAATAATCATAAGATTCTGGCTTTCTAAAAATTCCTTTTTAATTGTTCTGTCGTGCATAATCATAATATGATTTGGCGCAATCTGTTCTATCGAACGAATGGTTTCCTGAATTTCGCGGGTATTTTTCACTTCTCCGCCAGCATCCAGAACTGTAATCTGAGAACCATTATTATTGATTAATTTCTTAGCATATTCAATCAGGAAAGCATCTTCTTTATTAAAAACAGGCATAAAAATCTGGTTTACTTCTTCTAGATTTTTATCGATAAAGATTCCGACCGGCATTTTACTTTTTGCAATAATGTGACGTGTTCTTTCATCAAAAGGTGAATTTTCAAAGAGACCTTCTTTTCCGGTAAACTTATCAATCAATCGGTCCGGATTAACAATTCTTGTGGTAAAGCCAAGTATTTTACCCAGCAGCGTTCCGTCAAAAATAGATTGTCCCAAACCCACCAGTAATAAATCATATTCGCCTTGATTTGCCGTATCTACTATATCGGTATCAATATCATTTGTAACTTTAAAAACACTCACCATATTTTGATTCAGACGCTCTGATTCCTCAATAACAGGATTGAGCATTTTGCGTTCGTGATCTTTTACATCAAAAGAATGGACTTCTGTACTTAATGACAAATGCATTGCAGTAACGATAGAATTATCAGACTGTTTTCTAACCAGACTGTTGGCAATTTTAAGCAGCTTTTTTCCTTTTTCAGGAGTGGCAAACGAAAGCAGTATTTTATATTTACTCTTATTCCCTATTTCCTGCGGAACAGCTGTGATTTTATCTTTAAAAATCCATCCTATAAAATCCAAAGCTGGTCCGGTCATAAAAGTGGTTACCAAGGCCATAATTACCATCATGGTAAAAATTTCTGTAGACAAAACCCCCAGATCATAACCGATATTTAAAACTACAAGCTCCATTAAACCTCGGGTATTCATTAAAGCTCCTATTGCTAAGCTGTCTTTCCAGCTTTGTCCGACAAATTTGGCTGCCAAAGCACTTCCAAAAAACTTACCGGCCACCGCAACAGCAATAATAAGACCTGTTATTTTCCATAAATAAGGATCATTTAATAAACCAATCTGGGTACGCAGACCTGTAAAAACAAAAAACAAAGGCAATAAGACAATTATAGAAACGTCTTCTACTTTTTCTATAAAAATATTTCTAAACTTATTGTTTTCCGGCATAATAGCTCCAGCTAAAAACGCTCCAAACAAAGCATGGATTCCGATAAGCTCTGCTGCATATGCAGAAAACAAAAGCGTTAAAAAGAAAATGGCAACTACAGGCTTATTCAGGCTTTCGCGCGTTGAGTTTAAATCACCTACTCTTTTTAAGAAAGGACGTACTATTTTTAGCATGATAATAACATACAAAACAGCCAGACCAATTACATATAATGCACTAGTAAAAGAACCTGCTTTTACAATAGCAATTACAACGGCCAAAATACACCAGGCCGTAATATCGTCGGCTGCGGCACAGGTTATAGCAATAGTTCCGAGCTTTGTTTTCTGCATGCCTCGTTCCTGAACAATTCTGGCCAAAACCGGAAATGCAGTAATACTCATGGCAATTCCCATAAACAAACCAAAAGAGGCAAACTCAACTCCGATTGGAGCAAAAGTGTGGTATATAAAATAAGCTAGACTCAATCCTAAAGCAAACGGAATCACAATACTGGCGTGACTGATTACAACTGCGTCATGTGCTTTGTTTTTCAGCACTTTCAAATCTAATTCCATTCCAATCACAAACATGAAAAGAATCAAACCAATCTGACTTAAAAACTGAAGATTTCCTAATGATTCTTTTGGAAATAATGCCGCAGAAAATTCCGGAAAATACATTCCGACTAAAGAGGGTCCTAAAACAATTCCGGCAATCATTTCTCCAATTACAGACGGCTGCCCGATTTTTCTAAAAACCCAGCCAAATAAACGTGCGACTAATATAATTGTAACAATTTGTGCCAATAAAATAGCCAGAGGATGCTGCAGGTTTTCGACCATAGAATGCAGAAAATCGTTCCAGTGATTACTTTCTATTTTTTTATGTACAATTTGACGACCGGCTTCAAGCGAAGCTCCTTTTGAAATCACCCAGTAAATTAAAGCTGTAAAGCCTCCAATTACAGAAACGTAAAACAGTGAGTTTTTAATATTATTCATAACTCTATATTAAATTTGTTGGACAAATATCTAAACTGATCCTTACGTGAAAAAGGAATTTCAAACCTAATTTTCAATCTATGTAACAAGACCGAAAAATATTGTAATAAGTTGGGTTTCTATAAAAAGATTGTACCGATTTATAGTAATAAAACGATAGAAAAGCTAAATCAAATTATTTGTAGTGAACTAAATTTTTACTTTTTTCAAAAATTCAGAACGATAGGTTTCGCTCAAAATAAGGGCTGTGTTTTTCTGATCTCCCTCTATATAGTGCAGCACGATTTCATTATGATTAAAGAATTTGATGGCTTTTACGGCAACAATTTCTTTTTTGTTTATACGGCAAAAATCAAGTTCAGGCAATTCATTTAAAAGTGTATCAAATTTAACGTTTTTCAGATTCAGAAAACTTCCGTTGGTTAGAAGAACGATTTTGTCGCGGCTGTCGCTGGCTGCAGTTTTTATATATTGAATCTGATTGAAATACAAAAGCGTTTTGCCTTTATCTGTATTGAGCTGTATAAATTTCTTAGTGCTGTCTGGTTTATGAAAACGTTCTGCGGCTTTTGAAATCGCTTTTTGCAAACGTTCCAGTTTTACGGGCTTTGTGATATAATCTACAGCATCAATATTAAAAGCATCGGCTGCATATTCTTTATACGCTGTACAGAAAATCACCAATTTATCTTGTACCATTATGGCAAGATCTAAACCGTTAATTCCCGGCATTTCAATATCCGAAATTAAGAGATCAAAATCCAGCTGCGGCATTTCGGCAAGAAGTTTCTCAGGATTGTTGTACGTTTTTACTATTTCTACTTCGGAAATCTGCTCGCAAAGCATTTTTAGGTACGTTAATCCAGGAAGCTCATCGTCCAGAAGTAAGCATTTCAGTTTTGTATTCAAGTAAATCAATTTTTAGATGAGCAATATAAACATCGTTTTCTACAAACCGGTCCAGTTTGAAGTTGTTTTTATAAATAATTCTAAGGCGATGTTCCAGAGTGGCGTGTCCGAAACCGCTTCGCTCTTTTTTCAAGACTCTTTTGTCTGAAATTTTATTGGAGACCGTCATAAAAAAAGCATTGTCTCTAAACTCAAAAACAACCGAAATAAAAGCATCGGCACTTTGCAGATCGGCATGTTTAAAAGCGTTTTCGATTAAATCGATAGAAATTAACGGCGCCAGTAAAGGCTGTTCGTATAATTTATCTTCTTTGTTAATATTGGTTTTAATCTTCAGTTCAAAAAGCGGACTGATTTTGATTTTATTGATTTCGATTAAATTCAATGCAAAATCAATTTCTTCTTTTGCGGTTACAAATTTCTTTTTGCTTTCGTATAAAATGTAATCCAAAACATTCGCAAGCTTATCCAAAGCAAAATAGGTCTGATAAGCATGCGACTGAATTGAATTTAAAATATTCTTAAAAAGGTGCGGATTTAGTTTTGATTCTAAAGTTTCTAACTGTAGATCGTTTACTTTCATTTCGAGTGCATAAAAGCTTTTTTCAGCAATATCTTTTGCTTTTTTAGATTCCATTAATTGATACACCACAAAACAAATGATGACAATCAGCAATAAAATAATTGCCAGAAAAATAAAAGTAATAGTATTGCTTTCGTGCATAATGTTATGGCTGCAAAACCGGTTTAAATTTTTTAAAATAAATAAAGATACTAACTGTTAATATCAAAATACTCAGCACCCAAAGATAATAACCTAATTCGAAAGAAATAATTTGGGCCATGCTGCCGCTCTCAGATCCTAAAATTTCTTTCCAAAAGAAAAAAGAAACCGACAAACCCAATGCCACACAACTTAAAACCTCGGCATTCTTGTTATTTTTAAACAATAATATAATTGCATAAAGAGACAAAGGGTTGGCCAGCCAGATAATTTCTTCAAGCAAGCCTCCACCCATAAAAGAGATTGCTCCCATTAAAAAATAATCTAAAGAATGCATTACTTTTATCTCATCATTAAATTTTACTACAATCGAATTTTGCGTGAGTGCAAACACTAAAACAATTAAACTCACGGCGGTAATTAAAATCTTTATTTTCTTAGAATTCATATTTATATTAAAAATTTATTTTCTCGGTTAGTAAATCCTAATGGCTGGAAACAAACTTAAGCCCAATAATTGAAGCGATTAAAGTCGTTAGAAAAAATATTCTCCAAAAAGCGGCAGGTTCTTTAAAAATAAAAATTCCCACCAAAACAGTTCCAACTGCGCCAATTCCTGTCCAAACAGCATACGCAGTGCCTATTGGCAAAACCTGAGTTGCTTTATATAGTAAAATCATACTAATTGAAAGACAAACAAAAAAACCAATCATCCAATAAGTTGATGCAAGTCCTGATGTTTCCTTCGCTTTTCCTAAACATGATGCAAATCCAACTTCAAAAAGGCCTGCAATAATTAATAAAATCCAATTCATTTTCGTTTCATTTTTAAATTAACTGCAAATATGAGAAAACCTAATGGAGAAATTATTAATTCGTCAAAAAATTCTTAAAAACTGTATTGTAAATTTGTGTTAAGATACGGTAAAAACCAAAGCGATTGTTTATGATTCTTAGCGCTTTTCACTACATTTGCATCCATTTTTAAAGATTTTATGAAAAACACGATTCAAGTTGGATTTTGGGAAAAACTTGCCCGAATTATACTTAAAAACAGAATAACAATACTAATTGTGCTTTCTGCTTTAACAATATTCCTTGCTTTTCAATGGAAAAACCTTTCTATGACTTATACAGAAGCAAATCTGCTTCCTAAAGATCATATTGCAAATAAAGAATATCAGAAATTCTTATCCAAATTTGGCGAAGAAGGTAATCTTGTGGTTATAGGTTTTAAAGACCCAAAGTTTTTTACTCCAAAAAATTACGCTGCCTGGAATGAATTGATGACCGGTTTAAAAAAATCGAAAGAAGTAGATTTGGTAGTTTCCTTAAATGATTTAAAAAAATTAGAAAAAGATACTGTAAACCAAAAATTTATTTTAGCTCCGTTTATAGATCAAAGTAAAACGCTGGATCCTGCTTATTTAAAAAGTGTTCAGTATGATTTGTTTCACAATCTGCCTTTTTACGAAGGATTATTATTTAACAAAGAAAGCGGCAGTGTTCGTTCTGCGATTTACATCAACAAAGATTTAGTAAATACTGCCGAAAGAAAGACTTTTATTCTTGAAAACTTAGTTCCAAAAATCGATAAATTCGAAAAAACAACCGGAGTTGATCTTCGCGTTTCGGGAATGCCTTACATCAGAACGATCAATGCAGATAATATGAAAGGCGAAATTGGTCTTTTTATTGGTGCAGCTTTGCTTACTGTTTCTCTGATTTTCTTTTTCTTTTTTCGTTCTTTCAGAGCCACTTTTATTTCGATTTGTATTTTAATTGTGGGTGTAATCTGGTCGTTTGGAACACTCGGATTATTTGGTTATAAAATCACGATTTTAACAGCAATTATTCCGCCGCTTATTATTGTAATCGGTATCACCAACTGTATTTTCCTGATTAATAAATATCAGCAGGAAATCAAACTGCACAACAATCAGGCAAAAGCTTTACAGCGTGTTATTTCTAAAATTGGAGTTGCAACTTTGATGACGAATTTGACCACTGCAATTGGTTTTGCAACGTTTATGATTACCGGAAATGATTTGCTTTTTGAATTTGGTCTGGTAACATCTATTAATGTGATTTCTGTTTATTTACTGACACTTTTTATTGTGCCAATTGTTTATAGTTTCCTGCCGCTGCCAAAAGAAAAACATTTATATCATTTGACTAAAACTTATATTTCGACTTTATTGAATGGGGTTGAAAACGTAGTTAAAAATAAAAGAAAAACGGTTTATATTATTTACGGACTGCTTTTAGTTTTTAGTGTAATTGGAGTTTCACAAATGAAAGTTTCCGGAAGTTTAATTGGTGAAATGCCAAAAAGCGCTTCGTTTTTTAAAGATATTATTTTTTACGAAAAAGAGTTTAACGGTGTAATGCCACTCGAAATTATGATTGACACCAAACATAAAAAAGGTGTCATGAAGCTGTCGACGATGCGTAAAATGGATGAACTGCAAAGTACTATTGAAGAAATGCCAGAATTATCTAAGCCGGTTTCTGTTGTTAATTTGGTAAAATATGCAAAGCAGGCTTTTTACAACGGAAAACCAGAATATTATCAATTGCCGACTTCTCAGGAACAGACTTTTATTTTAGGTTATGCGAAGAATGCAACGAAAAACAGCAAAGAAAATTTGATGAAAGCTTATGTTGATTCTACCGGACAATACGCGAGAATTACGACTTTTATGAAAGACATCGGAACCGATGAAATGGCAAAAGTGGAGAAAAAATTACATTCTAAAATTGATGAAATTTTTCCTAAAGATCGTTTTGAGGTTACCGTTACCGGAAAAGCATTGGTTTTCCAGAAAGGAACTTCATATTTGGTAGACAACTTAATCGAGTCCTTGATTTTTGCAATTTTGACTATTGCAGTTTTAATTTTGTATTTATTCCGTTCTTTCAAAATGGTTTTGGCTTCTGTTATTACAAACATTTTACCACTTTGCATTACCTCAGGATTAATGGGCTATCTTGGAATTCCGCTAAAACCTTCTACAATTTTAGTATTTAGCATTGCTTTTGGAATTTCAGTAGATAATGCAATTCAGTTTATGGCGAAGTATCGACACGATTTACTTCAAAGTAACGGAAAAGTTAAAAAATCTGTTTTCAGTGCATTAAGAGAAACCGGAATTAGTACTTTTTATACATCTGTAGTTTTAATTTTAGGTTTTGCCACTTTTACACTTTCAAGCTTTAGCGGTACCATTGCGCTTGGAGGATTGATTTCTTGCACTTTGGCTTTTGCGATGTTTGCAAATTTAGTTGTATTGCCTTCACTGGTTTTGACTTTTGAGAAGAAGAAAACTAAGAAAGAGGAATTGGAGGGATTGGATAAGTAAGTTTCAGTAAAGCACACGAACAAAAGTCATTCACAAGTATGAAAAAAATAATCCTGTTAATTCTTATATTGAATATCAACTCAACATTCTCTCAAAATTATGTTGCGAATCTAAACTTAATGTCTTCTCAAAATTATTTTGAGGGAAAAAATTTATACTGCAAATCTGAGAATCCTGAGGCTTTAAAATTATTTAATGTAGGAATAGAAACACTATATCTAAATAGTTCTTTAAATAAAAAATATCTTGAAAAAACCATGTCTTGTTTCTTTAGTGCTTATAAAAAAGATACGACATTTTGTGATGCATTATTTTTTACAGGTTACACTTTAAGACTGTTAAATGACCCAAAAGCTCTGCCTCTTTATATTGCTGCAGATAGTGTATTTAAAAAATCGATTGAATTTAAAACCAACTTAGCAGCAGAATGCTTAAGATATGGCAATGAAAAAACTATCAAAATTGCTAGAAAAAAATACACTGAAATAATCAAACTATTGCCAGAAAGTCCCGAGGGCTATTATGGGTTTGCACTTACTTCACCTATTTTAGGAGATTACGAAAAAGGATTAGAAAATATAAATATTGCGGTTGAAAAATACAAAATCATAAATCCAAAATTAAAGGATGATGTGATTTATTTACAAGGAATTTTACTTTCAATGAATAATAGGCACAATGAGGCTTTGGAAAACTTAGAGAAAGTTTATTCTTCATATAAAAAAGATTTCAATTTTAAAGTTTATTATTCTTTGTCTCTTTTAAAAGTCTCCGAAGAAAAGAAAGATGACAAAATGAAAAAGAAGGCATTAAGCATTTACGAAAAAATAGAAGAGAAAGATCAAATTCCTAAGGAAGTAAAAGACCAATTGGTGTTTTCTTAATTGTAGAATACTAGTTCGATTCCTCGTTCCGCGGAATGACAACTTCGCCCAAAAATGGTTCTTATAAAAACGAGTGCCCTAGCCCTGATAGAAGCGACATCCTTTTTCTTGCTCCTTTAGCAAGAAAAAGATATAGCGGATAGCAGGAAACAGCTTCAAAAATTAATTATTATCGTTTATATTTGCAGTTATTACACAACAATAATTTAATTTCAATATTATATATAAAATGAAACACACAAAGGTTAAAGACTTATTAAACAGTACGACGACGCTTCAGGAGGTTAATGCAAAAGGATGGGTGAGAACTTTTAGAAATAATCAGTTCATCGCGCTTAACGACGGTTCTACCATTAATAATATACAATGTGTTGTTGATTTTGAAAATACACCGGAAGAAACTTTAAAAAGAATCACGACTGGAGCTGCGGTTTCAGTAATTGGAACTTTGGTAGAGAGTAAAGGTGCTGGTCAGAAATATGAAATTCAAGTTTCAAAAATTGAAATTCTTGGAGATTCTGATGCAGAGAAATTCCCAATGCAGCCAAAGAAACACTCATTGGAATTTTTACGTGAAAATGCACATTTACGCGTTCGTACAAATGCTTTTGGAGCAATTATGCGTGTGCGTTCGGTATTGTCATTTGCGGTTCATAAATATTTTCAGGAAAAAGGATTTGTGTATGTAAATACGCCAATTATCACGGGAGCTGATGCTGAAGGTGCAGGAGAAATGTTTCAGGTAACTTCATTGCCTTTGGATAATTTGCCAAAAAATGAAGAAGGAAACATTGATTTCAAAAAAGATTTCTTCGGAAAACATACAAACTTAACGGTTTCTGGACAATTAGAAGGGGAAACTTTTGCGATGGCTTTGGGTCAGATTTATACTTTTGGACCAACTTTTAGAGCTGAAAATTCTAATACTTCTCGTCACTTGGCAGAGTTCTGGATGATTGAGCCGGAAGTTGCTTTCAATGACCTTGATGACAACATGGATTTGGCTGAAGATTTTATTCAGTACGTAATTAAATATGCGTTAGACAATTGTCAGGATGATTTGAAATTCCTGGAAGGAAGACTTTTAGAAGAAGAAAAATCAAAACCACAAGCAGACAGAAGTGAAATGGCGTTGTTGGAGAAATTGAACTTTGTTTTGGAGAACAACTTCAAACGTGTTTCTTATACTGAAGCAATTGATATTTTAAGAGATTCAACTCCAAATAAAAAGAAAAAATTTCAATATATCATCAACGAATGGGGAGCTGATTTACAGTCAGAACACGAGCGTTACTTGGTGGAAAAACACTTTAAATGTCCGGTAATTTTGTTTGATTACCCAGCAAACATTAAAGCGTTTTACATGCGTTTGAACGACAACACAGAACCAGGAAGAGAAACGGTTCGTGCAATGGATATCCTTTTCCCAGGAATTGGAGAAATCGTTGGTGGTTCTGAAAGAGAAGAGCGTTACGATGTTTTGGTTGAAAAAATGAAAGCCTTAGAAATCGACGAAGAAGAATTATACTGGTATTTAGACACGAGAAGATTTGGTTCTGCAACGCATGCTGGTTTCGGTTTAGGATTTGAGCGTTTGGTATTGTTTGTTACAGGTATGACAAACATTAGAGACGTAATTCCTTTCCCGAGAACTCCTGGAAGTGCGGAGTTTTAATCGATTTAGTTTAAAAAAGTTTCAAGTTTCAGGTTTCAAGTTATTGGAGCTCGAACTAAAATAATAATATTTGTTTCAGGTTTCAAGTTTCAAGTTGTAGCACGTTCTGCAACCTGAAACTTGAAACTTGAAACTTTTAACAAAATCAAATGCTAAAGCAATTTTTAAATTTAAAATTATCCCAAAAATTATCTCCACAGCAAATACAGCTGATGAAGTTAATTCAATTGCCAACGCAAGCTTTTGAACAGCGTTTATTAGAAGAAATGAACGAAAATCCGGCTTTGGAAGCTGGAAAAGAAGACGAATACGAAGCCGATGAATTCGCTAATGAAGAATATGACGATTATGATGATGCTGAATCAGACAGAATTGAAGCAGACGACATTAATATTGACGAATACTTAAGCGACGACGATACTCCAGATTACAAAACTCAGGTTAATAATTATAGCGAAGACGAAGAACGCGAAACGCCTTTTGCTTCTCCAATTAGTTTTCATCAGGATTTGATCAATCAGCTGAATACTTTTATCCTGAATGACCAAGAGCGTGAAATCGCTGAATTCCTTGTGGGAAGTATTGATGACATGGGTTACATCCGCAGAAGCGTTCCGGATATTGTAGACGACATGGCTTTTACTCAGGGAATTTATACTGATGACGCAATGGTCGAAAAAATGCTTCATGTTATTCACGAACTCGAACCTTCGGGCGTTGGCGCGCGTGACTTGCAGGAATGCTTACTATTGCAATTGAAGCATAAAACGCCGACAGAATACGTTGATCTGGCGATTGATATTATCGAAAATCAGTTTGATGCTTTTACCAAAAAACATTACGATAAACTGCTTCAAAAATACGGTGTTTCGAACGAACAGCTTAAAAAAGCGATTCACGAAATTGAAAGATTGAACCCAAAACCGGGAGGATCATACACCGGAAACAATAAAGTTACCGAGAATGTGGTTCCTGATTTTGCCATCAGAATTATTGACGGCGAACTGGAGTTGACCTTAAACGGAAGAAATGCTCCGTCTTTGCACGTTTCTAAAGATTATCAGGAAATGATGCAGACCTACAAAGATTCTCGTGATAAATCATCGGCACAAAAAGATGCCGTTCAGTTTATTAAACAAAAACTGGATTCGGCTAAATGGTTTATTGATGCGATCAGACAGCGTCAGGAAACGCTTTTTGTAACGATGAATGCGATTATGCATTATCAGGAAGAATTTTTCTTAGACGGCGACGAAACCAAGCTAAAACCAATGATCTTAAAAGACATTGCCGATATGGTTGGTTTGGATATTTCGACGATTTCGCGTGTGGCCAACAGCAAATATGTTGAAACGCCATACGGAACAAAACTAATCAAGGAATTTTTCTCTGAAGCGATGAAAAATGATCAGGGAGAAGATGTTTCGACTTTAGAAATCAAAAAGATTCTTAAAAACACGATTGAGGAAGAAGATAAAAAGAAACCGCTTCCAGACGATCAATTGGCCGAAATCTTAAAAGAAAAAGGATATCCAATTGCAAGAAGAACTATTGCAAAATATAGAGAACAACTAGATATACCAGTTGCGAGAATGAGAAAGAAGATTTAGTTTTTTTCAACCATATAAGAAATATAAGTTTATTTTAAGAAATGCCCCGACAAACGAAAGTTTATCGGGGCTGTTTTTTTTGCTTTTCCTAATATAAAAACATCCATATTCATTATTAAACTGGACTTCAGTCCAGTTTATACGCCCAAATTACCATTTGATTTTAAAGAACAAACCCGACAGGTTTCAAAAAACCTGTCGGGTTTACCAACATTATATCCGTTCAATTATTTATACTGATCCGGTAATATTTTCACATTAAACAAAAACGCTTTCTTTTTGTCGGAGTAACTGTAGACCAATATAAAGTCATTTTCTCTAAAAACCTGAAGTCCTGGATTTGCTTTGGCAGTACTTATCAGACTTTTTTCGATTTCTTCTTTTATCACGTTCACCTCTGCCGTTTCTTTTTCGACATTAAGCAATGTCAAATTGTATTGTGCAATCTGGGTTTCAGGCAGATTGACGCTATCCAGACGAATTCCTTCCTGAATTACCAAAGGGCAGTTTTTATTGTATTTATCTACTAACTCAGAGATTTCTGTTTTTACAGTATCAACATTTTTGTAAAAATAAAACTGAATAAAACCAACTAAAATCAATGCAGCTCCAACTGTAATTAACAACCAAATATTCTGTTTTTTCTTAGTTTCTTTATTCTGCATTGTAACTTTTGTTTTTTATTGTTTTACGTCAAAAGAGAAATCTATTTCCCCTGGCTTTTTTTCATTGCATTATAATAAGCTGCGCGGCTTAACGGCTCATATTCTTCTGTTTCGCCCAGCATTACCAATTTATCGTTATCTGTTTTACGGAAACTGTAATTAGCCAGATTTCCTGTTCTGGTGCAAACGGCGTGAACTTTAGTCACATATTCTGCAGTTGCCATAAGTGCCGGCATTGGTCCAAAAGGATTTCCTTTAAAATCCATATCGAGTCCGGCAACAATCACGCGAATTCCCTGATTGGCGAGATCATTACAAACGGTAACAATTTCGTCATCAAAAAACTGCGCTTCATCAATACCAATAACATCACAACCTTGCGCCAAAATCATAATATTGGCAGCTGCGGGAACTGGTGTTGAGCGAATTTCGTTAGAATCGTGAGACACTACCATTTCGTCATGATAGCGGGTATCAATAGCAGGTTTAAAAATTTCGACTCTTTGTTTGGCAAATTGAGCACGTTTTAATCTGCGGATTAACTCCTCGGTTTTACCCGAAAACATTGATCCACAAATAACTTCAATCCAACCAAACTGTTCTTTGTGATTTACTGTATTTTCGAGAAACATTTTGTATTTTTCTACCTTTAAAGATGAATAGTTTTTATTACTTTGTACTGGTAATAATCTGACGTAAAAAAATTGCTGTTCTACGTTTTTCAAAAATAGAAAAATTTTATCAAATCAGGGATGAGCAATCACTTATTAACAGAAATAAAAAATTATCTTTTAGATTTCTATTTAGAATAAAGACATTCAATTACAAAACATACTAAAATACCCTATTCACTATAATTTCAACAGTTATGAAAAAAAAATTGGAAGCCGATTTAATCAGCATTGCACATCGAATTTTAAAGCTTAAAAACAAATCCGATATCAATCAATTGTATCTTGAAACACAGAAATTATATGAAAAATTAGCAATATTAAAATTTGTAGAAGAGAATTTTGACGCTGTAAAACCAACAATCGGACAAAGTGATATTACTTCTGAATTAGAAACAATTTTTGACAAAGAGGAAACATTACCTGCAGCAACTTCAATAGAAACTCCAGCTGCAGTTGGCACAATAGAACTTGCAGCATCTTATGAACCAGAAGTTACAGAAGAAAAGGCTGCCGAAGTGAATGAACCACTTACTGAGAAAGCAGCACAACCAATCGCTGCAGAAGTTATTGAACCCATCGCTGAGAAAACAGAAGAACCAATTGCTGCTGAAATCATTGAACCTGTTATAGAAAAAACAGAAGAACCGATTGTTTCAGAAATTATTGAATTAGAAGCGGAGAAAGAAAGTGAAAAAATAGAAGAGCCTAAAAATGACATTGAGGAACTTTCTTTTACGACAAAAAGCATTTTAAATCCAATTCCGGATTTTAAGCCTGCTTTTGAATTGACAGAAGAGCCAAAGGAAGAAATAAAAGAAACTATTGAAACAAAACCAAATCCGGCTCAAATACTGTTTGAGGATTTAGGAATTAATTATGCTGATGCTCAGTTTGTAAAAGTTGACAGCTTTGAAGCCGTTTCTCCTGCCCCATCAACTCCTGACTTTAAAGAGACTAAAACAGCACCAAATGTCGTTATAGAAAAAACAGAATCAAGACCGTCAACGCTAAATGAAAAACTAGCAAAAGGTTTTCATATTGATTTGAATGATCGAATTGCCTTTACCAAAAATCTTTTCGGAAACAGCACTGAAGATTACAGCCGCGTTTTAAATCAATTATTAACTTTTGATTCGTACAGCGAAGCAGTTGATTTTATCGAAAACATGGTAAAACCAGATTATAATAATTGGGAAGGAAAAGACGATTACGCAGAGCGTTTTCTAGGAATTGTAGAAAAGAAATTCTCATAAACACGAATTTCACAGATTTACACTAATTAATTTTTGTGAAATTTTAGCACTTTAATCATTTCGTGTTAATTCGTGCAATCTGTGTTAAATATTTAAAATTAATTATGTCAAAATTATATATCGTTCCAACGCCAATTGGCAATCTTGAAGACATGACTTTTAGAGCCATTAGAATTCTGAAAGAAGTCGATTTGATCTTGGCCGAAGACACCAGAACGAGTGGGAAATTGTTGAAGCATTTTGAAATTGGCACTCACATGCACAGCCATCACATGCACAACGAGCACAAAACCACCGAAAACCTGATTGCCCGCTTGAAAGCCGGCGAAACTATCGCTTTAATTTCTGACGCAGGAACTCCAGCAATTTCCGATCCTGGTTTTTTATTGACGCGCGCTTGTGTTGAAAACAAAATCGAAGTAGAATGCCTTCCTGGCGCAACCGCTTTTGTTCCAGCATTGGTAAACAGCGGATTACCAAACGACAAGTTTATTTTTGAAGGTTTTCTGCCAGATAAAAAAGGACGTCAGACGCGTTTTTTGGCTTTAGCCGAAGAAACCAGAACGATGATTTTATATGTTTCTCCACATAAACTCGTTAAGACTTTGGCCGAATTTATTCAGTATTTCGGAGAAGACAGACAAGTCTGCGTTTCGCGTGAATTATCAAAATTACACGAAGAAAATGTTCGAGGAACTGCCAAAGAGGTTTTAGCACATTTTGAAAAAACAGCGCCGCGTGGCGAAATTGTCGTTGTCGTTGCAGGAAAAACAATAGTAAAAGAACCTAAGAAAAGTAAATTTTCTAAGGATGAAGATTAAAAAAAATCACCACAAATTACACAAATTATCGCAAATTTAATTAGCGGAAATTTGTGTAATTTGTGGTTTAAAAAAAACCATAGAAAAAAAAATTTAATCATTATAATCTGTGGCAGAAAACGAAAACTAAAGCAGAAAAACAATACAAATCATGAGCATACAAGCCTTTTTAGAAAAAGTAAAACAAACTCCAACCCAAATAACATTTCCTGAAACTATTGCGGTAATTGAGGAAAATTACAACTTTACCCCAACTGCTTTTCAAAACGGAACGCAGCATAATGCAGCCGGAGAAAATTCTGGTTCATGTAAATTATTTTCTTTCGCAAAATTGCAAAATTTAAGCAAAGAAGAAACTTTAGCGTGCTTTGGAGCTTTTTATTTTGAAGAAGTTCTGGGAGATCCAAACGGAACAAATCATCAAAACATTAGAAATTTTATCAATTTAGGCTGGGACGGAATTAAGTTTGAAGGAAATGCTTTGGAAGCAAAATAATATTTTAGATTTTAAAATGTAGATTTTAGATTGCTGAAAGCTGCTTAATTCTAAATCCCTAAAAACTTTGTCAAAGTTTGAAACTTTGACAAAGTTAAAAACATATTTCTGCCACAGATTTCGCAGATTAAAGATTGCCACTAATTACAAAAATTACCACGAATAGAATTAGTGGAAATTCGTGCAATTCGTGGCAAAAAAAATTACCAATCAGATTAAACGATTTCAGAAATCAACAATCTAAAATCAACAATCTAAAATCAATAATCTAAAATCTAAAATCAACCATGCGTTGGACAATAAAACCAAAACCTTCTGAAGATAAAATCAAACATTTGGCGCAAGCCTTAAATGTAGAAGATTTTGTAGCAACACTTTTGATTCAGCGTGGAATTGAAACTTTTGATGATGCTAAGAATTTCTTTCGTCCTTCTTTAGAACATCTTCACGATCCGTATCTGATGAAAGATATGGACAAAGCTGTTGCGAGAATAGAATCGGCAATTGAAAATCAGGAAAACATCTTGGTTTTTGGCGATTATGATGTTGACGGAACGACGGCAGTTTCTTTGGTTTCTTCGTACTTAAAATCACATTATCCAAATATTGCGACTTACATTCCGGATCGTTACGACGAAGGTTATGGAATTTCGTTTAAAGGAATTGACTTTGCAGACGACAACGGATTTTCATTGATTATCGCTTTAGACTGTGGTATCAAATCAATAGACCACATCGCCTATGCAAAAGAAAAAAACATTGACTTCATCATTTGCGATCACCACAGACCTGGAAATATTCTTCCAGATGCGGTGGCAATTTTAGATCCAAAAAGAGACGACTGCTTTTATCCTTATGATGAGCTATGCGGTTGCGGTGTTGGTTTTAAACTGATTCAGGCTTTAGGAAAAAATCGCAATGAAACGATTGAAGATTTGGTTCCGTATCTTGATTTGGTGGCCACAGCAATTGCTGCAGATATTGTTCCCATAACGGGCGAAAACAGAGTTTTGGCTTATTTCGGATTACAGGTCATCAACAGCGACCCGAGACCGGGAATCAAAGCGCTGACGCATCAGGTAAAAAAGAAAGTCTTAGATATTACTGATGTTGTTTTTATTATTTCTCCGAGAATTAACGCGGCAGGAAGAATTAAACATGGCAATCATGCGGTTGAATTGTTAACTGAATTCGATTTTGATCAGGCACAGCAGTTTGCTTCAGAAATAGAACAATACAATGCCGACCGTAAAGATTTGGATAAAAGAATTACAAAAGAAGCCTTTCAGCAGATTTTAGAAAACAAGGAACAAGAACGATTCTCTACTGTTGTTTTTCAGGAAGACTGGCACAAAGGCGTAATCGGAATTGTCGCTTCAAGATTGATCGAAACCTATTATCGTCCGACTTTGGTTTTTACTAAAAGCGGCGACAAATATGCAGCTTCGGCACGATCCGTAAAAGGTTTTGATGTTTACAATGCTTTGGATGCCTGCTCGCACCATTTGGAACAATTTGGAGGCCATATGTACGCCGCAGGAATGACCATAAAGGCAGAAAATTACAAACCTTTTAAAGAAGCTTTCGAGAAACAAGTTTCAGCAACAATTCTCCCGGAAATGCGAACTCCGGAAATCGAGATTGATGCCGAAATAAACTTTTCAGATATAACGCCAAAACTCATCCGGATTTTAAAACAATTCGAGCCTTTTGGCCCGCAGAATATGACGCCTGTTTTTATGTCAAAAGATTTAAAAGATACAGGTTATGCTAAAACCTTAGGTTCAGAAGATGAACATTTGAGACTTTTTGTAAAACAGTCCCGAAGTTCCGAAACAGAAGGAATCGGCGCAATTGGTTTTGGACTTGGAAAAAAAATCGACCTTGCAAAAAATCAAAATCTTTTTCAACTGGCCTATTCTCTAGCAGAAAATGAATGGAACGGAAACGTTTCAACACAACTTATATTAAAAGATATCAGAACAAATGACAACTAAATCCAACAAGCCAGATCCTTATCAGGCACTACGTTACAGAGAATTTAATGTTTTTTTATTATTGCGTTTTGCAATGGTATTCGCCTGGTCCATGCAGTTTATTGTAATCGAATGGGAAGTGTACAGTTTAACTAAAAATCCGTTTGCTTTAGGAGTTATTGGTTTAATGGAAGTTAGCCCGGCAGTTTCTATGGCATTGTTTGCAGGTCATATTGTGGACCAAAGCGAGAAAAAGGGATTATTGGTAAAATGTATTTTAGGATTTTCAGTAATCAGTTTTGGATTATTTTTATTAACGTGGCCAAAAATAGTCGGCGGCTGGTCGTCTCATGTAATTTTATATTCAATTTACGCATTAGTATTTTTAGGCGGTTTGGTTCGTGCTTTTCTTGGGCCGACTATTTTCTCTCTTCTATCGTTAATTATCCCTAAAAAAGCATACCCAAATGCCGCAACCTGGAGTAGTTCTGTCTGGCAGATTGGAGCAGTTATGGGTCCGGCGCTGGCAGGATTCTCCATTAACTGGATTGGTGTTCACTGGTCAATGTGTCTGGTGTTTGCATTCTCGATTCTTTCCTTAATTGCCTTATCAAAAATCAGCAAAAAACCAATCATAAATCCAAAGATTGGTGGATCAGTAAAAGAGAGTCTTAAAGAAGGTTTAAATTTTGTATATAACAATAAAATTGTTTTTGGTGCTTTATCGCTTGATATGGTAGCTGTACTTTTTGGAGGTGCGGTAGCTTTACTGCCTATTTTTGCCCAGGACATCTTAAAAGTTGGAGCTGAAGGTTTTGGCATATTGAGAGCCGCTCCTGCAGTAGGAGCTTTTATTACGATGCTCGTTTCTGCTTATGTGCCTTTGTATGAAAACGCAGGAAAGAAACTTTTGGCTGCCATATTTGTTTTTGGATTATCTATTATACTATTTGGATTTTCTACCTCATTCTGGCTTTCTGTTTTTGCTTTATTTTTAAGCGGATTGGCTGACGGAATTTCGGTAGTCATCCGCCAGACAATTTTACAGCTTAAAACTCCTGATCATATGCGTGGACGCGTAGGTGCCGTAAATTCAATTTTTGTTGGTTCTTCTAATGAATTAGGTGCTTTTGAAAGCGGGGCAACGGCTAAATTAATGGGAACTGTAACCTCGGTTATTTTTGGCGGAAGTGTTACACTTTTGACTGTTGTAGTAACTGCATTAAAATCACCGACTTTTAGAAATCTGGATCTTCAAAGAGATATGGACGATCATCAGAAATTAGAATAGATGAAATCGTTTCTAATTTGCTTATTTCTTGCGCTGTCTTTTTCTGCAACGGCACAAAACCTTTATAGTAAATCCTATGGTGATAAAAAAAACATAGCTGTTGTTTTTATTCATGGAGGACCAAGTGGCAACTCCACTTTATTTGAAGGAACTACGGCACAAAAATTAGCCGAAAATGGTTTTTATGTAATTGTATACGACCGAAGAGGCGAAGGAAGATCTGCAGATAACGACGCAAAATTTACTTATGAAGAAGCTTTTCAGGATCTAAATTCTATTTATAAAAAATATCATTTAAAGAAAGCAGTGCTTATTGGCCACAGTTTTGGAGGTTTGGTTTCGACACTTTACACACATAAATATCCTAAAAATGTCAGTGCTTTAGTTTTGGCAGGAGCTTTATTTGCACAGCAGGAAACGTATGATCATATTTTAAATTCTATCAAGAAAATACACGACGGCGATTCTAAAACATTAAATAAAATCGCTTACATAGAAAAACTCGATAAAAATTCTGCTGGATATAGAAAATATTGTTTTGAGCTGGCAAGTGATGAAAATTATTTTAAAATGCCAAAACCAACAAAAGCCTCTAAAAAATTATACGCCAAATACGAATCGGGAGAGTTTTTTAAAACTAACATCAGAAATAAAAACGCTCCATTGGTTTTCTATAAAAATGAAAAACAAAATAATATTGACAGTCGGCCTCTATTAAAAAAAATAAAAACTTCTGGCGTTCCCATTTTTGCTATTTACGGAAAAAATGACGGTATTTTTTCGCCTGAACAAATGGGTTCAATTGAGCAAATTACTGGTAAAAACAATTTTGCGCTTCTTGACAATTGTTCGCATTATTTATTTGTAGATCAACAAGATAAATTCATTTCAAAAATTAAAAATTGGATTAAATAGTGCTTTTATTTATTATATCTTCCTCTTCAACATTCTAGAAGTAAATTTTACCGATGAACTTAAAACATTGATTTACATCTAAATATATTTTTATGATATAAATTAGTTTGCAATCCTAACGTCACATTGTCTAAATTAACTTATATCACTCCAATGCTGTCGAAATTTCATTTAATTTAAGGTTTTTTATTTAGAATTAATATAAATAATATTTATATTTGTTGCAATAAAAGTTTTTAAGATGAGAGAAATCGAACAGATATATCACAACAATTTTGGAATCGCCTTTTATTGGAAGGATCAAAACCAAACCATTTCAGAAAAAGTACAACTGGTTTTTAAGGAAACCGGTTTTTATTTTACAGTTCAGGAATTGAATCTCTTCTGTGATTTAATAGAAGACAGTCTCATCGAAAATGCGTGCTGTGAAGCTTGCGAAATGAAATATTCCTGCCATAAATTTCTATTAAAAACGCCATGTAATTCTATTGATCTTGCCGTTTCGATGACAGAATTAAAATCGATTAAAGACTTGGTTGAAGGTTCCTTATTCCGAATTGAACTGGATGAATATGTTTATGGAACAGGATTAAACTAGAAACATTCTAAATATTTTAACATCATTTTTTCATTATTGAAATATATTTTTACTTTATTCAAAAAAAAGTATATTTACGACAATGAAAAATGCTACAATTCTCTTTGTCTTTATATTTATTGCAGTACTATTTACAAACTGCAGTACTAAATCTGAAGAATATATTGACCCGCGGGGCACTGATTATGCCGGTTCTGAAAGCTGTATTCAATGTCATAAGGCCGAATATGAAATGGCCTCAAAAAGTTCCCACTTTAAAGCCACCGCACCTGCAATTCCAGAAAATATCCTAGGCGATTTTGACAGCCGTAATCATACTTTTATGTATGATAAAGACACTAAATTGGTTATGGAAAAACGCGGCGACAGTTTATATCAAGTTCTTTACAAAAACGGAAAAGAAGTACAAGCACATCGTTTTGAAATTGTTTTTGGCGCCAAACATGCTCAGACTTCTGTGTATTGGAAAGAGGGTAATACATACGAACTACCGGTTTCTTTTTATCATTCTATAAACAATTGGGCGACTAGTCCCGGTTTTCCTGCTGATAAACCTTATTTTGACCGAATGATAATGAAGGATTGTTATGCCTGTCACAGCTCCAATATAAGCTCGAGAACCGTTAATCAAAATTCGACAGAAAGGAATTTCATGTCAATGGAGGTTGAAGATATCATCAATAAAAAAACGATTGTATACGGAATTGACTGCGAACGCTGTCACGGACCTGCAAAACAACATGCTGAATTTCACTTAAAAAATCCTAACGTTAAAACTGCAAACAGCATTACAAGTTTTAAAACATTAAGCAGAGAGCAAAGACTGGATGCCTGCGCTTTATGTCACGCCGGAAATGACGGAATGAAATTAAAATCTCGTTTTGATTTTAAACCCGGAGATAAGCTTTCTGAATTTTTTCGTGAAACTAAAAGCATAAACGATACTGCAAAATTTGATGTTCACGGAAACCAATTTCGTCTGATGGCTCAAAGCAAATGTTTTATTAAAAGCGAAAAAATGGATTGTATTACCTGCCACAATCCGCACGAGAATGCTTCAAAAAATATGGCCTCTTATTCTAAAATCTGTATGAGCTGTCATCAGGGTCTAAAACATAATGACACAACATTAAAAACAATGCCTGAAAAATTATTAGCAGATAATTGTGTAGAATGTCATATGCCTAAAAAAGCGTCAGGAGCAATTAAATTTCAGCTTTCAAACAGCAAACAATTATCCAATTATATCTTGAGAACTCATAAAATTGGCATTTATCCAATGACAAAATAAACAATAACAAACAGGTTTTGCTTTTTGAAATTATAACAATGTCGAAATATGATTTACGACACATTAATGTCATTTTTTGCTTTCAATTTTAGACTTTCAACTTTGGACTTTCAACATTAGACTTCCGACTTTGGACTTTCGACTTTCGACTTTGGACTTTCGACTTTGGACTTATCTTATTGCTCGAATTTTTGAATCTCAAAAGTTTCGCCATCAAAAACGCCGTAGGTAAAATATCCTATCCAATCGCCCAGATTTACATATTCTGAATTTTCACCAACGGGAATAATCATCGGTAAATGGCGGTGCCCAAAAATAAAGTAATTATAATGTTTGGTTTCCAGTTTACGTTTGGCATAAAGTACCAGCCACTCGTTTTCTTCTCCAAGGAATTTTACATCTTCGGCTCCGGAAATCAATTTGTTTTTTACAGATAAATATTGAGCCAGGCTGACACCAACATCTGGATGCAGCCATCTGAAAAGCCATTTTGAAAACGGATTTGTAAATACCTTTTTCATTCTTTTATAGCCTTTATCACCAGGACCTTTTCCGTCACCGTGTCCAATTAAAAAGGTTTTTCCGTTAAAAGTAAATGCCGCATTATCATGATACACCGGAATATTCAATTCGGTTTCAAAATAATCATGCATCCATAAATCATGATTTCCTACAAAAAAATAAATCGGAATACCGCTGTCGCGAATTTCCGCCAATTTGCCTAAAACACGAACAAAGCCTTTTGGCACAACAGTTTTGTATTCGAACCAAAAATCAAATAAATCACCTAATAAAAAAATTGCTTCTGCATCTTCTTTAACCTCATCCAACCAAGCCACAAATTTTTTCTCGCGCGGCAAACTCAATTCTGGAGTCGGCGCACCAAAATGCTGATCTGAAGCAAAATATATTTTTTTCATTTAGATTATTAGAATTTGAGACTTCTTAGATTATTAGACTTCTTAGATTTTTAAACTTTGGACTTCAGACTTTGGACTTTGAACCTTTCAGACTAATTTAATTATCAGACGCGTACCATTCTGCAAAAGACGATTCTGTTTCCTGAAGTTTAAGGGAGAATAAAGAAATTTCAGCGGGAAGTCTTCCGATAATTCTTTCTGCAAAATCGACTACCATATTTTCGCTTGTCGGCTGATAATCAACTAAAATCACGTGATGACCTCGATTTTTTAATTCATTTGCCAATTCGATATGCGGTGTAGTTTGATTAAAAACGGTCGCATGATCAAACTGATCGACGATTTCTTCTTTAACAATTTTCTTTAGATCAGAAAAGTCAATTACCATTCCGAATTTCACATTCGATCGATCTGTAATTGGCGAACCAATCACTGTTACCGACAATTTATAACTATGACCGTGAACGTTCTTGCATTTTCCATCGTAACCGTATAAAGCATGCCCGGTTTCGAAATTAAATTGTTTTGTAATTCTGATATTACTCATCGATTTGAATTTTAGGTTGCAAATTTACAAATTAATAACCGTTTTCATCTCTTTTTTTAGCTCTGTTATACATCCAATAGGCAATTCCTATTAAAAGTATAAATGGAATGAAAGATCCAATCAAAACTCCAATTTGATAACCACTGTCTGGTGCATCTTTAATTTTCGCTGCAACGTCGACTTTTTGGAATAAGGAAATAATATACATATTCAAATATTTGATTTTAACACATAGAAACATAGGCTTTTCTCTTCTGAAAGGTAATGGAAAGAAACTAGTTTCTAAAACATAGTCCCGAAGCGTCGTGATACATTAATGCAAGTGAAACGGCTTTAACGAAAGGTAAAAAACTACGTTTCTATGTGTTAAAATTATTAGTATTTTTTATTTTTTAAATTGAAGCAAAGCCTTTCTTGCAAAATCAGACAAAACAAGTTTACCTGTAATTGCAGCACGTTCGATTAGTATCGATTCCCATTGTTCTGTGCCTTCCCAAATGATTTTTTTCATTTCGTATAATGCTTCAGGATTGTAAGAATTGAGCCTTTGAACAAAATTAGAAACTTCAGTATCTAATTCTTCTGCATTGTGCAATGAGGCATAAAGACCATTTTGAAGTGCCCATTCTGCCGATTTCCATTCGTGTGCTGCCAGCGTCATTTCGGTCATTGCTCTCTTTCCAATTTTACGGGTAACAGCGGGTTCAATAACAAACGGCCCGATGCCAATTGCCAATTCAGACAATTTAACAGCACTTTCCGGAGTTGCAAAAACATAATCGCAGGCCGAAATAATTCCGACACCGCCACCTACCGCTTTTCCCTGTACACGACCGATTATCAATTTATTGCAATTACGCATTGCATTAATTAAATGAGCAAAACCAGAAAAAAATTCAGTTCCTTGTTCTTCATTTTCTACCTGCAAAAGTTCATCAAAAGAAGCTCCGGAACAAAAAGTTCTGGCTCCTTCACTTTTCAAAACAATAACCGAAACCGCATCATTTCGGCTTAGTAAATTAATCTCGGCAGTTAAACGATCGAGCAGTTCACGCGGAAAAGAATTACTGGCCGGATGCCCAAACTGAACCGTGGCAATTGTATTTTCAAAAGAAGTTTCTAAACTTCCGTTTAAATTTTCTGAACTCATAAAATAGATTTATTCGTAAAGTTACGATTTTGAAAAATAATTCTCCCGAAACTCCCCGAAATTTGTTTTTATACAATAAATTGCCTTTATTTGCTACACCTTTGGGGGATTAGCTCATTTGGCTAGAGCGCTTGCCTGGCAGGCAAGAGGTGATCGGTTCGAATCCGATATTCTCCACAAACAAAACCGTATTACATAATTGTGATACGGTTTTTTTATTTTGGCATATGTTTTATACTTTTGAATACCTATACTTTAAAATTCTTAAAACTATATTATTACGACATGTTTAGGTATCCTGTTTTCGCTTGATGAAGAAAATAATATAAAACCTCATCTTTTGAATCTGATGAAGAAAGATTAGAACATTTACAAGAACGTATTGAAGAATTATTGACCTATGAACTTTTGACCAATAAAAGCCTGATAAAAATGGATACCGAATTTCTTTCAACTAATTATGTTAATCCGGTTTATGGTCATTTAATGACGCATACAGATATTTTTAAAAAGCCGGATCAAGAGCAAAACGATTTTAAACAAAAATTTACTGAAATCGCGGCTGATGCTTCTGATGACATTATAAAAAAATTACTTTGGAATGATAACTGGCGTTTTAGTATGGTTGGTTCCTGGCTAATTTTTGCAAAAAACAAAACCGAATTTATAACTGAAATTGGAACACTTTTACTTTCAGGAAAAGCTGGAACAATTGGTTATTGCTATACATTAGCAAAATTTGCAACTCCAAAATGCAGTGAATATTTAGCCGGGTATTTGGAAAAAGAGCTTCGATTTGAAAAAATCCCAACAGAAAAATTTCAGGACACTGCTATTTATGCGCTAGTTTATATTGATAAAAAAAATAAAACCAATTTCTCTAAACCTTTTTTAGAACCTTCGGGACTTTGGACTAAGTTTATTGAATTTGAATTTAGAGGAAAGCTGAAAGACAGTTCAAAATGGGGAGATTTTGAAGCAAATTATAAAAATTTTGTGAGTATGTTTGAGTTTATGAACTCACTGACAAACGAAGATTAACGATATTTAATTAACCGAATCAATCAAAAAAAATGGAATTAACAGAATTACAGCAATGGCATGATTCAGATCAGCATGTTAAAATCATTCAAACACTTGAAGCTCTTCCTGCATCAGATTTAAATTATGAGCTCACGAACCTTTTGGGCAGAGCGTACAACAATACTTCTGATTATGATAAAGCTATTGAAATTCTTCTGTCTCAAAGTGAAAAAGGAACAGAAGATGCGCTTTGGAATTTCCGTGTCGGTTATGCATTTTATTACAAAAATGAAAAAGACAAAGCTCTTCCCTATTTTCAAAAAAGTGTTTCACTGGGAGATAAAACAGCGATCGATTACGAAAAGTGGTGCACAATAGAACCGCCTTCAATTCAACCCAATAAATCAACGAGAACATTAGACAATACTGCATGGGTTTTTTCTTCAAAACAATACCATGATGCTTCAGAATTTAATGCAGAAGTTATTGACTACCAAAAAAGAATTTATAAAACAGATGAAAACTGGAAACCAAATGAAATTGTATTTGAAGTTCCTGAGCTTCAAATACAATACATGGCATGGATCAGAAAACCTTCTGATTTGCTAGAAAATGAAATCTTAATTGAAGAAGACAGAAATGTTTTTCAAGAATATCCGGAGGAAAAAGAGCATCAGGTTGAAATTTTAGCAAAACTAAAAGCCGATAACGGGAAAAATTTTACGGCACTCGAGTTTTTATTAAAAGCACATAATCAACAGGCTAATAAAGAATTAGGAGATCATGTCTTTTTTGAAGGCACAGACGAAAATCTGTATGTTGTTGAAGGTTTGCCAACTTGCTTTATTGCCTGCGGAAGTTAGAAAATAGAAAACTGTAATGTAACGAAAACATGAAACAAGAAATACTGCTTCAAATTCAGAAATTAGGAGGGAATATTGACAAGGTAAAAGGAAACTCATTACAAGAAGATTTGGAATTAATTGAATTTAAACATGCTTTATTTCCAAATGAGTATGAAGATGAGTTGTACGGAATTGACGAGTTTTATGCCGAAAATCGGCCGTTGTATTTAGACAACAAAAGAGCATTTTATAACAGCTTATTGGATCATTTTTTCTCTGATCATGAAATTCCGTACGGACAGGCTTTTTAACATCGTTGTTTTTATAACGTGTTGAACTATTATAATGCCATAATGTGTTGTGCCATTATGATGTAATAAGGTGTTGCGACGTTCCATGCGTTGCGCCATTATAATGTGATAATGCGTTGTGACGTTCTATAATGCATTGAACCATTATAATGCATAATGTGTTGCTCCGTTCCATAATGCGTTGCATCATTATAATGCGATAATGTGTTTCACCATTTTGATGCGATAATACGTTGTGACATTATAATGCCATAATATGTTGCACCATATCAATAGTGCGTTGCACCATTCTGATGCTTGCGCTCTTTCAGAGCTGTGTTGCTAAAACACATAAAATTGAACACCTCTTAAAATGGGCTGAAAGCACATAAAGACATTAACATGGTGCATCGCACTATGAACGGGCTGAGAGTCCACAAAGACATCACCATAGTGCATCTAGCTATTAACGGGCTGAAAGTACACAAAGACACTAACATGGTGCATCGCGCTATTAACGAGCTGAAAGTACACAAAGACACTAACATGGTGCATCGCGCTATTAACGAGCTGAAAGCACACAAAGACATACCATAGTGAACCACATTATTAAAAACAACCACCCTGAAAGGGCACAATAAAAAAGAGAAAATATGCCACAATCATTATACAAAGTATATGTGCATTTAGTATTCAGCACTAAAAAACGTTACCCATTTATTGACGATGATATAAAAGAAAAATTATGGGCATATCTTGGAGGCATTTGCAAAGGACTAGAATGCAACCCTATTCAGGTAGGAGGTTATAAAGATCATGTTCATATTTTATGTCTTTTATCTAAAAAAATCACACAAATGAAATTAGTTGAAGAAGTAAAAAAGCAATCATCGAAATGGATAAAAACGATCGATAATCGTTATGCAAACTTTTACTGGCAGGATGGCTATGGTATTTTTTCTGTTAATCCCTCGCAATTAGACATTGTAATAAAATACATTAAGAATCAGGAAGAACATCATAATAAGAAAACATTCAAACAGGAATTAACTGCATTTTTAAACAAATATAATGTTGAATATGACGAACGTTATCTTTGGGATTAGGCTTTCGCCCTTTCAGGGCTGGATTAATTATAATGTTACATTTTCAATAGCGCGTTGCACTATTCTAATTCTATAATGTGTTGCATTATTCCATTTTGTGTTGCAACATTTTAATGCCATATTGCGTTGCGACATTCTATATTGCGTTGCATTATTCCATAATGCGTTGCGCCATTCTATATTACGTTACGTCATTATAATTCCATAATACGTTGTGCCATTTCATATTGCGTTGCACCATTATAATTCCATGATGGGTTGTGCAATTCCATATTGCGTTGCGCCATTATAATTCCATAGCCCGTTGCGCCATCCATAATGTGTTGTACCATTATAATGCGTTGTGCAATTCCATATTGCGTTGCGCCATCCTAATTCCATAGTGCTATGCACCATTCTAATTCCATAGTGCGATGCACCATTCTAGTGCTTGAGCTCTTTCAGAGCTATATTGTACATTAAGCAAAAACTAAAAACAATAAATTGAACAGTTCTCAAATACGGGCTGAAAGCCAACAGACATCAACATAGTGCAGCGCACTATGAACGGGCTGAAAGTCCAAAATAGCTGACTAACGCAACAAATACCCCAATCGAATACTCCCAAAGAAATAACCGCTATTGGTATCATGAACAGGATCTTTTAGTTCTCTGCCGCGGTAGATAAAAGAATAGGAAAAATTAAAATTGTTGTGTCGGTATTTTAATCCGGCTTCGGCGTTGAAACGCAATGGCTCTAAATCAAAAGTTATGGGACTTGTGTTATTAAACATACTTCCCTGAATTGTGCCGTCGTAAAACTGATAATTGACACTTGGCATTGCGTAGAAGTAAAATTCTCTGATATTATACTGCTCTGTATTACTTATCGAAGCGTCGTGCAGATTGGAGTCGTAAACAGGAAGCAGTTTTTTAAATCCGATACGGGTTAGAAATCCTGTTGAAACGCCAGTAAAAACAGTTCCCAAATTGGCTTCAGACTGAAAATGAAGATCGACAAAATCGTTGTGTTTTGAGGGGAATAATTTCTTGGAATACATTACATGTGCCTGGAGTGCCAACGCATTATGAATCTGATTTTCCCAGCCATAAACTTTTTTATATCCAATAACATGATGGAAAGCTTCCTGCATTTCTTTACCAAGTGCGTTCTGACCTAAGTAACCTAACTGAAAATCGGTTTTCAGAACCGATTCGCTTTGGTAAAAAAAACTTCTTCCAGCCTCAGCAAAGAGATAGCCCGCAAACGGACGATCGTTTATAGTTACTGCAGCTTCATTAATAAATCGCGGATTATAAATATACTGTCCAATGCGAAACTCAGTAATTTTTTTATTGATTTTCTCATTTTCATTTTTAGACAAAAACCGATAAAAAAGCTCTAAACCGTTGGTGTAATACATATCATTTTTTGACGATGTGTATAAGTCATTATCGGTAATGAAACCAATTTCATTTGTTTTTGCCTGTCCAAAAATTAAAGCCGATGCCAATAAAAGCAATACCGTAAAGGCATTTTTATTTTCCTTCATAATTAATTTTTCCCACTGCACGCATTTCACGAACAATTCTTTCTTTGCGTCTGTTGATATAACTTGAAGATCCTGTGGCTTTAAACTTTCTTGGATTTGGGAGAATTGCTGCAATTCCGGCGGCTTGCATAGGTGTTAAACTAGAGGCATCTCTTCTGTACCAATGTTCGGTTGCGGCGTATGCACCGTAAACACCGTCGCCCATTTCAATACTGTTTAAATACACTTCCATGATGCGTTCTTTACCCCAGATTACTTCAATTAAAACAGTAAAATAAGCTTCGAGACCTTTTCTGAAATAACTTTTCCCCTGCCATAAAAATACGTTTTTGGCTGTTTGCTGCGAAATAGTACTTCCGCCACGAATTCTGCGTCCGCGTTCGTTACTTTTATACGCTTTTTGCAATGCCTTAAAATCGAAACCATTATGCGTTAAAAAAGTTCCGTCTTCGCTGGCTATTACTGCTTTCTGAAGGTTTTTAGAAATTTTTTCTATAGGTTCCCAGTCGTGATCAAAGTACACTGCTTTTCCGTCTAATTTATTCTCAATGGCACGAATGATCATTAAGGGCGTAAAAGGCACGGGAATGTATTTGAAAAAAATTACCGAGCCAATCGATAATCCAAAAAACCATAATGCGGCTTTTATAAAAAACCATTTTATTTTTTCTCCCAGAGAACGCTTCGATTTCTTAGGCGCTGTCTTTGGTTTTGGTTTATTTGCGGTTGTAGGTTTTGGTGCTGGTTTCTTGACTGCCATTATAGTATATCTGCTAATTCTGTTCCTATTAAACTTCCAATTGCTACACCCATTCCGCCGAGACGCACTCCACAGAACACGTTTTCAGACAGTTGTGTAACAACAGGTTTTTTACTGTTTCCAACACCCATAATGCCGCTCCATCGATGGGCAATCTGGAATTCTTGGTTTGGTAAAATTACATTTTTAAGTAAATCTTCCAACTTATTTTGTACAATTTTCGTCTGGCCGAATTCGGTCGTGGTTTCGGTTTCAAAATCTAAGTTTCGGCCTCCGCCAAGTAAAATTCTGTCGCCAATATTTCTAAAATAATAATAACCGCGGTCTAAATGAAATGTTCCTTTTATATCTAAATTCTGAATGGGCTCTGTAATTAAAACCTGGGCTCTGGCAGGTTTTACGGCTCCATTGGTCAAAGATCCGGCAAATCCGTTGGTGGCAAAAAGTATTTTTTTTGATTTAAAACTAAAATCATCCAGCACGATTTCTACATGATTTCCGGCGTCTGAATATGAAGTTACTGTTTGCTGATTCAGAATTAAAATATTTGCTGCAATAGCTTGTTTTAATAATTCCTGCATCATATTTCCAGTATCAATCTGGGCTTCAAAGGGATTAAAAATCAAATATTCCTGAATATTTTCGAATCTAAATCGGTCCACTTCTTTCGAAAAAACATCTGCCTTAAAAAGCGGTTTTAGAATTTCGTTAATAAACGGAAGTTTCGAAACACATTCATTAAAACCAAAATCATCGTCTTTCAAAAATAATTCGTATCCGCCGTGGGGTCTAAAATCCATCTCCTGATCTCCTACTCTTTTTCTCAGCAGCTGCAGCCCTTTCCAGCGTTTTTCTATTAATTGAATAACTTCTTCTTCTGAATGCGTTTTTAAATCCTCCATGATTTCAGAAAGACTTCCAAAACAGGCAAAACCGGCGTTTTTTGTACTGGCGCCTTGTGGAAGCATGCCTTTTTCTAAAATCAGAATTTTGGCCGCCGGAAATCTTTCGCGCAAGCGCAATCCTGCATGCAGACCCACAATACCGCTCCCGACAATTGTGTAATCTACAGCTGTGAACCAGTTTTTTAGTTCCCAATAACTTAATTCCATTTTAGACTTTTTTATAAAAATAATAATTTTTTTGAACCATATGAGTAATATAAGTTCATTTAAACATTCTAAATCTTTATTCTTTACCATTAAGAGATGAAGAAAATTAAGTATTGCTTGTTAATCTGGCGAATAAAATATTTAAAAATCTAAATTTGATGAACTTATATAACTTACATGGTTTAACCTTTTTTAACATTTTGTTGCAAAATTATATTCGTATTTTTAGCGCCACAAAAAAATAGATTTTTTATATGAAAAAAATAGTAGTAACAACCTTAATAATGATGAGTTTAAATGCTATCGGACAAAATGTAATGTCACCAGAATTGTTATGGAAATTAGGAAGAGTAACACCGCTTGGTCTTTCTAAAGATGAAAAAAATATTGTTTTTAAAGTTTCTACACCTTCTGTAGCAGAAAACAAGTCGAATTCTAAATTCTACATTCTGCCCGTAAACGGCGGAACTGCAACTGAAGTTAAGGAAATCAAAGAATTATTGAAAGACAAAAATATTTCGCCAGACGGAAAATTTTTAGTGTACAATGAAGAAGTAAAAATCGAGAAAGTTTTAGGAAAAGATTTTTACCCAAGCCTAGACAAATCTGATGCCCAGATTTATGACGGTTTAGATTATCGCCATTGGGATACGTGGAACGAAGGTAAATTTAATCATGTTTTTTATAAAGAAAACAAAAACGGTGCTGCCGGAATCGACATTTTAAAAGGTGAAACTTTTGGCAGTCCTCAGAAACCTTTTGGTGGCGACGAAGATTACATCTGGTCGCCGGACAGCAAAAGCATTTTGTATGTATGCAAGAAAAAAGCCGGAACTGATTATGCTATTTCTACAAATACTAATATTTATGAGTACAATTTAGAAACTCAAAAAACAATAAACAGAACCGAAGACAATTTGGGTTACGACACGGCTCCTCAATTTTCTCCAACAGGAAATCTAACCTGGCTGCAAATGAAACGCGACGGTTATGAGGCGGATAAAAACAATTTGATTGTAGAGTTTAAGGGAATGAAAATGAACTTAACAGCTAATTGGGACGGAACTGTAGATCATTTTATCTGGAGTAAAGATGGCAAAAAAGTATTTTTTGTTGCAGCAACCGACGGTACAAAACAACTTTTTGAAGTAAACTTTCCCGGACTGACCAAAATTGCAGTTCAGGTTCGCCAGCTTACCAATGGTGATTTTGATGTAAATGATTTGGTTGGTTTTTCTGGCGATGAGATTATTGTAACCCGCACTGATATGAATCATGCTGCAGAAATTTTTTCTTTCAACTTAAAGAAAAATAGCTGGAAACAATTGTCTAATGTAAATACTGAAACTTATAAAACATTGACGTTAAGCAAAACCGAGAAACGTTATGTTACGACTACAGACGGCAAAAAAATGCTGGTATGGGTGATCCTTCCTCCAAATTTTGATGCGTCTAAAAAATATCCAACTTTATTATTCTGTCAGGGAGGACCACAAAGTCCGCTGACACAATCGTATTCTTTCCGTTGGAATTTCTCTTTGATGGCTGCAAAAGGTTATGTAGTAGTAGCGCCAAACCGCCGCGGGATGCCGGGTCATGGTGTTGAATGGAACGAACAGATTAGTAAAGACTGGGGCGGACAGGTTATGGACGATTACCTTTCTGCAATTGATGATGTTTCTAAAGAAAGCTACGTTGATAAAAGCCGTGTAGGTTGTGTGGGTGCAAGTTACGGAGGATATTCTGTGTTTTATCTGGCTGGAATCCACAAAAATCGTTTCAAAACCTTTATCGCTCATGACGGAGTTTTTAATACTGTAAGTATGTTGGGAACTACAGAAGAAGTTTTCTTTAACAACTGGGATTTTGGCGGACCGTACTGGGAAAAAGATAATGTGGCAGCACAAAAAGCTTATACTACTTTTAATCCTGCAACTTTGGTGCAAAACTGGAACAAACCAATTTTGATTTTTCAGGGAGGAAAAGATTACCGTGTGCCGATTGGACAAGGGCAAGAAGCTTTTCAGGCTGCACAGTTAAGAGGAATCAAAAGCAGATTTGTATATTTTCCAGATGAAAATCACTGGGTTTTACACCCGCAAAATGCTCAGGTTTGGCAGGGAGAATTTTTTAAATGGCTGAACGAGACCTTGTAATTTAATTCAGACAAACACAGCAAAGCCGTAGATTTATTATATAATCTACGGCTTTTTTGTTTTCAAAAAATTAAAATTATATAAAACTTTGAGTTGGCATTTTATCTTTTAAATAGATTTTTTAGATAAATTGCAAATGTTTACAGACACAGAATAACACCACAAATCCAACGCCGCATTTATGGAAAGCAAAAAAAATTACATGCCAGTCAAGGTTCTCTTTAGTTATGTTGCTTTATTGGCATTGGTAGTTACTGTAGGTTGGTTTTTATATTCTGAAAATGTAGTTTATAATAAACTGGAAGACAAGATTGCGTTTGAAAAAACCAAAATTTTGAGAGTTAGCAAATTGTTTTCTAACGTATATAAAACGGAGAGTTTAGCGAGACAAACCATTCAAAACAATTCGCAAAAAGATTTTAATAATTACCTGATCGAAACCGATTCGCTGCGTCTGCGTATAGATACTTTAAAACAAATTGTTACGACGCAATATCAGAAAACACTGCTAGACAGCGTAACCTATTTATTGGCTGAAAAAACCAAGAATATAAAGCAGTTAAAAGAAATAAAAAACAAGGCAGATGACGAAGTTTCTGTAAACTCGGCCATTGACGAGATTACAAAAATGGAGTTTAACTTACGTAAATTAGAACTTCAGGATTTTACCAAAAATCCGAATCAGCTTGGGAGTTACCAGCGTAATGTCTTGCAGCAGTATGTAGATTATCTCAATCAAAATATTCCTGACGACAGCACTAATACTTTGAGCAAACGAGCCTCAGATTCTATTTTGGCTAATTCGAAGAAACTCTTGAGTTCGGTAAAACTGCGTGCCGAAAAAAAGAAAGAATCACTGGATTTTGAAGAGAATAAATTACTGCAGACCGAAATGGCGATTTCTGATCAGCTTAGAAAAGTTCTTAGAATTATTGAGCGCGAAATCATAATCAACTCCATAAAAAATAATTCACTTAAAGAGAAATCATTAAAAAGGGTCAACGAGATTGTTACTGCTTCTGCCGTAATCGGTTTATTGCTTACTGTATTTTTCTCAATTCTTATTGTAAGCGATTCGACTAAATCTCAGTTGTATAAAAAACAGCTGGAAATTGCCAACTTTAAAACCAAAAATCTTCTAAAAAGTCGTGAACAATTAATCTCAACCGTAAGCCACGATTTAAAAACACCGTTGAGTACGATTGTAGGTTATTCTGAACTTTTAGGGAATTCAGAGGTAAATACGAAGCAGTCTTATTTTATAAAAAACATCAAAAATTCGTCAGAGTACATTACACAATTGGTACAGGATTTATTGGATTTTTCTCAGATTGAAGCCGGAAAAATTACAATAGAAAAAGTTCCGTTTTTACTTCCGGAAATTGTTGAAGATGTTGCGCGTAACATTCAAACCGTTTACAAACAGAAAAACATTGATTTAATTATTAATGTTGATGAAAAACTGCAGACCAGAATTGTTGGAGATCCGTTTCGATTGAAGCAGGTTTTAACCAACATTATCGGGAATGCTTATAAATTTACAGAAACAGGCTACATCAAAATTGGCGCTTACATAACAGACGACAATAACTTTTTTGTAGTAAATATTGAAGATACCGGAATTGGAATTGAAAAAGGAAATCAAAAATTGGTTTTTGAAGAATTTGCGCAGGCGAATGAAAACATTGAAAAAAAATACGGCGGAACAGGTTTAGGATTGGCAATCTGCCAGAAAATAATTTCGATTCTGGGCGGAAAATTAAATCTGGAAAGTACATTTGGAAAGGGAAGCACCTTTGAAGTTACGCTTCCGCTGCTTTTCGACCACAGTCAAAATACGATTGAAGAAGTTAAAAAACCTATTTTAAGAAATACTACGCAGCAAACCTTTGTTGTTGTAGACGACGACATCAATCTTTTAAATTTAACCAGCAGCGTTTTAAAACAGGAAAACCATAAAGTTTTATCCTTTAATAATGCTGCAAAAGCACTTGAGGCAATTCAGAGCACGAATTATGATTTTGTGATTACCGACATTCAGATGCCGGAAATGGATGGTTTTATGTTTCTGGAAAAACTAAAAAAACTTCCCGGGTCTGTGTATGATAAACAGCCTGTAATTGCTTTAACAGGAAGAACAGATTTAGATTTTTCTGTGTACAAAGATGCGGGTTTTACTACGGTGGTAAAAAAACCTTATTCTCCAAAGATATTGTTAGAAACCATTCATCATATTTTAGATAATGATGTGCTTCCAAATGTTGAGATTAGTGATATCGAAGATCATAATTCGTCTCAATTGTATTCGCTGGATACTCTTTACGAGTTTTTAGGCAATGACAACGAAGCTTTAAAAGAAGTTATAAAATCCTTTATAGACAGTAGCATAGAAAATCTTGCTCTTTTGCAAACTGCTATTGCAGAACAGAATACAGAGGAAGCCAGATCTATTGCGCACCGAATTGCACCTATGTTTAAACAAATTCAGGCACGTGAAATTGGTGAAATGCTGAAAAGAATAGAAAAACAGGAAATTGATATTTCTGAGATGAACGTCATGTACAAAGATCTAAAAAACAGAACCGATTTGCTGTTTGCTGAGCTAAAACAGGAATTGGCTTAGTCTATATTGTATTGCTTCAATTTATTGTAAAGTGTTTTTCTGGTAATTTTAAGCAGTTTTGCAGCTTCAGATTTGTTATTCTGCGCTTTAGATAAAGCGTGAATAATGGCTTCTTTTTCATTTTCTGATAATGAAAAATTACCTCCTGAGCTTTGTGATCTTTGTATTTGAAAAAATTCTGCCGGCAGTACATCTGTTTGTATAAAATCGCCCTGAGATAAAAGTGTAGCTCGTTTAACGCAGTTTTGCAATTCACGTAAATTTCCCGGCCAGCTGTAATTTTGAAATATAGTAACAACTTCTGGAGAAAATCCGACGATGTCTTTATTGAGCTGCTGATTGGCTTTTTCCAGAAAATAATCAGCAAAAACCATCAAATCTTCTTCTCGGTCTTTTAAAGATGGCGACTGAATCGAAAACTCGTTGATTCTATGGTATAAATCTTCTCTAAAATCACCGTTTTTTACTGCTTCCCGTAAATCTTCGTTTGTAGCGGTAATAATTCTTATATCGACGTTTATTTCTTTATTGCTTCCAACAGGTTTTATTTTTCGTTCCTGAAGCGCACGCAATAGCTGAATCTGGTTTTCATAAGAAAGGTTTCCTATTTCATCCAAGAACAATGTTCCGCCGTTTGCTGCTTCAAAATATCCCATTTTATCACTGATTGCTCCGGTGAAAGATCCCTTTAAGTGACCAAAAAATTCACTGGCCGCCAATTCTTTTGGAATTGCACCACAATCGACTGCAATAAAATTGTTGTTTTTTCTATTGCTCTGCTGATGAATACTTTTGGCAATAATTTCTTTTCCTGTGCCGCTTTCGCCAATAATTAAAACTGACATATCTGTTGGACTTACCAATTGAATATGATCTAATAATTTTTTTGAGGCAGTAGAAATTCCTTTTACAAATTCATTTTCAACTGCTGCGGGCTTTTTATTTGATTTCTTCTCTTTTACCGGCGTTTCTTTTTCTTCTTTTGGAAGCTGTAATGCATTTGTAATAACCAGTAAAACTTCATCCGGATTAAAAGGTTTGGAGATATAATCTGCAGCACCGTTCTTAATTGCTTTAACGGCAGTATTTACATCAGAGTAGCCCGTCATTAAGATTACGGGAATTTCAGGATAATCATTTTTGATTTCAGACATTAGTCCAATGCCATCAGAATCAGGCAGGCGCAGATCGGTCAAAATCAAATCAAAAGATTCGTTTTTAATCGCAAGCCGTGCCTCTGCAGCAGAGAAAGCTATCGTTACATCGTATGCTTTTTTAACTAGAAATTTTTCTAATAATTTGCAAAACGAAATGTCATCTTCTATTAATAATATCTTTGGCATTTGCTTTTTGGGACTTTTTTGCTAAAATAAGACTATTAAAATTGTCTTTTCACAAAATTATGCAAAAAAAAAGAGATTGCTGTAAGCAATCTCTTTTTCACCAAAAACATAAATCTAAATTCACCTAATTATATCTTCAACCAGTTACCATTGACATCTGAATACACAGTAGCCTTTTGGTCTCCAACTGATATTTCGAGTTTATACTCTTTTTTTTCATTCACGTAAGCTTTTTCTAGTTTAGCACCAGGGTAAGCAGTTTGCAATGCTGTTTTTACAGCTGCGGGAACAGCGTCAGCACTAACTTCTGTATATTCTTTTTGCTGTACAGAAACAGTCGTTACTTCTGTCTTTTCAGTAGTTGTTGATGTACTTGCGTAGATAGACAAACTCCCTAAAATGATAGCTGTCGATAAGATTAACTTTTTCATAATGCTGATTTTTATTTATTATTTTTTAATGATATTTCCCGAAGCATCAGTATATACAACATACTTTTTGTCTCCACTTGAAATCTCTAACTTGTACTCATTTTTAGCATTTTTATATGCTTTTTCGAGCTTAGTATTCGGAAATGATTTTTCTATTGTTGACTTTACAGCTGCTGGTACAGCATCTGCGCCAACTTCAGTAAATTCATCTTGAATAGTTACAGATTGAGCCATTTTAGTGGCCAGGGATGGAGCTGCAGCCTGAACTGACAAACCTCCTAAAACAATTGCTGCTGATAAGATTAGCTTTTTCATGATAGTTTATAGTTTAAATTATTTTTTAATAATTTTTCCTGAAGCATCTGTGTAAACAATTGATTTTTCTCCACGAACAGTTACTTCGATTTTGTATTCTTTTTTATCGTTTACCCAGGCTTTTTCTAATTTTACACCTGGATACTCGTTATCTAGAGCTGTTTTGATGGCTGCCGGAACAGCATCAACTTCTTTATAATCGTCCTGAACATTTACGGATTGAAACGCTGCACTATTTACAACAACATTCTCTGCCTGCATCGACAATGTTCCTAGAACAATTGCTGCCGATAAGATTAACTTTTTCATAATAGTAGTTTTTTAGTTAATGTTTTATTTTTTAATCCAGGTACCGTCTGCATTTGCAAAAAGATTTCCTGTTTTATCTCCAACAGTTACATCTAATTTGTACTCTGATTTTGCATTTTTGTATGCTTTAGAAAGAACTGCATCCGGATATGCTTTTTTAAGAGCGTCTGTTACCGCTGTCGGAAGTTCTTCTAATTTAATTTCTGTGTATTCGTCCTGAATAGAAATTGTTTTTACGATTGTATTTGTTATTGGTGAAGTTGAAGCAAATGAAGTTAAACCTCCCAAAACTATTGCGGCTGATAAAAATAAATTTTTCATAATGTGTATATTTAAGTATTAATAATTGAAATTAGATTGTAAGAAAGCTGCTTATTTTTTAATCCAAGATCCATCTGCATTTGCAAAAAGATTTCCTACTTTGTCACCAACGGTAACGTCTAATTTATATTCTGATTTTTCGTTTTTATAGGCTTTAGTAATTACCGCTTCCGGATATGCTTTTTTCAAAGATTCTGAGATAGCTGATGGTAATTCTTCTAATTTAATTTCTGTGTATTCGTCTTCAACAGAAACAACTTTTACGATAGTATTTGTAATCGGAGAAGTTGAAGCGAATGAAGTTAAACTTCCTAAAACAATTGCGGCTGATAAAAATAGATTTTTCATAATGTGTATATTTTAATTATTTACTAGTTGTTTACGCTTTAGATAATGAAAATATTATGCCGTAATCAAAAACTAGTATGCCAAACTGGCTAAAGCCTTTATTTTAAAGGATTTATTTAAAATATACCAAAAACAAAAAAATCAAAAATGTGTTTACTTAAACAAAAAAGTGCGTAAAAAGTATACACAAAATGTGTATACTTGGTGAAAATAGTTTTTAAGATCTTCTTTTTCAGTAACAAATAAACCCGACAGGTTTTAAAAACCTGTCGGGTTACTGTAATATATAAGTTTAATAAAAAAGGCTGTCAAAATTGACAGCCTTTAAATTATTCGATTGGATTCATTTTAAAAGTATCCATAAATGCAGTAGTATAATCTCCTTCAATATATTTTGGATCATCCATTAATTGTCTATGGAAAGGGATTGTAGTTTTTACGCCTTCGATAACAAATTCATCCAAAGCTCTTCGCATTTTGCTGATCGCTTCTTCACGAGACTGCGCCGTTGTAATTAACTTGGCAATCATTGAATCGTAATTTGGCGGAATTGTATAACCTGAATAAACGTGAGTATCTAAACGTACACCATGTCCTCCCGGCATATGAAGCGTAGTAATTTTTCCTGGTGAAGGACGAAAATCATTATATGGATCTTCTGCATTAATACGACATTCTATAGCGTGTAATTCTGGTAAATAGTTTTTTCCTGAAATCGGAATTCCAGCAGCCACCATAATCTGCTCACGGATCAAATCATAATCAATAACTTGTTCTGTAATTGGATGCTCTACCTGAATACGGGTATTCATTTCCATGAAATAGAAATTTCTATGTTTGTCAACCAGAAATTCTACTGTTCCAGCTCCTTCATATTTAATAAACTCAGCAGCTTTTACAGCAGCCGCTCCCATTGCAGCACGCAATTCGTCTGTCATGAAAGGTGAAGGTGTTTCTTCAGTTAGTTTTTGGTGACGACGCTGTACAGAACAATCTCTTTCAGAAAGGTGACAAGCTTTTCCGTAAGAATCTCCAACTACCTGAATTTCGATATGACGAGGTTCTTCAATAAGTTTCTCCATGTACATACCATCATTTCCAAAAGCAGCAGCAGCTTCCTGACGTGCACTTTCCCAGGCTTTCAAAAGATCTTCTTCTTTCCAGACAGCACGCATTCCTTTTCCACCACCACCAGCGGTAGCTTTAAGCATTACTGGGTAACCAAATTCTTTGGCCAGTTTTTCTGTTTGTTCGAAAGATTCTAATAATCCGTCTGAACCTGGTACACATGGTACTCCTGCAGCCTTCATTGTAGCTTTTGCAGAAGCTTTATCTCCCATTTTATCAATCATTTCAGGAGCGGCACCAATAAATTTGATTCCGTGCTCTTGACAAATTTTAGAGAATTTAGCATTCTCAGAAAGAAAACCGTATCCTGGGTGAATTGCGTCTGCATTTGTAATTTCTGCAGCAGCAATAATATTTGACATTTTCAAATACGATAAGTTACTTGGAGGAGGTCCGATACAAACCGCTTCGTCAGCAAATTTAACATGTAGGCTTTCTGCATCTGCTGTAGAGTAAACTGCTACAGTTTTGATTCCCATTTCTTTACATGTACGAATTACGCGAAGTGCTATTTCTCCCCTATTCGCAATTAATATTTTTTTAAACATCTTATTTTAATTAGATAATTAGACAATTTGATAATTAGATAATTTTAGATGATTAACAAAATTACTTTAATGTAGATCGATCTAAAATCTAAAATCTAAAATCTAAATTTATTTATGATGGATCTACTAAGAATAAAGGTTGATCAAATTCTACTGGAGACATATCATCAACAAGAATTTTTACAATTTTACCTGAAATTTCCGATTCGATTTCGTTGAATAATTTCATTGCTTCAATTACACAAAGAACATCACCTTTAGCGATTGTGTTTCCTACTTCAGTAAAAACAGCTTTGTCTGGAGACGGTTTTCTATAAAAAGTTCCAATGATTGGAGATTTTATAGTTACATATTTAGAATCGTTGGCTGCCGGCGCTTCTGGAGTTACATTTACAACTGTAGGAGCAGTAACTTGCTGAGCAGCTTGTGGCAATACTGCCTGAGCAGGTAATTGCTGCACGTAAGTTGCTTCGGTTACATTTGTTTCTAAAGTTGTTCTGATAGTGATTTTTACATCATCCATTTCTAACTTCACTTCTGCAACGCCCGAATTTGCAACAAATTTGATTAGGTTTTGAATTTCTTTTAAATCCATAATGATTCGTTTTTAGTTTTAATTTATTTCTTATCGTAAGCCCATTTAAGGTAAATAGATCCCCAAGTGAATCCACCGCCGAAAGCGGCAAAAATAACATTATCTCCTTTTTTAAGCAAGTGTTCAAAATCTGCTAACACTAAAGGCAAAGTTCCTGAAGTTGTGTTACCATATCTTTCGATATTTACTAACACTTTAGATTCGTCCAGATCTAATCTTCCGGCAGTTGCATCAATAATACGTTTGTTTGCCTGATGCGGCACCAGCCAGCTTACATCTTCCTTTGTCAGATTATTTCTTTGCAAAATCAATTCGCTTGCATCTGCCATATTGGTAACAGCATATTTAAAAACGGTTTTACCGTCCTGCATAATATTATGCTGCCTGTTTTTTATGGTTTCTTCAGAAGCAGGAATTAAAGATCCTCCAGCAGGAATTTTAAGAAAATCACGTCCTACTCCATCACTGCGTAAGTATTCATCTTGTAAGCCTAAGCCTTCATAATTTGGTTCGAATAAAACGGCACCCGCTCCATCTCCAAAAATAATACAAGTTGCTCTATCAGTATAATCTACAATTGATGACATTTTATCTGCACCAATTAGTAATACTTTTTTATAACGGCCCGACTGCACATATGCAGCAGCGGTTGACATTCCGTACAAGAAACTTGAGCATGCAGCCTGCAAATCGTACGCGAATGCATTTACAGCTCCAATTTCTGTAGCAACATACACTCCTGTAGCAGCTACCATCATATCTGGCGTTGCTGTTGCCATTATTACCATATCAATCTCTAAAGGATCTATATTGGCTTTTGCTATTAAATCTTGTGCTGCTTTTATAGCAAGATAGGATGTTCCTTTATCAGCATCTTTAAGAATTCTTCTTTCTTTGATTCCGGTACGAGTGGTAATCCATTCGTCATTGGTATCAACCATTGTTTCTAATACTTTGTTCGAAAGTACAAAATCAGGAACGTAAGCTCCAACAGCGGTAATTGCGGCTGTGATTGTATTCATTATATTCTATTATTTCCTTCCAAATATATATTATTTGAAAAATTTTTAAAAGACTTGAAAATTACAAAAAAAAACGAAGCGAATTTGTCTATATTTTCCTAAAAAACAAAAATTATAACCAACAAAAAAAACTCTCACTATGTGAGAGTTCCAGTATAATTTACAAAAACGTATTAAGCAACCGCTTCAGATTTATCGATAACAACTTGCCCTCTGTAATACATTTTACCTTCATGCCAGTAAGCTCTGTGGTATAAATGTGCTTCTCCAGTAATAGGACATGTAGCGATCTGAGCTACAGTAGCTTTATAATGTGTTCTTCTCTTATCTCTTCTTGTTTTCGAGATTTTTCTCTTAGGATGTGCCATTTTACTATATTATTTATCCGTTAATAGTTTCTTTAATTTTTCCCAGCGCGGGTCAATATCTTCTTCTTGTTTATTCTCAATTTTTTCTTCTTTGACTCTTAGCTCATTCAGTTTGGTCAGGGCTTCTGTTTGTAAACTTCCGTCTTTAACACCTGGATGAACTCGTTTTAGCGGCACTGAAAGAGCAATCATCTCATAAATGTATTGTGCTACATCTATTTCAAACTCTCCGTGAGGCAGAATCAGCAATTCTTCATTATCGTTATTGAATTCATCTCCAAAACGAACAATCAGCTTCATTTTACCTTTTAAGGGAAGATCAAAATCTTCTCCCGTTAGATCACAAGGTACATTTACAGTTCCTTTGTGTTTAAAATCTAACTCCAGCATAGTGCTCTTCTTATCTAAAACTAAATTTACTTTGATATCCGAATTTTGAAATTCTTCATACTCAAAGTTCTCAAAGAACGCATTATTTATCTGATACTCAAAATGGTGTTTTCCTAGTTTTAATCCTACGAAAGGAATTAAAAATTCTTTTGTTTTGCTCATTTCAACATCAATTTGATCAATTCAGATCTAAAAACAGATATCTGAATTGGGGTGCAAAGATATAAAATTATTATAAATCTAATAATCTTATTCACCTTTTTTTGTTTATAACTGTTTTTCTTTTATTTTAAGAGGTTTTTGGCTAATCTCCTCATACAGATTACGCGAGCGATAAATATCAATTGCGAGATAAACTGCTTCTTTAAAAGAATTAAAATCTGCCATATCTTTTCCAGCAATATCGAAAGCCGTTCCGTGATCCGGCGACGTTCTTACTCTGTTTAATCCCGCTGTATAATTAACGCCTTTACCAAATGAAAGTGTTTTAAAAGGAATCAATCCCTGATCGTGATATGCAGCCACAACGGCGTCATATTTCTCAAACTGAGCGCTTCCAAAAAAACCATCGGCAGGAAATGGACCAAAGACCATAGTACCGCTTTCAAAGATTTTTTTAATTACTGGTTTCAAAACCAAATCATCTTCTTTTCCTATTACACCGCCGTCGCCTGCATGTGGATTTAATCCTAAAACAGCAATTTTTGGTTTTACTATACTAAAATCCTGAATCAGGGATTTTCTTACAGTCTCAATTTTTCTCGTAATTAATTCTTCTGTCAGATGTGAAGTAACTTCACTCAAAGGCACATGATCGGTCAAAAGACCAACTCTCAGATTATCCTGCACCATCATCATTAACGCATTGCCTTCTAGTTCCTGATCTAAATAATCTGTATGTCCAGGAAATTTAAACCCTTCTGACTGAATATTATATTTATTTATTGGAGCGGTAACTAAAACATCAATTTCTTCGTTTTTTAATGCTTTGGTTGCTGCTAAAAAAGATTTTACGGCATACTCTCCAATTTTCTCATCATTAACTCCAAAATTAATATCAACACCTTCTTTCCAAAGATTGTAAACATTTACTTTTCCCGGTAAAGCCTGATCCAGTTTATCAATTCCATGAAACTGAACTGTTGAAGTAAAGCTCTTTTTTACAAAAGAGAGTATTTTGGCATTGGCAAAAATAACCGGCGTACACATTTCTAACATGCGGGCATCTTCGAATGTTTTTAAGATAACTTCGCTTCCAATACCGTTTAAATCTCCTACTGAAATTCCAACAATTATATTTTCTGCTTTTTTATTCATGACCTGAGGTTATTTATTACTAATTTTGATGTGCAAATTTAGTAAAATAAAACTACAATGTTTACAGGAATTATAGAAACCCTCGGAAGGATTCACGAAATACAAAAAGATCAAAACAATCTTCATATTACGGTAGATTCTTCTATAACTAACGAATTAAAAATTGACCAAAGTGTTTCGCATAATGGAATCTGCTTAACGGTCGTGGCTGTTAAAGACTCTTTTTATACCGTAACTGCAATTGAAGAAACAATTTTAAAGACCAATATTGGCGAATGGAAAACCAATGATATTGTAAATCTGGAACGAGGAATGAAACTTGGAGATCGTCTGGACGGGCATATCGTACAAGGCCACGTAGATCAAACCGGAACCTGCATTAAAATTGAAGAAGCAAACGGAAGCTGGAATTATACTTTTGAATACGACAAAGATCTCAACAACATTACCATAGAAAAAGGATCTATTACGGTAAACGGAGTCAGCCTTACTGTTGTAAACTCTAAAACAAATGAATTCAGCGTATCGATTATTCCGTATACGTATGAGCATACAAACTTTAAAAGTTTTAAAGAAGGAACAAAAATAAATTTAGAATTTGATGTAGTCGGAAAATACATTTCCCGACTTTATGCCATAAATAAGTAATGGCAGCAACTACTCATAAAAAAAGCTTCAGTTTATACTGAAGCTTTTTTTATTTTATTATTATATACTACAAAGGCTCCTAAAACTAAGCCTCCTATTAATAACAAAGTAATATTTTGATTGATCGGCACCTGATTTTGATCAGGCGGACAAGCTGGACAGTCGTCATCGGCTGAAGCATTAGTTTCAGGAGTCGGCATATCGGCAGCAGCGGCATTTGACGCATTTAATAAAATTAAAACAAATACCAGAAATAAAGTTTTTATTATCTTCATAAAACTAAACTGCAAGCGAGCAGTATTATATATTATTAATAATCTTACTTAATAGAAATTTCGCACAAACATTATGCTTACATCGAAAATCTTTGACAAAAGTATAAGATTTTCGCAGAAATGCAACTTTTAAAGTAAAAAAAGGTCTGCAAAAATCTAACCATTTCTTTATAAAACACTGCAGATTCAATTACGAAATCGTTTTAATATACGTAAAGATCAGTCTTATGGTTTTATTTATTTTATCCTTTTCAAAGCCTTATAAACAAGGAACACTTCCTTACTATGACTTTTAAAAACATACACTGTAAGTTATAAAATAGTAAATAATGTTAAATTTAAAATTTTAAACTAATAAAAATATTTACTCCTTATAAATTTGCAGGAACATACTGCTCTTTTAAATAAATAAGAAAAAACTGTGAAGGTCATTTTCTTTTTAAAATTTTAAAAGTCGCCTTTCTTTTAAATTGTCGATTCGGCAAAACAATGCTGCCGAATTAATATATTTGCATAAAATAAAAAATACCTTTTTGAAAACTAATTTCAAATTGCCTTTAAGATTTTATTCTTTAATTTAAAGAATCAGAATTCATTATATCAAACAAAATAGATGAAAGATAAATATACAGTAGGAAGTTTATATGCTGGTGTCGGCGGTATATGTTTAGGTTTTCAAAATGCTGGTTTTAAACTAGAATGGGCAAATGAATTTGATAAAAATGCTTGTATTACTTATAAAAACAATTTTGAACATAATCTTATCGAAGGAGATGTGATGTCTCTGGATGTAAGTGCTCTAAAAAAAATCGATATTCTGACTGCAGGATTTCCGTGCCAGCCATTTTCTGTGGCAGGTTACAGAAAAGGTTTTGAAGACAGCAGAGGTAATCATTTTTTTAAAATTTTAGATTTTATTGATGAAATGAAACCAAAAGTCGTATTTCTAGAAAATGTCAAAAATTTAAAAGGACATGATAACGGAAATACCATGAAGGTAATTGAGAACGAAATAAAAAAACGCAATTACACTTTTGACAGTTCGGTTTTAAACACCAAAGATTTCGGCAATATTCCGCATAACAGAGAGCGTATCTTTATGATTGCTTTTGATAAAGATTTTATTAAGGATGATAAATTTGAATTTCATTTTCCTGATAAAGAAAATCTGACCAAATCTATAACCGATCTTATTACTGCAGAAAAAGTAGACGATAAATTTTACTATCACGAAGACAAGTATATGTACAATATGCTGCAAGAATCTGTTGTGAGCAAAGAACGAATTTATCAATTTAGAAGGCAATATGTAAGAGAGAACAAATCGAGCGTATGCCCTACACTGACTGCAAATATGGGAACTGGCGGACATAATGTACCCATTATTACTACCGATTATGGTTTTAGAAAATTAACTCCAAGAGAATGTTTTAGATTTCAGGGTTTTCCAGATAACTTTAAATTACCTGCGATTTCAAATTCGCATTTATACAAACAAGCCGGAAACTCTGTAAGTATGCCCGTTATTCAAAGATTGGCGTCTGAAATTTTTAAGGTTATTGAAAAAGTAGAATCTAAAGGCAAGAAAAAGTCTAAAGAGAAAGCTTAAACTGGCCATCCTGATTTTCTGACACTTTTTCTATAAAAGATTCATATTCGTCTAATTTGGTGAAATCTATAAAATAGTCATCGTTGGTAGATTTTGTAATTTTCACGCTGTCGTAACCTGTTTTTCTGAGTTTATCGTAAGTAAGAAGTTCATTTTCTTTGAGCATTAAAACATCGCGAAGCATCCAGTCGGCCATTGCTTTATTGGGATTTGTCATTAAAGCTTTGCTCCCGTCCTGACATACTTTTGCTGAAAGAATTTTACCGTTTGGAATTCTAAGATTAAAAATTACATCTTTCTCTGGAAAAAAATCGGGTGCATTATTTCTAATTTTTGAAGGTATCGAGATATAAACTTCGCCCGGATCTCTTTTTCTTCCGCCAGCGTTCCATTGATTCAACTGACTTTTGACTGGCACAATTGGTTCTTTTAGTTTCTTTTTGGCCTCTGGAGAATATAACGGCAGAATGACATAATCTACAAACGGAATTAATTCTTCGTCTGTTAATAAACCAATTGTATTTTGCAGCTGCTTTTGATTTTCAAAATCGGCTTCTTTTCCAGAACCTGGCTGCGTCAGATTTAAAAGCACATTGATTGGCTCTTCTAAGATTTCGACTGCAATTTCAATACATTCTTTAGGAATGATAAAGCGTTTCATTAAAACACTTTTAGAAAAATTAAAATTGTATTCGTTTAAAGCATCTTTAAATTTCAGCGAGCTTTTAGTTTCGTCAAGAATTTCTATCGAATCTTTATCAATTAAATCATAAGGGATTTCAAAAACTTTAATCAAAAATTTATCACGACCAATTATATGATAAACTCTGTTTTGAGTATTGTAAACTCGATCTGCAAATTCAATTCTTTCATTTCTAAAATCTGCCAGCTTACGCGCCAGATCCAAACCTTTAAGGATTCTAAGTTCTGAACTGCGTGAATTAAATTCGGCTACTTTTTCAATTTTAGAACTTCCGGACAATACAAAAGTTTTAATACCAATGCCGCAACCGTTTATAATGGCGTCGTATGCCACATCTGCGCGCGCTAGATTGTCTGCACTAAATGCTTTACAAAAAGCATTCTCTGCAACTCTGTACTGAATAAAAGGTTTGTCTGAAGAACTAAACAAATTCGAAAACGCACCAATAGCTTTTAAAGCGCTTGTATAGTTTTCGATATTTTGATTGGTCTGAGTTTTTAGAAACATTATTTATTTTGAAATTTCAATTTCTTCTTTAATTTTTTCGATGCAAGATTCTAATTCTTTTTGAATTTCTTTACTCCAAAACCGCAAAACTTTCCAATTCTTTGAAACCAGATACTCATTTACTTCAGCATCGCGTTTCATATTGCGTTCGATTTTTGGAATCCAATATTCGCGATTCGATTTAATGCGTAACTGTTGTGCTTCCCAATTTTTTCCGTGAAAAAATTCGCTGTCAATAAAAATGGCGATTTTATAATTAGCAAAAGTCAAATCTGGTTTTCCAAATATTTTTTTATTGTTTTTGCGATATCGATATCCCAAATTCCACAAAGCTTTTGCAAGTCTGACTTCGTCTTTTGTTCCCGTACTTTTTATCGCCTGCATATTTTTTCTCCGCTGTTCGGGAGTTAAATTATCCATGATCTTTTAAGATTAAATTTGTCTTTGAATGATAAATTTAATCTATTTTTCTCTTAAACCCGAATACAAATCCTCTAAATCATGTAAATCGCCAGACTGAATATAATAATTCTCTGCATCCATTTTGGTTTTAGCATTCAGCAAAGCATTTTTAGAAATAACATATTGATTTTTAATTATATGCTGAATTGTCTTTATAGAACAACAACCCGGAATATCATAATACCAAGCTGTTTTTTCGATTTTCTGCCATAAATTTTCTTTGCTTTCAGGAGTTTCTTTTAAAACAAATTTTATATCAGGCTTAACTCTCACCAAAACAAAAAAATCGTAAGAATCTATATTTGAATTATCAAGATTGGGAATATATATTCCTTCTGAATTCCAATCTTTAGTTTCCAAAAGCAACAAATTAGAAAAGAAAGCTGCAGATTTTACACAAATCGATTTCCCATTTGCTTTTAAATCGGCTTCATCCCAAATTCCTTTTCCATGAATACTGAAATCTGGAAACTCTACTTCAATATTCTGAAGTTTCAAATTTTCGTACAATACAATTTCTGCTAATTTTCCCTGAAATGTGTTTTGAAAAATTACCGCATTTGTTCTCTCAGTTTCTCCACCAGATCTCGCTGGTCTATGAAATCCGCCTTCGTAAACCATTTTAAAGGCAAAATCAAAAGCTTGCTTTATGAAAGCGAAATCAACTTCATTATTTTCAAAACTCTTTTTTAAAGTGATGAAATAGCTATTATCTCTTTGCTCTAACTTCATGATCTTATTTTAGTTCGTAAAAAGTAAAAATACATTTTTAAACTATAGAAAAATATTACAAAAAAAGATCTTGTCTATAAGTGGCCCCACCTGTAATACAAAATCACAAATATGGAAATTTCGTAGAATTTACCAAGTCAAATCATGGAAAATTGGTGATATTCTGAGAGAAATAAAACATCATTTTTACGACAGGAAATTGATATTAGTGGTTTTTCAAATTATCCTAAAGATGACAAACAATAAATGTTAAAGAAAATTTTGATATCATTTTAAAAAGAATATTTTTGTACGTAATTCCCCTATATTCTTAAAACTACTCTATGAAATTAATTTTTAGCGAAACTCAAAATAATGTAATTAATAAAATTTGGGTATTCGGAACTATACTTTTTTCAATAAGTATGCTTCTCTATTGTATCGAAGTTTTTACCCCAAACACTTTTATATTTACACAACTTTGGCGTATCCTTTCTTGGTTTTTCAACACGTTTATTCTTGCCTGGTATTTTTATAAAAACAATAAAATAAGGACCGGAATCACTTTGCAATTATTGAGTATCCCTTATTTTTTTAAAAATAGCATATCCTCTTTTTTAGACTATAATTTGACCAGCTATCTTTACGATTTTACTTGGTATGAAAGTAGCTACATTTACAAAATCATCAATTTTATAGGCTTTCTAATTCCTTTTCTTTATTTTGTTAAGCACTATTTTGCGCTGGAAAACTTTGATACTTCCAAAAAAACAAAATGGATTTTTCCTGTACTGATATCAATAGTTTTACTTAACGTTATTGATGTAGAACTTGAAAATACATTTGGAAATTTTACATTTTTGAATTTCAGCGAACCTTACATGCAGGATATATTTATAACGACTATAGAGCTTATCAATACGTTTAAAATTTTATTTGCCCTTATCGGATTTTTCTACATTACCAATAGATTTGGAGGAATTAAAAGTATCCGAAAACCCATCGACGAGCAATTTATTGATACGAAATTCTTTAAGTGGGGTTTTATTATCAGCTATTTTATTTTGATTCTGACTATTTTAAATCTGGCTCAATCGATACTTTCAATTTCTTTGTTCTCTTCAGAATTTAATTTAGCAGAAGTAAGCAAATTAGTTTCAAGCTATTTTTTATTGCTGTATTCAGGAAGATTTTTAGGCAGTTTAATTCAGTTTCGAGGTTATTCTTTAAAAAGATATTTTGGAGTTATAAATGCTTTTACGCTTATTCCTATAATAAATATTTTTCCGTTTTTAGTTTTACTTCTAACAAAAAAAGCAGAAAACGTTACTCAATATTTTGATAATTTAAAGAAAAACAAAACAATTCATTTAGGTATTTATTGCCTTTTACTAACTCTTTTTCTGGTATATGATTATTTTACAAATGAAGTAAAAACCATAACAGATTTGATAAAAATTCCTGTATTTATTCTAGCAATATTTTTGGTTGCTCATTATAAAATCATGACCAAAATTGTTCCTTTTGCAGTAGTTCTGTTTTTATATTTTGAAGACATAAAACGCTTCTTTGATTTTACCGAAGGTTATCTCGCTTTTTTCAAAGACAAGATCTTCTCCTTTTTATGGCTCTCTAGTTTTGGTGTTTTTATTCTTTATTATGTTTTTTATTATGTTTTACATAAATCCTTTTATGCTGCATATTCAAACACCCAAAACCAAGAAAACTTAACAGCAGATACTGATAAGTTCAATCAACAATAAATACTCATTATGAAAATTATCAAAATAATATATGTACTGGTATTCCTTTTATCAATATCAGGGTGCAAAAGATATAATCTCGAAGAAAATCCAGCCAATAACGAATTAATTCCTCAAAAGACAAAAATTAACAAACAAGATGCTCAAAAGATCTTAAATTTAAAAGTAAATCTGACTTCTTTATCTGAACCTGGTAAATTTAATATTGCTATTCCGGACAATTACAATAGTGGAATTACTGTGTACGAACAAGGTAATATTGGTTTGGAATTTGGAAAAATAAATTTTATAAACCGAAAAGATGTAATTGGCATTGAGTTGGCCTCGGCATTGCTTCCAAGTGAAAGACTTTGTGAACAAAACGTTTATGTCATCAAAGAAGAAAACCCAAACTTGGTGAGCATGCCGGAAATCAAAAAGCAGCTTGTAAAAGAAAATAATATTTACTACGAAGATGCTAATAGCATTATTTACGGCGAAAATTTTACTGTTATCCATTACGAGTACGATACTGCCGCAAAAAGCTATATTTTTTATACTGGAGAAATAGATCATTTTGCAAAATTTCCTGAAAAAGAAAACATGGCTCTTCACATGCTTAAAAATGGTAAAAATTTATTGAAAAAAGATTTCAGCAAAATTCCTTTCAATTCTTGGGAAGAATATGTTTTGAATTCACCTCATGCAGAAATCAATGTATTCAAATCTATTTTTACTAAATTAAATAAAGAAATGAAAGCTTTTCTGGGTCCCAATCAATCTGTATCGCCGAGATCAGAAGGAAACTATGGTTATGTAACGTTTTACAGATCAAATGATACAATGGATTTTGCTTATCTTAATTTTCTAAATGCGGTAAAAACAAATACTTTAGAAAAGTTCGAACTACCTGAAAAAATCAGTAACCGTTTTGAAGAAGTTTTCCTTGATTTAAGATATTCAACATCAAACAAATACAGCTATTCTCAAATAGACAATGTTGCAGCTATAAAAATTACAGATCCAGAAAATAGTGATCGTGTTCATGAAATATTGATTTGTAATGTACAGCATGACCAAAAAAGTTTTTATTTAATTACAAATGAGGTTTCAGACCTTACGAGGGATTTTTACATTAAAATGTTCAATTATTATTCAAAAAACAAGACGTTGGATATTCCTTCTCTAAAAAAATAAATATGAAAATTATACTAAAATTTACTGCATTAATAGCACTAATAACATGCAGCGGTTGTCATTTTGTCGGGGAAGATTTAATTGAAGTACCTGTAAAAGATGAAATTACTTCTTCTGGTGAAATCAGTTTGAAAAAAGGAGAAACTGTTGTGTTTTGGACCAAGATAAATGCCAATACTGCATATCCTGAATACAGCATTAAGTATCTGATTGAAGAAAATAACAAAACCGTTGAATTTGACAGTATTAGCAGATTTACTTCTGGAAGAGATCATATAATAAATGCTAAGGCAAGTTCTGGAGATGCACCTGAAAAGACTTCTATATATAAAGAAAGTTTTGAATTTGAACTTGAAAACAAAAAATTTACTGCTCCAAAAGACGGTAAATACACCTTTGATTTCAAGCTGACAAAATTTGGGTCTGAGTCCGAAGCTGTTTTCAATAGTGATATGTCTATTATTTTAAGAAAATAACAAATTCATTTTTGATATTATTTTGATATACAAAAACGTCTGGAGTTATCTTAATTTTTAAAAGCAAAGTACGCTAAGGTTTAATTTTACTATACGCATCAAAAACATAAAGTTCGCTAAGCTACATCAACATAAAGCTTTGCGAACTTTGTGTTTTTATTAAACACTCCTGTAAAAAATCTTAGAAATATAATTCTAAAACTTTAGCTCTAATTATTTTTTTCGACATCAATTTTAAAATTGTACTTATCAGATAATAATTTTAAAATTTTTGTTGGTATCACTAATGTTGAATTTATAACACCTGTTTCTTTATTATAATTAGTCTTCACTTCAGCTCTATCTGATGTGTTTTCAATAATGGTAAAGTTCAAATTGTTATCTAGTGACTTAATTGCCCCCGATTTCCAATATTCTACAAGTGCCGGGTAATCTTCCTTTAGTAGATAATATCCAAGTTTCAATAAACTAATATTAACCTTGTCATTTTCTTCAATATCTTTTGTTTTGAGTGCTAAATCAGCGTATTTTAAAATATCACTAAATTCTCTTTTCTCTAGAGAATAGAGGATTTTTAAATAATATGGATTAAAATTGTCCGGATTTTGTTTAAGTCTTCTTTCTAAGTATTTATTACCTTCCACAAAATTATTTTGAAAGAATAAGGATGTATATAATCCATCAAGTAGAAAACTTTCGTAATCTTTGCTGCAATTAATAATGTCATAACTATCATTAATTACATTTTCATACATTTTATTTTCAATTTCATATTGCAATATCTTTTGATAATATTCTAAATTGCATTTTACTAGTTCAATGATTTTTTTATAATCTTTATATGCTTCTTTTTTGTTTCCTTGCAGCTCGTACAACATTGCTCTACTTGCTAAATGCTCAGGCTTTAGCTCTAAAGCAATTATCTTATTTACAATATTTATAGCTTTATCGTACTCCTTCATATTGTGATAGCCACTCGCTAAAAAAGTCAACAATTTAATATTCTCATTATTGGTTTCTAAACCTTTCATCAATTCTTTTAAAGCCTCTTCCTTACTTTGGTAAGCGTATAAAATTCTTGACAAATCAATTATAGCATCGATATCATTAGGATTTATCTTGATTAATTTACGATAGTAAAATATTGCTTCATCATATTTTTCCATCGTAAAATATCGTTGAGCAACAACAGCTGTAACTTCTGGAGAATTATTTTGATTGATATAGTCTAAAAGCGCTTGTGTGGCTATTTTATTATTCCCTAAACAATCTGTTAATTCCGCAAAATAGGTTACAGTAATATCGTCAAATTTGTTTTCTGATGTGATTATTGATTCCAAAATATTGATAGCATCTTTACACTTGGATTTAAAATAAAGAAGCTTAACTTTTTGTAATAAATAATCCCTTTTTTGCCCGTCAACTTCTAATGCTTTATTAACAAAAATTAGAGATTTATCATAGTCTTTAGTTTTTTCTAATGCTAAAGATTCATCATAATATTTCCTCGAATCATTTTGACTAAACAAATGAGAGCAAGAAAACATTATTAAAATTGCAATATTTTTTTTCATAAATTTATTCTTTAAGCGCGTCTTTAGCCTGATTAAAAAGATATTTGACATATGGTAGTTTTAATTCAACTTGAATCTCCGTATAAATAATCGGAATGAATATCTGACCCTCTTTAACCACAGTTATTTTTATATTGTCTTGTATGTGTTTTTCTAATGGACCTGTATTTTACTCATTTAATCTATCCGCTTTATTTCGTTCTTCTCTTCTCAGTTTTTTCTCTTCTTCTGCTGATGAGATTTTTGTGCTAGCAGTACCAAATTTTATTGTTTTAAAATCTTTTTTCAAAGTCATATCAGCTATATTGCTCTCTATAAGATTAGGTGAGCAAAAAATAACACAAACGTTATGATGTAGATATAAATTTCCATGTTCAATTAGTTAGCTTCCATAAAAATAAGTAAAACTAATTGAAAATAAAACAAGTCTTTTTTACAGTACTTTTAAAAAATGTTCGTCGATTAAAACGAAAAAAGCCTCTACAATGCTGTAAAGGCTTTTTGTTCTAAAATTGTGGTCCCACCTGGGCTCGAACCAGGGACCACCTGATTATGAGTCAGGTGCTCTAACCAGCTGAGCTATAGGACCGGTTTAGAGGATGCAATATTACTACTATTTTTGATTTACACCAAATATTTTAATACTTGATTTGCATTTAATTTCAATTCAATCCCTTTGTTTTAAGAATAAGATTGATTTTCAAGCTCTTATTTAAAATAAAAAAATGATCTTTTTTATCTTATTTCCTGACAAAGCTCAACCAAAACTCCATTTGTATTCTTTGGATGCAGAAAAACAACTAATTTATTATCCGCTCCTTTCTTCGGAATGTCGTTAATCAATACAAATCCTTCACTTTTTAGACGTTCTATCTCAGCTTGAATATCTTCAACATCAAAAGCAATGTGATGAATTCCTTCTCCTTTTTTTTCTAGAAATTTCGCAATAGGACTTTCAGGATTTGTTGCCGTTAGAAGTTCGATTTTATTTACACCCGTCTGAAAAAATGAAGTCAGCACACCTTCGCTTTCTACAGATTCCATTTTGCATGAGGGCACACCAAGCAGTTTTTCAAACAATACATTGGCGTCATCCATATTTTTTACTGCAATTCCGATATGTTCTATTTTGTTTACCATTTCATTTACTTTTTCAAAAACAAAATTTAAGTTACTTATTTATATAGGTATTAAAATAACCGCATTCAGCAATAACATCCTGATAATATTTGGTGTCCGAATACTCTTTTTTCAGAGCTTTAAAACCTTCCCAGGCAATAAAATCAATTTGATCATCCTTTCTCTCCCACCAGCTCACATTTTTGTATGTGGTATTATAAAAGTCGTTTCGATCGCATTTGGCCATCATGTAGAGACACTTTGCTTTTTGCTCTTTTGTGGTTGCCGCATCAAAAGCTTTCTTGTAATACATCTTTGCAATGTCGCAAGAATAAGTTCCCGCATTATCAGTTGGGATACTGATTTCATAAAACGTTCTTCCGTTACCAAAATAAGTAATATTATAAAATGCATTTCCGAGAAGTAAACTATTGGTATAAACATCCTCTTTTTGAGCCACTTTATCCTGCATGGATTTTATAGTCGTTAAAAAATCCATTTGAGTATATTTCTTTTTCTGATAAGCTGCATGATCACAATCGTGGCAGTCTTTTATCCCTCCGTTAAACGGATTTCCTAAAAAAGTATAATATTGCACCGAATCGGTTTGCTGCAGAAAAGCAATCGCTTCAGGAATTTTATTTTTGTAAGTCGCCTGAACAGCTTGGAAATTATTAATATCCTTCAGCTTCAAATGATAAATTCCTGCTCCAATTTTCTCTATTTCAGTTTTATTAGACTTGGTCAAAAAGGCTTTCATGTCTAACAAATCTTTTTCGTTATCATAAAAACTACTTTGATAATTCCAATAATCATAACGTGAAGCTCCAAAAAGCTCAGACATTACCGGATTCCCTTTTGCTTTATAAAGTACTGCCAAATAGTTTTTACTCCATTGCGCAGCATTCTGATAACGAAATTCGTTTCCTTTATAGTTCGTTGGAAGCTCTTGATAAAGCCAATTTAAATCGGCCAGGATTGTTTTTTCATTTTTATCGGTCAGTTTATCAATTTTACTGAGATTATTTATAAAGCGTAATAATCGCAATTGATATTCTGCCAATTGTGTTTTAGGAAGTGTTTTTGCTGCTTTATCAAAATTTTTATCTGCATTTGCATAATCACTTTTCAAAGTCTGAAGATATCCAAGAGCCAAATCCCACATATATGGCTTGTCTGTATTTCCTGCAGCAGCAATTTTTGCTAATAAGTCAAAAGCGCTTTTATCCAGTTTAGATTCGTTTTCTGCTTTATTCTCTGCAATCGACTGCGGTTTCATCGGCAGATTTTCTCCTGCTTTCTGCTGAAAAGAACTATTTATGTTCTCCTCCATTTTATTAACCAATCGGGTTAGCAGATAATTCAAATGCTCGCTTTTAGAATCTAATTCGTAAATTTTTGCAATCGCTTGTTTTTCATCTTTATAAAATCCGTGAATGGCCCAAAGTGCTGCTTTTTCGTTATTATTCTTCGCCATTGCAAGCGATTTAGTCCAATCTGCTTCGCTCTTTGGTCGAAAACTGTAAGCGGTAACAATTCTCAATTCCGGACATTTATCAAAAACCTGCGCATACAAGTAATTTGAAACTGCATATTTTTTCTGCTGATAATTTATTCCGGCCACATACGAGAGCGCACGATAATACAAGACATTTTTGGGAACTGTATTTTCTGTTTTATTAAAAAACAAGATTGCTTTCTGTTTCTCATTACTGTAAAAACGGGCTTTCATTGTTAGAAACCAATATCTGTTTTTTAAGAATGAATCTGCAGTCATATTATACACATTTTCAATAGACTGAATCATTTTTACATCCTTAAAAGTTTTAGCTTTCACAGGTTCATAACTCCAGTAATCATCCCCAATAGAAACCGTTTCTATTTTTTGTGCCAAATACAGAAACTCAATAAAACTCTTAATTTTATCTTCTTTCAAATTAATTTTCTTACCCCATTTTAGAGAACTTTTATTGTCTTTTTTGGTTTTAAAAAAAACATGAAGCTGTTCTATCTCTGCTTTATTGGGAGACGGTTTTTTTGTTCCTTCATAATAAACCGGCTTTTCATCTCCAATCAAGAAGTAGTTTACCGTCGTCGTATCTGCTTTCCCTTTTAGATAAGCAGCCCAATCAGATTTTATATTATCGTTAAAACGAGAATTGTGCTGGGTATCAAAACCAATTCCGTAAAAAATACCGCCTGATAAAAAAAGAGGCGCATACGACTTATCTGCAAAAGTTTCTGGCGTAAAATTAGAATTGTAACCAAAGTAATCCCAATCGTCTCCACCGCCGCAGGCATAAATTATTCCGTATACAAAAAGTAAAGAGGCACTAGAAACAAGAAATAACCTGCTCAAAAATATTCTTTTCATAGTTTTTTAAATTGAATTCGTCTAAATCGTAAAATATAATTTCTTTTGGAGTTCGAGCCAGATTTTCATCAAGCTCTTTTGCTATTTGTTTTAAATCGTCTGCCGAAACGGCTTCTATCTTCAGCAGGTCTTTTTCTTCATAAAAAATTCCGTTTTTATAATTGGAATGTTTTACCTTAAAAAACAAAGCACCTGCCTGCTCAAAGTTACTATCTTTTTTAAGTTCCGAAACATTCACTTTAGAACGAAGCCCTACCACTTTTTGATTTCTAATATGAACTCCCCAAGAAAAAATTGGCAGTGCAGCATCAAGATTTAGGGGATATTTTTTGAGGCTTTTAAGATATTTTTCTGCAGCTTTCTGATCGTAAATAGAATTTGAAGAATCCGGAGCAATTGACCCCATATTATAATACATTAAAACACCAGAATCTACATTTGGTATTTTTGTTTTTTTGAAATATTTTACCTGATGAAGTCTTATTGTGGCAGAAAGTTTTTTATGCGAAAGCTGTTTAAATCGTTCTATAAATTTAAGATAATTATCTCTGCTGTTTAAAGTCCAGTCGCAGTCAATTTGAATTTCCTGAACCGTAATTTTATTAAATTCGTTGATTTGATTTACAAGACGAATTGATTTCTGAGCCAAAGCTTCAATATCTAAATTAGAATTCAACATTACTTTGTTCTGAACAAAAATAACAGGAACAATGGTGAAATTATTTGCTTTTTCCTCAAAACGAATCGGACTAATGGGAATTGGGTCTTTGGTTTGCTCCTGTAAACCAATATCAAAATACCTAATATATAGCTTATTAACTTTGTTGACTTCTAAAATATTTTTTTCTGTTTGAGATAATTTAAAGATCGTTTTCCAGTAATAAAAAGCAATTACCGGCTGCTCATTTTTACTACAGGAAACCAATAAAAAAAAGACACAAACTAAAAGAAATCTCTTTAACAAAATGCAGAATATTAAATTTGAACTCAAAAGTAAGAAATTATAACAAAAGCAGAGAATTCGTAAACTAAAAAAATAGCAGACACAAAAGGGATAAATCCTAATAAATGGATAAAATATTTCAATTAAAGCAAATATAATCGTTATTTTGTGCAATCAAATTTAAAACCTATATGTTGAAAAACACACTTAAATATTTTTCATTTTTATTTGTATTATTAATGGTAAGCTGTGCAAAAAGAGGCAGTATCACTGGCGGATTAAAAGACACTATTCCTCCAGAGCTAATCTCTAGTACGCCTAAGAATTTCAGTACCAATTTTAAAGGAAACAAAGTTAATTTGGTCTTTAATGAATATATAAAATTAAAAAACATCAATAAACAGCTGATTATTTCTCCTCCGATGAAAGAAGAACCTCTAATTTCACCAACATCGGTAAGTAAATTTATTACCATAGAAATCAGAGATACTTTACAGCCAAATACTACTTACAGTTTTAATTTTGGTCAAAGTATTGCAGATAATAACGAAGGAAATGCTTTAAATCAATTCAAATACGTTTTTTCTACCGGCCCATATATTGACTCCCTTTCTCTAAACGGAAGAATAAAAGACGCGTACGAAAAAAACGTAGACAATTTTGTATCGGTAATGCTTTATGATGTAAACGATAAGTTTAAGGATTCTGTTATCTACAAAGAGACTCCAAGATATATTACCAACACTTTGGACAGTATGAGGACTTTTAAATTTGAAAATTTAAAAGCCGGAAAATACCTGATGGTTGCTTTAAAAGACAAATCGTCTAATAATAAATTTAATCCGAAGGACGACAAAATTGGTTTTTTAAAGAACTATATCACGGTGCCAAATGATACGGTTTACGAAGTTGAATTATTTAAAGAAACTTTACCATTAAAGACCTTCAAACCTATACAAGCCTCTGGAAATAGGTTATTGCTTCCTTATGAAGGAAAACAGAATTTTAAAAATTCTAAACCTAAAATTACTTTAAGAAATGGCAGCGAAACCGTTGAAACTATTGTAACACAGTTTCCTAAAAAAGATTCCCTTCAAATTTGGTACAAACCCATAAAAGTTGATTCGCTTTCGCTGGAAGTGGATAAAGACAAGTATAATAAAAAGTTTACTGTTAAAATTAAAGATCAGAAGAAAGACACTTTAAATATAAAAGCAGTTCAAAGCGGAAGCATTAATTACAGAGATCGATTTACATTAGAAACCGAAACACCGCTGGTTAAATTTGACAAGTCTAAAATTAGACTGATTAACAAAGATTCTGTCGCTGTAGATTTTACTACAGAATACGACGAATTTGACCAAAAATTGTATGTAGATTTTAAGAGAGAACCTTCTAATGCATATAAATTTACTTTTTTCCCCGGCGCTCTGACTGATTTTTACGAAAAGACAAATGATACTTTATCTTATAAATTAGCCACAAAAGAACTTTCTGACTACGGAAATTTAATCCTGAATCTAAAGAATGTAAAACGTTTCCCGATTATTGTTGAACTAACCAATAAAAAAGGCGATAACGTTCTGGCCTCTGCTTATTCTGAAGGCGAAACAAGAATCGAATTTAACTTAGTTGTTCCGGAATTATTTACCATACGCGTAATTTATGATGATAATAAAAATAAATTATACGATACCGGAAGCTATCTGGAAAAACGATATGCAGAAGAAGTATATTATTATCAGCAGGCATATGATGTCCGTGCCAATTGGGATCGGGACGAAACTATCGATTTAAGCATACCTTTTAGTCCTGAAGTAGAGAAAAAACAGGATGAGAAAAAGAAAAAAGAGGCAGAGAAAAAACGAAAAGCTTTCTAAATTTCAATTTCAAAGTGATCTCTATCGCTTAAAAAGTCGAGTTTTTTTCGAGTTTCCAACAATATATTTTTATCTAATTCGACCACAAAGACAGCTTCTGTTTCTTGTGGTTCGAGGATAAAATTTCCTAAAAAATCAACAACCTGAGAATGTCCGATATGCTCATAATCATGTGCATCGAGACCCACTCTATTTACTCCTGCAACATAACTCAAGTTCTCAATCGCTCTTGCCTTAAGTAAAGAATCCCAAGCATTTGTACGTACTTTTGGCCAATTTGCAACATACAAAAGTAAGTCGTAATTCTCGACATTTCTCGCAAAAACCGGAAATCTCAAATCATAACAAATCTGAAGACAGATCTTCCAGCCTTCATAGTCCACAATTACTTTTTCCTTACCGCTGCTGTAAAATTGATCTTCTCCAGCCAGCGTAAACAAATGCCTTTTGTCGTAATATTTAATTTCGCCTGACGGAAAAACAAAAACCATCCGGTTATAGTATTGTCCATTTTCAACAATAATCAAACTTCCTGTAAGAGCACAATTTTTCTCCATTGCCATAGACTTCATCCAGGAAATAGTTTCGCCCTCCATCGTTTCTGCAACAGCCGGCGCATTCATAGTAAATCCGGTAGAAAACATTTCAGGAAGAACAATCAAATTAATATCAGAATCAATTTGTTTTATCTTAGTTTCAAAATTACTTCTGTTTTTAGAAATATCTTCCCAATGAAGATCCGATTGAATGAGTGCGATTTTCATATTTTAAATTTAAATAATAATCAAATCAGAATCCGATTTTTTATATACTTCCAGTTTTTTATGATCTGGATTTAATTCTGTAATAATATAATCAACCTCAGAAAGGCTCGCAATTTTCATTTTCAGAACAGTATTGAGTTTTTCTGAAATCGTTAGAATCGCAGTTTTTCTAGAAGCCTGAATCATCGCTTTCTTTACCTGAACTGTTTCCCAGTCAGAATCTGAATATCCTCCTTCGACATCCAGAGCATTAGTTCCAAAAACCAACAAATCGACTTTAATATTAGCCAGCTGATGAAATACTTCACCGCTAACACACATTTGGCTGTATGATGAAATACTGCCTCCTATCATAATTGTTTTGATATTGGGTTTATCCAAAAGCTGTACTGCAGACAATGCTGTAATGGTAAAAACGGTAAGATTTAAATCGTTTGGAATTAAGCGAATAAATTCTCTAATGGTAGTTCCCCCATCAATTAACAAAACCATTCCGTCATGAAGAAGATTTATAGCTTTCTGAGCAATAATCTGCTTTGATTCTACCGCATAGGTTTGGTTCGATGACGAATAATGATAACCATTTGTCATTGCACCGCCTTTTACTTTAATCAAAAGAGATTCAGATTCCAGCTCATTAATATCGCGTCTCACAGTATCTTCAGAAACTCCCAACTTAGCCGAAAGTGTTTCAAAACTCACACGCGTGTGCAGGTTTATTTCTCTCAAAATGTGGTTCTTTCTATCTTCTTTACTATAATTTAATACTTCATTATCAGCATCCATACTCAATATAATTTAATTATAACAAATGTAAACATTTCAAATAATATTACAGACTAACAAAACCAAACGGCATCAACAAAGCGCGGTTAAGGTATCTAAAAACAAAAAGCGCATTCAAATTGAATGCGCTTTTGTACTATATAAATTGAATTATATTATCCTTTTAAACTTGCTGCTAAATACTCACGGTTCATACGTGCAATATTTTCAAGAGAAATTCCTTTAGGACACTCTACTTCGCAGGCTCCAGTATTTGTACAGTTTCCAAAACCTTCTAAATCCATTTGGTGAACCATATTTAAAACACGGTCAGTTGCTTCAACTTTACCCTGAGGCAATAATGCATATTGAGAAACTTTTGCAGAAACAAATAACATTGCCGAAGAGTTTTTACAAGTTGCCACACAAGCTCCGCACCCAATACAAGCTGCAGCATCAAAAGATTTATCTGCATCGTCTTTGTTAACCGGAATTGTATTAGCATCAATAGTATTTCCTGAAGTATTTACAGAAATAAATCCTCCTGCATGCTGAATTCTGTCAAAAGAACTTCTGTCAACCACTAAATCTTTAATTACAGGAAAAGCTTTTGCTCTAAATGGTTCGATAAAAATTGTATCGCCATCTTTAAACATACGCATGTGTAACTGACAAGTTGTTACTCCTCTGTCTGGTCCATGTGCTTCTCCGTTGATGAATAAAGAACACATTCCGCAGATTCCTTCACGGCAATCGTGGTCAAATGCAACTGGCTCTTCTCCTTTGTTGATTAATTGTTCGTTAAGAACATCAAGCATTTCAAGGAAAGACATGTCTGGTTCGATTCCATCAATAGGATATTCTACAATCCCTCCTTTATCTTGGGCGTTTTTCTGACGCCATATTTTTAATGTAAGTTTCATACTGTTTTAGTTTGAAGGTCATAAGTCGAAAGTCGAAAGTCGCTTGACATTTTAGCCATTAGACTTTAAGACTTTTGTCTTTTGACTAATTGCTATTTGTAACTACGCTGTACTAATTTAATGTTTTCATAATTCAGAGCTTCTTTGTGTAATACGGCATCACTTGGTTTTCCTTTGTACTCCCAAGCTGCAACGTATGCAAAGTTATCATCGTCACGAAGTGCTTCTCCTTCTTCTGTCTGGTATTCCTCACGGAAGTGACCTCCACAAGATTCGTTACGGTGTAAAGCATCTTTTGCGAACAATTCTCCTAATTCTAAGAAATCGGCAACACGAGTTGCTTTTTCTAATTCCTGATTAAATTCGTTAGCGCTTCCCGGCACTTTTACATCTTTATAAAACTCTTCACGTAAAGCAGCAATTTCTTCGATAGCTTCAGTCAAACCTTGAGCATTACGAGCCATACCTACTTTATCCCACATGATTTTTCCAAGTTTTTTGTGGAAATAATCTACAGAATGTTTACCGTTGTTATTGATGAACTTATTAATTTGATCTACAACAGCTTTTTCAGCTTCAACGAATTCTGGCAAATCTGTAGAAATTTCTCCCATTTTAATATCTGGAGCTAAATAATCTCCAATAGTATAAGGAAGTACAAAATATCCATCAGCTAAACCTTGCATCAATGCAGAAGCTCCAAGTCTGTTTGCTCCGTGATCAGAGAAGTTAGATTCTCCAATTGAGAAACATCCAGGAATTGTAGTCATCAAGTTATAATCAACCCAAGTTCCACCCATTGTGTAGTGAACCGCAGGGTAAATCATCATTGGTGTTGTATAAGGATCTTCATCGACGATTTTGTAATACATTTGGAATAAGTTTCCGTATTTACTTTTCACGATTGCCGCTCCTAATTTAGTTATCAAAGCAGTATCTTTATCATCTAAACCTTTTACGTAAGCATCTTCAGTTCCGTAACGTTTAATTGCTGCTGCAAAATCTAAGTAAACCGCTTCACCCGTTTTGTTAACACCAAAACCAGCGTCACATCTTTCTTTAGCTGCACGAGACGCAACGTCACGAGGAACTAAGTTACCAAACGCAGGATATCTTCTTTCTAAGAAATAATCTCTATCTGCTTCAGATAAATCTGTTGCTTTTTTCTTTCCTTCACGAATTGCCTGAGCATCTTCTAATTTTGCAGGAACCCAAATACGACCGTCATTACGTAACGATTCAGACATCAAAGTCAGTTTTGACTGGTGATCTCCTGAAACCGGAATACATGTTGGGTGAATTTGTGTGTAGCAAGGATTTGCGAAAAACGCTCCTTTTTTATGAATTTTCCAAGCTGCTGTTGCGTTACTTCCCATAGCATTTGTTGACAGGAAAAATACGTTTCCGTATCCTCCAGAACCAATTACTACCGCATGAGCAGAGTGTCTTTCTATTTCTCCGGTAATTAAGTTACGAGCGATAATACCTCTTGCTTTCCCGTTTACGATTACTAAATCAAGCATTTCGTGACGGTTGTACATTTTTATTTTTCCACGACCAATCTGACGGTTCATTGCAGAATAAGCTCCTAACAATAATTGCTGTCCTGTTTGTCCTTGTGCATAAAAAGTACGAGAAACCAAAGTTCCTCCAAAAGAACGGTTATCTAAAAGTCCTCCGTATTCACGAGCCAATGGTACACCTTGAGCCACACACTGGTCAATAATATTTGAAGAAACTTCTGCCAAACGGTGAACGTTTGCTTCACGTGCACGGTAGTCACCTCCTTTTACAGTATCGTAAAACAATCTGTAAACTGAGTCACCGTCTCCTTTATAATTTTTTGCTGCATTGATACCACCTTGTGCTGCAATAGAGTGCGCACGACGAGGTGAATCCTGAAAGCAAAATGCTTTTACGTTATATCCTAATTCTGCCAAAGTAGCCGCAGCAGAACCTCCAGCCAAACCTGTACCAACAACGATAATATCAAGATTACGTTTGTTAGCAGGGTTTACTAAATTAATATGATCTTTATAATTTGTCCATTTGTCCGCTATAGGACCATTTGGAATTTTTGAATCTAATGCCATTATAATTGATATTAATTATTGAAATGATGAAATAATGCGATAATCACGAAAGCAGCTGGAACTACAACAGCAAAACCATAACCTACTTTACTTAAAAATCGAGAATATTTGTTGTGCATCCCCATTGATTGAAGAGAAGATGCGAATCCGTGCCAAAGGTGAAATCCTAAAAGGATAAAAGAGATACAGTATAATCCTGTACGAACTGGACTTTCAAATTTATGAACCAAATCTTCATAATATCTTGTGGCATTTGGTGCTTCACCTGCTACATATTTATAACTAAGTTCAGGAAACCAGAAATCATAAAAATGCAATCCTAAGAATGCCAGAATAACCAATCCAGAAATAATCATATTTCTCGAACTCCAAGAAGCATTTGCTGCTCCATTGTATCTTGCATAAGAAATTGGTCTTGCTGCGCTGTTTTGAGCAGTAAGTACAAATCCCATTACGAAGTGCAAAATTACTCCGAATGCCAAAACTGGCTGCATTACATATTGTATCAGCGGATTGTAACCCATAAAATGAGAAACTTCATTGAAGACATTCTCACTAATTACAGAAATAAAATTTAAGGTAACATGCAGCGCTAAAAACGTGATTAAGAATATTCCCGAAAGAGCCATAGCCACTTTCTTTAAGATGGAAGCATTCAACTGTGCAGATTGTGCCATAATTGTTTAAGTAGTTTGTTTTAAAAAATTATACAAAAATAACTCAATTACAAAAGAACTACAACCATTTCGCTGTTATTTATAATGATTTTAAAATAGAGCCCGTATACGTATTTTTACTTATGAAATTATTTCTAATAACAATTAATTTAGTATAGAAAACCGTAACAAACTACTCCAGAAGGGTTTTCTAAAAAAATCGACATGAAGAAGTTTACTAAAAATTTATCATATTATTATTTTATTTAAACTTTTGAGTTGTTTTCTTCAAAAGTGATTCTCCGGCTTCATTTTATTATATCAAAAAATTGCCAGTCCGTCACATAGTTTTACCTTTATCGGCTTAAAATTTAATAATGAAAACAGGAATTGATGCTATCTCTTTTGATGTAGCCAACATACACTTACCTATAAAAACTTTGGCAGCTGCCAGAAATATTGAACCAGAAAAATTAGAAAAAGGTCTAGGATTATTAAAAATGACTTTGCCCGACGTTCACCAAGACGCGGTTGTTTTTGGAGCAAATGCTTTAACAAAGCTAATTCTCGACAATAAAATAGACCTAAGCGAAATCAGCCGGATTTATGTTGGTACCGAAAGCGGGATTGACAGTTCGAAACCAATTAGTTCATATCTGATTGCTTTGATGGAACAAAAATTTGGCGAAGACAGTTTAGCAGAATGTGATGTTGTAGATTTTACTTTTGCCTGTATTGGCGGGGTTGATGCGCTGCAAAACTGTCTGGATTTTGTAAAATTAAATCCCACAAAAAAAGCTGTCGTTGTAACAACTGATTTTGCAAAATACGATTTAAACTCTACTGGCGAATATACGCAGGGTGCCGGAGCGGTGGCAATGCTTGTAACTTCAAATCCAAAAATCATTGCTTTTGATGACAATTGGGCAACGAGTACAAAAGGTGTTTTTGACTTTTTTAAACCTTACAGAACTATCTCGAAAGAAGAAATTACAAAAAATAAAAATAACGATTCTTGGTTTGACAATTTAGAAACCGAAATCGAAATTCATAAAGATCAGCCGGTTTTTGACGGACAATACTCCAATCAATGTTATATGGATCGTACGCGAAATGCTTACTTTTCTTTTAAAAAATTAAAAAACACAACTGAAACTTTATACAGTACCTGGAACAGCATTATCATGCACTTACCGTATTCTTTTCAGGGACGCAGAATGTTATCTGAAATTTATGCTTTAGATAGTGCAGAAAAAATTATTTCTGATGACATTACTCCAGCAGATTATCAGACAAAAATTAAAGAAGTTGGAAAATCTGATGATTACCGAAAATTTGTAACCGATAAATTACAGCCTGCTGAACTGGCTTCGTCTTTAATTGGAAACCTTTATACAGGTTCTATTTTCATGGGATTATTATCGACTTTGGCACATTATTACGATACAAACCAAGAAGTTGCCGGAACTAAATTTGGTTTCCTTGCTTATGGAAGCGGATCGAAATCGAAAGTTTTTGAAGGAACTATTCAGCCAGAATGGAAACTAGCTTTGGAGAATGTAAAACTTTTTGAAAACTTAGAAGAAAGCATAGAAATTGGTTTTGAAACTTATGAAAGTCTTCATAAAAAAGAACAGAAACAAAGCGTAAGAACTCCTAAAAACGAATGGATTTTAGACCGAATTGAAAAAGAAATTCCTGTTTTAATTGGGGCGAGATATTATAAATGGATTGATTAAGAAATTCCAAAATTTTTAAATTCCAATAAATAGAAAACCGAAGCAGAAATGACTTCGGTTTTTTTTATGAAAATTATTGATCATCATCAACTTCATAATGCTGTTTAATTTCTTTAATAATTTCAAACACAACATCAATATTTTTTTCCTTGTATCTTCTAGCCCAAAAACTGTAAATCCAAAATGTACTTACTTTTACGCTGTAATCAGGATCTGGATCGCCTTTTGTATTCTGTTTAATTAAATCCAACACCTTTTTCGAAGCAAACTTACTGAGTTCTTTAAAATGAAAATCAGGATACTGTGTATTTTTTCCTAAAACCATTATTTTATAGATTTTATTTAGAGCCTCTTCTGGATTTTCAGTCCTATAAATATCGTTATGACTTTCAATCAAAATATCTACAATAACATTTAGATTGGAATCGTAATAGGTTTCATCTGAAATAAAAGCATAAATCAAAGGACTATAACTATCAAATGTTTTTTGAATTGATTCAGGGTTTCGCCCGATCATTTTATCGACCGCTACCAAATCGTCATACCTATAAGAATAAAAACCTAATTCTATTGATCCTCTCAAATAACAAATCGATTGTTTTCTTTGCAAACTCAAGAAATCAGATAAAAAAAATCCGAAAAGTTCCTGAACCTTTGATTTGGTATATGTTTCATCGAAAAGCTCTATAAAATAATCTCCTGTTTCAAGATCTGGAAAACTCATTTTACTAAATCCGTAGTAATCGTGATCTGATTCTTTTGCATCATCCTTACTTACTACTTTTACTGGGACTACCACTTTTGTAACTTTTTTTTCATTTGAAGGAGTTTCGACATCTTCTCCAAGTATTTTTTTTAAAATCCCGTATAAACTGTCACGATTATAAGACTTTACCATTAATGCATTAGTTGACGCGACAAATAATGATCCTGCAAAAACAATTACAGAAATCAAAATCATTAAAAATCCTAACAGCTTTGTTGTTATATTAACCGATTTTTTTATGTGCAGTAAAAGGCTAATTACCAAACTGGAGACTATCAAAATTGCTAAAGAAATAAAAAATCGATCACTAGAGTCATATCCTGGAACTGCTAAATCCAAATTTGAAACAATTGCCACAACAGAAACTATAAAAGCAAGAATTCCGAAACCGAGATTAATAGAAAATGAGTTTCTCCAAAATTTATCATTCATCACATCCTTGCTTACCTCATTAATTGTCGAATTGGAATAGAAAATTCCGGCAATTAACATTTGAATGAGTATCGAAAACATCCATAAAATTAAAACCGATGAACCAATCAATAAAACAATAGTTGTTGGAAGTCGATTAAAATCGTTTGTGTAATGAAAATCATGGAGCGCAAAACCGCCAATCAGGATTACTAGAATTTGAATTATTACTACTGTTTTATAAGACTTTATCATTATTTAATTTATATATTCTTTTTACTTCAATTAAAATTTTAATAATCTCCTTTGCACTTACAAATATCCATCTAATTTCATTCTATAATACAAGAAATTTCTTAAAAATATAAACTTTTGAAATGCCTACGCAAGAAATAGCAAATATTTGTTGTGAAGTAAAGCTTTATGCCTGCCTGGTCTTTTAATTTAATCCGAAAACGAAATGACAAGATCGTGTCAAAAACCTTTGTCAAAGTTTTAAACTTTGACAAAGGTCGACGTCCTAAACAACTAAATTAATCCTTTTTATCCTGTTGTTCGGTCTGAATAAAATTTCCATTTACAGATCGATCTTCGGCATTCATTCCGTTGGACATTCCTAACATAAAGGCGGTTATTATTAAAAGCAATTTTCTTTTTACCCAATAAAGAAGTGGCTGCTTAGATTGCTCTAAACGTGTTTTATTTTTGTGTTTATACATTTTGAAAATGATAAATGATTAGACATTACAGATCATTTTATGCCTTAAAAGCATAAGTACTTAAGAAATAAATTCCTTAAGCGATGTATAAACTTGTACGTAAGTTTTTTGAAGTTTCTATTTCATTTACAAAAATAGATTGTTTTATAAATGAATTTATATTTTGATGAAGCAGCGCTTGCAATTGCACTACGCCTTTAACATAAAAACCGAAAACAATTTTAAGTTTCAGATAAGTTACAAAAACAGAAAAAGAAGTTTTTTCAGAAGATTTTCCCTTTTGAAATACATGTAAATGGAAAATTTTAAAATCTAATTCGCGTTTTGAAATTACATACGAAGATTGATAATAAGCCGCTGATTTGGATTGAGAACCTAAAGTGCCGTCAGTCGCAATCATGGCAAAAACCAGAAAGAGAGAAAGAAGATATTTTAGATATTTATTCAAGATTAAGTTTATTATTGTTTTATTTCTATGGCAAATCTATCACATTTGATTTTACTGCCCTAATTGTGCTTTCATTTGCTCTGCCAGAGACTTAAGTTTTGGATTCCCAACTATATAAATATTTGCCTCTGCCAGCCAGCTGTCGAAGTTTTTAATATCTTTTTTTTCATAATAAGCACCCAAAATATTAAAAGCGTTCTCGCCGTGGTACGTTTTATCTTTGCATTCTTTAAAAACCTTACGGCAAACAACTTTAGCTTCTTCTAAATGATCATTTTTAACTTCGGCGTAAATTAATTCTTTATTGGTGTAAGCGTCGAGCGGATTACTTTTTAAGGCTTTTTGCAAAACTTCTACCGCTTTTTGATATTGTTTTAGACCGTTATAAGAAAATGCCATTTCTACTTGAAGTCCTTTGTATTCAGGGTTAATTTTATCTGCTTTTTCTAGATATTCCAGCGCTTTTTGACATTCATTCCAGCCGTTATACATATAACCCCAATCGTAAAGCTGTTTTATAGAACCTTCTTCTTTTTTGTAAAATTTGAGCCATTCTGGAATTTTATCAATATGCAATTCTTGAAACTTCGATTCTGGAATAAAAGCTACTAGTGTATTATTAGGCTGCAATCTAAATTTCATAGAACTTGTTTTGTCTCTTATAGTCGGAATGAATTTTCCACTGGCATCAATTATAAAAGTACCTTTAAAATCAAATGTCAACCCGGCTTGAGAATCTATATAAATGAATCCAAAATTATGCGCTCCCGTACTGTCGGCCTGAAACGCAATCCATTTATCTTCGCTTTGAACAAATTTTTTATCAAACTTCATTTGGCTTTGTGCCGACAGATTTAATGTTAGAGCGAAAAAAATCAAGCTGAAAATCTTATACATATTTGGAGTATTTCATTTGCTATTCAAAAACAAATAGTTCAAAATTCAAATATATAGATTTCAATACAATTTACTATTATCATTCTTACAAATTAGAAAACCCAATCCCGAAACAAAAACCACACAACTCAACAGCATATAAATTCCGTCTTTCAAAACAAAAAACGAAAAGCCAATTGCAATTGAACTAATCGCAACCATTAAAGCCAATACTAAATGACTTTTGATAAAATTTAAAGCATGCAAAGACAGACCGATAAATAGCAAAGATGGTCCTATAACAATAAAAGGATAAAAAATAGAAGGCGTATTACTAATCTGAACGCTTAATGCTTGTTTTGCAATTTCATTATTTTGATAACTCCACATTATAAAGTCAATCGTACAGAGACCAACATGAGCAATAACGCCTAAAGTAGTTGCAATAGAAGCGAGGAAACTCAACTTGTTTTTAGGAAAAACATCATTGAATGACGATAACAAACAAGCTCCGATTAAATTAAACCAATGTGCAAAATCTATTGACTGTTTAAAATCTAGCAAAATATTGGAAAAGAATACATAACTGATCAGGAAAAATAATAATCCGAAGAGGCAAAGGTGTTTTGTTTTCATAAATTAATTTTAAATTGATGAGACAAAACTAAAATGGAAAACTTTATTAAATACTGATTTTATTGGCTTTGGTACAAAACACATCGTTTTAGGTACGAAATTATAATGTCAATAAGCTTTCTTTAAAACTTTTAGAAACCGGAAGTTCTATTTGAGTGAGAATAACGGTATTTTGGTTTCTCCACGATTTAAAATGCGACGGATTTATTAAATGAGATCGATGGATTTGAATTAGGAAATCGAAATCTTCCTGAACTTTTTTGAGTGAAGTCCGAATTAGTTTTGACTTCAGTTTATCATTTTCGGTGTAAAAAATCTCAATATAATTTTGAGCGTTAGAAATGCAGACCAAATCTGCTTTATTTATTTTTAAAATATCCAATTTATTTTCACCTTTAATGATTAAAACATCTTCCTTTACAGGAATGAGTTTCACTAAATATCTTCTTGCGAGAATAATTAGCGGTGTCAAAATCAAAACTACTTTTACGAAAATTATTGAAAAGAATTCGGCGAAATCATATCCGCCTTTTAAGATCGGGCTTTTATAATAGGCGTAAATTCCAATCAAATAAATAAAATAAAAAAAGAAAACACTTAAAGTTTCTAAAGTGAGATTCCATTTTAATATTCTCCGATAGACTTGTTTTTGAATGAAAACCAAAACAGCATAACATAAAAAAGCCAAAACGCTAAATCCAATACTGATTAAAAGCCAAGATCTGAAATTTATAGTTCCGTCATCAAAAGGTTTTATGATGAAAGCAAAAATAAAGAGCCATAATGCAATCAATAAACCTACTATAAGATTATGTTTTATGGAAATATTTAGCTGTTTCATTTTTTCACAATCCTTTTATTGATTTTAATTCTACAGGAGACCTAACAGGTTTTAAAAACCTGTTAGGTCTGACATTGCAATTTACCCTATAACTTTCATTTCCATAATGGGCATAAAACGGTTTTTTATGGAAGTTTCAAATTCGCCAATTTTTACAAATCCCATTTTCGAATAAAAACCTTCTGCGTTTGGTTCGGAATCGAGAATTATCTTTTCTATGTTAGTTTCTTTTATTCGGTTTAAGAAATCTAAAAGCAAATATTTCCCTAATCCGTTCCCAATATATTCGGGGAATATAAATAAATTATCGAGCTCAATTACCTTTTCTTCTTTAAAAACATAAGAATAATAACCTATAATTAAATTGTCATTTACTAACTTAAATACATTTTGATCTCTAATATAATCTTTGGAAATCGTTAGGTTTTTATCCCATTCTAGAATTTGTTCTACCGAATATCCCCAATATGCTTTTGATTTTTTGGTTATTTCTGTGAGAACTTCATGGTCGGTTATACTGGCTTTTTGAATTATCATTGATTTGAAATTTAAATCTATTGAACCTTTGTCAAAGTTTAAAACTTTGACAAAGGTTTTCGTAAATTGCTTTATAGACGAAATCTAGATCTTGGGTTTGGATTTTTCTTACTGTTATGTCTTTTACTTACATAATTATTCTTCAATTATAATTTCATAATCCGATCTCGCCCTCCTATTCTCTTCCATTTTATTACTAAAGAAAGTATCTATACTTATTTCGTTGTCTAATAATTGCCATACTTCATCTTGGGGAAAATGTTCTAGAATAAAGTCATTTGGGTCATCTAAAAAATATCTGGCATTCCACGAATTCTGCTCCCCATCATTGGTAAGAGTCGATTCTCTTCCCCATGTAACATCAATTAACTCCCATTTATCATAAAGCTTTACTGCATTCCAAGCATGATTTGGTTCACTCAATTTTTTACCATTATAACCATATCCTTTCGCATAACCAATAATTACAACGCATTTAATCTTAGCATTATCACAAATTGCTTTAAACAAATTGGCATAACCTGAGCAAACAGATTTTTTGTTTGCTAATGTTACTGCAGCAGAAACATCAATGTTCTTATTATTCAAAAAAGCATCCCAATCATATTCTATATTCTCTATCATCCAAAAATAAACTCTTGCTAAAATTTCGGTTTTGGTTTTAGCATTTTTCTTTAAGTATTGAGTCAAAATCGCCACATCTAAAGTTTCAGATTCCGGAACGTTTTTGACATATTTTTCTATCTCTTGAAAATTCTTCATTTGAGCATAGCCGAAATTCGAAATAAATAAAATCATTATTATTAGCAGGATTTTTTTCACACTTTCAATTATAAGTTCTTTCATTTTATCTCTATAAATATTCATTCAAACCTAGACATTCAAATTTCTGATTTTGATTTTTAAGTTCATAAACTGCTTATAAATTTCCATAAACTACAATATAATCTGCGTAGACTAATTTGTCGTTTAACCAGATTAGAAATTCTTTTAGAAAAGTCTGCACTTTTTCATCTTCATTTTTTATTTGGTTTATTTTTTCTACAATTTCTCTACACGTTTTATTGTCAAAGAAATTACTGCCCATTATATCAAATTCATCTTCAACAAGATCATTCCAAGGATTACGTAATGGAAAAACAGATTGAAACTCTTTTAAAATAAGATCAAAATTTTCAGCTGGTATAAAAGCATCGTTTCTTTTCTCTGTTTTATACGCTTCTCCATCTGCATTTTCTGGCCATAAAATAAAACCAATTTTAGAATCTGTTGTTTTGCCTGTTGAAATTATAACGAGTTTTTGATTAATTCTTTCGATTGCTTTTGTAATATCCCAATTGCAGATTTTGTAATTTTCTTTGGCGGTTTCATAATCACATTCTGTTCTGTCACAGATTTTTTGAATATTATCGTCATGAAATTCCTTTTCGCATAATTCAATATCTCCATTATTCTTTTTAAGAAGCTCAAGAGCAATATTCAAAGGAACTGAAATTTTATTTCTTAATAATTTTACGTTTTCATTGTTCATCCTAAAAATCAAACTTTAGATTTCAACTTAATTATTTTAAATAAATTTGACCAGCCATTCCATACGCAGGTGTAATCGTAATATCTATAAAAAACTGAAGTTTGATTGCTTCTGTTTTTTTGAACTTGATTATTGCTGCAGGAATAGATTTTAACATACTCCTTTCGCTGCTTTCTATTTTAGAGAATCAACGATTTCTCGTAATTTGATAATTTTGTATAATGAATCTTTTTGTGTTTCTTCTAATTTCCTCCATTCAATGCCATTTATTTTTGTTACCATATCATATTCACCAATTAAGCCGTCAAGTAAAATATATGTAGCATTCATCATCTCTGCAGATTCTCTATAATTTCTAATATTTAATTCAATATCAAGTTTCCCTAATTTTTTTTTGTGACGAAAATAAATATCATCGTAAGCTATTTTTAATGAATCATCATACACAATTTGCAAACCGTCTCCAGAATTTCTCTGCCTGAAAGCTTTAACTTCCCATTTTTTTAATTTTGGCGCTTTTTCTACGAGTTTAATTACTGCCGGAAAAGATTCTGTAATACCATCTGCCGATATTATAAACTCTCTAGTACTATCTTTACGTATTTTACTAAATTCGAAAACAAGATTTGAGTCAATTTCTATTAATTTCTCATGTAATTCATCAAAAACTTCTTCCTGGTTATTTTCAAATTTATAAATTCTTTCCTGATTTGATGAAAACCAGTTCCAAAAATCTTCTTCATTATCTTTTGATGAGCAAGAAAACATTGAAAATCCGATCAAGAGAATTGAAATAAAAAATTTCATATTTGGTTTCATAAAGCAGCTTGATTAAATGAGTTTATTTTTATTTATTAAAATTATCTTTTAGAGACGGAACGGCTTAACTTCAAAACTCATATTTTCAAACCAATTTGTTTCCACATTGTTCTCCAGCCTTCCCACGCACAGGTTCTATCATTAAATTGTTTTTGTTCGTTTCCAAATTTAACAATGTAACTATCATCTGTTGTACATCCTCCTTTATTCAAAAGATTCAACTCGCACTCCATTTGAATTATCGCTTCTAATTCTTTTTTATTCAGCTTTTTAGACGAACCGCGACTTTCAGCATAATATTTATTATCTCTTTTGCTAACTATTAAATTTCCTTCAAAAGAATGAAAACATCCTGAACTTTCATAATAGAATTCTACCTTTTGGTTGTCTTTCAAATTTCTAACAAATGATTTATTAATGAATTCTTTGTAATCTGAATAATCAGGATAGATTGAGATATTATATACCTTATTCTCTTTTACTTCGATAGTTCTTGTTAGAGATTGATTTAAAAAATTTAAATAAACAAATTCATATTCTCCATTATCCAGACTATCGATCAAAATTTCCTTTTCGATACGAGGTTTTCTAAAGCGTTCGTATTTTTTAAATATTTTTCCGTCTTTATAAACATCTATAAAATAAAGTTGGGGAAGTTCTTTTTTTGATTGATCTGAAAACGCTACTTTTAATTTTATCGCAGCCGGAGTTTGCTTGCAACTGAAAAAAACTAAAAAGACGAACGATATAACTATTGTTTTAAATTTCATTTATAGTTTTTTAGTTTGTTTTCTTAAACGAATATACAAATTCTCAGAATTGGTAAAATAAAATTATAAGAATAATAAATTTTTTATGAAACCGCCAACGTGAGGGATAGAGGCGGTATCCTTTTGTGAAGTGAAACGGAGCAAAAGATACCGCCGAATGAAAATTTATTAGGATTACAAATCTGTACTACCAAACTACATTTCACTTATTCTTTAAGAATAAAACTGCTAACATTATTAAAAAATGAATAATCCCAATTACAAATAAAGTTTTTACTTTATTAAAAGCCTTATCATACAAAATTCCATAAATAGGAAATTGTATTAAAGCAAAAAAATAAAAAAGAAATTCAAAGTCAATTGATAAAAATATAGATGCCCAAGGAAACAAAACAATCAATTGATTTGTAAATCCGTGTCCACCTCCTGAAATAATTATGGATCCAATTAAAATCATTGGAGTCGCAATACTCAAATTAGTTGTCCACTTATAATTTGACATTTATTTTAATTTATTGATTTTATAAACCGAAAATAAGAATTAAAACAATACACTATTCTGAATAATCAAAAACATCTATAAACCTTTGCTTTCTTATGAAACCGAGATTCGCGTGAGGGATTGAGGCGGTATCCTTTTATGGAGCGGAGCGGAATAAAAGATATAGCCGATCCCGAAGCCTCGGGACGACCCGGAGGGTCACGCCCAAATTAAGATCCTGAGATGTTAAGGTTCTAAGTTGCTGAGATTTTCACTCTTTGTAGAGTTTCTTGCGCAGATTTCTCCTTCGTCGAAATGACAAGATTATGGTTACCTGCGAATTTGAAAAGAAAAAATCTGCCAAATCTGCGTGAGATAAAATCGCCAAAAATTGCCTAAAAATGAAACTACGACAAACCTAACAGGTTTTAAAAACCTGTTAGGTTTCTTTTGCGGAACTATTAAAAATCTGCGAAATCTGTGAAAGAAAAAATCTCAAACAAATAAGAAAACTTTAATAAATCAATCTTACGTCACTTCTCTAAAAATCACTAATTTTGAAAATCGAAGTTCAAAATTCAATTTATTATGAAATATCATCAAATAAACAGCGCTCTTTTTGTAAAAAACCGCAGAAAATTTACGGCAGAAATGAAACCTAATTCGGTTGCCGTTTTCAACTCAAATGACATTTACCCAATTAGCGCCGACAGTACTTTGCCGTTTGCGCAGCACAGAGATATTTTTTATCTGAGCGGTGTAGATCAGGAAGAAAGCATTTTGCTTTTGTTTCCGGATGCACCTTATGAAAGTCAAAGAGAGATCCTTTTTTTGAAAGAAACCAGCGAACATATCGCAGTTTGGGAAGGTGAAAAACTAACTAAAGAACGTGCTTTTCAGGTTTCGGGAATTAGAACAGTTTATTGGCTGCAGGATTTTCATAAAATTTTGAACGAAATGATGACCTACGCCGACACAATGTACATTAACACCAACGAACATTATCGCGCAACTGTTGAAACAGAAACTCGCGAAGCTCGTTTTGTAAAATGGTGGAAAGAACGTTATCCGGCACATAATGTTGCTAAAAGTAACCCAATTTTACAGCGCATTCGTTCTGTAAAAGAAAGCGAAGAAATCGATTTGATTCAACAAGCTTGCGACATTACAGAAAAAGGTTTCCTCAGATTATTATCGTTTGTAAAACCAAATGTTACCGAATATGAAATCGAAGCTGAACTAGCGCACGAATTCATTCGTAACCGTTCTAAAGGTTTTGCTTATACACCAATTATTGCTTCTGGAAACAATGCGAATGTTTTACATTATATAGAAAACAATCAGCAATGTAAAGCTGGAGATTTAATTTTATTGGATGTTGCTGCTGAATATGCAAATTATTCAAGCGATATGACGAGAACGATTCCGGTTTCTGGACGTTTTTCTGATCGCCAGAAAGCAGTTTACAAAGCGGTTTTGAATGTTAAAAATGAAGCAACAAAAATGCTTACTCCAGGAACACTTTGGAAACAGTATCATATTGAAGTAGGCAAAATCATGACATCAGAACTGCTTGGTTTGGGTTTATTAGACAAAGCCGATGTTCAGAATGAAAACCCAGAATGGCCAGCGTACAAAAAATATTTTATGCACGGAACTTCTCACCACATGGGATTGGACACGCACGATTACGGATTGCTTCATGAGCCAATGAAAGCCAATATGGTATTTACGGTTGAGCCTGGAATTTATATTCCGAACGAAAAATTCGGAATCCGTCTTGAAGACAATGTTGTCGTTCAGGAAAAAGGAGAACCTTTTAACCTGATGCGTAACATTCCTGTAGAAATTGACGAAATTGAAACGTTGATGAATTCTTAAGAGCATATAAAAAATATATTTTATATAAAATGGCCGGCAGAAATGTCGGCTATTTTTGTTTAAATTATTCAGCACTAAGAATTCATTTAAAACTGCCTCAAATAATTATTATTTTTAACTGAAATAAACTTATAGCCTTTATATGGCTTGTCAATTATTATCTTTGTGTTATACTTAAAAAACATTATTTTGAAAAACATTCTATATAAAAACACCAATATATCTTTTACAGATTCAGGCGAAGGAAACGCGGTTGTATTTCTTCATGGCTTTTTGGAAAACAAAAAAATGTGGGAGGAATATGTTGAACTTTTTTCTAAAAGTCATCGCGTTATTACAATCGATTTATTAGGTCACGGCGAGACAGATTCTTTGGGTTATGTTCATGAAATGGAAGATAATGCCCATGTTGTAAATGAAGTTTTGGAGCATTTAGAAATCAAAAAAGCAATTATTGCAGGACATTCTATGGGTGGTTATGTTACTTTGGCTTTCGCCGAATTGTATCCGGAAAAAGTTCAGAAACTAGCGTTGCTGAATTCAACTTCTAAGGAGGATAATGCCGAGAAAAAATTAAACAGAACGCGCGCGATAAAAGCAGTAAAACAAAGTTATGTAAACTTTGTAAGTCTGGCAATTGCCAATTTATTCAGCGAAAATAACCGCACCCGATTAGAAAAAGAAATTGAAAAGGCAAAAGAACAAGCTCTAAAAACACCGTTGCAGGGAATTGTAGCGTCGCTGGAAGGCATGAAAATCAGAAAAGACAGAGAATCATTTCTTAAGCAGAATTTATTTCCGCTTTTGTTAGTTTTAGGAAAAAAAGATCCTGTTTTAAATTATGAGGAAAATATTGGCCAGATCGAAGGTACAAATGCTCAACTGGTTTCTTTTGACGATGGACATATGAGCCACATCGAAAATAAAGAAGAACTAAAAGATGTTTTACTGAAATTTATCAATTAAAATTCTGTCCATAAAATCAAAAAAGGCTGTTCAAAATATTTTGAAACAGCCTTTTTCTCATTCTTGGGGGCAATATTATTATAATTTTGAGACAATATCTTTTTTATATTTTGATAATGTTGCTCTCGTTAAACCTAGATTAGCTTTTTTAGAATCTACTGCTAAGTATATAAAATATCTTCCGTCTTCAGAAACATCCAAAATATGCAGCTGATCTGTAAGCGAAATTAAAATATCGCCAATTTTTTGATCTAAGCCCAATGCTTTAATCGCATTCATTTTAGCTTTTACAACTTCTAAATTATAAGCAGACGCCAATTCAGGATCAAAATTTGGATCTACAGTTAATGAGCAGTAAGACATTCCTGTTTCAACCTCAGTTACCGAAACAGCAATAAATCCGTTAATATTCTCTTTTAGATCATTTTGAAAATCTTGTAAAAAATCTGACATGTTTTGTATTTATATTTAATTAATTATTGAAAATTGAGTCCATCTTACGAAGTAAAAGACCCATTTTGCTCACATCTTTAGACAGCAAAGCCACACAGTTATCTTCTGAATCTTTGCTCGCCACCACTATTCCATCATTGTTTTTAATCATAACTTGTTTAAGGTCACCATTATTAACATCTTCTGACATCTCTAAACACATTTTTAAAATCATTCCTATCATTGCAGCAACATTTCCGTCATATTCTAAATTAACAGATTCTGTTAAGATTCCGTCAATGTTAAAACTTAATCCAGATTCTGCTCCTGTCTCCTCTACTAATGTGTTTAAATTAATCATATTCTTTTTTAATTATATTTTAGAAAGTTCAAAGTTATTTCAATAAAATTCAACTATCCGATAAACACTTGTTAAAAAACAATCAATCACAACCCATTGAATCACTTTTGTTTATAGCATAATTATTCGCTTTTTTTAGAATAAAATCTTCAAAAAAAATTAACAGAAAAAACAGATATAGAGAAAAAATTAACATTTCGTTTCATTAAACTCATTTCTAATGCCACGAGCATAAACAAAGTTTAATTTCCATTAGTTTTCTTTACATTTGCAAAAAAATTTAACGCGATGAAAACTGTTGATGAATTACGCTTTGATTTAAATGTAAAACTGATGAAGTTTAGAAGATTTAGAATTGAAAACGGAAGTATAAATAATTCTGTTTCTGAGGAACCTGCTAAAAAAGGTTTCTTCAAAAAAATATTTAGCTAAAAAGCAATTATAAAAAGCTGAATTTTCTAGAGAACTTTTCTTTAAAAAATTCAGCTTTTATATTGATTATCTGCATCTTAAGACTATCAGTAAAAACTAATGAATGTAAAAACTTTTATTACATTCTTTTACTTACTCTATCGCACTAAAATTCTTTATTGTACGAATTTACTTTTAACACTTTCTTTCGCGAGACCAGTGATATCGGGGGATAATCTGACAGAATCTATTTTTACTGCACAGACTTTATGTTATAAAAAAAGCACCGCCTTTTCTTTAAGACAATTCAATTTCCAGAATAAAACGAATTAATCTGTTTTTGAAAATATTTTAAATAAATTCATTCTTTAAAAAAATACGTCTATTTTGTTTAGCGATGGAAAATTTGATGAAATAGAAATCGACAAATAAATTGGAATAAATTGATTTTTACGCAGATAACCAAAATTATCTAAACAACACCTGAATCCTTTTTTTTAATAAGATACATTTGTTTTCCATCAGATTTCTTTAAACCTTCTCTTCAAAAGGAATTGCAGTATCAAAAATTTCGTTTAACAATAAAACGATTTGTTCCAGATAGTTATTTAAGATTTCAGGAGTTACAGTCGTAGTGAGCTCTTTTTCTTCTTTAAATCCAAAAGGCAGAAAACCAGACTTCAGGTTTTTAAAGGAAATAATCCCAACTTCAACAGGCACATCTTTGGCTTCGTTTTGAAACATTAAGGCATAAGCTAATACTTGTATTATTTTATCGTTTTTAAGCTCTTGTGTTAATCCATTCCATGATTTCAAGATAACATTGGCTTTTTCAACTTTTCCCGTCTTATAATCAATAATTCTTATTCTGCCGTTTCTAAGTTCGATTCTATCCACATTTCCTTTTAGCAAAACAGGAAACGGAAGGCTCGGATGATTCAGCTCATATTGAAATGTAGTTTCTAAAGCTATAATCTTAATAGAATCACCGTTTTTCACCGCTTCTATTTCCATTCTTATAAAATTAGAAACATTACGTTTTGCAACCTCAAAAGCCAAAAGATTCCTTCCTTTCTTGATTTCACCTTCTTTATAAACAAGCTTAAACTGTTTCAAAACTTCTTCATCCAATAATTTTAAACAATTAGAAAGATCGTGTTCTGAAATAAATTTTCCAATAAAAGGCTCGTACAATGACTTTAATGTCTCATGAATTATGGTCCCCAGAGTATTTAAAGCAATATTTTCTTCTACTTCTTCTACTTCGCGGATTCGGAGAATTTTTTGAAAATAAAACTCAATAGGATTTCGAATGTAGCTTGTTAATGCAGATGGCGAAAATCCAGTTTCGGCAATTTCCTTCAAACGTTCCATTACCGCAGCAGATTTAGGAACAACCATAGATTCGTATGCCGTTGCAGGCAAAACAGGATTGTAAATATCAAATGTAAGATTGTGCTTTTTTTGTCTTTCTACTTCCAACTGTGTAATAAAACGACTGCGCTCTCCTGCATCCAGTCCTTCATTTTCTGTATTATAAATCAGGTAAATATTTTTTGCCCTTTGAAGCAAATGATAAAAATGGTACGTATAAATCGCGTCTTTCTCTTTAAAGGTTGGCAGTCCTAATTCCTTTTTTACATCATAAGGAATAAAAGAGTTTTGAGATTTTCCGGCAGGAAATTTACCTTCATTCATAGAAGTCACAATTACGGTATCAAAATCCAGAACACGGCTTTCCAACACTCCCATAATTTGTAAACCTCTTAAAGGCTCTCCTTCAAAAGAAACTTCTGCGATATCAATTATCTGTTTGTATATGGCATACAAAGTATCTATATTATCAATATGCTTATGCAGCGAATAATAATTAATAAGCTTATTAATCACTTTGAAAACAGAAAAAACAAAAGTTTTAGCTATTTTTTCTTCTTCATTATCATTACTGAAATTCTCTTTGATCAAAAGCAGCAACGCAGAAATAGTTTCCAAAACTGCCACTGAACCACTTTCCCATTTTTGAAATAGCAGTGTAAATAAAATCGATTGATTTGGATTTAGCTCAACAAGTTTACTATGAGTTACAAAAGTATAATTGTTTTCTTTGACAATTCTGACAAGCTCCCTAGTGCTTGCATATGGCTCTACCAAAGGATGAGTTAAAATATCGAGTACATCTTTATAATAAAAGACATAACTGCCCCCCTTTCGGGAAATTGCACTGGTATGCATTTTAAACAATTTTGCAATCAATATCTGGGATGGATTATTCTTTCCAGAATATCCCATTGTAATATTAAGAGCTCCGACTGTAGACGGCAGAGAATACAACACCGGAACCAATAAGTTCTCTTCTCCTAAAACTACTGCTACTTTATCCAGAGATACTAAAGGGTTTTCGTTTATTATATTTTCAATAATACTTCCTGCTATTTTAGCTTGTCCAATCGTTTTTGGAGTTCCAATTACGTGAATATTTTTATGTTGAGAAAAATCATCAACAATCCATTCGAATGGATTCGATTTATAATGTTTCCAGCTTTCTTTAAAACGACGAACAAATAATCCAGCGTCATGATAAGGATCGTTTAAAAAAGCCTGATCAACATCCCAATAAATTTTAGCCTGATCCAACGCTAAAAGATGTTGCACAATTTTTTCTTCTGCAGCATTTAATGCATTAAATCCAGCAAAAATAAAAGTTCGATTTGTAATTGTATTAGAAAAATGATTCAGATTATTTACTGCTTCTCTGTAAATCAATCCTTGATATCCTATTGATTTATTAAGCAAATGTCCGTACAGAGATTCATAATACAATGGGAGTAATTTCCAAAAATCAATATAGTTTTCTAAGAGTTTTGTTTTATTTTCAACTTCAATTCCCCATTTTTTAATATCTTCAATATCTTTCAAGTAAGACAAAACATGTGATGGATCTAAAAGATAACGATCAATTTCATTAAAATCCTGCAAAAGTGTTTTTGCCCAGTTAGCAAATAATTCAAATGATTGTTGATTCTGTTTATCAGTCACTGACAAATAGACTTCATAAAACTCAAATAAAAGTTCAATAGAATCTATTGATCTAACAGCCGCAATATCTTGTACAAAATCCTCTATACTAACTATTTCCGGACTAAGAATTGTCGCTTTAGTTTCGTTTTTTAAGGCTTCAATCAAAAAAACCTTTGCCCTTTTGTTAGGGAGCACTATTGTAATATCAGCAAGTTTTGAAGAATAATCCTGAATTACAAAGGCAGCTATTTTTTGAAGAAAAGAAGGATTTACCATATTGTAAAAATAAAAAAAGCCATTCAATTAAGAATGGCTTTTAGTATTTATTTAAAAGGTAAATTAGATTTTACCTTGGTATTTAGAACCAATATGTTTGATTTCAGTTCTTCTGTTTTGTGCTTTACCTGCAGCAGTTTTGTTACTTGCAACTGGTTGAGTAGAACCAAATCCTTTAGACTCTAAGTTCTCTGGATTAACTCCTCTTTCAATTAAAGCATTCATTACAGCAGCAGCTCTGTCTTCAGATAATTTTTGGTTAACTTTAGCAGAACCTGTACTATCTGTGTGACCTTCAACACTGAATTTCGCGTTTGGATAGTTTTTAAGGATTTCTTTAATAGCCTCTAATCTAGCTGGAGTTTCTTTGTCTCCTGTTTTGAAAGTAGCTTTACCAGAGTTAAAGTATACCGCTCTAGCTTGAACTTTAAGATCTTCTAAAGCCTCAGAAGTTACTTCTGGACATCCTCTGTTACTAGCAGGACCAGCAACTGTAGGACAATCGTCATCTTTATCTGCAACACCATCTTTATCAGCGTCTAAGATTGGACAACCACCATTTTCTCTAGGACCAGCAACTGTAGGACATTTGTCATCTTTATCAGCAATACCGTCTCCGTCAGTATCAGGACAACCTTTTAAAGCAGCTAAACCAGCAACATCTGGACAAGCATCATCTTTATCAGCAATTCCGTCTCCGTCAGTATCAGGACATCCGTTTAATGCAGCTAAACCAAATACATCTGGACAAGCATCTGAAGCATCAACGATTCCGTCACCGTCAGTATCAGGACATCCGTTGAATTGTTTTAAACCAGCAACATCTGGACAAGCATCATCTTTGTCGTAGATTCCGTCACCATCTGTATCTTTTCCTCCAAATTTGAAGATAAGACCAGCTGTGTGTTGAAATACAGATCTGTCAGTTGCTTTAGTTTCGTTAGGAGAAACAACCCATTTGTATCTTGTAGCTAATTCAAGACCAATAGCATCAGTAAACCAGAAAGTTAAACCAGCACCTGGATTAACAGTTCCAAAACTACTATCTCCGAAGAAAGTATAACCTCCACCAACAGATAACGAAGGATCGATTACTTTAGATTTAATTAATTCTTTGAAGCTATATTTAATAGTAGCATCAATTCCGTAATACATCAAGTCACCAGGATTAGTAACAACATTTCCTCTACCGTCATGACCTGCGGCAAATGGAGAGAAAGTTACTAATTTATCGATTTTGTTTACAGATCCTTGTAAACCTAAAGAGAAACCGCTCCCTACATATCTAGACACACCAATGTAAGATAAAGAAGGAAGAATGTTCCAGTTGTCTTTTACAGCGAATGGCTGAGAAAAGTGTTGATCAAAGAAACCACTTCCTGCACCAGAGCTAGTTCTAGTGTCAACGGCATTAACTCCAAATGAGATAGCCCATGGGTTGTTACTGTCTTGCGCGTGAGAAGCTTGAGGAGCCAGACCCATCACCATCAGTACAGCAACTAAAAGTTTTTTAAGATGTTTCATACTTAATTTTTTTAATTACAATTTAGTTAATTACTAGCAAAAGTAACACCAAATTTTTTAAATACAAAATGAAATGTTAAAAAAAACCTACAAAAATTTGGGGTATATGGTAATTATATAACTTTTAACATTTTTCCGACAACTTCAAAACCTTTTATCGCCCTGTCTAAATGTTCTTTAGTATGAGCTGCCGAAAGCTGCACCCTAATTCTAGCTTTTTCTTTAGGAACAACAGGAAAGAAGAATCCGATTACATAAATACCTTGCTTCAATAATTCATCTGCCATTGTTTGGGATAATTTAGCATCGTACAGCATAACAGGAACGATTGCAGAATCTCCGTCTATAATATCAAAGCCGGCCTTTTTCATACCTTCTTTAAAATAATTTGTATTCCATTCGAGCTTATCTCTTAAGGTAGTATCCTTTTCTAAAAGCTCAAATACTTTAATAGACGCTCCTACAATTGCAGGCGCAAGTGAATTAGAAAATAAATATGGTCTCGAACGCTGACGAAGCAGCTCGATTATTTCTTTCTTAGCAGTAGTATAACCTCCCATTGCACCGCCTAACGCTTTACCCAAAGTTCCAGTTATAATATCTACTCTTCCCATCACACCTTTTGCTTCTAGTGTTCCTTTTCCAGTTGCACCAATAAATCCAGCGGCGTGACATTCATCAACCATAACCATAGCATCGTATTTATCAGCCAGATCGCAAATTTTATCTAATGGCGCCACAAGACCATCCATAGAAAAAACTCCATCGGTCACAATTAATTTAAAACGTGTTCCTGCTTCATTAGCTTTGATCAACTGCTGTTCTAAATCTTCCATATTGCTGTTTTCATAGCGATAACGAGCAGCTTTACACAAACGAACACCATCTATTATTGATGCATGATTTAAACTATCTGAAATAATGGCGTCATTCTCACCTAAAAGAGGCTCAAAAACACCTCCATTAGCATCAAAAGCAGCTGCGTACAAAATAGTATCTTCTGTACCATAAAAATCAGCTATCTTTTTTTCTAAAGTCTTATGAATATCCTGAGTACCACAAATAAAACGAACTGACGACATACCAAAACCATGTGTATCCATGGCATCTTTTGCAGCCTGAACTACTTCTGGATGTGAAGAAAGTCCCAGATAGTTATTTGCACAAAAATTCAAAACCGTTTCTCCGGTAGAAATTGTAATTTCTGCCCCTTGTGCAGAAGTTATAATACGCTCTTTTTTGAAAATCCCATTTTCATCAATCGTCTGCAGCTCACTTTGCAGATGTTCTTTAATTTTTCCGTACATTTTTATTTATTTAAAACGTTAAATATTAACAATATAACCATCATTAAACCTTTAACATCTGATTAATTTTTTCACAAATTTACTACATCAATATTGGCTCCTATATACACCAAAGCTTTTTTTAACACTTTATATCCTAAATCTTCAATAGCATCCTGATATTCTTGAATTTGCTGTTTGTATTTGAGATTTACTGCACCAGTTTTATAATCCAAAAGAAAAGCTTCTTTGTTTTGAGTTAATATAACGCGATCTGGTTTTAAAATTTTTCCATGCTTTTGAATAATGGTCTGCTCGTTTAAAATCGTATAGGATCCATTAAAACAATTTTCCAGCTCAGGATGGTTTACAATTTCTCGGAGTGTACTTAAAACAATTTCAACCTGATCAAATACAATTAAACCGTTTTCAATTGCTTTTGAAACCGCCAAATCTATATCTGATTTATCTTTTACGAAAGCCAAAATTTCATGCACAATATTTCCGTACGAAATTGCTTCTTGCTGATGCGTTCCCCACATTAAAGCTTCTCTCTGCGCAATTTTTATATTCTTTGGATTTAAAACATGCGAAACCATTGGAATCGTTTTCACCAAATCTACTGTATGTTTTACAGATGAAAGCTTTACTTTATTTCCGAACTCATATTCTAATTTTTCAGGATCATATACACCCTTATAAATAAGATATTTGATAAAAAAAGATGCCATATTACTAGGATATTCACCATCTTTCCTTTCTTTTAATGATTGCGAAATAACATACAACTGCTCTTCTGCACGAGTTAAAGCCACATACAAAACATTTATATTATCTAAGAGTTCTTCTTGTTTTTTTAAATTAAAAACCGCCAGAGCATTTTCCCCAAAACCCTCTACAGCACTGCTGTTATCAATTAAAGCTTTAGGAACATTCAAATCAGTTTCTTCTGTGTCCAGCCATAATTTGTCTTTTGGTTTTCTGCTGTAATCCTCTTCTGCAAAGGGCATAATCACAACCGGAAACTCCAGTCCTTTAGATTTATGAATGGTCATAATACGCACAGCGTTATTCCCTTCTGGAGACGGAATACTAAACTTCTCTGAGTTTTTATCCCAGAAAACTAAAAAATCAGAAATACCAGCCTGATTTCTTATGTCTCGCTCTAAAACGATATCAAGAAAAAACTGCACATAAGCATTCCCTTCTGACGGAAGTACAAATTTTGAAATAATAATTTCAACCGCTTCATAAAGCGATTTTTTTCTGATGTTTTCAAAAGAAAGGGAAACATCAAACCCTAAAAGCCATGCTTCAAAGTCATTTTCTCTTTTCTGAGACATTCCTTTTGCTATAAAATCATGAATTGGGAGATCAACCTCCATATTCACTGCTAAAAAATGAAGAAAATTTGCTTTTGATTCTAAATCTGCACTATTACTCAGATATTTTAAAAGATGTACGATCAGGCGGACTTCTTTCGCATTTTTTATCATCAGCGTTTCCGAAGATATAAGGGGAACATTCTGTTCTGTTAAGTAGTTCGCAATTGCGATTCCCTGATCTCTTTTTCGGGTTAAGATTACGATATCCTTATATTGAAAACCTTGCCGAACCACATTCTGAATTGTATTTAAAGTCGCGAGAACATACAGGTCAGATTTTTCAACCACCTCTTCTTCATCAGCAAAATCATTTTTATCAATTACAGGAAGGAAAGAAATATTGACATAACCTCCTTTTTTTGAATTTGTATTTTGAAAACTATGATTTTCGTATAAATCTTTATAATCTGCATTTGAAAATTCAGTCGAAATAAGCCTAAAAAAATCATTATTAAAGTCAATTACCTCACTATAACTGCGGTAATTTGTATTCAAATTCTCGAGTTTTTTATCTGGATTACTAAATGGGTTAGCATCTTTACTTAATTCAATAAACTGTTCTGCTTTACCTCCGCGCCAGCGATAAATTGATTGTTTAGGATCTCCAACAATCATTAATGTTCCCTTATTTCCTAAATCATCCTGACCGGCAAGCGCATTATCAATCAGCGGAATCAAATTCTGCCATTGCATTTCTGAAGTATCCTGAAATTCGTCAATAAAAAAATGACGGTAACGTTCGCCTAAACGTTCATAAATGAAGGGCGCCGGCTGATTCTGAATTTCACGGTGAATAATAGCATTAAATTCAGAAATAGACAAAATATTTTGCTCTGATTGAATTTTTGCCAATTCATTACTTACCGTATTTAGCAGCGAAAGCGGTGTTATATTTTTCAGGAAAGCTTTGTAAAAATCTCTTTTTTCAAAATTTTTATAAATTTTATCTAATGCCTGAAGAAAATCAGGAATGAGACTTTCAATTAACGTACGGTCTTTTGCAGTTTTATTAATCGCAATATCATCAAATTCATGAAAAGTTTTATTTCTTGGATTAAATTTTCCGTCCCGAATGCTTTCTAAATGATTAGGAAAAGTTCCTCTTGAAAATGATTTAGGATCAATCCCATTTTTCTCAATCAGAGAAATAACATCACAAGCAAACTGTCCATTCTCCTCTTCTAAGGTTTTACAAAGCGCCAGCATTTTCTTTTTAATCTCCAGGAACTCTTCAATAGTTGTATCCTGAAAATGCGAGATTTCATTGCGATTATTTTCATTCAAAACCAATCGACCTGTCTCCAGAATTTCACGCGAAATATCCCAGCTTTTATCATCGTCGGTTTTTTCCATCGTAAAGTCGATGAGCAATTTCGTCAGTGTTTCGTCTTGACCGGCTTGAGCAATAATCGCATCAACAGCTTCTATCAACAAGTTTTCCGTATCGAGCGTAACTTCAAAAGTCATCGGAAGATTCAAGTCATGAGCAAACGCCCGAATCACTTTGTGAGTAAATTTATCTATAGTAGAAATATCAAAAGCAGCATAATTATGGATTAGGTGCTTGATAATGTTTTGAGATTTTACTTTAATTTTAATTATGGAAAGACCCGTTTCCCGAGATAAATCTTCCATTAAATCTGATGCTTTATCGGAAGGTACTTCTTTTGCAAATTCAGATAAACTCCCCACAATACGACTTTTCATTTCATGAACAGCTTTATTGGTAAAAGTTATGGCAAGAATATTACGATAGGCATCATTTTTTGGTGACGAAAGAATGATTTTAAGATATTCCTTAACCAAAGTGTAGGTCTTTCCCGAACCTGCAGATGCATCGTAAATAGAGAAAGACGGACTTTGCATAGTTTATATTTTAAATGGTAAAAATACTATTTCTAAAGCACAGATGAATATAAAAAAGAAAGAATGCCTATAAAGTTAATTAAAAAACCAAATAGAAATAGAAGATCATACTTAGAAAAAGTACAAGGTTTATGAAGGCTTTTGTCCAGCTTAAAGCCTTTAAAAAAGCCAATACGATTAGATCTAAAAGAAGCATTAATGTAATGAATGGAAAACCAAGCATTCCAAAGACCAAAACTCTGGGCGGTCCTAAACAGGAACGGCCATTTGGATCAATAAAAAGATAATTAAAGACAATGAAACAAAAAACTATAGATAAGAAAACGACAGCACGCGTTACAAAATGAGATTCATCGTCAATATACTTGTTACGCATAATTATTCTGCAGTATTTTCAGTTTTTGGAAATGCTCTTTTATTAAAAAACAACAATATTCCAACTCCTACAGAAATTGCCATATCTGCAACATTAAAAATAGCATTAAAGAAGGTAAACTCTTTTCCTCCAAAAAAGGGAATCCAAGATGGCAGCATACCTTTCCAGATCGGAAAATAAAACATATCAACCACTAAACCGTGAAACCATGTTCCATAAGGATTAGGAGAAAATAATGTTGCCAAATTATGACTGCTTCCGTCAAAAATAACTCCATAAAAGACAGAATCAATTATATTTCCTGCGGCTCCTGCAAAAATTAATGCTATAGAAACAATCAGATAATTGGATTGGCGTTTTTTTACAGAATCTGCCAGCCAATAACCAATTCCGACAACAGCAAAAATTCTAAAGACAGTCAAAATTAACTTTCCATATTCTCCCGGGATTTTTGTTCCCCATGCCATTCCCTCATTTTCAATAAAATGAATTCTAAACCAATCAAAAACTTTAACCTCACCATATTCACCTAATATAAAGTTTGTTTTTACATAGATTTTTGAGAGCTGGTCAACAATTAGAACTAGAAATATAAGGAAATACGCTTTTCGTAATGACATTTTATAATTTTTTGATGCGCAAAAATAACAATTAAATCAAAAAAAACGCTCCTTAAGGAGCGTTAATTCTTTTCTAATAAAACAAAATAAAATCAATTAGTATTCTATTAAGCTTAAAGTCTATTTTTTTGCCGGAGTCGCAACTATTGTTTTCGGACTATCGGCAAAGAAATCTGAAATAGATTTAAGCAGCCCTTTATTCTCTTTTCCGGTTGCTGCTTTTTTAACTTCAGTCTTTTTTACTTCAGCTTTAAATTTTATACGCAATTTTTCGAACTCTTTCAATCTGCTCTCAACATCAGAGTTTACTTCTTTGAATTTCAGTACTTTAGCCATTGTGTAAGTTTTTTATAGTGAATAATTTAAAATTTATCAAATTGGTATTACAATAATACATAAATTAATTTATATTTGTTAACATAAATTAACAATTGTTTATGACAAAAGCAATGTTTTTTTGAAATCCACCACCTATATGAATTAATTTTAACTATTTTCCGAAATCCTACAAAACCATGAACGAAATCACAACCATCTTAAACGACTTTCTGGTAGACACAAAATCCACGTCAGCCTTAATCACAAATGGAAAGGGAAAGCTAATCACTTCTCAAAACCTGGACCACGGAGACAGTATTGCAGCAATGAGCGCTGCTATTTTATCTATGAGCGAAAAATTTCTAATTGATTTAGAAAAAGGAGCCCTAAAACAACTATATTTAAAAACTTCCGAAGGTGTTGTTGTCGGAAACAAAATCAGCGGTACAAACTTTTTAGTCGCATTTTCAAGAGAAGGCAGTAATCTGGCTTTATTAATGCGTTCTATAGAAGAAGTTTCGAGTCAATTAAGCAAAAATTCCCTATTAAAATAAATAATCCATTAACAACAAACCCAACAAACTATGAGTAACGATTTTTTAAACGTGTTTTTAAATGAAATGAAAACAAACGTAAACGGCTTTATTGCTGTCGCTGTTACCGAAATTGAATCAGGCCTAAGCTTTGGAAATCTGACTATTGACCCTTCATTTGATCCTGAGCTGGCCGCTGCTTACAACCTTGAAGTTGTAAAAGCAAAACTAAACGCTGTGAAAGCTTTGAATTTAAATCAGGATATTGAAGATATTTTGATCACTCTTTCTAATCAAATTCACATTATTGACATTTCACCGAACAAAAAGTTCATGATTTATCTGGCTGCAGATTCTGCTAAAGCAAATTTAGGGATGACTAGAGCTATATTAAGAAAACACAAATCGGAATTAGAAAAGAATTTAGCGTAATTCCATTTTTTAATTAGAACTGCT
>NZ_MUHF01000024.1 GCF_002217435.1 Flavobacterium reichenbachii
TTAAAAACAAAAAACCCACTCAGTTGAGTGGGTTTTGGTGGTGCCTCCAGTCCCGAGGCTTCGGGAGAACCAGGTTATTAGGATTTTCTCTTAGATAGAATATCCTTTAAAATAGAATGGTCTTCAATTATTTTATTATTGAAAGTTTTGCTTTTCATTCTTTTGATAAATCTTTCTAAATATAGAGCTTCATCTTTATTATTACAAATGAAAGATAATACTACTTTCCAATCGTTAGCAGTCTTTGTGAAAGAATTAGAGTAAAAATGAGCTTGATGTTTTAAAATTCTTTGGTCTATATTGTTTGTTTCTCCAATGTAGAATTTTTTGGTAGAATCTGAATAAAGAATGTATAAGTAATGCATATCAAAGGTGTTAAAAACAAAAAACCCACTCAGTTGAGTGGGTTTTGGTGGTGCCTCCAGGGATCGAACCAGGGACACATGGATTTTCAGTCCATTGCTCTACCATCTGAGCTAAGGCACCATGCTGATTGCGGGTGCAAAGATAGAATCATTTTTCGTTTATCCAAAACATTTTTTTAAAAAAATCAATTTGTATCTTCGCATTCATAAAAAAGCAAACATGATTTTAACGGTTGATGTTGGAAATACCCGAATTAAAGCAGCTGTATTTGAGGGAAATACTGCTCTGGAAAATTTTGTTTTTGAGAAAAATAAACTCGAAAAAAAAATTGAAAAAATTTTAAAAAAATTTCAAAACTGTACTGATTTGGTCGTTGCATCAGTAGGAAAAGTAGAAAAAGAGGCTTTTTTGAATTTTGAAAACCAGATTAAAATTCATTTTTTAACAAATGATGATATTTTTCCTTTTATAAATAAATATGCAACTCCCAAAACGCTGGGAATCGATCGTATGGTTTTGGCGGCGGGAGCAACATTACAATTTCCTAAACAAAACAGGTTAGTAATAGATGCAGGAACTTGTATTACCTACGATTTTATCGACGAAAACGATCATTATCTGGGCGGAGCAATTTCTCCAGGTCTTAGATTGAGATATGAATCCTTGCATCAATTCACGGCGAAGCTGCCTTTGCTGACATTAGAGATGCCCGAAGGTTATATAGGAAACTCGACTATACAGGCTATTCATTCTGGAGTTGTTAACAGTTTGGTCTATGAGATTGACGGTTTTATCGATGAATATCGTGCAAACTTTTTAAATTTTATAATAATTTTAACGGGAGGCGATGCAGATTTTTTGGCTAAACGATTAAAAAATACCATATTTGCCAATTCAAATTTCCTGTTGGAGAGTTTGAACCAAACATATCAATATAAAATCGACAATGATTAAAAAAATTATAATAAGTGCTTGTTTACTTATATCGTTCGTTTCATTCGCTCAGGAAGGTACTGCTTCGCCATATTCTTTTTACGGAATAGGTGAAAATAGATTCAAAGGAACTATTGAATATAGATCTATGGGGGGAGTTGCAATAGAACAAGACAGTATTCACTTGAATATTGAAAATCCTTCAAGTTATGCTAATTTGAAACAGACTGTTTTTACAGTTGGAGGTACTTTTGCCTCTACTACTTTAAAAAGCAGCGATGCATCTGAAAAAGCACAGCGATCTACTTTTGATTATTTAGCAGTTGGAATTCCGATGGGAAAATTTGGAGCTGCTTTTGGTTTGGTTCCTTTATCTTCAGTTGGATATAAGATTCAAGAAAATAATACTGCGACAGAAGGCGCAACAAGCACGCAGCTTAACGGAAAAGGCGGTGTAAATAAAGTGTTTTTTGGTTTAGGATATAAAATTAAACCAAACTGGAGTATTGGTGCAGATCTTCAATATAATTTTGGTAAAATTACCACAACAAGCATAGAAGGTGTTACAGGTGTTCAGAACGAAACTGCAGAGGTTAATACTTCAGAATTGTCTGGAGTTAACTTTAACATTGGTAGTATGTACCAAAGAAAGATTACTAAAAAAATGAGTTTGTTTACTAGTTTGAATTACACTTTTGCCAGCAGCTTAAATTCTAATAGTACAAGAGTGATTTCTGTAAACGGAGATCCGGAGCCATTTGAATATCCTGCACAGGAGACAAATTTAAAACTGCCAAATAAGGTGACTATTGGTGCAGGTGTAGGTGAAGCTAGAAAATGGTTAGTAGGTACAACACTTGCTTTTCAAGGAAACGGACGTTTAGCAAACTATTACAATACAATGGATAATGTGCAATATGAGAAATATGCAAAATATGCCATTGGAGGTTATTATATTCCAAATTATGCTTCTTTTAATAGTTATTTCAGCAGAATCACCTATAGAGCTGGTTTGAAATACGAAAAATTAGGTATTGTCGTGAATAACGAATCAATAAATGATGTAGGAATGAGCTTAGGAGCTGGAATTCCAATTTTAGGATCTGGATCTTTTTCTAATGTCAATGTTGGAATCGAGTTTGGAAAAAGAGGAACTGTAACTTCAGGATTAATTCAGGAAAATTATTTCAATTTTAACCTGAGTTTCTCTTTCAATGACAGATGGTTTGTAAAAAGTAAATTCAACTAGACTTAAGCGTAATGTTTTTTTAAGCTCATTACAATTTATTACATTTGGCGAATGAATTTACCAAAGAAAAATATAATAACAGTTGTCACAGTTTTTACTGTGGCATTGTTTTTTGGATGCGAAAGTAATTTTAAAGAAGTTCAGAAAATTAACTTTTCAGAATTTGTTCCGGGAAGTGATGCCGATACTGTTGATATAAAATATACTGATTCTGGACGCATATCCGGCGTTCTGATTAGTCCAAAAATGCTGGACTACTCCAATCTTGACTTTCCTTTTACAGAATTCCCTAAAGGAATTGATCTTACTATTTACGATAAAAAACAAAAACGTACTTTTATAAAATCAAATTATGCAGTTTCTTATAAAAATACAGGAATAATTGATCTGCAGGGAAAAGTAAAAATTACGTCTGAGGAAGGGCAGGTTATGGAAACAGAACAACTCTATTTTGATCAGAAAAATGAGTGGTTTTATACCGAAAGAAAATTTAAGCTTACAGATGCAAAAGGAGTATCTAATGGTCAGGGAGTTGATTTTAGTAAAGATTTTAAAGTTATTAATTCGCAGAGAGTAAGCGGCGATATTGAATCTGAAGAATAAAAATAAAGAATTATAAGATTATGGGTTATTTAAAATATACACAATACGTTTACATTTTGTTTGCAGCTTATTTTGTCTATGACGGATTTACAAAGCTGAGCGAAGGAAATGATACTTCAACTCTAAGTTTTATAATTGCCGGAATGGCAGTTTTTATGTTTTTCTTCAGGAGAAGATTTGTCAAAAAATTTGATGAGCGTAATAAAAAACAATAAAAATGGAAATTAGTATTATAATATCTTGTTTAATACTAGCAGCCTTTTTCTCGGGAATGGAAATTGCTTTTGTTTCCTCGAATAAAATTTATCTTGAAATCGAAAAAAAACAAGATAATTTTCTGTCCCGAATCCTGACTAAGCTTACCGAAAATCCATCAAAGTTTATTGCCGCAATGCTTATTGGAAACAATGTTGCAATGGTAGTTTATGGTTTTTTTATGGGTGACCTAATTCTAAAATGGATCACCAATTTATCCTTTCACTTTTCAATAGTTACTAATTTACTTCTTCAAACTCTAATTGCTGCAGTTGTCCTGCTTATAACATCGGAGTTTTTTCCTAAAGTTTTTTTTCAAATCTATGCCAATTCTTTAATTAAGATTTTGGCCGTTCCTGCATACTTGTTTTACAGATTGTTCTATTATATCTCTACTTTTTTTATTTGGATTGCAGATTTAGTTTTAATTAGATTCCTCAAAACTGAAGGAGACCCCGTTCATATGTATTTTAGTAAAATAGAACTCGGGAATTACATAACCGAACAGATGAATTCTGTAGAGGATGATGAAGAAGTAGATTCTGAGATACAAATTTTTCAGAATGCCTTAGAGTTTTCGGGTGTTAAAGCACGCGATATTATGACACCTCGAACAGAAATTGTTGCAATAGATTTATTCGACAGCATTGAAGATTTAAAAGCATTGTTTATCGAGACCGGATATTCTAAAATTGTTGTCAGTCAAAATTCATTAGATGATATAGTAGGTTATGTGCACTCTTTTGATTTGTTTAAAAAGCCAAAAACGATAAAATCAGTTCTTATGACTGTAGAGTTCGTTCCTCAAACTATATTAATAAAAGACGCTTTGAATCTTTTAATAAAAAAGCGAAAAAATGTTGCTGTTGTTTTAGATGAATATGGAGGAACTTCTGGAATTGTTACTATAGAAGATATTGTAGAAGAACTTTTTGGAGAAATCGAAGACGAACACGATTTGGACGAAGAATTAATCGAACAGGAATTGAGTGAAGGAAAGTATATTTTTTCTACTCGTTTAGATGTTGAATATCTTAATGAGACTTATAAGCTAATGATTCCCGAAGAAGATTCTTATGGAACTTTGGGTGGTTTTATTGTAAATACCACAAAAGAAATTCCCCAAAAAGGAGATAAAATCGAGATCGGTCAATTTCATTTTGTAATAGAAGAGGCGACAGATAAGAAAATTGAATTAGTCAAAATGACAATAAAAGACTGATTTTTTAAATTAATAAAAAAAAATGTGTAAAATAAAACTCTAGTTGTATTGTTATTAACTAGATAATTGTATTTTCGCAAACTGAATATAAAATTAACGATAATAAAAATGGCAGTTTTAGCAAAAATTAGACAGCGTTCCGCTTTATTGATAGGAGTTATTGCACTTGCATTATTTGCATTTATAATACAAGATCTAATCGGTAAAGGAACATTTAGTCAAAGTTCAAAAGATGTAGGAAGCATCGACGGGAAAGATATTTCATTTGAAGACTTTAGAGTTAAAGTTAGTAATGTTGAAAAAAGTGGGCAAGGAATTACTTCCACTGAAGCTGCAAACAGAGTTTGGGATGAAGAAGTTTCAATCGCATTATTATCAGCTCAATTTGATAAATTAGGATTGAGAGTTGGAGAAAAGCACTTAATTGAGGTTTTAAAATCTGATCCAAATATTGGAAAAAATCCTATGTTCTTAAATGCTGCAGGTATTTTTGACATTGCAAAATTTAAAGATTATTTTAAAACTAATCCTGAAGCAAAACAATATATTGCTGAAAAGGAAAAAGGTGCTGAATTAAACGCAAAATTTCAAATCTACAGTACATTAATAAAAGCTGGACTTTATACAACTGCTAGTGAAGGAAAGCTGAAGTATGAAATGGAAGCTAATAAAGTAAACTTTGCTTATGCTGCTGCATTATATTCTTCTATTAAAGATAGTGATGTGAAAATTTCTGATTCAGATATCGTAGATTATATGAAGAAAAACGAGAAGAAATTTAAAGCAGATGCAACTCGCGAAATTCAATACGTTTTAGTAGAAGATAAAGCTTCTAAAGAAGACGAAGCTGAAATTAGAACGAAACTGACTGGGCTTTTAAAAGGAAGTACAGTTTATAATAATGAAACAAAACAAACGGATTCTATTCCAGGTTTTAGAAATGCAAAAAACATTGCTGAATTTGTAAACTCAAACTCAGACGTTCCTTACGACTCTACTTACGTACCTAAAAACAGCCTTCCAGCTGTAGATGCTGATAAATTATTCAGTCTTCCAGCAGGTGCTATTTATGGACCTTATGTTTACGGAAAATACTTGTGTATATCTAAATCTTTAGGATTTAAAGCTGGTGTTAATGCAAAAGCAAGTCATATTTTAATTGGTTATGAAGGATCTCAGACTCCAAACCAAAAAGAAAAAAGAACTAAAGAAGAAGCTAAAGCTAAAGCTGAAGATATCTTAGCTCAGGTTCAGGCAAATCCAGATAGTTTTATGATGCTGGCTTTTACAAGTTCTGATGATTCATCTGCACAACAAGGTGGTGATTTAGGATATTTTGGTCAAAACCAAATGGTAAAACCATTTAATGATTTCGTGTTTTCTAACGGAATTGGAAAAGTTGGTCTTGTTGAAACTCCTTTCGGATTTCACATTATTAAAATTACAGATAAACAAGATGGAATTCGTTTAGCTACGATCGCTCAAAAAATTGAGCCTTCTGAAACTACTTCTGATAAAGTATTTACATTGGCAACTAAATTTGAAATGAATGCAGCTGACAAAGATTTTAATGCTGCAGCAAAAGAATTAGGGTTAAAAGTTGCTCCTGCTATTAGCGCAAAAGCTATGGATGAAGCTTTTGGTCCTTTAGGAAACCAACGTAGCATTGTTAGATGGGCATTTGATAAGGAAACTAACAAAGGAGATGTAAAACGTTTTGAAATAGCAAATATCGGTCACGTAATTGCACAATACAAAAGCGAAAACAAGTCAGGTTTAGTAGCAGTTAGTTTAGCTAGGCCTTATGTTGAATCAATCTTGAAAAACAAGAAAAAAGCAGAAATGCTAAAAGCTAAAATGACTGGTTCTACTATAGAAGCTATTGCTAAAAGTGCAGGTGTAACTGTACAGCAAGCAGCTGATGTTACTATGGAAAACCCAGTTTTACCTGGTGGTGTAGGACAAGAGCCTAAAGTTGTTGGTAATGCATTTGCTCTAACGCCAAATAAACTTTCTGCTCCAATTGAAGGAAATACAGGTGTATATGTTGTTAAAAACATCAGCACTATCAAAGCTCCTGCAATTGCTAATCATGCACCATATGTTGAAAAGTTAAAAGCTCAAAGTGCATCTGATGCAGGAAGAGTTTTACCAGCCTTAAAAAACAATGCTGATATTAAAGATAATAGATTACAGTTTAACTACTAATTTTAGTATTTAATAATCATAAAGAAGCCGAAATGTTCTAAAGAATATTTCGGCTTCTTCTTTTAATTAGTATTCGTTATTTTGCACATTGTAATACTTATCGTTCAAAAATTATGATGTTATATGGGAATAATAGAAATATAACGCTAAAAATTAGGGATATTAAAAATATTGCTGTTATTTTGGCAAAATTTTATTTTAACAATAAGTTTAATTCTTAAATTTTGTACAAAATAAAGCGAACGTATGGTGTATAACTACTTTAATATTCAAGAACTTAATGTTTTCAGTGTTTAAGTTCTTTAGAAAGAAGCCTAAAGTTTATTCTAAAATAGAAAATCATATTTTTGGAATAATTACTGAGTTGCTAAAAGTGAGCAGTACAGACATCAATTGTGATGAGCTGGGAGGTAAATACTATTTAAGTAATGAAGAACAGCACTTTAAAGTTACCATCTTGGGTAATGATAATGTGATTAGATTAACGAATACTCGTGATTCTGTTGCCGAAAAATACGATAAAATATTCGTAGAAGACGTTTTAAGAGCTGTTAAAGAAGAAAAACACCGCCGTATGGAACTCGTGTATGATTCTATTACGAATAGCATTGAGAAAATGGCAGAACGCCTGCACAATACTCTTATTGAATCTAATGAACAGAGTGAGCAGGAAAACCAAGTCGTAAGACGTCTTGAAACAAAAGAAATTAAAAATAAAAAAGTAAATTTAAACTAACTGCTGCGGTAGTTAATTTGAATTTATAAAATCATTTCATTGTAGCTAAGAATTGTTTCATATCCTTTAGAAGCAAAATAATCTTTAGGATTTTCTTTAGATACGGCCATAACAAAATCTCCACCCCAGGCACCAAGACTTTTTACAACACCAGTAAAATCTGGAAATGCTATTTCTTTAATAGTTTGCAGTTCGAGAATGTTACTAAGATGCACTTCGTGTTTTTCCAGTGCCAATGCAAATTCTTTGAGCGTTTTTGCATTTATTAAATCTTGAGTTATTCGATTGTTTTCGGAAATACTTTTTGTTAAATTTTGATTCTTATTATTGTTGTAAGCTTTTATTGCAGCTTTACTGCTTTGTTTTTTATTTAGATATACAAAATATATATTTTTGGTAAACTCAGGGTTAAAAACAACGGGCACTGCAGTGTTGTCCTCTATCTTGTATACTATAGGTGTGTTGTGTTGAGCGCAGGCAATATCATAACCGCTGCCTCCAAAACTATTTTTTAGTAAAGTAAAAGCATTAATATTTGCCCAGCTCGCAATATTATTAAGTAAAGTAGAAGATGTGCCAAGACCCCATTTTCTGGGAAACGTAAGATGTGTGCTTACAACATAACCTTCTGCCTGATCTATAAAATCTGAATTCAATAAATAAGACTCGTGCAAAATATTAATCAAAGTTGTTTTTACAGTTTCTACATCAGATTGTATATTATTTATAATTTCAGAAAACAAAATAACATCCTCAAACCAAATCTGGTTATCAAAATCATAACTAGTCCATTTAATTTCTTGATTAGAACCTTTTTCTACAACTAAATCCTGACCGAATTTTGTTGGGAGTGCAAAGGCGTCTGCTCCATCTAATACAAGATATTCTCCAGAAATTAAAAGTTTTCCGTTACTGTAAAAAGTTTTTTTCATTCTTTATTTTTAGCTCCGATTGTAATCCTGAAAGCTGTCAGGAACACCCAAAATATATTGGCGCTGAAGTATTTTAATTATTTTCGTAAATTTTCTATAAACTCAACTACAGCACTATGTGATATTGCATTTTTCTTAAAATGAGCTTTAATCAATTGGCGTTCCTGTTCGTCTGCCTCAAATTGATTGATAATATTATTAAGATGCATCTTCATGTGGCCTTGTTGGATTCCGGTAGTTGTGAGCGAACGTAAAGCAGCAAAATTTTGTGCTAAACCGGCTACTGCAACTACTTCCATTAGTTCTTTTGCAGATGGTTTCTGAAGTATTTCTAAACATAATTTTACTAAAGGATGCAGAGAAGTCAGTCCGCCTACAGTTCCTAAAGCAAGCGGGATTTCTAACCAAAATGTAAATATTCCGTTTTCTATTTTAGCATGTGATAAACTCGAATATTGTCCGTTTCTTGAGGCATATGCATGAATGCCTGCTTCTACAGCTCTAAAATCATTTCCAGTTGCCAAAATAACAGCATCAACACCATTCATAATCCCTTTATTGTGTGTTACAGCTCTAAAAGGTTCGATTTCTGCAATTTGAACAGCCTGAACAAAACGTTCTGCAAATTCTAATGGATTTGTAATGTGTTTTTCTGTTAGTTCTTCTACAGGGCATGAAACTTCTGCGCGAACAACACAATTAGGAACGTAATTAGACAAAATGCTCATGACCACTTTTATAGTTTCATTTTCTGAAAATAAATCAGAATTGTGAGCCTCTTCTTTTAGTGTTGCAGCAAATTGTTCCAGACAGGAATTAATAAAATTAGCTCCCATACTATCCTTAGTTTCAAAAGTAGCATGAAGCTGGAAATAATTCTCAAGTAAATTTCTTTTATCTTTTAATTGAATATCCAAAATACCGCCGCCACGCTGCTGCATATTTTTGGTAATACTTTGGGTTTCAGAGAAAAATTTTGGTTTAATCTGATTGAAAAAAGAATTTAGTTTTTCAGCATCTCCATTAAAAATAAAATGAACCTGGCCAATTTTTTCGGTATCAATAACAGTTGCTTTAAAACCGCCTCTGGTCGACCAATATTTTGCTGCTTTTGAAGCTGCGGCTACAACTGAGCTTTCTTCAATAGCCATCGGAATGGTTTTGTACTTTCCGTTGATTAAAAAATTAGGAGCAACACCAAGTGGAATATATAAATTGGTAATTGTGTTTTCTATAAATTCATCATGCAGTTGTTGAAGCTTGTCGTCTGAATTCCAGTAATTTCTTATAATGCTGACCGCTTCTTCAGGGTTTGAAAAATAGGAATCAGCAATCCAGTTAATTTTTTCTTTTTTGGATAATTTAGAAAATCCAGCAACAGCGTTGTTCATTCTCAATATATTAAATAATAATGTTGGTACAAATATACCATTTTAAGAGTTTTATTTAAAATGTATTTCAAAGCTTAAATTTTCCTGCTGTTATTTTTTTTAACATTTAACACTTAAAATGTGTATTATGTTTATTTTTTTCACTAAAATTGGGCTCTTTTTTATGTTTAAAATAAATTATAATGAATACAAGTAAAATTACTCTTGTTCTTTTATTTTTGGTTGCCACCGTTTTCGGACAGCAGAAGATCACTATTGAAGATATTTACGGCGGCACTTTTCGTGCTAAAGGTATGGACGAATTACAATCGTTAAAAAATACTAACCAATACACCGTTTTAAATATTGACCAAGCCAGCAGAAGCATGCAGATCGATTTGTACGATTTTGCAACGCTTAAAAAAGTATCTAACTTAATAGATACTAAAAATCATGCGGCACTAGCAGACGGAATTGACAGTTATACTTTTGATTCTTCTGAAAAGAAAATTTTAATTGCCTGTAATACTAATAAGATTTTCCGCCACTCTTTTACGGCAGATTATTTTTTATATGATATAGCATCTAAATCATTGACGAAACTTTTTGATTTTCAGGTTCAGGAACCTACATTCTCGCCAGACGGAAGTAAAATCGCTTATGCTAAGGAGAATAATTTATATGTTTACGATGTAACTTCAAAAAAATCTATAGCCATTACTACTGATGGAAAGAAAAATGCAGTTATAAATGGTATCACAGACTGGGTTTACGAAGAAGAGTTTGCTTTTGTGAGAGCTTTTGACTGGAGTAAAGACAGTAAAAAATTAGCTTATATTCGTTTTGACGAAAGCGCGGTGCCGGAATTTTCAATGTCAATATTTAAGAAAGATTTATATCCTACAATTGAAACGTTTAAATATCCTAAAGCAGGAGAAAAAAACTCTGTAGTTTCCTTGCATATTTATGATGCTGCAGGAAATTCGACCAAAAAAGTTGATTTAGGAAATTACAATGATTTTTACATTGCAAGACTACAATGGACAAATGACAATAATATTTTGTCTGCACAGGTTTTAAACCGTCACCAAGACAATCTTGATTTATTATTTGTAGATGGAACAACAGCAGCTCCAAAAGTTGTTTTAAATGAAAAAGATAAAGCTTATGTTGATGTAACAGATAATTTAACTTTTTTAAAAGATAACAGCTTTATCTGGACAAGCGAAAAAGACGGTTTTAATCATATTTATGTTTATGATAAAACAGGAAAACTTAAAAATCAGGTTACAAAAGGAAACTGGGAAGTAACTTCATACTATGGTTTCGACGAAAAAACAAAAACTATTTTCTATCAATCTACAGAAAATGGTTCAATTAACAGAGCGATATACCGTATTTCATTAGACGGAAAAAATAAACTTGCTCTTGCAAAAAATACAGGAACAAACGCGGCTACCTTTAGTCCTAATTTTCAATACTTCATTAATACGTATTCAAACGCAGTTCAGCCTACGACTTATACTTTAAACGAAGCAAAAACAGGGAAAGAAGTTCAGGTTATTGAAAATAACAAACAATTGTCTTCTACACTAGAGGCGTATAAATTGCCGTCAAAAGAATTTTTTGTTTTAAAAACGGCCAAAGGAAATGAATTGAACGCCTGGATTATGAAGCCAAAAGATTTTGATCCTTCAAAAAAATATCCGGTTTTTATGATTCAGTATTCTGGTCCGGGATCGCAGCAAGTCGTAAATGCTTGGGGCAGTTCTAATGAATATTGGTTTATGATGCTAACACAGCAAGGATATATTGTTGCTTGTGTTGACGGTAGAGGTACTGGTTTTAAAGGTGCAGCATTTAAAAAAGTAACACAGCTGCAATTAGGTAAATATGAAGTCGAAGATCAAATCGATGCGGCAAAAGTAATTGGGGCTTATCCTTATGTTGATGCTTCAAGAATAGGAATATGGGGTTGGAGTTATGGCGGATTTATGGCTTCAAACTGTATTTTTCAAGGAAATGACGTATTTAAAATGGCAATTGCTGTTGCTCCGGTTACAAACTGGAGATTTTATGACAGCGTTTATACAGAAAGATACATGAAAACGCCTCAGGAAAATGCAGATGGATACGATCAAAATTCTCCAATAAATCATGTGGAGAAATTAAAAGGGAAATTTTTATTGATTCACGGTTCTGGAGATGATAACGTTCATGTTCAAAATTCAATGCAGATGATGGAAGCATTAATTCAGGCAAATAAACAATTTGATTCTCAAATATATCCAGATAAAAACCATGGTATTTATGGCGGAGCAACGAGAATTCAGCTTTTCAATAAAATGACTAACTTTATCAAAGAAAATTTATAAAATAACTGTAATAACCTTAAATAAAAAATGAATAATATGGGAGAAACTCAAGTAAAATCAGCGCATCCAAAAGGACTTTGGGTATTGTTTGGAACGGAGATGTGGGAGAGGTTCAATTTTTATGGAATGCGTGCTTTATTGACGTTGTTTCTTGTAAACTCATTATTAATGAAAGAAGAAGAAGCTTCTTTGATTTATGGAGGTTTTCTAGGGCTTTGTTATTTGACACCAATGTTGGGAGGTTTTGTAGCTGACCGTTTTTTAGGTAACAGAAATTGTATTTTATTAGGTGGATTATTGATGGCAATTGGCCAAATGTTATTGTTTACCAGCGGAAGTGTTTTTGAAGCAAATTTGCCTCTGGCTAAAACAATTATGTATTCTGCATTAGGAGTTATTGTTTTTGGTAACGGATTCTTTAAACCAAACATTTCTAGTATGGTTGGAAGTTTGTATCCTAAACAGGAAAAAACAAAATTAGATAGTGCTTTTACTATTTTTTATATGGGAATCAATATCGGAGCATTTTTAGGACAATCTATTTGCCCTTTATTAGGCGATGTTAAAGATGCTGGCGGAATTAGAGATATTCATGCTTTTAGATGGGGATTCATGGCAGCTTCTGTTGCAATGCTTTTAGGAACAATTCTTTTTTACTTCTTAAAAAATAAATATGTGGTATCTCCAGAAGGAAGACCATTAGGAGGTTTACCATCAAAAAATGAAGCTTCGGATTTTGAAGAAGGAGAAGCACAAAAAGCTAATTTTTCTGATAGAGCTTTAGTGACTGCCGGAGTAGCATTTTTAGTTTTAGGTTTATTCTTTCACTACGTACTGGGGCAGAACTTAATTTATACCTTAATCTATTCGAGCGGTTTGTCTTTGGCTGGATTAATCATTTCAGATTCTTCGTTAACAAAAGTAGAAAGAGATAGAATTATAGTAATTTATATCGTTTCGTTCTTTATCATCTTCTTTTGGGCAGCGTTTGAGCAGGCAGGTTCTTCTCTAACTTTTATTGCAGATAATCAGACCGACAGAAACTTCTTTGGTTTTCAAATGCCGGCATCAATGGTGCAGATTTTCAACGGACTATTTGTTGTGCTGTTGGCCGTTCCTTTTAGTATATTGTGGGATACCTTAAGAGCAAAAGGAAAAGAACCAATTTCTCCTGTAAAATTAGCAGTTGGTTTAGTTGTGATTTCGGTTAGTTTCTTTATGATTGCAACTCAGGTATCGTATATCGGAACTTCTGGTTTGTTATTAGTAAAATGGTTGATTTTATTGTATTTCCTAAATACTTGTGCAGAGTTATGTTTGTCTCCAATTGGTTTGTCATTGGTTGGTAAATTATCTCCAAAACGTTTTGCATCTTTATTATACGGAGTATTCTTTTTATCTAATGCATCTGGTTATGCTTTAGGAGGAACTTTAGGTTCTATCTTGCCTGCAACAGGTGATAAATTTGCAAAAGCAAAAGAATTAGGAATCGATCTTCAGGCAATTTTAGATAAAACAGTTACGCCTACTGCAGAGCAATTGGCACTTCTGGATAAGCACCAAATTAGTGCTGCTAACCATTTCTTTGCAGGATTTGAAATTCATAACTTATATGAATTCTTCATGGTTTTTGTAGTTCTTACAGGTATCGCAGCGATTGTGTTATTTGCTTTGACTCCATTCTTGAAAAAAATGATGCACGGAGTTAGATAATGGAAAATAATATTACGTTAGAAGAAATTCAAAATTTTAAAGGCAAGTACCCAAAACAATTGTGGTACTTGTTTTTAGTTGAAATGTGGGAACGTTTTTGTTTCTACGGAATGAGAGGGGTTTTAGCTTTTTTTATGGTAGATCAACTAGGTCTGCTGGATGGACAAGCAAGTCTTCAATATGGAGCCATTCAGGCTTTTGTTTACGCTTTTACTTTTATTGGCGGTATCTTTGCAGACAAGATTTTAGGATTCAAAAAATCACTTCTTTTTGGAGGTGTCGTAATGATCTTGGGAAATTTACTAATTGCTGCAAATCCGCATGATTTCTTTTATTACGGAATCACGCTTTCTATTATTGGAACAGGTTTTTTTAAGCCAAACGTTTCTTCAATGGTCGGTGAATTGTATCATGAAAATGACGGACGCCGTGATGCGGGTTATGGTTTATTTTACGCCGGAATTAATATAGGAGGAATGCTTGGAGGTGCAATTCCTATTTATTTGGGTAAAAATTATTCTTGGAGTTTATGTTTTCTTTCTGCGGCAATAGTAATGATTATTGGTGTAGTTACTTTTCTTTTAACGAAAAAACATTTAGCGCCAATAGGAAACTCTCCTTTAGAAAATCATACACCTAAAAAGCGTACCACTTACGAAACAGCTGTATATGTAGGCTCGTTTTTAGTTATACCATTGGTATACATAATGGTGATAAACTCAGATTTTACAGAGTACTTTATGTATACAATTGGGGTTTTGGCAATTGGATATTTTTTGTTTGAATTGATACAGCTAAAAGACAGAAAACAGCAATCTAAGCTTTTGGCAGCATTTGTATTTATTTTTGGATACTTTATGTTTATGGCAATTTCTGAGCAGTCTGGCGGTTCATTGTCATTATTTGCAAAAGATAATTTATCCAGTAAATTATTGTTTTTCAATATCGATCCAAACGTAGTAAATAATAGCATCAATTCATTGTACGTTATTATCTTCAGTCCCTTGGTTGGTTTGTTGTGGATCTATCTTTACAAACGAAAAATTGAACCTAACACAGTAATTAAATTTGGTTTGTCATTTATTTTGCTGGCAGCAGGTTTCTTTATTTTTTACAGCGCGAGATTTTTTATAGATGAAAAAGGACTTAGTTCTTTAGATGTTTTTGCCTTAGGATATTTGTTGTATACAATTGGGGAACTATGTATTGGTCCAATTGGAATGTCTGTAATTACTAAATTGTCTCCTAAACGATTGTTTGGAATGATGATGGGATTATGGTTTTTGTCAAGTGCTTTCGGGCAGTTTGCAGCAGGAAAATTAGGTGCAGAAATGTCTGATGCAAACACAGGAACTACCCTAATGTCTAAGTTGATTGCTTACACAGATGGGTATTATCTATTAGCAATTTATTCTCTTGTTGCGGGTGTTGTTTTAATAGTTACAACTCCGTTAATTAAAAAATTAATGCAAGAAGTAAAATAACTACTATTTTTTGAATTTGTTTTTTGTTTAAATTTGTCGAAAATAACACATTATGAAAAAAATATTTTTAATCGCTTTTTTTCTGATCGGAGCATTTGCAAGTCAGGCACAAGAGTTAAAGTGGTATACGGATGTTAGAGAAGCTATTACTGTAAGTAATAATAAGCAGAAACCAATGTTAATGTTTTTTACAGGAAGCGACTGGTGCGGATGGTGTATTAGGTTGCAGAATGAAGTTTTGAAAACAGCTGAATTTAAAAAATGGGCTGCAGATAATGTTATTTTAGTCGAATTGGATTATCCTAGAAGTGTGCCTCAAACTCCTGAAATTAAAAATCAGAATGTTGAGTTACAGCAAGCTTTTGGAATTCAGGGATTTCCGACAGTGTTTTTTACAAGTGCCGAATCTAAAGATGGAAAAATAAATTTCAAAGGATTAGGAAAAACAGGCTATGTTGCAGGAGGTCCTGCTGCTTGGCTTACCGTTGCAGAAGAAATTGTTCATCCAAAAAAATCTTAATGTAGTTTAGAATATACTTACAATATTTAAAAAACTCCTTACAAACTTGTAAGGAGTTTTTTTGTTTCGTAAGATTTTTTTTTCAATCGATTATATGTGAATTATTGTTTTGATATTTTATTTGTAATAAAAAAACGGATAATGTATTTTTTGTTGCAATAAAAATTGGAAAATTAAAATATTATGTTAATTTCGTCATGCTATACTAACCTAACCAAATATACCATGATTAAAAAATTACCTATCCTACTATTTTTTCTGGGTTCTTTTTTTATGCAGTCACAGACTCTAGCTTGGAGAACAAGCATGACGGATGCAATTGCCATAAGTAATGAAGAAAAGAAACCAATGTTAATCTTATTCACAGCATCAGGCGTTCCTGATAATCTTCAAAACGAAGTTTTTAAAACCCCTGATTTTGCTGTTTGGTCTCGTGACAATGTGATTTTAGTAAAACTTGATTTGTCTGACGCCTCTGCATCTGACGGAGATAAAGAACAGAATCTTAGATTAAAAAGTGCATTTGGCGTAGAAGATCTGCCAGAGGTCTGTTATGCTCTCGCTTCTACCAAAAAGAACAAAACGACTTTTAGCTCTTTAGGGAAACTTGCCTATAAGCCAGGCGGAGCAAAAGCTTGGATCGCCGAAGCAAATGCAATTTTGCACCCGGTTGAGACAGAATAAAAAATTTATATTAAGAACTTTCTTGTTTTAATGTTGAAGATCTCCTTTTTACGTGGTTCTAAAGGAGATTTTTTTAACTATTAAAAGATATGTTATACTATGTATTGATATTTAAAACGATTTTTTTTGGTTTATTGATAAAATTTGACGATTTTATTAATAAGTTTCATTTTTTAAAAATATTTTTAATTTTTCAATAGTATATAGTCTTGTTTTATAAGGATATTATGTTAATTTAGTCGCATTAATGTAATAAACCCCTAATGATATGACAAGAAAACTACTCATCCCACTGTTTTTTATAACTTCGTTTTTTGCGGAGGCGCAAAATATTGTTTGGAAAACGAATTTTAATGATGCTATTACTGTCAGTAATGATGAAAAAAAACCAATGTTGATTTATTTCACTATTGATGGAGCACCAAAAAATATTGAAACAGAGATATTTAAAACGCCTGACTTTGCTGTATGGTCACGTGATAATGTTGTTTTAGTAAAACTAGATCTATCTGATCAAAGTGTTTCTGAAGCCGTTAGAGATCAGAATATTAAAATAAAAAATGCTTTTGGTGTTGAAGAATTACCACAAGTGTGTTTTGCGATGGCTTCTGTGAGAAAAGGTAAAACTACTTTTAATGCACTTGGAAAAGTTGCTTACAAGCCAGGTGGAGCTAAATCATGGATAAATGATTGTAATTTATTATTACGTCCAGAATAAATTAAATCTAATTTATTTTAAAATATCCCTTTTCACTTATGGAGTGAAAAGGGATATTTTTTTTAAAACAGCTTTTCTTCCAGCATTTTTGAACGGCATATGAATTTGATGCATCTGCTACAATTGTTTTTGGGTGAATCTCCGTTAATATCCGGTCAAGATTTATTTTTGGAGATTGTATTAGAAGAATAATATCTGGCTGTATTTTAGTTTCAAAAATTGCGGTACTGTCAATTATTAAAATTTTTTGTCCATTAAAGAAAATTGTATTTTTAAGTTTGTCTGTTTTCTTTATAATGGCAAAATTGCCAGTTAAATACGAAGTTAAAACTTGATTCTGTTTGTTCTTTGCAAAAAGTGTATCAGAAGCAAATAATCGAATTGTGTTTCCTTTTCTTTCAGAAATTAAACTTTGCTGCTTAGTATTATAAATAATTAATTCTTGTTGGCCTGCTATTTCCTTTTTGGTATAAATGGCAGAAAGCTGGATTAGAATCAAACTGCCTAAAACAAATACAAGTTTGTTATATTTCGGAGTTTTGAGCCATAGGACGACCGCGATGATAAAAAAATAAAAACTAAAAAGATAATAAGTATTAAAGCTTATATCTCGAATTACAAATGATTCAAATGATGCTACAACGTGTGTCATTTTGTTTAAAATGAAAATGCTTTTTTCAAATATTTCAACCAGAAACAACGGCGGACTCGTAAAAATTGCAATTATCATTACAATTATTCCAGCGATCATAATAAAAGATAAAACAGGAAGTATAATAATATTGGTTACAAAAAATAACCCTGGAAATTGATGAAAATAATATAAACACAAAGGCAGTGTTCCTATTTGTGCAGCAAAAGAAACAGTTAAAGTATCCCAAATATATAGAATTAATTTGTTCTTTGGAGACCAGATTTTTTTTAGCAAAGGCTGCAGCCAAACAATAAAGAATAATGCTAAGTAACTCAATTGAAACCCAACATCAAATAAGAAATAAGGCTCAAAAAGTAAGATTAATAAAATTGAGACTAATAAAGTATGGTAAATATTGCCTCCTCTGCGCAAATAACTGCCGATTGCAACAAAAGAAAACATGACAACAGATCTTAGGACAGAAGGTGATAATCCTGAAATAACAGCAAAAGAGGCAAGAGAAAATAGAACACAGGCAAGTTTTAGAGCAGATCCTTTTCTGGTGTTTGGAATTGGTCTAAGAATAAAATTAATAAATAACATTATAAAACCAACATGAAGGCCTGAAACTGAAAGCACATGTGTGGCTCCGGAAAACTGATAATCTTGTATAATATCTGGAGATATTTCTTGCTGCTGGCCTAAAATAAGTGCTAGCGCAACATTCATTTCTTCTTTATGAAAATGGGCTTTTTCAAGGTTTTTGACAATTGAAGCATGAAGACGCCCGCAATAATACCAGATGTCTTTTTCTAGTGTTTTATTAATTTGTATTTCTGATTTTTGTAAATAAACCTGTGCATAAATTTGTTTATCTGCCAAATATCTGCCGTAATCAAATTGGTTTGGATTTTTGATGGGTTTGCTATATTGTAAAATCGTTTTGGCTCTAATTACACTTCCTAAAATAAGAGAATTTACAGTACTGTCTTTTCTGACATTAACAATTATTTTTCCAGAGTAATTTTTATTTTCAATATTATTTATAATGCCAATATAGCGATCATTATAGTCATTGCTTTTTAGTTTTTCTCTCAAAGTAAAATTTATAAGCAGTGGCTGACCTGTCTTTAAATGGCTGTAATTTGTGTTTTGATTAGATTCTGTATGTAAAAAAAGAATAATTACACCTGCAAAAAAGGATAGGAAAGAAGTGCTTATTCCAAAAAAGAGATTTAATTTATTTTTGCTGTTGGTTAAAAAATAAAGAGCGCCAAAAAGTATAAAGAAACAGCAAAACATAATTAGAGACATAATAATAGCGGGTCTCCAATAATACGAAGCAAGAATGCCAATAATGAAACTAATGGTAATTTTGACTAAAGGAAAATCTAATACTTTCATGGCTTAAAAGTATTAAAAAATTGTAAGAAAAATAATATATAAATTATTTTTTACTGAATTATGCGGTTCACCTGTTCAAAAGAATTTTTATAATAAGGCTCTTTTGTTGATGATATAATTACGCCTTTTGAAGTAGAAGAATGAATAAATTTTACTTCATCAGAATTAGTTTCGGTTATTAGGCCAACGTGATTAATTTTACTGCTTTTATTGGTTTTAAAAAAAATTAAATCACCTTTTTGGGCATCATTTAAAGGAATTACTTTTCCAATTTTCGCTTGTTCATAAGAACTTCTGGGAAGGTTTATATTTTCACTTTCAAAAGTTGTGTAAACTAAGCCGGAACAATCAAATCCATCTTTTGTTGTGCCCGCGGCTTTATATCTTACGCCAATATTTTCTGTCGCTTTTTTGATTAAATTATTTACTAAAGATCTATTTTCTGTTTTAGATTCTTTTTTGTTTACAGTTGTAGAAGTTGATTTACAAGAAGTAAAAGCGATTGCTAAAAGCAGAAAAATGATAAGTTTTTTCAAAATCAGGATTATTTAACTTGTTTTAAATCGGCAACAATAAGTTTTGCAGTTTTTTTGCTGGCTCCGGCACCGCCTAGTTTTTGTTCTAGTAAATTGTAATTTGTCAGTAGATTTTCGCGGTAAGCGGGTTCTAATAATTTTTGCAATTCCTCTTTAATTCGTTTTGTATTGCATTCACTTTGAATCAATTCGGTTACAACTTCTTGATCCATAATTAAATTTACAAGCGAAATGTATTTTAAGGTAATAATGCGTTTTGCAATTTGATACGAAATAGTACTTCCTTTATAACATACCACTTCGGGAACTTTAAAAAGAGCGGTTTCTAAAGTGGCAGTTCCAGAAGTTACCAATGCAGCAGTAGACGAACGCAGTAAATCGTAGGTTTTGTTCGATACAAATTTGATGTTTTTGTTACTGATAAATTGCTGGTAAAACTCAAAATCCTGACTTGGTGCGCCGGCAATTACAAATTCGTAATCCTGAAAATCATTCACAACACTTAGCATAACACTCAGCATTTTTGTAATTTCCTGCTTACGGCTTCCAGGCAAAATGGCGATTATTGGTTTTTCTCCCAGCTGATTCTCTTTTCTAAACAAAGTTTCGTCAAATGGCGGTTGATTTTGAATCGCATCAATTAATGGATGCCCGACAAAATCTACAGGGAAATGATGTTTGTCCTCGTAAAAACTTTTTTCGAAAGGCAGAATTACAAACATCTTGTCCACATCCTGTTTAATAGCTTTGATTCTGTTTTCTTTCCAAGCCCAGATTTGTGGAGAAATATAATAATGTGTTTTATAATGTAGTGCCTTTGCCCATTTTGCAATACGCATATTAAAGCCTGGGTAATCGATAAATATTAAAACATCCGGCTGGAATTCCAAAATATCTTTTTTACAGATTTTAATATTGTTCAAAATGGTTTTTAAGTTAAAAATAACTTCAATAAAACCCATAAAAGCAAGATCTCGGTAATGTTTTACTAAAGTGCCGCCTGCTTTTTGCATCAAATCACCGCCCCAGAATCTGATATCGGCTTGAGGATCTTCTTCATATATTGCTTTCATTAAGTTTGAACCGTGTAGATCTCCAGAGGCTTCGCCAGCAATTATATAGTATTTCATATCAATTTTTTTGAAAAGGGATTTCAGTTGTCAGCAGACAATATTTTGAATTACAAAGATAGGATTTAAATAAATAAAGTAGAAATTGCGAGAACAATCACTGCCAAAATCACTCCTCTTGCCATAAATTCTTTATTTCTTTTTAAAAGTATTATAAAAACAGGCAAGTCTAATATAGTGCCCAAAGTAACAATTTTTCCTAAATATCCGTGATCCTTTATAATTTGTAATCCCGTCGAAATATCGAAATTGGTAAAAAAAGTGATGAACAGATAGCTTCCTAGAAGTGAAGTAAAAATTCCAATAACAAAGCCAATTAATAAGTCTTTTTTATCCATTTAATTCCCAAGTATTAAGTTGTTGTATAGTGTGATGTGCTGTTAAATCAAATTGTACCGGAACGACAGAAATATATCCGTTTTCTAGAGCCCATTCATCGGTATCTTCGCCATTGTCTTCATTAGTAAATTTACCGGTAAGCCAGTAATAATCCTTTCCGTGAGGTGTTTGTCTCTTGTCAAATTTCTGGGCATAATAGGCTTTCGCCTGACGGCAGACTTTAATTCCTTTAATTTCGTTTTCTTTTAATTTTGGGAAATTAACGTTTAAAACTACTCCCGGCGGAAGTTTATTTTTGAGTGTTTCCAAGGTTATTTTTTTGACAAATGATTTAATTTGTTCAAAATCTGCATTCCAATCAAAGTCTAATAATGAAAATCCTATTGCCTGAATTCCTTCTATTCCTGCCTCAACAGCTGCACTCATAGTTCCGGAATATATTACATTTATAGACGAGTTTGATCCATGGTTAATTCCAGAAACGCAGAGATCCGGTTTTCGTTTTAAAATCTCATTTACTGCCAATTTTACACAATCAACAGGTGTTCCGGAACAGCTGTATTCTGTGATTAAATCTTCTTCTTTAGAAATTTTATCTAAAAATAAGGTGTTGTTAATAGTAATTGCATGTCCCATGGCACTTTGAGGTTTGTCCGGGGCAACAACAATTACTTCGCCTATAGTTTCCATTACACTTATTAATGCTCGTATTCCGGGAGCCAGAATGCCATCGTCGTTAGTAACTAATATAAGTGGTTTTTCTTTTTTCATTATTTTGAATTTTTAATGATTACAGCATTTAAAAAGCAAATGTAATAACAGATTTAGCTTGATTAATTACAAATAAAATAAAAATTGTTAACTAATTCTAAGAAGATTTTAGAGCATGAAACATTTTTATATCTTTAACAAAAAATTATAGTAGACTTGGCTGTTGTGGCATAGTTTTTACCGTAACTTAGATAAAAAAATTGATGAATGCTATTATTAAATTTATGAAAAGAAATTATAAAATACTTATAGCCGTATTATGCTTATCTCTAACATTATTTGCTTTTAAAATAAATGCAAATAAGTTTGATGATCCGGATCCAAATAAAGATAAAACACTTTTAGAATTGCTTGCATTTGTTATCGAAAAAGGTCATTACAGTCCTGCAGAAGTGAATGATGAATTTTCTAAAGGTATTTTTAAAGATTACATTGAAGCTTTGGATCCCTCTAAAAGATTTTTTCTGCAGTCTGATATAGATGAGTTTAAGCAGTATGAATTAATGCTTGATGATCAGTTTTTGAATAAAGATATTACTTTTTTCAACCTGACATATACCAGGCTGATGAAACGTATGGAAGAAAGTAAAAAACGTTATAAAACGATTTTAGCTCAGCCATTTAACTACAATGTTGATGAAACTTTTAATGCAGATTACGAGCATATTCCTTATCCGAAAAATTTAGCTGAAATAAATGAAAGATGGAGAAAACAGATTAAATTATCTACGCTTTCATCTCTTGTAACTAAACAGAAAATTGAAGAAGAAAAGAAGAAAAAAGATCCAGCTTACAAAGAAAAAACTTTTGAAGCTTTAGAAAAAGAAACGCGCGAAAGTTCTTTAAAATCTTTAGATGATAATTTTAGTATCATTAAAGATCTGAACAGAGAATATTGGTTTTCAATTTATTTGAATTCTATTATGACTCGTTTTGATCCTCATACAAGTTATTTTGCTCCAGAAGAAAAAGACCGTTTTGATGTTAATATCAGTGGTAAATTAGAAGGTATTGGAGCAAGATTAACAAAGAAAAATGACTTTACTCAAATAGACGAATTGATTTCTGGCGGACCGGCTTGGAAAGGAAAACAACTTGAAGCTGGTGATTTGATTTTGAAAGTAGCACAAGGAAACGAAGAACCTGTAGATGTTGTAGGTATGCGTTTGGATGATGTTGTGAAAAAAATTAAAGGTCATAAAGGAACTGAAGTTAAGCTTACAGTAAAAAAAGTAGACGGAAGCATCAAAGTTATTTCTATTATCAGAGATGTTGTTGAGATTGAAGAAACATACGCAAAATCTAGTATTGTAGAGAAAAATGGTTTAAAGTATGGTGTAATTTATCTGCCTAAATTCTATATTGATTTTGAAAACAAAGACGGTCGTGATGCCGGGAAAGATATTGCTCTTGAAGTTGAAAGACTGAAAAAAGAAAACATAAACGGAATTGTTCTAGACGTACGTGATGACGGTGGTGGATCTCTTTCTACTGTAGTTGACATAGCTGGTTTATTTATTGAAGAAGGACCAATTGTTCAGGTTAAATCTGCCGGAAAGAAAAAAGAAGTTCTGTACGATAAAGACAAAAAAATAGAGTGGGACGGACCATTGGTTATTATGGTAAACAGTTTCTCTGCTTCTGCATCTGAGATTTTGGCTGCCGCAATTCAGGATTATAAACGTGGTGTAATTATCGGAAGTAAACAAACTTACGGTAAGGGAACTGTGCAAAATGTATTAGATTTAAATCAGTTTGTTCGTAATGCAAATTTTGGAGATTTAGGTGCTTTGAAAATTACAGGACAAAAGTTTTATAGAATTAACGGAGGTTCAACTCAGTTAGAAGGTGTTCATAGTGACGTTGTAATGCCAGATCGTTATGCTTACCTAAAAATGGGAGAACGCGATATTGATAATGCAATGCCTTGGGATAAAATTGATCCTGCAGATTACAGCACTTGGACATCTAATGAGAATTTTACCAGAGCGATTATTAACAGTAAAAACAGAATTGCACTAAACGATCAGTTTAAATTGATTGAAGATAATGCAAAATGGATTGATGTTAAGAACAAAGAAAATACCTATAGCTTGAATATCAATAGCTTTAAAGCTACTCAGGAACAAGTTGAGAATGAAGGAAAAAAATATAAACCAATCTCTGATTATAAAAACAGCTTAATTTTTAAATCACTTCCTTACGAGGATGCAGAGATGAAAGCAGATGCTGCATTAAAAGAAAAAAGAGATTCTTGGCATCAAGCTTTGGCTAAAGACGTATATGTAGAAGAAGCATTAAATGTTTTGGATGATCTACAGCCTAAAGGAATTGTAAAAAATACAGTTTCTCCTAAAATGAAAAAAGAAAAACTGGTAAAATCATAAAAACCAGTAGACATTAATTTTATAAAAACGCTCTGTAAATTTATTTTTATGGAGCGTTTTTTTGTACGTTTATCCCAAGAAAAGATTATTGTATATGAAAAAGGCGGTTGTTTTTGGTTTAATGATTATGGTGTTTTTGTCCTGTAAAAAAGAAGAGATTAAAACAGATAAAGAAGAAATTCCTACAGAAGCAGTTTCTCTTGTTTCAAATCAAAAAAGGTCAGATTCATTATATTCTTATAAATATCTCCCAACGTCAACGACTAAGCAGATTGTAAAACATCAATATTATACACTTTCATATAATGAAAAGTTTGAGCAGGCCGAGTGGGTTGCATATGAATTGAAGAAAGAGAATCTGAAGAACAGAAATTATCGACGTCCTTATTTTGTAGAAGACCCTAAAGTGACCACGGGTTCTGCAGATTGGAGGAATTATAAAAATTCTGGTTATGACAAAGGACATCTTTGCCCTGCAGCCGATATGGAGTTTGATGAAGATGCCTATAATGATACTTTTTACACATCAAATATTTCTCCTCAAAAACATGATTTTAACTCGGGTATTTGGAATAGATTAGAACAAAAAACACGCTATTGGGCAGAAAAGCATAACGATATTTATATTGTAACAGGCGGAATTTTGAAAGATTCAGACAAAAAAATAGGAACAGAAAATGTTTCTGTTCCTAAGTATTTTTATAAAATTGTTTTAGCTAAATCGGGAAACGAACATAAAGCAATTGCTTTTTTGGTTCCAAACGAAGACAGTAACAAACCTATCTATGATTTTATAGTTCCAATTGAGACTTTAGAAAAAATGACTGGAATTGATTTCTTCCCGAATTTAAAAAACTTAAAAAGTAGTCAAAGCTTTTAGATCAGCAATAGTTTCAATGGAATTTTCAGCTTTAAAAACAAAGCTTCCTGCTACTAAAACATCAGCGCCGGCTTCTACTAATTGTTTCGCATTTTTATTGGTTACACCGCCGTCAATTTCAATAATTGTTGAAGCATTTTTACGAGTAATTAGTGCTTTTAATTTTTTAACCTTATCGTAAGTATTTTCTATAAACGACTGTCCTCCAAAACCTGGATTTACACTCATAATACATACTAAATCAATATCGTTAATAACATCTTCTAAAAGATCAATATTAGTATGCGGGTTTATTGCTACACCAGCTTTCATTCCTTCGGACTTAATTGCTTGAAGTGTTCGGTGTAAGTGTGTGCAGGCTTCATAATGTACTGTTAAGCCATTGGCTCCTAAATCTGCAAAAGTTTTGATGTATCGATCTGGATCTATAATCATTAAATGAACATCAATATATTTTTTTGCATGTTTTGAAATTGCCTCTAAGACCGGCATTCCAAAAGAGATATTCGGAACAAAAACTCCGTCCATAATATCGATATGAAACCAATCAGCCTGACTGTTATTAATCATTTCTAGATCTCGCTGTAAATTAGCAAAATCAGCAGCAAGGACTGAAGGAGCAATAAGTGTATTTTTCATTTTGTAGTAGTGTGTTGTTTTTTTACAAAGATAAAATTTTTATGATTTAGATTGAAATTTAAGCACAAAGTGCGCAAAGAATTACGCAAAGTACACAAAGTTTTTATGCCGAATGTTAGTTGATTTAAAGTTCACAAAGCTTTGGAACTTTGAGTTTTTTGTGAATCTTTCAGGGCGAAAAAAACTTTGCGTGCTTTGCGGTAAAATTTTTAAATAAAAAACTCCGGTAATCAGCCGGAGTTTCAATCATCAATCAAAAAACGAACAGTCAATCAAACTGTTGTTTACTGTTTAGTCGAAAGTCAAATGTCTTAAAGTCAAAAGAGACTTTTGGACTTTATAAACTTTCGAACTTTAAGACTAAATTAGCCTAAGTAAGTTTTAAGTATTTTACTTCTAGAAGTATGTTTTAATCTGCGGATTGCTTTTTCTTTAATCTGACGCACACGCTCACGAGTTAAGTCAAAAGTTTCTCCAATTTCTTCAAGAGTCATTGGATGTTGATCTCCAAGACCAAAATACAAACGAACAACATCGGCCTCTCTTGGAGTTAATGTTTCTAAAGAACGTTCAATTTCAGTACGTAAAGATTCGTGGATTAATTCTCTGTCCGGGTTTGGAGATTCTCCAGAACGTAAAACGTCATAAAGGTTAGAATCTTCACCTTCAACAAGAGGTGCATCCATAGATAAGTGACGACCAGAGTTTTTCATAGACTCTTTTACATCATTTACAGTCATGTCAAGTTCTTTTGCAATTTCTTCAGCAGAAGGTGGACGCTCGTTAGATTGCTCTAATAACGCATACATTTTGTTGATTTTATTGATAGAACCAATTTTGTTTAATGGTAAACGTACAATACGTGATTGCTCAGCTAAAGCTTGAAGAATCGATTGACGAATCCACCATACAGCATAAGAAATGAATTTGAAACCACGAGTTTCATCAAAACGCTGTGCTGCTTTAATTAAACCTAAGTTTCCTTCATTAATTAAATCGGGAAGAGTTAATCCTTGATTTTGATATTGTTTAGCCACAGATACTACGAAACGTAGGTTGGCTTTGGTTAATTTTTCTAAAGCTCTTTGATCACCAGCCTTTATTCTTTGTGCTAATTCTACCTCTTCATCAGCGGTAATTAGGTCAACTTTTCCAATTTCTTGTAGATATTTGTCTAACGATGCAGTTTCACGATTAGTTACCTGCTTGGTAATTTTAAGTTGTCTCATGTTGTTGTCTCCCTATTTTTTAAAGTGTACAAATAGTTATACGTAAGAAGTGGTGAAAAAGTTACAATTAAAATAAAATATTTTTAAAATTGTAATTATTGAAGTAAAAATCCCAGCACACAATGAACCGGGATATTTTTAATTTAATTAGAAATAGTGTCTTGCACCTCTATTATTTCTTTTATGTAAACTGGTTTGCCACTGAAAGAAAAGCCTTCTAATGTCACTTCAAATTTGCCAGATACATCAGAAGTATAAAATGAAATTGAAGAACTTATAATAGGAGTATTTGGAATCCACAAAAGCTGATGTCTGTAGTCTGGAATTCTGTCATTTTTACTGTTTGAATAATCAGGATGAAAATATTCTTTTCTTGCCTGTGGTCTTATGAGCTCTGGTTTTAGTATAAAATCACCTTTTAGGGATGTTTCATAATCTCCCTTTTTTGTTGAAAAAAAGATTAATCCGTTGAATGTTTTTGCTCCATAATAGTACAGTCCTTTAACCACATTTACCTTGTCGATATTTTTAGAATTATAGCTGAAAAATTCTTTTAAATCTTCAATTATTAATCCGTCAACCGCAACTAATGGCGGTAAAGGTGATTCGTAATTTTCATCAAAATCAAAAATTTGTATCGAGTAATTATTGTTCTCTTTTTTATAAATAACACCATTTAAAATTTCTGTAATTGTTTCTGCTACTGTTTGAAATCGTGTAAATTCATCTAACCTGAACTCGGTAGATTTTGACCCATAAAAAGGAACAAAATTACCCGAAGCAACTAAACTATCCTTTTTTATATTATAATAAGCATTTTCTACTTGACTTGAAATCAATCTTTCAGTTATATTTTTGCTGGATTCCGAATTAAGTTGAAAGTTAGAATAGGTAAGACTTGAGAAATCAATTTTCTTTGGTTTATCTAATTCTATAACATATTTTTCTTTATTTTCTTCTAATAATTGAATTACAATATTTGGATTCGGATTTGATTTTTCTAAATTAAAAATAAATCTTCCCTGCTGATCTGTCATCGCTATTTTTAAATCATAATCTTTTCCAATAAGCGACAGCGCTACTTTCTTGTTTTTAATTTCTGCTGTTGTGGAACTTATGCGGCCAGAAATTATTTCTCCTCGTAATTCAGGTAATGTAAAATTTAGGGTAGTAATTTCGTTAAGATCTTTATTTTGATTTTCTGCTTGATATTCTTTAACACTTTTTTTCTTTTGAGCAGAAAAACCGTCGGACTTTCTAACGGACACTGTATAATTTCCATTTAAAAAATCATCAGAAGAAGTGTTGATTTTTAGATCAATTTTACTTCTATTATTAAATGTTTTATTTTTAAAATCAAAAGATATATTTTCGTCAGCTATTGGTTCTAATGAAGCTGTTTCTTTTTGATCTCCCGTCAAAGCCAGTTTTTCTTTATAAGGATTTATAATAAAAATATCAGTGCTGAAATACTCTTCTATGTTTTTATTCAGCATCCAGTTTGTGTATCCTACTATTTTATAAGTTCCAGTCTCGAATGTAGTAGGAATAAAAAAATCGCCGTTTCCTGCTCCGTTTTCAAGGAATATTTTCTGGCTTACAACAGTTTTTTTCTCGCTGTTGATCAATTCAAAATAAACTACTTTACTATGTTTGGATAAAGCTTTAGTGATTTTATCTGTACAAAATATGTTGTAAAGTAAAGTTTCTCCAGTTAAATAGGAATTGGCGTTTGTTGTGATAAAAACTGATTCACGTAAATTTTGATCAATTTTATTCAGTTCAGCAATAGAATTGTTGTTTTGGCCGAATACAATCTGCTGATAACTTAATAGTAAAGTCAGGACTAATATATGTTTTAATCTATCCAAAATGATGGTTTTATATTTGATGAAAAAGAAGTACAGTCGCCGCATTGAATATCATAAAGTATGAAATCGGGCGTTTCCGTCGGATAATAAACTCTAGTTCCTGATTTTAGTAACTCTACTGCGACATTTGATGAAAAAGAAAAAACATATTGGTCAACTGAGGCTTCTGGTATAGGATAAGGACAGTCGTACTGATATTCAGGAGTAAATTCTTTTGGAAATAGATCTCTAAAATTAAAAAATATTCGTTTTTCAGAATAAGTAGAAACATTAAAAAAACCAATTATTTTTTCTCCCGGATTATCTACAGATTTTAGGTTTCCGGAAAAAAAACCTGGCTGGGTTTGTGAGAGTATGTTGCCAGAATTAGATATTTGTTTTAAGGTTTCATAAAAAGTCTGCGCAGCTAAATTTTGTACATATTGTTTTACCAAAATACTGTATCTATTTCTAATAATTTTATTTTTGCTGTCTATGAACCTAACAGGAAAATTAACTACTTTATCTTCACTGAGTTTACTTGTATTTGTTAGAAGTAATTCGTTTGAAGTTTGATATGAGTAGCACGTTCTTGCTTCTTCTACTCGATCAACCAATTGAATTTTTCCATTTACAACGACAGCTTTTTTTGCGTACCATTTTGAAGCGATTACTTGATATGTTTCTTCATATTCATATCTGTAATATTTTGACATATTAGTGGGATCACTGCTGTTTACGGTAATTTCTACTCCCAGTTCATCATTTTTAGTAATTGCAGTTGCTTCCAAATGATCAATTTGAGTTTGTTGAGGCAGTTTTTCTGCAGTTGATATATAGGTTTTACCATCTTTGGTCAATACATGCAGTTGATACGCTCTTCCTGAACTTGCCTGAAACTGATTTAAAGATACATATGTGCCGTTCTTTTCTTGAAAATCATATCTGTCGCCTAAATTATCTGTTATATATACAGCTGCACCAGTTTCAACTTTTGGAGTACTTTCTTCAAGAGTATAAGTTCTCGAAATTTTAATTTCCTGAAATTTTAATTGATTTGTTATAGTAGCTTCTACAACGAGGAGGTCTTCAAATTCTTGTGTTTGATAATTATAAGGAGTTGTACAGCCAAAAGCCAATACAGCAAATATTATTGAAAGGAATTTATATAGGAAGATTTTTTTCATAATCTTTAAAATTTAAAATTATAAGTAATTGTAGGTATCGGCATTGCAAAGATTGATGTTTTGTAGGCTTTTATCTGTCCTTCTTTTGTCACAAAAAAGATAGAATAAGGATTGTTTCTCCCCAGCACATTATATATGGAAATATTCCAGAAACTATGCGCTAGTTTTTTAATTTTATGATTCCCTTCAATGTTTAACCCAATATCTAATCTGTAATAATCAGGAATTCTAAATTTATTACGATCGCTGTAAAGTGTATATTCAGCACCATTTAAGACATATTTACCAATCGGATATGTAACAGGTCTTCCGGTTTGATAAACAAAATTAGAAGAAAAACTGTATCGTTTCGTAAATTTGTAATTCATTACAATACTGACGTCGTGAGGCTTGTCAAAATTCGTAGGAAAAAAATCTCCATTGTTTACTTTCTCATCATTAAATTGGCTGTCGAGTTTTATAAAAGATCTTGAATAAGTATAGCCAATCCATCCGTTAAGTCTTCCATATGGTTTTTTTAATAAAAATTCTACTCCGTATGCTTTTCCTTCACCTTGCAGTAATTCAGTTTCTATATTTTGATTCAAAATTGTAGTAGCTCCTACTTTGTAATCTACAAGATTTTTAGACGTTTTATAATACCCTTCTAAACTTAACTCAATATCTTTATAATCGAGTTTCTTAAAAAGACCTAGCGAATACTGTAAACCGCTTTCTGGTTTTACATTTAAATCCGATAACTTCCAAGTATCAGTCGGTGCCTGCGTTGTATTATTAGATAATAAATGAATGTATTGAAAATTCTTGTCAAAACCTGCTTTTATAAAAAAGCTGTCGTCAAAAATATATCTTAAGCCAATTCTAGGCTCAAAACCGCCAGAAGTATTGATTACTTCATTGTTAGTATAATTTTTTTCTTCAATTACTGTTGAGTTAGTCAGCGGAACTCCTTCTTGATAAATCTTTTGAGTGGATGGTCCTAAAGCGGCATACAGCGAATATCTCGCTCCAACATCAAGCAGTAATTTTTCTGTAATTTCAAATTTATCAGATAAAAATGCAGCTGACTCCAAACCTTTTTCATTATCTATTTTTATCGGATCAACAATTGAATTTGATCCATTGGGTGTCATTTCCCCAGGATTAACTTTGTATAATTTGCTTGATATTCCGTAAGTAAACTTATGTTTTGCTTTGAATGCAGTATTGAATTTTAAACTTACCTGAGTTTCATCTATTTTGTATTTATAAATAAAAGACTCCGGATTTGGTGAATCATAGTTAATGCTGAATTTATATTCGCTGTTTGTAACGTTAAATTCGCTGTTTGTTTTTTCGCTAAAAGCATGTTTCCATTTCAAAGAAACAAGTCTGTTGCTGTATTGATATAGAGAATCTGGAGTTATGCTGTATCGGTCTTTGCTGTAATATCCAGTTCCTTCAATAGAATTGTTTTTATTTATTTTATGATTGTATTTTGCAAATAAATCGTAAAAAGAGGCTTCACTGTTTTTTAAATTTTCATCGTCTAACGATTTTAAAATCCAGTCAGAATAAGTTGCTCTTCCTCCAACTAATAAGCTTGCTTTTCCTTTTACAACAGGAATAGAAGCTGTTAAATTACTCGTTACAGGTCCAATTCCTCCTTCGCCGGAAAATTTTTCAGTATTTCCATTTTTAGAAATAATATCAAAAACAGATGATAATCTTCCTCCAAATTCTGATGGAATTCCACCCTTATAAATATCTACTTTGTTAATGGTGTAAGGGTTTACCGAAGAGAAAAATCCAAAAAGATGTGCAGGATTGTATAATGTCGCATTATCTAATAATACTAAATTTTGATCTTCTTTTCCGCCGCGCACGCTAAATCCAGATGAACCTTCTCCTGCTGTTTTTACTCCCGGAATTGTTAAGGCTACTTTTAGGATATCTCGTTCACCCAATATTAACGGAATAGTTTTAACGCCTTCTGCTTCAATTGTTGTTACACCTGTGATTGCAGTTCTAATATTTTGATTGCTTTTTCCTTTTACGACAACTTCATCCAATTGATTTATTTTTTCAACTACAGAAAAATCCAATGTTCCGTTGCTGTAAATCATTATTTTTCTGGCCGTATTTCTGTAAACTAAAGATTGTACTTCGATAGTGCTTATTCCAGTAGGAAGTTTCAAACTATAAAACCCAGATGCATCAGTTGTCGTGCTGATCGTTGTGTTTTTTGCTTTTACAGTTATGTCGGCTAACGGTTTGTTGTCTTTTAAATCTGTTATGTGCCCCGAAAGAATATAAAAATCAATTTCTGAATCGATTTCTTCTTTACCAATTAAAGCAATCGGATTTTCTGTTTCTGGTTTGTTTTTCCCAACTGAATCGTACTGCTGAAAGAATATTGGAGTTTTTGTATTTAAATCTTTTGTGCCCTTAATTGGATATTTATCGTAAATGACACTGTTTTTGGTTAGGATAATTTTATTTTTATCAATAAAGAAATTTATATCTGTATCCTTAAAAAGTTTAGGCAGTATTTCTTCAATAGTTTTGTTAGAATAATCCCCAGATATTAATACAGTTTTATCAAACCATTCTTCTTGAAAATAAAATTTGAAATTTGTAGAAGCTTCAATTTTTTTTAAAACTTCGACCTGATTAATATTGCTAAAATTAATGCTGATAGTAGACTTTTGATCTTGTGAATACATTAATTGATTTAAACCAAAAAATAATAAAATAATAGTAAAAATTCTCATTTGGATGATGCTATAGATTTATATTGTTAATGTATTTCATTAGATTTTTCATAAATAATCCAGGATCATCCTTTTTTAAATCTCTATTCATAAAATAGAAATCATTTATTTTTCTTTTTTTGTCGGGATATAATTTTATGATTTCTTTTTTATCATTGATCAATGTAAATGTGTTTTCTTTTAATAGTAAAAACTCATATTTCAGTCTATATTCTATTAAAAAAACGTTGTCTTTTAAGGTGTTGTTTTTTTCTTTAAAATATTTTATATACAAAATAGATTTGTCACCATTTAAAGTTTCATCATAATATCCGCCTTTAAAAGTGGAGCTGAGATTTTTTAGATTGACGAATTTTTGATTTCCTAATTTAAAAGAGCCAACGTTATCCTTAATAAGATTGATTTGCATATTATTTGAATCGGTATAGGGTCTTAAAATAAGTTCATCTGCGTAGATATCATATTTTAAGTATAAGTCGTAGTAATTCTGATTATTATAAGTAATACTCCCGTTTCTAAAATCATTTGAGATATAATAGCGGTTTTGATTATCTACAGTTCTGTCAAAATTAAAATGTGCTGGACCGTTTCTAAAATCTAAAGATTCAACTCCAAGATTTCTGTCAAGCCAATTGTAGGTTGCAGCTTCGCTATTGTTTTGACTGTGGATGCTAAAGATGTTTAGGAATAATCCAAATAAAATTATAAAATAAGGTTTTTTTTGAATTTTTTTCAAAGGATTGTTGGTTTTAATGTTTTTGGATGTTGTTGCCAAAAGTATTAAAAAAATGTTATAAAACTAATCAAGATTGTTAAAATGTAACTTATATTTTACATTTCACAGTCAAAAGCCATGATTCGTCAATCCAACAAAGGCTCTGTGTTGAATTAGAAATGTAAATCTAATTCAGAATTTATTTTTTCTTGATAATGGTCTATCTTTCTTATGGCACGATTAAAAAAGAGGTTTTGTTCTTTTATACCAGATTGCTTTAAGGGTTTAGAGTTCTGAATTTGCTGTTTAAAAAACTGATGAACATTTTTACAGCTTTCCTCATTGTCAGTTATAAAATATCCCAACAGCGTATAAGGCACAAACATGGTTAGTTTATCTTCAGTTTCAATAAGCATGTTGTTATTCAGTAAAATAAGTTCGTTGTAATAAACTGCAAAATCGACAGCAGTTGTATTGCATTTGTCTTGTATTAAATTTATGATTCTTTTTAGATCCTTACACAATGCATTTGCGCTGTTTAGGTTTAACAGCCCAGCTTCATAAAAATATAAAATTTGTTGTAAACTGCTATTTATCGTCGTGTCGTTCCAAATTTCTTTGACATTTGTTTTTTCATAGATCTGTTTTAATTTCTGCATGTATTCAGAAAAAGACTCTTCAATAACGAAATTTTCAAATGAAACTTTCTTTTGTTTGTTATTCAAAAGATTGAGCCACACAAATGCTTTAAACTTTGAAAGAATGGTTCCGTCCATAAAATAAAATAGCGGAATATCCTTAGCAGAATAGAAAAGGGTTGTTTTTGGATTTTTTGTTAATATTTCAATTTGCTGCGAAGATGATCTGAAATATTCCAGCATGTCTTTCATTGTTGTAATTTCAATAGTTTTTTCAACAATGACTTTTTCGCTTTTTGAGAATAATTTATCTAAAGAAATAGTATAATAATCTGCTAGCTTGACAGTCTCGTCAATCGAAAATTTACTCTTTTGAGAGATTCTTCGATGTGATGCATCATAACTGATTTCTAAAACAGAAGCAATTTCATCTATTAAAGAAACTGACTTGGGAATCTTATTTCTGATAGCTTTTAAAAATAATTCTTGCGATTTCATAATTTGCGATAATCACAAATATATAAATTATTTTTATTGATTTGAACAAATTCGTGTGTGATAATTGCAATAGGTTTGCTTAATAATTTTAAAAGAAAATAATTTTAAAAGAAAATAATTTATGAAAGCAAAATATTTTAAAAAGTCAGAAGAAGAGAAAATATTTTTTTCTGCTTTAAAAACAAGAGTTAATGATAAACTTAAGCATAAAGCCATTTCTTATGGAGACTCCAGATTTTGGTTTAAAGGTCTTTTTTGGACGCTTATTTGCTCTTTATCCTACTCTTTCCTTTTTCTGGATTCTCTAGGCAAAATAAAATTTTGGCTGATGTATGTGGTTTTTCAATTGTCAGGATTATTAATAGGATTTAGTTTTGGTCATGATGCATCTCACAATACAGCATTCAAAAATAAAAGAGCAAATTCAGTGCTTCATTTTTTTAGTTTTCTTACTGTTGGAATTGATCCGTTGCTTTGGGGATTAAGGCACATTCGCTCGCATCATTTATATGCAAATGTAGAAGGCAGTGATGTAGATATTGATAAAAACCCTTTTTTAAGGTTAAGTCCAACACATCCATGGAAACCAAAACATAAATATCAAGCTTATTATGCGCCGTTTGTTTATATGTTTACTTTATTGCATTCTGTTTTTATGAGTGATTGGGTATATTTATTTTCAAATGAATATGATTGGATGAAAAGAGGTGTTCCTAAAGCAGAGCTGTATTTTAGATTCATCGTATATAAGATATTTTATTTTTCTTTAGTATTAGTTTTTCCTTTGCTATATGCTGATTTTTCATGGAGTTTCATTGTGCTAAGTTATCTTACTGCGAGTGCTTTTACTTCTATGGTGTTTATTATTATGCTTGTAGGAACACACTTTTTTGACGGTGCCGACTATCCTCAGCCAGAAGGTGAGTTTTTAGAACATACCTGGGCAGTTCATCAGCTTCATACCAGCTGCGATTGGAATGCGAATAAAGGCTGGGCAAGGTTTTTAAGCGGTGGGTCCAATTGCCATGCGGCGCATCATCTTTTTCCGAATATCTGTCATACAAATTATAGTGAAATAAATGAAATTATTGAAGAAACTACAAAAGAATACAAACAGCCGTATCATCATAAAACATTAGTAGAAATGATGTTTTCTCATTTTAAACATTTGCATAAAATGGGAAATCCTTGATTTTGGCAATTCTTATAATATAAAAATAAAAATAGTTTTATTGATTTGTGCAAATCGCAAATGGTATGTTTATTTAGTAAATTTAAAAAAAATGAAAAAAATTCCTTTATTACTTATTGGTATTAGGTTAGTGTTAGGTTTTGTAATGATTTTAATAGCAAATAATAATTTTGCCTATGCAAGAATAATTTTAGTTTTATTAATGATCTTCGGATTGTTGACAGATATCTTTGATGGTATTATTGCCCGTAAAGCTGGTGTATCATCAGAAAAATTACGTAGAATGGACAGTCAAGTCGATTTGATTTTTTGGCTTTGTGTTGGGTGGTGTGCTTGGCTGTTAAATCCTGAAATAATTATTGAATATAAATATGCTATTATTTCAATTTTTGTGATGGAAGGTTTAACGTATGCATTTAGTATTCTAAAATTTGGAAAAGAAACATGTACTCACGCTCTTTTGTCTAAATTATGGGGCTTAACATTGCTGAGTGCGTTTATTTTCATAATAGGTTTTGGTTATGCTGGAATCCCTTTCTTTCTTGCAGTATTTTTTGGAATAGTAGGTCATATTGATGTTTACCTTATAATTTATTTTTTACCAAAATGGACACATGATGTTCCTAGTTCGTATCATGCTTATTTAATTCGAGAAGGAAAAACAATTAAGAGACATAAATGGTTTAATGGATAGTTGAAAAACGACAGGAGCGGCTTTGTTGTAAAAAGAGATAAAAAACGAAAAACCCCAATTCAAATAAATGAATTGGGGTTTTCTATGAATAAACCTTTAGTAAACTAAGATCTGATTACTCTTTTTTCTCCTCACGCGGAGGTCTTTGTAAAAGTGCTTTTCTTGACACTTTTTCTTTTTTAGTTTTAGGATCAACACCTAAATATTTCACTTGGAATACATCACCCATGTTTACAACATCAGTAACGTTTTCAGTACGTTCCCAAGCTAATTCTGAAACGTGTAATAAAACTTCATTTCCTGGCGCAGCAGTATATTCTACAACAGCTCCAAAATCTAACATTTTAATTACTTTTACTTCATAAGCTTCTCCCATTTGTGGTTTGAAAGTGATTGACTTAATTTTAGCCAATACTGCTTCAATTCCAGCAGGATCTGTACCCAAGATTTCGATAACACCTTGCTCGTCAACTTCGTTAATAACGATAGTTGTTCCGGTAGCTTTTTGTAATTCCTGAATTACTTTTCCACCAGGTCCGATTAATGCTCCAATAAAGTTTCCAGGAATAGTTCTGGTAATGATTTTTGGTGCGTGTGCTTTTACGTCAGCTCTAGGTGCAGCGATAGTTTCAGTTAATTTTCCTAAAATATGTAAACGTCCATCACGAGCTTGAGCTAAAGCCTGCTCCATAATGTCATAACGTAAACCATCAATCTTAATGTCCATTTGACAAGCTGTAATACCATCAGCAGTTCCAGTTACTTTAAAGTCCATATCTCCTAAATGATCTTCATCACCTAAAATATCAGACAGTACAGCAAATTTTTCTCCATCAGTAATCAATCCCATAGCAATTCCAGAAACTGGTTTTACCATTTGAACTCCAGCATCCATCAAAGCCATTGTTCCAGCACAAACTGTTGCCATAGAAGAAGAACCATTAGATTCTAAAACTTCAGAAACAACACGAATTGTGTAAGGGCAATCTGCAGGAATCATATTTTTTAAAGCTCTTTGAGCTAAGTTACCATGACCAACTTCTCTTCTTGAAGTTCCTCTTAGTGGTTTTGCTTCACCAGTTGAGAAAGGAGGGAAGTTATAGTGTAAGTAGAATTTCTCTTCACCTTGTTCAGATGGAGAATCAATTTGGTTAGCCTCTCTAGAAGTTCCTAAAGTTACTGTTGCCAAAGCTTGAGTTTCTCCACGAGTAAATAAAGAAGAACCGTGAACTCTTGGTAAATAATCAGTTTCACACCAAATTGGTCTGATATCTGTAGTTTTTCTACCATCTAAACGAACACCTAATTCTAGGACTACGTTACGAACAGCTTCTTTATTTGTTTTGTAAAAATATTTAGAAACTAAATCACCATCTGCTGCTAATTCTTCTTCTGTAAATAAAGCTTTAACTTCATCTTTTATTTCAGCAAATGAAGCAGTTCTTTCGTGTTTAGCTGAACCAACTTTTGCAATAGCATAAATCTTGTCATATGCTGCAGCTTTTACTTTTTTGTAAATTTCTTCGTTTTCTTTCTCACCTTCGTAAGTACGAATTTCTTTTTTACCAAAAGCAGCCTGCAAACGCAATTGCGCCTGAATTTGAACTTTGATAGCTTCGTGAGCAAATTTAATTGCTTCGATCATTTCAGCTTCTGAAATTTCTTTCATCTCACCTTCAACCATCGCTACAGAATCCATAGAAGCACCAATCATCATGTCGATGTCAGATTTTTCTAATTCTTCTCTGCTTGGGTTGATTACTAATTTTCCGTCGATACGTGCAACACGAACTTCAGAAATTAAGTTGTAAAATGGAATATCTGAAACTGCTAATGCTGCAGATGCTGCTAAACCAGCTAAAGCATCAGGCATAACGTTTTCGTCATGAGACATTAATTGAATCATAACTTGTGTTTCAGCATGGTAATCGTCTGGGAAAAGCGGACGCAATACACGGTCTACTAATCTCATTGTTAATACTTCGCTGTCGCTTGGACGTGCTTCTCTTTTAAAGAAACCTCCAGGAAAACGACCTGCTGCTGCAAATTTTTCGCGGTAATCTACCGTTAACGGTAAAAAATCAACTGCTGGGTTGCTGGTGCGAGCTGAAACTGCTGTTGCAAGAATCATGGTGTCGCCCATTCTTACTACTACAGAACCGTCTGCTTGTTTTGCTAAACGTCCTGTCTCGATTGTGATGCTTCTGCCATCACCTAAATCGATCTTTTCTACAAATAATTGTGGAATCATAAATTTTTTCCTTATTGATTATACAATGGGTTTTAGTTGTGTTGTAGTGTTGTTGTGTAGTTGTTGTTATCTAAAACCCAATGAAAAACCAAACTTTTTTTAATTTCAATATCAATTTCAAAAATCAATATTAATGCGTTTGTAAATTTAAAAATTAAAATCTGTATCGTTCCGAAGTTCGGGATCTGGACTAAAATTTTAAATAAAAAAAGAGGCACTTTCGCACCTCTTTCCTATATTGATTATTTTCTGATATTCAATACTTTGATAATCTCACGATATCTGTTGATCTCTTTCTTTTTCAAGTAATCCAACAAAGCTCTTCTTTTACCTACTAATAGTACAAGAGAACGCTCAGTGTTGTAATCGTGACGATTTTTTTTCAAGTGTTCAGTTAAGTGTGAAATTCTGTAAGTGAACAATGCAATTTGACCTTCTGCACTTCCAGTGTTTGTAGCACTACCATGTTGTGCGAAAATCTCTTCTTTCTTTTCTTTAGTTAAATACATTCCAATATTATTTAATGATTTTTATGTATGTCATACATCTTTTGTAAGACGGGTGCAAAATTAGATTAAAAAAACAGAAAAATCAAAAAAAATTAAAAGAATCTAAAAATAAGGCAGTAAGAAATTCTTTTTTAATGATTTGGCAGTAACTTTTTCGATGAAAATTAATCTACAACTGATTATTTTAATTTTGAAATTTTTTTACCAGCCTGTTTTTCATTTAAGGACGAGTAAGAATGTTTTATATTGTTTTCATCAACGCTTACCCCTGAGATTAAAACTCCTTTGTCGTAATTCTCAATAAAACTAATTTTTCTTAAAATATCATTACCCTCCCAGACACCTTGCCTTAAGCCATCTTTAACAGCTCCTTTTTCTGTTATGTATCTATCAGTGTCTTCGTATTCTCCGTTTTTGTCTATTACGGTTTGATTGTTATTTTCATCCCAAAAATTAATAATTAAAGTTTGAGTTTTTTTTGTTTTCGGATCCCAAAAATTCTGTTTTTCAGATTTTTTGCTCTGGTTTTCATACCAGTTAAGTTCTTTTCCTTCTTTGTGATCTTGAGAATAATTTATAACAGATTCTTTTGCTCCATTTTTATAATAACAAATAAATTCTCCGTCCTTTTTTAAAATATCTTTATCTAAAGTTGCTCCAGTCATTTTCTTTCTTCCGTTTTTATAGAAATCTGTTACAACATAGCGAACACTCTTTTGATAATAATTGGTAATTACTCTTGTATAAATATAGTTTTCGGGCGTAGTTTCACGATTTAGCGAGTCAAGAAAGATTTTTTTCGAGACCATGCTGATTTGTGCAAATAGATTTGCTGAAATTATAAGATGGAATAATATAAAAATGCCTTTTTTCATTCAGATCTATTGCTGTCTTAAAATAATTTAGCAGCTTCTTGATTTACAAACTCCAAAAATCTTTCGTCAGCTTCTGTAAAAGGATCTATTAGGTGGCTGTCAATATCAATTTGCCCTATGTTTTTTCCGTCAACAAATAACGGAACAACGATTTCAGATTTTACAGTAAAACTGCACGCAATATAATTATCTTGTGCCTTAACGTCTGGCACTACAAAATTGGCATTGCTTTCTGCAACCTGACCGCAGATTCCTTTTCCAAACGGAATCACCGTATGGTCTGTTTCAGCGCCTACATAAGGCCCTAAATGTAAAGTTTTGGTTTCGTGATTGGCAAAATAAAAACCTACCCAATTATAATATTCTACATTTGCATTTAATAATTGACAGATAGCCAATAATTTTTCGTCTCTAACAATAGTTGTGTCAGCAACAATAGCACTTATTTTTGGTTGTAATTCTTGAAATGTCATGATATAAAAATTTTATACAAAAGTATTTAAAGCTCAAGTCAAAAAATACATAAATTTGAAAAAAAAATCTCTTGAAAAAATATTTAATACAATTTAAACCTTTCTTGATTTTTGTAAGCACTTTTTTTGCAGTCTACATTGCGCTTACAATGGCTTATAAATTTTATCTCGATTCGTATAATGATAACCGAGCAGATGGGATAACTGCTATGGTCAGCCATAATGTAGAACAGTTGATGTTATTTTTTAACAGTGATATTAATATACAGGAAAATCTAAATAATTCTCGGTTTGATGTTACCTATAATGGTGTTTCGCTCATTAGTATAGTTGAAGGGTGTAATGCAGTAAGTGTAATTATCTTATTTATTTCTTTTGTGCTGGCTTTTTCTGGGAAATTTAAGAAAACGCTTCTTTTTATTTTGTTCGGAATTTTGTCAGTCTACATTCTAAATGTAGTTAGAATTGCGCTGCTTACACTTCTGTTTTTTCATTTTCCTAAATACAATCATTTGTGGCACGGTGTTGTTTTTCCTCTTCTTATCTATGGTTATGTTTTTGTTTTATGGATTATTTGGATTAATAAATTTTCAAAATATGCTAAATAAAATCAAGGAAAATAAATATAAAGTTCTGATTGCAGTTCTAATTGTTGCATGTTTTGGTGTAATCAGAGCATTTGAAAACCAATTGTTTTATGATCCTTTTTTGGTGTATTTTGAATCTAATTTCAAAAACAAACCTTTTCCTGATGTAAATAATTTAAGTCTTTTCTGCGGACTTTTACTGCGATATGTTTTAAATTCAGTTTTATCACTAATCTTGATTTATGTCTTATTTGCAGATCGGGAAATGCTTAAATTTAGTGCTTATTTGTATGTATTCTTTTTTATACTGCTTTTCAGCATGTTTTTTACTATTCTTAAATTTTTCCCAGACGCCGGATGGCTTCTGTTTTATGTTAGGCGATTTATAATTCAGCCCATATTTGTATTGCTGTTTATTCCTGCATTTTATTATCAGCTCCAAAATTCAAAAAAATAACAATTTATTTAATGTTTTTCTCAAGACTTTTAGATAATTTTGCACTTATGAATTTAAAGAAGTGCACAGGATTATTTTTAGCATTCCTATTATTGGTTTCCAATATAGGGTTTGCATTCGATGTGCATTATTGTGGAGGTAAAATAGCTTCCATTTCTTTAAATACATCAGTAAAAGCTGCTCCAGAGAAAAAGTGCTGCGGTTCAATTGAAAAGAAAAATTCATGCTGCAAAGATAAAGTGGTGCATTTCGAAAAGAAATCAGATGATGCTACTTTCAAGTTTTTCTTTTTTCAGCTTGCTTTTCCTGCAGTAATTCAGGAATATCAGCCCATTGCTTTTTTATCAATTCCAAATTTTAAAAGCAGTCAGATCATTTCGTATTATTCTGATGCGAATGCGCCCCCCTTATTCAAATTATATAATCAATATATTTTTTACTCCTGATTTTAATGTTTAGAATCGAGTCATTTTGACTTGAAAATATTCTGTTGCCTTTTTCAAAAATGAAGAAGGATTAAAACAGTTCTAATAACATTAAAATCATTTTTATGCACAAAAATATCATGTTTTTGGGTATGGTTTTACTATCTGTTACTGCTTTTTCGCAAGAAGATCTGCAGGAAGTTAAAATCACCAAAAAGCAAAAAGGAATTAAAAAATCCTATACACTTACCACCAACACATCTGTCATTACGAGTAAAGAACTGCTAAAAGCAGCTTGTTGTAATTTGGCCGAAAGTTTTGAAACCAACCCTTCAATAGATGTCAATTTCTCGGATGCCTTAACAGGAACCAAGCAAATAAAAATGCTCGGTTTGACTAGTCCGTATTTAATGATTACAGAAGAAAATATTCCCTCGGTTCGTGGCGCTTCACAGGCTTACGGTTTATCTTTTACTCCTGGAACCTGGATAGAAAGTGTTCAGATTACAAAAGGAGCGGGGAGTGTCATTAACGGTTACGAAAGCATTTCTGGACAAATAAATACAGAACTTTTAAAGCCTTTAAACGATATCCCATTTTTCTTAAATGCTTATGGTTCTACAGATGCCCGTTTTGAGTTGAATACACATTTTAATAAAAAATTATCAGATAAATGGGCTACAAGTTTGTTTGTTCATGGGAACACACGTGTAGCAAAAAACGACATGAATGATGACGGTTTTCTGGATAATCCGTTAGGAAAACAAATCAATGTTTTAAATCGTTATCAATATTATGATCCTGAAAGCGGTTTGGTAAGTTTTATCAATTTCAGATATATGAATGATAAAAAGCAAACCGGAGAAGTTGATTTTGATAAAGACAGAGATCGTGGTACAACTAATTATTGGGGTTCAGAAATCAATACAGAACGTTTTGATGTATCAACAAAAATTGGTTATGTTTTTCCAGACATGCCTTATCAGAGTATTGGTTTTCAAAATGCTTTTAACAGTCATAAACAAGATTCGTATTATGGTTTAAATCAGTATGATATTAAACAAAATAGTTTTTATTCGAATTTAATTTTCAATTCGATTATTGATAATACGATGAATAAATTCACAACAGGATTAAATTTTACTTACGATCAATATCAGGAATTTGTCAATGTAAATGATTACAGCCGAATCGATAATTCCGTTGGGGCATTCTTTGAGTATACATATGATAATACAGATAATTTTAGTGTGATTCTAGGTGGAAGAGTAGACAATCATAACCGTTTAGGTTTTTTTGTAACGCCTCGTCTTCATGTAAGATATAATCCGTGGAAAGATGCAGTAATTCGTTTTTCTGCCGGAAGAGGAAAACGTTCGGCAAATATTTTTGCAGAAAACCAACAGCTTTTCGCAAGTTCAAGAACGTTTTCGATTTTAGATAATAACGGAAAAATTTACGGATTAAATCCGGAAATTGCCTGGAATTACGGTGTGAGTTTTTCTCAGAAATTCAAAATTTTTGGTAAAAATGCCGATGCAGGTTTTGATTTTTATCGCACCGATTTTCAGAATCAGGCCGTTGTAGATTTAATGCAGAGTCCGCAAGAAGTTTTATTTTACAATTTAAAAGGAAATTCATTTGCAAACAGCCTGCAGGTTGAATTCAATTACGAATTGATTCATAATTTGAATCTTCGAACAGCTTATAAATATTACGACATTCAAACCGATTATTTAAGAGGAACTTTTCAGCGTCCGCTGCAGGCAAAACATCGTTTTCTTGGAAATTTGGAATATGAAACGCAGCTGAATGATGATAAGCAATGGAAATTTGATTATACATTTAATTGGTCTGGAAAACAGCAGCTGCCTTATACGGCATCAAATCCTGAAGCAGATCAATTTTCAGATTTTTCACCCTCTTATGCTGTTATGAATCTTCAGATCACAAGAGTTTTCTCTTCTGTTTTTGAAGTATATATAGGAGGAGAAAATATTGGAAACTATAAACAAAAGAAAGCAATTTTAGGTGCAGATGATCCTTTTGGTCCTAATTTTGATGCATCCATAGCATATGCACCAATTTTTGGACAGATGTACTATGCCGGACTTCGATTTAAAATAAAATAAAGCAATTCAATAATATTAAATAGAACATAAAATGAAAAAATTAGTTTTAATAGCACTAGTTACTTTTTTAGGATTTTCTGCTCAGGCTCAAACTAAAAAAAATAAGAATTTAAAATATACTACCGAAGTAAACGGTAATTGCGAACAATGTAAAAAGCGCATCGAAAAAGCTGCTTTTAGTGTTCCTGGTGTAAAAACTGCTTCTTGGGATGTTAGTTCCCATCAGCTTTCGGTGATTTTAAATGAAGAAAAATCATCTCCGGCAGATCTGAATAAAGCAATTGCAAAAGTAGGCCATGATACTAAAGAAATAAAAGCCGAAACAGCTGATTATGAGAATTTGCATACATGCTGCAAATATGTTAGAGAATAATAGTTCAGAGCCCAAGTTAATGCTTGGGCTTTTTAATAGTTAATTTATCTTTAAAATACTGCATTTAATTGTGGTTGAAGCAAATTATTGTTAATTTCACGACTTATAAATAACCAAACTCATTTTATGAATAATTTTGATTGGACGCAATTAATAAACCCCGAATTTTATATAACATTAAGCATTGGTGGTTTCCAAATTGGTTTATTTATTGTTTTATTTATTGTTTTTGCTGAAACAGGACTTTTTGCAGGTTTTTTTCTGCCAGGAGACAGTTTACTGTTTTTGGCAGGTATTTACAGCCGTGATTTAATTCAGAACGTGGTTTCTATTCCAAGCGATTTTATAAACGTCTTTTTACTTTCTACTTTAGTAGCGATAATGGGAGTTTTGGGTAATATGACCGGTTATTGGTTTGGTGCAAAAAGCGGTTATTATTTATTTAAAAAAGAAGATAGTTTTTGGTTTAAAAAGAAATACTTATTGCAGTCAAAAGATTTCTTTGAAAAGTATGGCGGAAAAGCAATTATTTACGCTCGTTTCCTTCCAATCTTCAGAACTTTTGCTCCAATTATTGCAGGAATTGTGTCTATGGACAAAAAGAAATTCATGTTCTTTAATGTTTTAAGTTCTTTTTTATGGTCATTTATATTGATTTTCTCCGGGCATTATTTATATGGAGTGTTTTTAAAGCAGGGTATCGATTTAAAACATCACATTGAATACATCATTATAATTATTGTTTTAATATCTACATTTCCAGTTTTAGTAAAACTTTTAAAAAAGAGACCAAGCGAGAAAGTTTAGTTAGATAAAGAGGTAACAAAGTTGCAAAAGCTCAAAGGTTTGAGCTTTCTGATAAACATACGAATACAAAAAAGTCCNNGGACTTTTTTGTATTCGTATATTTTTGTTTGTATTTAATTAAATCCAGTTTTAAGGATGTAAGTAAGTTGAAATTAAGAAAGCCAAAGAGAATTCTATTTCCTTTTTATTGGAATTTGAAATTTAAAACTTTGAATTTATTGCTACCATTCATTTACTTTATTGGCATCCATTTTTAAGAAGATAAAAAGTAAAATAGTGAAACCCCAGAGTCCAGATCCTCCATAAGAAAAGAAAGGAAGAGGGACACCAATTGTTGGAAATATTCCGATGACCATGGCGATATTTACAAAAAAGTGTATGAATAAAATTCCAGCTACACAATAACCATATACTCTGCTGAATTTAGTTTTTTGTCTTTCGGCCAAATAGATTACTCTTAAAAGCAGTCCCACAAAAAGAAGAATTACAACTAAAGAACCTGCAAATCCCCATTCTTCGCCTACAGTTGTAAAGATATAATCTGTATGCTGCTCGGGAACAAATCCTCCTTTAGTCTGTGTTCCTTCCAAGAAACCTTTTCCGATCCATCCTCCAGATCCAATTGCAATTTCAGACTGGTTTGTATTGTACCCAATACCTTTCATGTCAACCGTTTTTCCTAATAAAATATTGAAACGATCTCTATGATGCTGCTTGAATATATTATCAAATACATAATCAACGGATAATACAAAAGCTGAGATAATAGCCAGCAATATTGTGCTTAAAAGAACATTTCGGTCAACAGCCCGTCCTTTAAAATGAATAATAGTTAATACCCCAAGAGCAATTAAAATTACGGCATAAGGCTCTAAAATCAGTGTCAGAACAAATAAAAGGATAGTAATAAAACCTGTCCAGACGTACCACGAAGGCAGTCCTTCTCTATATAAAACAACAATAAAAATACTGTAGATCAGCGCGCTTCCAGGATCGGGCTGTGGTAAAATGAGTATTACGGGCAAAAAGACAATTGCAAGTGCCTGAATCTGCCTGTTTACATCTTTTAGATTGATTTGTGAATCACTGAGATACTTAGCCAGTGCTAATGCAGTTGCTGCTTTTGCAAACTCAGAAGGCTGTATAGTAAAACTTCCTATGGCATACCAGCATCTTTGGCCTGCAATTGTTTTTCCAAAAAGGAACAAACCTGCCAAAGATAATAGCGCTACACCAAAAATAATACTGGCATATTTTTCGTAAAACTTTCCATCCACAAAAAGCACAACAAATATCAATGGAATAGTACAACCAATAAAAATCAATTGTTTTTGATATGTTCCTTCTGTAGATAGTAACGAAGATGAATAAATGTTCAGCCACCCCAATGTTACCAATGCGATGTAGATAAAGACACTTATCCAGTCAATGTTATTTTTTACACTTTGATTTTTCATTTGAAATAATCTTTCTTAGTTCTTTTTAGTAGTGTCTAATGCTGTTTTTTTAACTTCTGTCTTAGGAGTTACTGGTTTTGGAACAATAATTTTTGCTTTTAGTACAGAGTCTTTTGGTGTAGATTCTATAATACTTGCAGGATTAACACCTCCTACTTTTGCATATTCGCTTAGCAAACTCTTGTTTAAAACCCGAACTTCCAAATCAGTTCTTGTGATTTTTTTTCTTAAATATTTCTCAATCATTAAACTGGCAATTGGTCCCGCAACTGTCGCTCCAAAACCTCCGTTTTCAATCATGATGGCTATTGCAATTTTTGGATTGTCCTTTGGTGCAAATGCTACAAATATCGAGTGATCTTTAAGTTGTGTTCTTTTTCCGTCAATCTTAGCAAAGTTCTCTGCTGTTCCTGTTTTTCCGCAGATATCAATACCTTCAACTCTCAATGCGTAAGCGGTACCTTTGTTGTATACATCAAATAAACCGCTGATAACTGGCGGGAAATATTTTTTGTCAATGGTAGTTAAATGCTTAGTTGTAAATTTAGAGTCTATTTTCTTTCCTTCTATCTTTTTAATGATATGAGGAGTGTAATAAAATCCTTGATTTGCCACCGTGGCCATCATATTAGCCAGCTGGATTGGTGTCATTAAAACCTCTCCCTGACCAATAGCGTTAGATACAATTGTTGTACTTCTCCAGCCGCCATTCGGATATATTTTTTTATACGTTTTAGAAGTTGGAATATTTCCTTTTTTACCTGTAGGTAAATCGTAACCCATAAACTGCCCTAATCCAAAACTTTTAACGTGGCCACTCCACACATCCACAGCTTGACCGGGATTTTTATATTTGTTAATTGTCAGCATATAGGACTGAGCAAAATAAGTATTACAAGAATTGTAAATACCATTATGAAGCTGATGAGGACCAAAACCGTGGCATTTCATAAAACGGCCCCTTCCGTAGCTAAAACCGTGGTGGCACATAAAAGTAGTCTGCTCATTGATAACTCCTTCTTGAAGGGCAACCAATCCAGTTAAGATTTTAAAAGGAGATCCTGGAGGATATTCTGCAAGAAGACCTCTGTCGTATAATGGTTTTGCAATAGAGTCATGATACAGGAGTGTGTAGTTTTTAGATCTCTGTCTTCCTACTAAAATTCCCGGATCGTATGATGGTGCAGTTACTAATGCCAGAATTTCACCAGAATTAGGTTCAATTGCTACAATCCCGCCTCTTTTGTTAATCATTAACTCTTCGCCATATTTCTGAAGTTCAGCGTCGATAGTTAAATTAATATCTTCTCCTGCAACAGCAATCGTATCGTATTTACCGTCTTTGTATGGACCGATCTCTCTGTTGTATTTGTCTTTTTGAATGTATTTTACACCTTTAATTCCTCGTAAAATGTCTTCATAGCTTTCTTCAACACCTTGTTTACCAATTAAATCTCCACTATTATAATATGGATTTTTGGCAATTAATCTTTCATTAACCTGAGTGATAAAACCAAAAATATTAGCACCATAGTCTACTTCATAGTCACGAAGAGATCTTTTCTGAAAATAAAATCCTTCGTATTTTCTGATTTTTTCCTGAAAAGCAGCAAACTCATTTTTATTCAGCTGTGATAAAAAAACCGACGGCAGGCGAGGGCTGTAAACCTTAGCTTTTGCAATTCTTTTGTCGTATTCTTGTCTGGTAATGTTCAATAATGCACAAAATTCATCGATATTAAGGTCTTTCTTAACTTCTCTGGGAATAACCATAATATCATAAGAAGCTTGATTAGCAACTAATAATTTACCAGTTCTATCATAAATATAACCTCTCTCAGGATAGTCATATTTTTTTTTGATTGCATTATTTTCTGATTTTAATTTGAATGAATCATCAACAATCTGTAGATAGAATATCCGAATCAACAGCAAAGATCCTGCAATAATAATTAAAGTGGGCAGCAGGACTTTTCTCATCGTTTATTAGGCTTAATAAGATATATAATAATGATTGAAGTGATTATTGTAAATATTGAACTAAATAATGTTCGCAGTAAAATATCCCAAATAAATTTAAACTCAAAAGCTTCAAGTACAAATAATACAATATGATGCAGTATAACTGATACTAAAATAAAAGAAAATCGTTCAGGAGTTAGTGATTCATTCAGTTTTATTGTTTGATATTCATAACTCAAACCAAATGAAAATTTAAAAATGTAAGGCCTGTAGTAAGCTAATATAAGGCATGATGTTGCATGAATACCGCCTGAGTTACAGAACATATCCATTGTTAAACCTAATAGAAAGCTGGAAATAATTAACCCTGCTTTGTTGCTGTTTACTGGATATAAAATAATATATAAGATGTATGGGAAGGGACTTATGTACCCTAAAAAATTCATATTATTGAAAATAACAACCTGAATTGTTAGCAGCATAATAAAACGAAAAATATTGACTAACAAAGCGCTATTCATTTTTTTCTTTGTTTTCTAAATTAATAAGTTCTTCTCTGTCCTTACTCTTAATAATGTATACATGTCCTAAGTTTGTCATATCGTTAAATAGCTTAACCTTGATAACATAAAAACTTGTTTTTTCTTCTACGTAAACTACATCTACAGTACCAATATTGATTCCTTCGGGGAATATTACGGACTGTCCTCCAGTTACAATAGTATCACCTTTTCTAACTGATGCTAATCTTGGAACGTCTCTTAATTGAACAAATCCAGTGCTTTTTCCGTCCCAGGTCAAAGATCCAAAGTGATTTGATTTTTTAAGTTTAGCGTTAATTTGGGATTTCATATTCAGAATACTTACTACAGTCGAATATCGAGGTGAAGTATCGTCAATAATCCCTATAATTCCTAAACTATTTATTACACCCATATCTGGTTTTACACCATCATTTGAACCTGAATTTAGAGTAATAAAGTTCTCATGTGTGCTATATGAGTTGTGAATTACTTTTGAAACAATAATGTCAGCAGGTTTTACTCCTTTTATGCTGTCCGCCAACGGTAATTTTGTGGTGTCTTCTTTATTAAATAGTAAACTTTTTAATCTTGCGTTTTCAAGGACAAGTTCGTCATTTTGTGTTCTTAAATTCAAATATTCGTTTACGCGATTGATTCTTTCATAAACACCTCCGCTTAAAAAGTTAGCCGAGCTGATCATTTTGCTTCTATGGTAGGAATGTGATTGAATTGTAAGAGACAACGAAATACCTAAAAGCAGCAAAAACAGCAATCGATTACTGTTTCTTAGAATGAAATTAAAAATTTGCTGCATTTCTTGTTTGGTTATTTTGTTTCAGGATATGCTTATAGTTTCAATTTTTTTAGAGTTGAATCATTTTATAATTCAACTCTAAAAATAAATATTTTGATTACAGTTTAAAATCTTATTTGATTAAGATACTTTTAAATTTTGCAATGTTTTTAAGTGCCATTCCAGTTCCGCGAACAACTGCTCTTAATGGATCTTCTGCAATATAAACGGGCAAATCTGTTTTTTGTGAGATACGTTTGTCAAGACCTCTTAACATTGATCCTCCACCAGCTAAATAAATACCTGTGTTGTAGATATCTGCAGCTAATTCTGGAGGAGTCTGAGACAAGGTTTCCATTACTGCATCTTCAATACGCTGAATCGATTTGTCTAATGCTTTTGCAATCTCACGGTAAGACACATCTACTTGTTTTGGTTTTCCGGTAAGTAAATCTCTACCCTGAACAGACATATCTTCTGGAGGTCCGTCTAGATCTTCAATAGCGGCTCCAATTTGGATTTTTATTTTCTCTGCAGTACTTTCTCCAACAAAAAGGTTGTGTTGTGTACGCATGTAATACACGATATCATTTGTAAAAACGTCACCTGCAATTTTTACAGATTTGTCACATACAATTCCGCCTAATGCAATAACTGCAATTTCAGTTGTACCACCTCCAATATCAACAATCATGTTTCCTTTTGGCTGCATGATATCGATACCAATACCAATTGCTGCTGCCATTGGCTCATGAATCAAATACACTTCTTTACCGTTTACTCTTTCACAAGATTCTTTTACGGCGCGCATTTCAACCTCAGTAATTCCAGAAGGAATACAAACAACCATTCTTAAGGCTGGAGTAAACATTCTTTTTTTCAATGCAGGAATACTTTTGATGAACATGTTGATCATTTTTTCCGAAGCATCGAAATCGGCTATTACACCATCTTTCAAAGGCCTTATGGTCTTAATGTTTTCATGCGTCTTACCTTGCATCATGTTGGCTTCTTTACCAACAGCAATGATTTTGCCTGATATTCTATCACGTGCTACGATCGAAGGACTATCAATAACAACTTTGTCATTATGAATGATTAAAGTGTTTGCGGTACCAAGGTCTATCGCAATATCCTCGGTCATGAAATCAAAAAATCCCATAAGTTTTTTAGGGGTTTAAAATGTTATAAATTATTTATCGAACAAAGTTAAACAAATTAATGTTTAAAATGACGCGTTCCAGTAAATACCATTGCAAGATTATTTTCGTTGCAATAATTTATGCTTAATTCGTCTTTAATAGAACCTCCCGGCTGAATTACAGCGGTTATTCCTGCTTTTTTTGCTAATTCTACACAATCCGGAAATGGGAAAAATGCATCGCTTGCCATCGAAGCTCCGGTTAAATCAAATCCAAAAGCTTTTGCTTTGTCTACAGCCTGTATTAAAGCGTCAACTCTTGAGGTCTGACCTGTTCCTGATGAGATTAATGTCCCGTTTTTTGCAAAAACAATCGTGTTCGATTTTGTATTTTTACAAATTTTAGAAGCAAAAATTAAATCTTCTATCTCTTGAGCAGTAGGTTCTGTTGTTGTAACGGTTTTTAAATGCTCTTTATTATCTGTAATATTATTTCTATCCTGAATTAACAAACCATTAAGACAAGTTCTTACTTGGCGATATGGCAATTCGACATCATTCTGAACTAATATAATTCTGTTTTTCTTTTCTTGTAAAACTGCAATTGCTTCATTATCATACTCTGGAGCAATTACTACTTCGCAGAATAACTTATTGATTTCCTGAGCAGTCTCTACATCAATTTTTGTGTTTGAAATCAACACTCCGCCAAATGCTGACGTTGGATCGCAAGCCAAAGCAGCTAAATAAGCCTCACTTATTGTTTTTCTTGATGCTAATCCACATGCATTGTTGTGTTTTAGAATCGCAAATGTCGGTCCGTCTGTTTTAAATTCAGCAATTAAATTTACAGCAGCATCAACATCCAATAAGTTATTGTAAGATAACTCTTTTCCGTGAACCTTTTTGAACATCGCATCAAAATCTCCAAAAAAGAATCCTTTTTGATGTGGGTTTTCACCATATCTTAAAACTTGACCATCTGCAATACTTTCTTTGTAGATTGTTTCGTCTGTATTAAAATAATTAAAAATTGCTCCATCGTAGTGAGAGGAAACATGAAATGCTTTTGTAGCAAACAATCTTCTGTTTTCAAGAGTTGTTGCTCCGTTTTGTTCTGTAATTAAATCTAATAAAAGACTATATTCGTTAACCGAAGCTACAATTACAGTGTCTTTGAAGTTTTTTGCACCAGCACGAATTAATGAAATACCGCCAATATCAATTTTTTCAATAATATCTTGTTCACTTGCGCCAGAAGCAACAGTTTTTTCAAAAGGGTATAAATCAACAATTACTAAATCAATCTGAGGGATATCAAATTCCTTCATTTGCTGAACATCACTTTCGTTATCCTGACGATTTAAAATACCGCCAAAGATTTTTGGGTGTAATGTTTTTACTCTTCCGCCAAGAATCTCAGGAAAAGAAGTAATATCTTCAACAGGAACTACAGGAATTCCTAAGTTTTTAATAAATTCTTCTGTTCCTCCAGTAGAGTAAAGTGTTACATTTTGTTCGTGTAATTTCTTAACAATTGGCTCAAGTCCATCTTTAGAAAAAACAGATATTAATGCAGATTGTATTGTTTTAGTTGTGCTCATTGTGTAGTTATAATTTTCAGACTGCAAAAGTAGTTTTTTTATATATGAATTTAAAGAATTTAGTGTAACATTATGCTAAAAAAATCTACTCATCAGTAAGTTAACTTTTGTTAGGTTTTTGAATTTAAATTATTGAATTTTACTTTATTGAAAAATACGAAAATATGATTGTTTATCTAAGGTTATTAAAAGAAAGTTTAGGTTTTGCAATAAATGCACTGCGAAATAATAAACTCCGTACTTTATTGTCACTTCTTGGTGTTACAATTGGTATTTTTTCGATAATTGCGGTGCTTGCGGCTGTCGATTCTTTAGATAGAAAAATTTCTAAAGATTTGAGCAGTTTAGATAAAAATACGATTTATTTAATGAAATTTTGCTTTGGACCTTCAGAAATTCCACAATGGAAAAGAGAACAATTTCCAAATGTGAAATATGATGAGTATATCGGTCTTAAAAATTCACTTAATAATACCGATCAGATAGGTTACCAGCTTTTTGTTAATAGAGAAACTTTAAAATACGACTCTAAAACAGTAGCCGATGTAAATATTGTGCCCTCATCATTTGAGATGGTTGATATAGATGGATTAAGTTTTGATAAAGGAAGATTTTACAATGAATCTGAATCCAACTCAGGAACAGCCGTAATTGTTTTAGGCTACGATATTGCAGACGGACTTTTTGGATCTAGTGACCCAATTGGTAAAAATATCAGACTTTACGGCCAGCGTTTTACTGTAATTGGTGTTATAGAAAAGCAAGGTGCAGGTTTTTTTGGAGACAGTAATGACACCTCAGTTTACCTGCCGGCCAATTTTTTAAGACGTATGTACGGCGATAGTGATGCAATGACGCCCGTAATTGTTTTAAAGCCTGTAAAAGGAATCGATATGGATGCGTATAAGGCAGAAGTTGCTCAAAAACTTAGAGCTATTCGAGGCATGAAAGCGGGAGAAATGGATAATTTCTTCATCAACGTTCTTTCTGGTTTTACCGATTTTATAGATGGAATTTTAGGGCAAATGAATGTTGTGGGATGGATCATCAGCGGATTTTCTCTTTTAGTGGGTGGTTTTGGAATTGCTAATATTATGTTTGTTTCTGTAAAGGAAAGAACGAATCTTATCGGAATTCAGAAATCGTTGGGAGCTAAAAACAAATTTATATTATTTCAGTTTTTGTTTGAAGCCGTAATTTTATCTGTAATAGGTGGAATTGTTGGGTTGTTGATGGTTTGGGGAATTTCAGTATTGCTTACCAAATTACTAGATTTTGAATTTGTTCTAGGTTTAGGAAATGTACTTTTAGGAACTGGATTAGCAGCGCTTATTGGATTAATTTCTGGAATCCTCCCTGCAATTTCTGCAGCGAATCTTGACCCTGTGGAAGCTATTAGAACAGGAATGTAGTTTTGAAGGTTCAAAGGGTCAGAGTTACAAAGGCTCAAAGGTTTTTTTAGAAATTGCCTCCAGCTTTAATAAAGATTTATTTAAAAGCAGAAAGATACTTTAGTTGATTTTTTTTATAAGTTTAATTTTAGTTTTGTTCCATTTGATCGAGTCGGGATAATAGTAAACATGCTTATTATTATTGTTTTTATATTTCAAAACAGTATCTTCTTCTTGAGTAGTTCTCCTGATAATATACGTGCCAATATTTTTTGTGTTTAAAAACTCAAAAAAAGATGTGTTTTTGATAGTGTCATTTTGAGAAGCAACGATTAAAATTTGTCTGTCTTTTTCTTTAGCTAAAATATTCTCAGAAAGAAAATTAGTTAAGTTTTTTTGAGGGACTTTAATAATATCTTTTGGTTCTAAACGCAAAAAATGTGGAAGAGTATCATTTTCGCTTCCATAACTGCACGTTTTCATAAAGTATTCTTTTTGATAAAAATAAAGATTTCCGTTTTTATCAATAAGTAACTGATGTTCTCCGTAAAATCCTTTTCGTGGATATGCTGCAAAATTACTTTTGCTTTTTTTTAATGAATCAATATAATTTTTAAGTTTCCTATCTTCATAAGAAATAATATATGGTTTGTTTTTTTCAACAATCTTTTCTCCTTTCTTGCCACAATTCAAGAGAAGAAAACAAATCATATAACCAAGAAAAATTTTAGCCATAGAAAACAGATTTAAAATAAAGATATAAAAAAATCCCACCAGCCGAAGCGAATGGGATTTTATATGTTTAGAAGTTCGAAAACTATCTGATATTGTTATTCTGAATCAAATCAATATACAAATTGATTTTGTCTTTTAAATCTTTTCTAGGCGTGATAAAATCTAAGAAACCGTGCTCTAAAAGAAACTCAGCAGTTTGAAAACCTTCTGGTAAATCTTTTCCTGTAGTATCACGAACAACACGAGGACCAGCAAAACCAATCAAAGCGCCTGGCTCAGAGATATTAATGTCTCCCAGCATAGCGTAAGATGCAGTAGTTCCTCCTGTAGTTGGGTCTGTACATAAAGAAATGTAAGGTAGTCCAGCTTCTGCAAGCTGTGCAAGTTTTACAGATGTTTTAGCTAATTGCATCAAAGAATAAGCAGCTTCCATCATACGAGCTCCACCAGATTTAGAAATCATTACAAAAGGCATTTTGTTTTTGATCGCGTGATCAATTCCTCTTGCGATTTTTTCACCCACAACTGCACCCATAGATCCGCCAATGAAGGCAAAATCCATACAGCAGATAACAAGCTCTTTTCCTTTAGATTTTCCCACTCCTGTACGCACGGCGTCTTTAAGGTGGGTTTTTTCCATTACATCTTTTAATCGTTCTGCATATTTTTTTGTATCCACAAAATGCAGAGGATCTTTAGAAGTCATGTTTTTGTCTAATTCAACAAACTCATTGTTGTCGAATAAAATCTCAAAATAGGTTGCGCTTCCAATTCTAACGTGAAAATCATCTTCAGGGCTAACAAATAAGTTTCTCGCTAATTCGTCTGCATCAATAATTTTTCCTGTTGGAGATTTGTACCACAATCCTTTCGGAACGTCCATCTTATCTTCTGTCGCGGTCGTAATCCCTTTTTCTTGTCTTTTAAACCAAGCCATATTTATTAATTGATAATTGACAATTGATAAATAATAGCATTATCAATTGTCAATTGTTAATTCTTAATTACAAAGTATTCACATTATTTAAATCAGCAAAAGCTTGCTCAAGTCTTGTGTTGAATGTTACTTCACTTTCACGTACCCATTTTCTTGGGTCATAATATTTTTTGTTAGGAGCATCAGCACCTTCTGGGTTACCAATTTGAGTTTTTAAATAGTCAATATTTTTAACCATATAATCACGAATTCCTTCAGTAAATGCAAATTGTAAATCAGTATCAATATTCATTTTGATAACTCCGTAGCTAATTCCTTCTCTGATTTCTTCAAGTGTAGAACCTGAACCTCCGTGGAAAACGAAATCTACCGGGTTATGACCAGTGTTGAATTTGTTTTGTACGAAATCCTGAGAATTTTTTAAGATTTTTGGAGTTAATTTTACGTTTCCTGGTTTGTAAACACCATGAACGTTTCCAAAAGCAGCAGCAATTGTAAATTTAGGACTTACTTTAGATAATTCTTCGTAAGCATAAGCTACTTCTTCTGGCTGTGTATATAATTTTGAGCTGTCTACATCAGAGTTATCAACACCATCTTCTTCTCCACCTGTAATACCAAGCTCGATTTCTAATGTCATACCCATTTTGCTCATTCTAGCTAAATATTCTTTACAGATCTCAATATTTTCTTCGATTGGCTCCTCAGACAAATCGATCATATGAGAACTGAATAATGGTTTTCCTGTTTCTGCAAAATGTTTTTCAGATGCATCAAGCAAACCATCGATCCAAGGTAATAATTTTTTTGCGCAGTGGTCTGTATGTAGAATTACAGTTGCACCGTAAGCTTCTGCCAAAGTGTGAATATGTTTTGCTCCTGCGATTCCTCCTGCAATTGCTGCTTTTTCACCTGCATTAGACAAACCTTTACCAGCGTTGAATTGTGCTCCTCCGTTAGAAAACTGAATGATTACCGGCGCATTTAGTTTCGCTGCAGTTTCAAGAACTCCGTTGATTGTGCTAGACCCAGTAACGTTTACTGCTGGTAATGCAAAACCTTTTTCTTTCGCATAATTAAAAATCTCCTGTACTTGATCTCCTGTAGCTACTCCGGGTTTAATGTTGTGTGCCATTGTAATTTTTTTTATAGTTGTTTTTAGTTTTTAGGTTGCAAAAATAAGAATTAATTAGCATTAGAACGGATAATTTATTCCAAAATTTAAAACCGAGTGCCCAAAATTGTATTCTTTAAACCATCGATCGCCCTTCTCATGCGCCGGATTATAAGTCTTAAAGCCTAAATCTAAACGAATAACAAAAAAGCTTAAATCGTAACGTAAACCAAATCCGGAACCCAAAGCAATTTCATCTAAATCGTTTAAGTTGTCAAATTTTGCTTTCGGATCAACAACATTATCGAGTACATTCCAGATATTTCCGGCGTCTGCGAAGATCGCTCCTTTAACATCGCCAAAGATTTTAAAACGAAATTCGGCACTTGCTGCAATTTTCATATTGGCCTCATTAAAGTCATTTACTGCATTGGTGCTTCCCGGTCCCAAAGCATACGGCTGCCAGGCGCGGTTGTCATTTGAACCTCCTGCATAGTAACTTCTTGAAAACGGAATATAGTCTGAATTGCCGAACGGAATTGCGATTCCGAAAAAGCTCCTTACGGCCAATACTTTTTCTTTTCCAAAATCCCAGTGCTTAATGTAATCAAATTCAGTCTTTATATATTCTGAATATTCTAAGTTGAATATTTCATAATTTCCTCTCGAGTTTTTAGATAAATTTCCGATAGCAGAAATACCGGATAATAAACTACCTGCAGATTCTATTTTTGTTCTAAATTGATAAAAAGTATTGTCTGCTAAATCCTTTTTTGTGGTCTTAGTAAAAGTATAACTTGTAGCTAGAATAAAATCGTTTTCAGTAAGACGAATTCTTCTTTCTTCAATGCTTTCTACATCTTTATATGCCGCATCGGCTGGTGTTAAAGCAGTTTTTCCGGTTAAAACATCATTGGTAAAACCCGTTGTTCCCGTTGGAACAATTAATTTGCCTGTTGCTTCGTCAATATTAGTATCAGTTGTATTGTAAGTTTGGGCAATATCATTCAAATCATCATAAGACGAAGTATAAACATTAAAGTAATTACCTGGATTTAGATTACGAACAAACTGTGCGTTTAATAAATCTAATTTGGCTGTATTGTGTCTTTTTGGAGACCAGTTATAAGAAATACCTCCTGTAAAGTTTTCTTTATCCAAACCTATGTTACGCTGCTTAGAAAAACCAGATGTTATCTGGGTAGAAGGAATCATACTTTTTGGAATGATTTTTTCCGTTCCAAAAGGCAGTAATATTCTCGGGAAATTCAATTTTAAATCGACTCCGTATTCTGATACATTAAAGAAATTATTATTGGGATTAGCCATGTCTCTTGATGAACCAATATTCAATCGGGTAGAAATTTCTAAAGTTTCGGCACGGTTAAACACATTTCGAATCGTTTCAGATAAGCTGGCACCAATACCAAAATCCTGAATATTGGAGTGTGTAAAATCTAAAGTTGCTCCAAAACTGTATTTCTTTCTCGGCGTCAGATAAACATTTGCAATTAAGGATTGAGCCGTAGAATCTCTTTTATCAACTTCATATTGAATCGACGGATAATTAAAAATTTTCAAATTGTTTAAATATCGAGAAGATAATGTTGTTCTAAAATCTGCAAAAGTGCTTCCTTTACTAATAAAAATTGCATCTGTTATGGCACGAGGCTTATATTTTAGTTTTTTGTAGCTGTATAAATTAAAATTGTTATAAGTCGTGCTGTCAGCAATTTTGTTCTTAGAGTTGGCGGGAGAATAATCAGTGTAGATATTTACATCGCTGATTTTGTATAGTTTAAAAGGTTCAGTTCTGCTGGAGTCTCTTTCCTGAATATTGTTATTGCCGATAATTAAAGTTACATTGGCTTTGTTTTTTTTTCCGATAGTATCAATATCAAAAGTAACATATGTAGGCTGGAAATAATAAGCACCGTGATTTCTAAAATAAGTTGTGATGCGGTTTTTTTCTTCTTCAAAGTCAGAAGTTTTATATTGGTTCCCAGATTTTAATAAAGAAGGCTCGTTGTTTGTTTTGTATAGCGAATCTAGTGCAGGCGTCATTATATTAGTTCTAATACTGTCTAAAGTATATGCCGGACCAGTTGTAATATTGTAATTAACCTGCGCTTTTTTTCTCGCAATACTATCAATTGTATAATCTGTAATTACATTAAAGTAACCGTTATTAAAATAATAATATTTTAGGCGAAGTAAAGATTTCTTAGTTTTTGCAGTATCAATAATTACGGGCGGTTCTCCAGTGTTTTTTAAAAATTCATGAATACCTTTATACAAAAAAGACTGTCCAAGACGATCTACTTGTTTTGCAGATAATATTTTTGACTGGCGCTCATATAAACCTGGATTGTTTTTAAATTTTGCCTGATAAGTAGAATCAGGATTTAGATTAGCCAGATTATACAAATTCAAGCGTAAACGATATCCAAGCAAAGTTCCGTTTGGTTTCTGGTACATTTGGTTAGAAGCAGTTTCATCATTTGTAGATTTGCCATTTACAAGAATATTGTTTTTTACGAGAAGATTTTTTCCATCAGGAACTCTTTTTACGGCATTACAAGCACAAATTAATGTTGCTATTAGAATAAATGCTGTTATTTTTGTGGAATTATTTTTCAAGTGTTTTTAAATATTTTAATTCAAAAGTACATTATTTTATGGTTAGTAAAAACCAAATCAAGCTTATATCAAGTTTACATCAAAAAAAGCAGCGTTCTGCCAATCAATTATTTTTTGCCGAAGGAGTAAAGGTAATTCAAGAATTACTGCAATCCAATTTTGAATTAGAGCATTTATATACCACATCGAATGATTTTGAATCAGTTCAGGCTTCAAAACGAACTGTTATTAACGAACAAGAACTTAAAAAAATAAGCGCTTTATCTACTCCAAATTCTTGTTTGGCAGTATTCAAAATTCCAGCCGATAACCCCGTAATTGAATCAGGTTTAATTCTGGCATTAGACGACATACGCGACCCTGGAAATTTAGGAACCATTATGCGTCTCTGCGATTGGTTTGGCATCAAGCAGATCATTTGTTCAAAAGAAACTGTTGATATTTATAATCCAAAAGTAGTTCAGGCAACAATGGGTTCAATTACCAGGGTAAATGTAAATTACATTGATCTGAAAGCTTTTTTGAATAAAACAAAACTGCCTGTTTTTGGAACTTTCATGGACGGCGAAAACATTTATAAATCCAATCTGCCTCAAGATGCAGTCATTATTATGGGTAATGAAGGCAGTGGAATTTCGGCAGAAATTGAAAAAATGATAACCGCTCGTTTGACAATTCCGAGATTTGGAGACTTACAAAAAACCGAAAGTTTAAATGTAGCTTCTGCAACAGCAATCGTTCTCAGTGAATTTAAACGAAATAGTTAAGTATTTGTTTTAATGAAAAGTAAAATTTATTAAAATCGCTCTTGATTTCATAGAATCGATATTATCTGTCCAAGGGCTGGAACCATTTGCAGGATTATCTCGTATTAATTCATCAGAAATTCCGAACATACCTCGTACAGAAGGAGAGAAAATAAAGTATTCTGTAAAAATATCGATTCCCAAACCTAATTCATAAGCCGAAGTCCATTGTTTTACCCTGAATTTCTGTTGAAAATTGTCATCCAGTGATTTTGCGTTGCTCGATAAATTTAAGGTTGTAGATAATCCTCCCACCAAATAAGGTCGAATGTTTCCAGTTCGTAAAGCCGAGAATTTTAATAATAATGGAAAATGAATGTAAGTACTGTTTACTTCTCTCACAGCATCATTAGTGTTGTCAAATTCTGGGAAATACAAATCTCTTTTGCTGTAATATAATCCAGGTTCAAAGCGAAGATTGATATATTCCTGTAATCTTAAATCACCCACAACACCCACATTAAAACCAGTTGTTTTTTTTACCTGAATGTCATTTTTTACAGGAGTTTTGTAATCAAATTTAAAGTCAAAACTATTAAAACCTAAATAATATCCAAAATAGACACGTTGTTTCTGCCAGTTTTCGAGATTAATAATAGGATCTTTGCTAAACATGTTTTTAGCAAACTGAGAATATCCATTTGTCGTTAAGACTAATAAAAATAAGATTACAGCTTTTTTCATACTATTTTTTAGATGCAGAATAAATGGTTGCTACGCCAAAAGTCTGAGGCATGGCGACAACATCTATAAACCCAGTTTTTCTTAAAATATTGTTTAAAGCTTCTCCATGAGGAAAAGCAGCAGCAGATTCTGATAAATAACCATAAGCCTCGTTGTCTTTAGAAAACAATTTTCCTATAATAGGAAGTATGTTTTTGGTATAAAAACGATAGCCTTGTTTATAAGGAGTTTTTTCTGGAACCGAAGTTTCTAAAATTACAAAAATACCGTTTGGCTTTAATACTCTTAAGATTTCAGTAAAACCTTTCTCTAAATTCTCAAAATTTCTAACTCCAAAACCAACAGTAATAGCGTCAAAAGAATTATCGTCAAAAGGCATTTGTTCAGAATCTCCCAATACCAATTCGATGATATGAGATAATTTTTTTTCTTCAACTTTCTTTTTCCCAACTTCAAGCATTCCTGCAGAGATATCCAATCCAGTAATTTTTTGCGCTTTAGTCTGAGCTAGTAAAATAGCCAGATCACCTGTTCCTGTGGCAATGTCAAGAATATAATTTGGTTTTTTGTCTGAAACGATTTTTAATACTTTTTTTCGCCATTTAATGTCAATTCCAAATGAAATTACACGATTTAAATTATCGTAATTCCCAGAAATTGTATCAAACATTTGGGTTACCTGCTCTTTTTTACCTAGAGAAGAATCTTTATACGGAGTTATTTTTTCAGACATTTTTTTTATTTAGGCAAATATAAACAATCTAGCTTAACTGTAATTAGTTTTTTAATTAGTCGATTAAATGTTTTAAAAAGCGGTTTTTAGTACTAAGGTCAAAATGGTTTTTTTGCATCACCAAAATTGGTGATTTTTTAAAAATCACTAAAAGTAGGTATTGTGTCGCCTCTTTTTTATGAGCAACTTTGCTAAAGTAAAAATGATAAGATTTTAATGATTGGTAGTTTATTAATGACTTAAATCAGATGGTTACTTTTTTTGCACTGGTAATTTCATTTGTTCTTGAAGTAGTTTTGAAAGTATTGTTCTTTGGGGGAATATACTATTTATAAAGTGCGAAATACGTTCTTAGGATTAAATTTGTTTTTGGAAATTTTAATTTTCTGTCTTTAATATCTTAGTGGTATTTGTTATTAAAGACGCGTTTGAGATTTAGGTCTCAATCTACATTAAATGTTATTCAGTTATTTCAAGTGTACTTAACATTTGTGATTTTTGCCAAAACTAATTCTAGAGTAAAGTCAGATTTAAAAGATCAATTGTTTAATAAAAAACATCCTCCAAAAGGGGATGTTTTTTTATTTATTTTCTAATGTAAGTTTCGTAAGTGTAATCATAAAGATGTTTTTCGTCTTTAAAATTTTCTTCAGATTCTACCAGCACCCATTCATTCTTGCTGAATTTCGGAAAAAAAGTATCCGCCTCAAAAGTGTGATGTACTTTTGTAAGTTCTATAATGTCTGTATACGGAAGTCCGAGCTCGTAAATTTCACCACCGCCAATAATATACGAATCTTCATTTTCCGGACATACTGCAATTGCTTTTTGTATGCTGTCCACTACGATGCATCCTTCTGGATTGTAATTAGTTTGGCGTGTTATTACAATATGAATTCTGTTTGGTAATGGTTTAGGAAAGCTTTCAAAAGTCTTTCTGCCCATGATAATATAATGGTCAGTTGTTAACGATTTAAATCTTTTAAAATCATTTGGCAAATGCCAGACTAATTCATTGTTTTTTCCAAGAGCATTGTTTTCGGCGACAGCCGCTATCATTATAATCATGGTATTATAAAACTAAATTTTATTTTCGGTATCCTCATTTATTCTGGATTCTAATTGACTAATTCTTTTTTGCTGTAATGCAACAAGTCTTTCAATTTGTTCTCTTTCCCATTTTTTATTCATAAAGCGGTCTGTTATATAAACCTTTATAAAGTGAAGAATAAATAAAAAAAGCCAAATCGTAATGCCCCAAATACACCAATTTTGATCGGTACCCGCACCAAATCCAAAAAATCTATTTGCGATAAATAGAAACAAGCTTCCTATAAGGAATAACACAAAATGAAAATATAAGACTTTTTTTTGTCTTAATCTTCTTCTTGCATACTCGTATTGTTCGTGTGCTTCTTTTTCCATAAGATAAAAATGAGATTATAAAGTTAGAGTTTATTTTCAAAACTCAGCAATTTGACTTTGTAATATTTGGAGAAAAATGTTGCAACAATTGGGAATTCAGGATTTAAGGGCATTAATTTTTCGATACAATGAAAAAAACATCCTGTTTTTGACATTATCATAAATCGATAACGGCAATATGTAAATTTGATTGAATTTGCTTAATTTTAGGCTATAAATCTAAAAACTAAATAGTTATGTCTTTAAAAAAACAATTTATAAAAACTAAACCAATATGTAAGGTTACTTTTTCGATTAGCGCTAAAGAAGCTGATAAAGTTGCAGTTGTAGGCGATTTTAACAATTGGAATGCTGCAGAAGGAGGGTTGAGCAAATTAAAAAACGGAACTTTTAAAGCAACTTACGACTTGCTTAAGGATACAATTTATGAGTTTAAATACATTATTGACGGGAAATATGTAAATGATCCAGAGGCAGATTCTTATCAATGGAATGATTATGCAGGCAGTGAAAATAGTATTTTGGTTGTATAAAAAATCCGCTTAATTTTAAGCGGATTTTTTTATAATTATACAGCGACAGTTCCTTTTATTGCAGGATGCGGGTTGTAATCTACAAGTGTAAAATCGTTAAAATCAAAATCAAAAATATCTTTAATCTCAGGATTTAAAATCATTTTTGGCAATGGTTTTGGTTCGCGGGTTAATTGCAATTCTAATTGTTCAAAATGATTGTTGTAAATGTGTGCGTCACCAAAAGTATGAATAAATTCACCCGGTTCTAAGTCACAAACCTGAGCAATCATCATTGTGAATAATGCGTAAGAAGCAATGTTAAAAGGAACTCCTAAAAAGATATCCGCACTTCTTTGGTATAATTGACAAGACAATTTTCCTTTAGTTTCTCCTTTTTCTAAATCTGGAGATGCAACATAAAACTGAAAAAATGCATGACAAGGAGGTAATGCAGCTTTGTTATTGGCTACATTTTCTTCAAAAGATTTTTTCGTATCAGGCAATACAGAAGGATTCCATGCAGAAACAAGCATTCTTCTGCTGTTTGGATTTGTTTTTAGCTCAGTAATTAATTCAGTAATCTGATCTATTTCTTCACTATTCCAATTTCTCCATTGGTGTCCGTAAACAGGCCCTAAGTCACCATTAGAATCGGCCCATTCGTCCCAGATTTTAACTCCGTTTTCTTGAAGGTATTTTATGTTAGTATCGCCTTTTAAAAACCAAAGCAATTCGTAAATAATTGATTTTAAATGTAATTTTTTGGTTGTTACCATTGGAAAACCTTCACTTAAATCAAAACGCATCTGATAACCAAAAACACTTTTTGTTCCGGTTCCTGTTCGGTCTCCTTTTTGACAGCCGTTTTCTAAAACGTGTTTTACCAGGTCTAAATATTGTTTCATTTTTTGTTTGTTCGGTTATTCGTTTAGTTGTTTAATCGATTTAACGAATGAACAAATTAACGATTAAACAATAGTTTTATCTTTTCGAGATTTCGTCTCTAATTTTTGCTGCTTTTTCATAATCTTCCTGAGAAACAGCTTGATCCAAAAGTTCGTTTAGTTCTTGTAATGTATGTTTTGCATAAACATCACCAGACTGATTGCTTTCTTCTTCGTGGCCAAAAGTTTCTGGGTTAGAAAGAACATCATCAATTTCCTGAGAACCCTGATCAGAATCTGCAGCGTTTGATTTTAAATAAATTCCGGCTTTATCCAGAATATTTTTATAAGTAAAAATCGGGGCGTTGAAACGTAAAGCTAAAGCGATTGCATCAGAAGTTCTGGCATCGATAATTTCTTCAATTTTGTCTCTCTCGCAAATTAAACTTGAATAGAAAACACCATCTACTAATTTGTGGATGATAACTTGTTTTACCACTATGTCAAATCTTTCTGCGAAATTTTTGAATAAATCGTGTGTTAATGGGCGAGGAGGTTTGATTTCTTTTTCTAAGGCAATAGCAATAGATTGAGCTTCAAAAGCTCCAATAACGATTGGTAATTTTCTTTCGCCGTCGACTTCATTCAAAATTAAGGCATAAGCCCCATTTTGAGTTTGACTGTATGATATTCCTTTTATGGATAGTTTTACTAGACTCATATATGTTGTTAAAAAGGGCAATTAATGCCTCATTTTTATGCTTTTTTTGATTGTAGAATAAAGGTGCAATTTTAATCAAAAAATATGAAACAAAAAAGCTGCCTAAAGCAAAGATACGATTATCTTGTTTTTAGGCAGCTATAAATTTATAGAGATTTTTAATTTATGAATGCTGTGCTTTAAAAGCCTTTAATTTCTCCGTTAATTGAGGTACAATTGTAAATGCGTCTCCAACAATACCATAATCAGCAACCTTGAAGAAAGGAGCTTCAGGATCACTGTTGATCACCACTTTTACTTTTGAAGAGTTGATACCAGCAATATGCTGAATCGCGCCAGAAATACCTACTGCAATATAAAGATTTGTTGCCACTGGCTTCCCAGTTTGTCCAACGTGTTCGCTGTGAGGTCTCCATCCTAAATCAGAAACGGGTTTAGAACAAGCAGTTGCAGCGCCTAAAACTGCTGCAAGATCTTCGATTAATCCCCAGTTTTCAGGACCTTTTAATCCGCGTCCGCCAGAAACTACAACATCTGCATCAGCGATAGAAACTTTTCCGGAAACTTTTTCTACAGATTCTACTTTTACACCAAAATCATTGTCTCCAATTGTCGGTGCAAAATCTTCTTCTGCTGCACTTCCAGCACTTTCAAAAATTCCATAAGAGTTTTTAGCTAAACCAAGTACTTTTACATCCGTATTGATTTCTGTAATATTGAAGGCTTTGTTTGAGAAAGCATTTCTTTTTACCTGAAAAGGAGAAGTGCTCACCGGAAGTCCAACAACATTTGAAGCAAAACCTGCTTCTAGCGCTACTGCAACTAATGATGAAAGATAAATACTATCTGTTGTAGAAGAAAGTAAAATTACTTTTGCTCCTTCTTTTTGAGCAGCTTGTTTGATTACATCGGCGTAAGCCTTAGCTGTAAAACCTGCTAATTTATCGTTGTTTACTTTTAGGACTTTGTCAACTCCGTATTTTGCTAACTCGCTTACATCGGCGATGTTTACTGTAACGGCTGTAACAGTTGTTCCTAAAGTTTCTGCTACTTTCTTTGCGTATGAAGCTAATTCAAAAGCAACTTTTTTAAATTTTCCTTCTGCAGATTCTGCGTATATTAATAATGACATAATTTTTTTGTTTAAAAGTTTAAAGTTTCAGGTTTCAGGTTTTGTAAACTGAAAACTACGACTGAAAACTGATTACTAGATTACTTTCGCTTCGTTGTGTAATAAATTTATTAACTCATCTAAATTGTCAGGAGAGATTAATTTTACTGCAGATTTAGGAGCTGGTTTTTCAAATTTTACTGCTTTTGTATTTACAGGAGCATCAACTGGCTCAAGAATAGTTAAAGCTTTTGTTCTTGCTGTCATGATTCCTCTCATGTTTGGAATACGAAGGTCTTTTTCTTCAACAAGACCTTTTTGACCACCAATAATTAATGGTAATGTAGTGCTTACAGTTTCTTTTCCACCATCAATTTCACGAACTGCTTTTACATTGTTTCCTTCAACAGTTACACTTGTGCAAGAGTTTAAGAAGTTAGAACCTAAAATTCCGGCAATCATTCCAGGAACCATTCCGCCATTATAATCCAAAGACTCTTTTCCTGCAATCACTAAATCGTATCCGCCGTTTTTAATTACTTCAGCAAGTTGTTTTGCAACAAAAAAACCATCAGTTGGGTTAGCGTTTACACGAATAGCTTCGTTTGCACCGATTGCCAAAGCTTTACGTAAAGTAGGCTCTGTATCAGGACCTCCAACATTAACAACAGTTACAGTTGCTCCTTGTTGTTCCTGAAACCATATAGCACGAGTAAGACCAAACTCATCATTAGGATTAATTACATATTGTACACCGTTGGTATCAAATTCTGAGTCGCCATTGGAGAAGTTAATTTTTGAAGTAGTATCAGGCACATGGCTGATGCAAACTAGTATTTTCATAAGTATATATTTTGAATTTATAATATGCTTTTACAAATTTAGAATTTAATTTGGAATAATTATACTATGCATGCATAATATTTTTTTAAAACTATTACGATTTCGCAAATTGTTTAGTATTTACTTCTTTTTATCATGAAACAGAATGGGATTTTTACTCATTTCTATTGATTTCTAACAATTTTGCATTTCCTACTCAAATAAACAACTGTTAAAGTTGGTAAGATTTGTACTATTTTTTAGATTGTGTTGCTGCTTTGGGTTAATTTCGCAGAATTAGAATAAAAACAAATAAGGTTGAATTGGTTAAAAAATTGATATTTAGAAATTAACGGCTTTAAAAAAGCGATTTCTAAATATCACAATAATCTCTAAAAAGTTAAAAGCAGTAAAGAGAACGAAGTTGATGTGATTTTAAATTCAATTTATGCCTCTAAGTTATTTAAAATATTTATTTTTGCTCTTCAGAAAATTCAACATACAATATAAATATGAGAACAATACAATTTAGAGAGGCCATTTGCGAAGCGATGAGCGAAGAAATGCGTCACGATGAATCCATATATTTAATGGGCGAAGAAGTTGCAGAATACAATGGAGCATACAAAGCTTCAAAAGGAATGCTTGCTGAGTTTGGAGAAAAAAGAGTAATCGATACTCCAATCGCTGAGCTTGGTTTTACAGGAATTGCAGTAGGTTCTGCTATGAACGGTAACCGACCAATTGTTGAGTATATGACTTTCAACTTCTGTTTAGTAGGTATTGATCAAATTATAAATAATGCTGCTAAAATGCGTCAAATGACTGGTGGGCAATTTAATGTGCCTATCGTTTTTCGCGGACCAACTGCTTCTGCAGGTCAATTAGGAGCAACTCACTCTCAAGCTTTAGAAAACTGGTTTGCAAATACTCCAGGTCTTAAAGTTGTTGTGCCTTCAACTCCTTACGATGCAAAAGGGCTTTTGAAATCTGCAATTCGCGATAACGATCCTGTAATTTTTATGGAATCTGAGCAAATGTATGGTGACAAAGGAGAAGTGCCAGACGGAGAATACACAATTCCATTGGGAGTTGCAGATATTAAACGTGAAGGAAAAGATGTAACTATCGTTTCTTTCGGAAAAATTATCAAAGAAGCTTTTATCGCTGCTGATGAATTGGCTAAAGAAGGAATCTCTTGTGAGATCATCGACTTAAGAACAGTTCGTCCTATGGATAAAGACGCAATTCTTACTTCGGTTAAAAAAACAAATCGTTTAGTAATTCTTGAAGAAGCCTGGCCGTTTGCAAGTATATCTTCAGAGATTACTTATATCGTTCAGGAACAAGCTTTCGATTTTCTTGATGCGCCAATTCAGCGTATCACTACGGCAGATACTCCTGCACCTTACTCTCCTGTTTTACTAAAAGATTGGCTGCCAAATGCAGCTGATGTGGTAAAAGCAGTAAAAAAAGTAATGTACAAATAGTAATAAAAACATACTTATAAAACTTCATCAGTCAGAATAATTGGTGAAGTTTTTTTTTGTCAGAATATGAAAAAAGTAATTTTACTCAGTCTATTTTTTGTCTTCGCATTCGCGAATATTAGTATCGCACAAACTAAGGTGAGTGGAATTGTTTTAGACAAATCTAATCAGCCGATACCTTTTGCTAATGTAGTTTTTAAAGGGTCAAATACAGGAATTGTTTCTAATGAAGATGGTCGTTTTTATCTGGAATCACCAAATACATATACCGCTTTATTAGTTACTTCAGCTGGTTTTTCGGATAAGGAAGTTCCCTTGGAAAAAGCGGTTAGTTACGATTTTAAAATTATTTTAGGCGAAGCCGAAGCACTTAATGAAGTAGTAATTTTTACTGGGAAAACGTCAAAGAAAAACAATCCCGCTTTAGATATTTTGAGGAAAATTTGGGAAAGAAAACGTAAAAACGGACTCTATCAATTCAATCAATATCAAATGCAGAAGTACGAAAAAGTCGAGTTTGATATGAACACGATCGATAGTGCTTTTATGAAAAATAAACTCTTTAAAGGTATGGAGTTTGTTTTTGATCATGTTGATACTTCAGATGTTACAGGAAAAACGTACCTTCCTATCTTTATAAATGAATCAGTTTACGATGTTTACGGAGATAATAAACTAAAGAAAACTAAAGAAAATATTACAGGAAATAAAATGTCTGGTTTTAACGGAAATCAGCAGATTTTATCTTTTGTAAAAGATCTTTATTCCGATTATAATATTTATGACAATCACCTGAAATTTTTTGATAAAAGTTTTACAAGTCCGCTTTCGCGAACAGGAATTGATGTTTATAATTATGTCTTAAAAGACAGTGCTTATATAGACAAAAAATGGTGTTATAATATTGTTTTCTATCCAAGACGTAAAAACGAATTAACCTTTAAAGGAGATTTTTGGGTTAACGATACTACTTTTGCGATCAAGAAAATTAATATGGGTGTTACTAAAAGCGCCAACATTAACTGGGTAAAAGATATTTATATTGAGCAGGAATTTGAGGTAGAAAATGATTCTGTTTTTCTATTAACACGCGATTATATGATGTCTGATTTTGCTTTAAACAAAAAAGAAAAATCAAAAGGAGTTTATGGAAAACGTACAACATTATACAGAAATCATAAATTTAATATTCAGAAACCAGAGAAGTTTTATAAAGAAGAAGTCAACTTTATAGACAATGCTGTTTATGAACGACCGCCTGAGTTTTGGGATGAAAATCGTTTCGAGAAATTGAACAAAGACGAAGCAGGAATTTATAAAATGCTCGATACGCTTCAAACGGTCAAACGATTTAAACAATTATATAGTCTTGTCTCGATTTTAGGAAGTGGTTATGTGGAGTTTAAAAACTTTGATTTTGGACCTATTTTCTCTACTTTCGGATACAATGAAGTGGAAGGTTTGAGGCTGAGAGTAGGAGGCAGAACTTATTTTGGGCCAAATGATCCTTGGCGTGTACAAGCTTATACAGCGTATGGTTTTGATGATAATAAATTCAAATACGGAGTTTCTGGAAAATGGATGGTTGATAAGAAAAACCGAATCATTATTTCTGGAGGAAACAGGCGCGATATTGAACAGATTGGTGCCAGTTTAACCACAACAAACGATATTTTAGGACGAAGTTTTGCGTCTTCTGCTTTATTTACAACAGGAAGCAATGGAAAATTAACAAATATTAATTTGACTAATGTTTCTGTAGAAATGGAGCCTAAAAAGAATTTTGTTGTTCAGGCAGGATTTTCGTACAGGACATTAGAATCTGCATCTAATATATTTAGTTTAGATTATTACACAACCTTACCATCAGTTGCAAATCCGTCTGGTGTTGTTGAAGGTTTGGTAAAACAAACAGAAGCTAATATTCAGTTTGAATACATGCCAAACCGTAAAACTATTGGTTACGGAGTTGAACGCGATCTGGTTGACAGTCCATTTAGTCATTTCTTTGTAAACTTTAGTTATGGTCTTAAAGGAGTTTTAGACAGTGATTTTGCTTACGAAAAAATACAAATTTTTTATAAACAGCCAATTATTATAGGTCCATTAGGAAGATCTAATATTATTTTGGAAACAGGGAAAACATTCGGAACAATTCCACTAGGATTAATGAGTGTTATACCTGGAAACCAGACTTATTTTACTATCGAAAATACATTTAGTAATTTGAACTTCTACGAATTTGTGACAGATCAATATACTACTTTGCAATGGAATCATGACTTTGGGGGAAGATTGTTTGCGAGAATTCCTTTTATGCGAAAATTGAATTGGAGAGAGTTTATTGGAGTTAGAGCAGTTCATGGTACTATTTCTGATGCCAATCGTGCAATCAATGCATCAGGTTTGCCGTATAATGCACCAGAAAAAGTATATTGGGAATACAACGCAGGAATTGGAAATATCTTTAAAGTTTTCCGTCTTGATTTTTCATGGAGAGGAAATTATTTAGACATGCCAGATGCTCATAAATTTGCTATAAAAGGATCTTTCGGATTCTATTTCTAATTATAAAGGTGCAAAGCATCAAAATACAAAGTCGCAAAGGTTTTAGATCTTTGCGACTTTTTTATGCTTAAATATTTTTACGCAGATTTTGAAGATCGCAGAGATTTAAATTTTATCAGCTTTATCAGCAAAATCTGCGGGAGAAAAATTTGCGGCTTTGTGAGTTTGCGAGAATTGGCTTCATTTTTTTTACTTTTGAATTAAAATCAAACCATAAACTATGCAGGAAGCCATTGATTTTCTAGCCAATAAAAATCCGATATTTCAGGAAATAATAGAAAAGTACGGATTGCCTCCAATTCCAAAACGTCCGCAGGGTTTTGAAACATTGGTATTGTTAATTCTCGAACAACAGGTTTCTATAGATTCGGCGAAAGCCACATTCTTAAAAATCAAATCTTACACTACTTGTAATCCTGAAACTATGGCGATTTTGTCAGACGAAGAATTTAGAAGTCTTGGTGTAAGTCGTCAGAAAACAAAATATATCAAAATATTAGCAGAAGCAGTTTTAAACAAAGAATTGGACATCGAAAGTTTAGCTTCAAAATCAGCAAAGCAAGTACGTGAAGAACTTATTAAAATGAAAGGAATAGGAAACTGGACTATTGATATCTATCTGATGTTTTGTCTCGGAGAACCAGATTTAATTCCGCTCGGTGACATTGCAGTCATAAATACAATAAAAGAATTGTTGGATATTCATGGCAAAGAAGAAATGGAAATTTACGTTGAGCAATGGAGTCCATACAGATCTTATGCGACATATTTGCTGTGGCATTATTACCTGACAAAGCGAAATCGGAAAATTACGTATTAATTGCTTGTTTTTTAAAGGTAATACAGATAATTTAACCTGTTTTTTTATTGTAAAAATAGATTCTTTGGTTACTTTTGCAACCGAAATTATAGATATAATAAAAAACGAAAATGACCGCAGACAAACTAACAACTTTCGATGTATTAATCGAAATACCAAGAGGAAGCAGAAATAAATATGAGTACGATTTTGAAATCAAAAGAATGCGTTTCGACAGAATGTTATTCTCTTCAATGATGTACCCTGCTGATTATGGATTTATTCCAGAAACTTTAGCTCTTGACGGTGATCCTCTAGATGTATTGGTTTTAGTAAACGAACCAACTTTTCCTGGATGTGTGATGGAAGTAAAACCAATTGGTGTTTTCCATATGGCAGATGATAAAGGACCAGACGAAAAAATTATTTGTGTACCAGTTTCAGATCCAATCTGGAATTCATTATCTGATTTATCAGACATGAACCCGCACTTAGTAAAAGAAATAGAGCACTTTTTTCAAGTTTACAAAGATCTTGAAAACAAAAAAGTTGATGTTGAAGGATGGGGAGACGTAAACGAAGCATTCGCAATTATTGCTGAGTGTACTAAGCGTTTTAATGACATTGAAAATAAACCGGAAGGATTATTTAGCATTAAATAATTTTTACCCTGTTATTTTATAAAAAAAGCAATACTCTGGTTAGGAGTATTGCTTTTTTGTTTAAATTCGTTTTAGTTAGATCGTTGACTATTAACCAAAACCATTACTAGATTATGAATGCATTTATGATTTACCTGCCAATTGTCATGGCAGTTTTAGGATTACTTTTCATGGGAATAAAAAGGAGTTGGGTTTTAAAGCAAGATGCCGGAGACGGTAAGATGAAAGAGATTTCAGATTACATTTACGAAGGTGCTCTGGCCTTTCTAAAAGCAGAATACAAACTATTAACCATATTCGTAATTATTGCTAGTATTGCATTAGCAGGAATTACATTTATTCCGGGAGTTAAAACACATTTATTAATCGTAGCTGCATTTATATTTGGTGCATTATTTTCGGCCTATGCAGGAAACATCGGAATGAAAATAGCAACCAAAACAAACGTAAGAACTACACAAGCGGCACGTACTAGTTTACCGCAGGCATTAAAAGTCTCCTTTGGCGGCGGAACCGTAATGGGATTAGGCGTGGCAGGTTTAGCGGTGTTAGGCTTAACTGGTTTCTTTATTATTTTCTTTAATTTATTATCGGGAGGCGTTTGGAAAGACACTGAAACGATGACTGTGGTATTGGAAACACTCGCAGGTTTTTCTCTTGGTGCAGAATCCATAGCTTTGTTTGCCAGAGTTGGAGGAGGTATTTATACAAAAGCAGCAGATGTAGGAGCAGATTTAGTAGGTAAAGTCGAAGCTGGAATTCCAGAAGATGATCCGCGTAATCCGGCAACAATTGCAGATAATGTTGGAGATAATGTTGGAGACGTTGCAGGTATGGGGGCAGATTTATTTGGGTCGTATGTAGCAACAGTTTTGGCAGCAATGGTTCTTGGAAATTATGTGATAAAAGATATGGGCGGAAGCATCAGTGATGCTTTTGGCGGAATTGGTCCAATTTTGCTTCCAATGTCAATTGCCGGTTTTGGAATTATATTTTCGATTATAGGAACGCTATTAGTAAAAATTACAGATGACAATGCAAAAGAAGCACAAGTTCAGAAAGCATTAAATATAGGAAACTGGGTTTCGATTGCTTTAACCGCTGTGGCTTGTTTCTTTTTAGTGCAGCATATGCTTCCGGAAACTATGCAGATGAGCTTTTTTGGCGAAGGTTCTAAGGATATTTCATCAATGCGTGTTTTCTATGCTACTTTAGTAGGTTTAATTGTTGGCGGAGCTATTTCATCAGTAACTGAATATTATACAGGATTAGGTACAAAACCGGTTATGGCAATTGTACAAAAATCTTCAACAGGAGCGGGAACAAACGTTATTGCAGGTTTGGCAACAGGGATGATTTCGACTTTTCCAACTGTATTGTTATTCGCAGCAGCGATCTGGATTTCGTATGCTTTGGCAGGATTTTACGGAGTTGCTTTGGCGGCTTCGGCAATGATGGCAACTACAGCAATGCAATTAGCGATTGATGCGTTCGGTCCAATTTCGGACAATGCTGGAGGAATCGCAGAAATGAGTGAATTACCAAAAGAAGTAAGAACAAGAACCGATATTTTGGATTCAGTAGGAAATACAACTGCAGCAACCGGAAAAGGATTTGCAATTGCATCTGCAGCTTTAACATCTTTGGCTTTATTTGCAGCATACGTAACTTTTACAGGAATCGACGGAATCAATATTTTTAAAGCGCCGGTTTTAGCGATGTTATTTGTGGGCGGTATGATTCCGGTAGTTTTCTCAGCTTTAGCGATGAATTCAGTAGGGAAAGCCGCAATGTATATGGTTTATGAAGTGCGTCGTCAGTTTAAAGAAATTCCTGGAATTATGGAAGGAACCGGAAAACCAGAATACGGAAAATGTGTCGAAATTTCTACAAAAGCCGCTTTACGCGAAATGATGCTTCCGGGAATTTTAACTATTGGTTTTCCAATTGCAATCGTATTATTAGGGAAATTAGTTTACTCAGATAACAATCAGTTGATTGCTGAAATGTTAGGTGGATATATGGCTGGAGTTACCGTTTCTGGTGTTCTTTGGGCTGTTTTTCAAAATAACGCAGGAGGTGCCTGGGATAATGCTAAGAAATCTTTTGAAGCTGGAGTTATGATCAACGGTGAAATGACTTATAAAGGTTCTGATGCGCATAAAGCAGCCGTAACCGGAGACACAGTTGGAGATCCGTTTAAAGATACTTCCGGACCGTCTATGAACATCTTAATTAAATTAACGTGTTTGATTGGGTTGGTCATTGCACCAATTTTGGGCGAAGGACATTCGGCTTCAGGTCTGGCAGAAAAAGTTTCTTGCTGTGCGAAAACTGAAATGCATGCAAGTGGTGAGGGAAAATACAAAAAAACAGATTGTTTTGATACAAGCAAATACGAGAAAAAATCAACTCGTATAGAACTGAGAAATGAAAATGGTAAAACTATTGGATCTGTAACAAAAACCGAAAATGGTAAAACAACAACAGAAGTTTTTGAAGGAACAGAAGAAGAAGTAAAAGCAAAAATAGAAACTGCAAAATAAATTAATTTGATTAACCTAACAGGTTTCTAAAACCAGTTAGGTATCTAATTGAACGTTTTACGGATTAGAGTAAATAAAAAAACATACCTAACAGGTTTTGGAAACCTGTTAGGATATTAAATAAAAAATGCCTCTAGGTGTCTAATGAAAGTTTTACGGATTAGAGTAAATAAAAAAAACATACCTAACAGGTTTTGGAAACCTGTTAGGATATAAAATAAAAATGCCTCTAAAAAAGTTTTAGAGGCATTTTTATTTTATGTAAATCTGTGTTTTAAAACAACCCATTCAATTCAGCATCAATTCTATTAATGATATTTCCCAAATCTTCTGGATTATCAACAAAATTGATGTTATCAACGTCTATAATTAAAAGTTTTCCTTTAGCGTAAGTCTGGATCCAAGCTTCGTATCTTTCGTTCAAACGGCTTAAATAATCGATAGAAATCGAGTTTTCGTACTCGCGTCCGCGTTTATGTATTTGGCCTACTAAATTTGGTATAGAACTTCTTAGATAAATTAATAAATCCGGAGCTTTTACCAAAGTTTCCATTAATTCAAATAATGACGTATAATTTTCAAAATCACGACTTGTCATCAATCCCATCGAATACAGGTTGGGCGCAAAGATGTGAGCATCTTCATAAATTGTTCTGTCCTGAACTATTTTTTTTCCGCTTTCACGAATTTGCTGCACCTGACGAAAACGGCTGTTGAGGAAATAAATCTGAAGGTTAAACGACCAGCGCTCCATCTGGTGGTAGAAATCATCTAAATAAGGATTGTCAACTACATCTTCATAATGGGGTTCCCATTTAAAATGTTTGGCCAATAACTTCGTTAATGTTGTTTTTCCTGCTCCTATATTTCCTGCTATTGCTATGTGCATTACGGTGTTACGATTTTATAATTTAAAATTTCTTTAGCTGTAAAAATAGATAAAATTTGGTCTTTGTAATAAAATTTATCAAACGTTTTTTCTAAATTTTCAATTCCTAAAACTGCAGTCGAATTTGTGCGGCTATTATCTGTAAAATACAGCATATCAGATTTGCTGAAAATATATTGATGATCGTTTATGAACTCGATTTTGTCAAAATCAGCAATTTTTCCTAATGTTGTGATTTTTCCAAAGATATTACAGGAAAACCAATTGTTTTTTTGATCAATCCAGTAAAAAGTATTAAAATCTGTCTGGTAATATTTTATGTTATCTATTAAGGGAGTTGAGACGGTCTTATACTCGTTTTTTAGATAATCAAAAAGGCTTATCTGCTGATTTAAAGTATTATAAATCCAGAGCTGGTTTTGTGCTGACATGCCAATTGCTGCAACGGTAATCGGAATTGGATTTTGGGAGAAATTAATTTCTGTTATTTTATTTAGTTGATTATCAAGTAAGATTACACTATTGAAATCTTCATAAAACAAAACAATTTTGAGCGGATTTTGTAAATCAACTTTTGTGATATTTCCTAAAGAAACATTTTTATATTCCCAGGTTTCAGTGCCTTTAGTTTTACGAAAAACATTATTTTTAATCAGATAAGAATATCCAAAAGAATCATATCCTAAAAATTCATCGGCATCAATAAAATTTTGAGAAACAGAGACGGCACTTATTTTTTGATTTTGAGAATAAACAGCTGCACACGAACAAAAAATAATAAATAAAAGGAAAAATCTCCAAGCTGTTTTGTTCATTTTGAATTTAAATTTCTAAAAAGCCAATTTACGAAAAAACTCCTCATTAAATGACTTAAATTGTAAGTATATAATAATTTAAGATGTTTAAACCTTTTAAAATTCTAATGGTCTAATTAATCAGCACTTTTGTCGATTTACTGCTAGTATTAATATATTTAAGTTTTAATATTTTAAAATTAGTTATAAATTTGAGAGTAAGTTCATCAGATTTACTTAACTATAAAATCAACCAATGAAAAAATTATCATATTATTTGTTTTTAATGCTGGCTTTTAGTCAGGCACAAGCTCAAAAAGATTTTCAGGGCATGGCGGTTTACGAGTCAAAAACTCAAGCACCAAAACTGGAAGGAATGCGTAACGGAAACCGTGATATTACGCCAGAAATGCAGAAAACAATGGAAGATAGAATGAAGCAGATGCTGGAAAAGACTTTTATTCTAAATTTTGATAAAACAGCTTCCATTTACAAAGAAGAAGAAAAACTAGATGCGCCGGGACAACAAAATGGCGGAATGCGAATCATGATGAATTCTTTTATGGGAGGCGGAGGCACTTTCTATAAAGATGTAAAAGCCAAGTCTTATACCGTTGATAAAGAATTTATGGGTAAAGAATTTCTGGTTGTAGACTCTCTCCCAAAATTAAATTGGAAATTAGAAACAGAAACCAAGCTAATCGGCGGTTATAACTGTTACAAAGCGACTGCAGTTAAAGAAGCCAGTAAAAGTGATTTTAGAAATTTCAGACCAAAAAACAACGACGATAAAAAAGACGACAAAAAAGACGATCCTAAAAAGACGTCTGGAGAAACCAAAACCAATTTTGAGGATAATTTTGAAATCCCAAAAGAAATTGTCATTACAGCGTGGTATACTCCAGAGATTCCTGTAAATCAAGGACCAGAAAATTATTGGGGTCTGCCTGGTTTAATTTTAGAAGTAAACGATGGCAAAACTGTAATTTTATGCTCAAAAATTGTTTTGAACGCCAAAGAAAAAGCAGTAATAAAAGCACCTTCAAAAGGAAAAGTAATTTCGCAGAAAGATTATGACGAAACGGTAATAAAAAAAATGGAAGAATTTAGAGAAATGAATCGCGGCAGAAATGGCGGCGGTCCAGGTCCAGTTATGATCAGACGATAATTTTTACCTCCCTAGAACCTTTTTAATGAAACAAATACTGTTTTTCTTCGCCTTTTTATTTACTGCTATTTCCTTTTCGCAAAGCGTTCGTTTTGATGGATATATTCAGGATACGCAAAAAAATCCTTTAGAGATGGCCAATATAATGGCAATAAATACAGCCACAAAAGCCATGGATTCTTATGGAATTACAAACGATAAAGGAAAGTTTCAGCTTACACTGAAACCCAATACAGCTTATAGCATAAAAATCAGTTTTCTGGGAATGAAATCTAAAGAAATAGCAATTTCGACCAAAACAGAAAACATTACTCAAACTATTGTTCTCGATGATGCGGGAATAGAATTAGAAGGAGTAGAGATTGTACGCGAAATGCCTGTTTCTATAAAAGGCGATACGATAGTTTATAATGCAGATTCCTTTAAAACAGGCACAGAAAGAAAATTGGAAGATGTTCTTAAAAAATTGCCGGGAGTTGAGGTAAATGCCGACGGAGAAATAGAAGTAGAAGGAAAAAAAGTTTCTAAATTGATGGTAGAAGGAAAGGATTTTTTTGATGGTGATACCAAATTAGGAGTCAAAAATATTCCGGCAGACGCGATTGATAAAATTCAGGTTTTAAGAAATTATAATGAAATAAGCGCACTAAAAGGTCTTGAAAATGATCAGGATAATGTAGCGATGAACATAAAACTGAAAGACGGAAAAAAGAATTTTTGGTTTGGTGATGTCACAGCAGGAATTGGTGTCGGAGAATTAGACAGCCGGTATATTATTAACCCCAAATTATTCTATTATAGTCCAAAATACAGCGTTAACTTAATTACCAATTTTAATAATATTGGAGAATTGCCGCTTACAGCTCAGGATTATTTTAAGTTTACCGGCGGTTTTAAAAATATGATGAAAAAAGGAGGAAGTAATTTTAATGTTTCTTCTAATGATTTGGGAATTTCGATTTTAAGAAATAATCGTGCGAAAGAAATTGAAACCAAATTTGGAGCAACAAACTTTTCGTATTCACCGACAAAAAAATGGACTCTGAGCGGGTTTGGAATTTTATCTTCTTCAAAAACTGATTTAGAAACAAAATCTAAAACAACGATTTTAGATTCAGGCGATCAGCAGAACAGAGACGAGCTGACGCACCAAAAGAACAATTTAGGATTGTTTAAACTGAGTTCTACTTACAAACCAAACGCTAAACTTCAGTTTGATTATGATATTTTAACCAAATTATCAAAACAAGAAGAAGACTCAGATTTACTTCGTGAGCAAGTTGTAAATAATACTTCTCTTTCTGAGACTATTTTTACAACTAAGAAACAAGATCCGACGTCTATAAACCAGAATTTGAGTTTATATTATACACAAAGTGATAAAAATATTTTTGCTTTTGAAATGCAGCATTTATATCAGGACGAAAATCCTTTTTACAATGCCAACTTAAGAACACTGCCTTTTCTTTTATCAGGCTACACCATGTTTCAGGAAAGAAATGACCTGAATCAGGATCGATTTGTAAAAACAAACAAAGTAGATGCAAAACTGGATTATTATTATATGGTAACGCCAAAAAGTAATATCAATATCACGTTGGGTAATACGTATTCATATCAGGATTTTAATTCGCATATTTTTCAGATTTTGGATAATGGAGACCAAAACGATTTGGATAATCCAGAGAATAACAATAAAGTAAAATACAATTTTAACGATGTGTTTCTAGGATTTCATTATAAAATACTAACAGGCAAATTTACTCTCACGCCTGGTTTCAGTGTGCATTCTTACACAATGAAAAACACGCAGTCGGCAACAGATTATTCGCAGAATTTCACAAAAATACTACCTGATTTTTTTGCCTTATATCAAATAAAAAAATCAGAAACGCTGACGTATAATTTCTCTTTGACAAATGATTTTACAGATATTAATCAGCTCGCTTCAGGTTATGTCTTATCAGATTACAGCAGTTTGTTTCGTGGCAATCGTTACTTAGAAAACGCCACTTCGCAGGTGCATGTACTTCGATATTTTAAGTATAATATGTTCAATTTTGAAAATATTTTTGCTAATGCAACTTACACCAGAAAAGTAGACGCCATTAAAACAGAAGCTAAATTTACCGGAATTAATCAGGAATCAAATCCATATAATTCTAATTTAGCCGATGAAACTTTCTTAGGAATGGGAAATTACGGACGTTCGTTTTTAAAGAATTATAAAGCTTCGGCTAATGCAACTTTTAATTGGTCAAAATTTAATAACATTCAAAATGGAGAGTTAACAACCACAGAGAGTTTTACTCAAAGTTATACTGTAAAAGCTTCTACAAATTATAAAAACATGCCCAATATAGAATTTGGTTATAATGCCTTAATCAATAAATACAGCGGTTCTACTTATTATACAGATAAACCATTTGCACGCTTAGACTATTATTTTCTGGATAGTTTCTCCTTTGTGTCAGAATATGAGTTTTATCATTATTATAATAGCAGTAAAGAGGTTAATAACGAATATGATTTTTTAAGCGCAAGTTTAATTTATCAAAAAAAGGATAGTAAATGGGAGTACAAAGTTGCAGCAACCAATTTACTAAATACACGATATCTTAATGATGACAGCTTTTCGCAGTTTTCTACCCGAGTTTCACAATATACCGTTCAGCCGAGATATATCATTTTTTCTATGAAATACAATTTATAGTATTTTGATTACAGAATATGTCTTTTTTCTGATTTATTTCAATTAGAATAAAATATCTTTGTTCATTAATAGTTATAATCAAAAAAAATAAACATGCGCAATTTTACATGGAGCTTTTTGACCATTTTTTGTTTAGTATTCAATTCTTTTTCACAGACCAATGGTATAGAAAAAGGATCTTATATGTCGACAAACAAAGGACAGCAGATCAAATTAAATTTATTAGATAATAATAAATACGAACTCGTTTTTAGTTCTGGAAATTATGAAATAAAAGGAGATTCGCTTTTGTTTATAAATGACAAAAAAGAGTCCAGTGTTTTTGAGCTTGATTTTAAAAGACAAAAAAACGCTAAGAAAATCAAGATTAAATTCTTAGACAGTTCATCATTATATTCCTTGTATTTAGGAACGCAAAATGGTTCTAATGCAGTAAATTACCAAAGAATTTCAGATATTCAATACAAGATAAATCCCGATTATGATAAAAAAGATTTGGAGTTTGAGATTGATCGCGCAGATTATTTGTATTTGGTAAATGAAGGCTATTATGATGCTCAGACCCAAATCTCAAAATACGAACTGCCAAAAGATGTAGCAGAAATCACTATAAATTATAAGCCAAATCTTTTATCTAATTTGAACATTCAAGGTTATTTAGATAAAAAAACCAATGAATTGCGTATTTCTGAAAAGGCAGGATTAAATCCGTTAGTTTTTATAAATGAAAAAGAAGTAACACCGGCTAAGAAAGCTGTTGTAACAGCACTCGAAAATAAAACGGTTTCTAATTGGACTTATCCAGGAAAAGAGCCTTTGATAGCCGATGATTTTGGAACCACTATAGATACCGCAGCAGTTACTGTAGATTCTGCATACAGTTATAGTAACTATAATTTTAAATTTAAAATCGAAAGCAGTTTAAAAAATGCTATTACTTCTACTAAAACTGCAAAAAATAAATTTCTTGTAGTTTATTCAGACAGTAAAAATCCTTCGGCCAAAGCAGATTTTGACGCTTTTATTACAGGCAAGCAGACAGATATAAGCTATTATATGTACAATGGTTACGAAGCACAATATGATACTTTTAATTATTATCTGGCTGGAGCCGAAGATAAAAAATGGCTGAAATCAAATAAAACTACAGATGTTCCGAGTATTATTATTTTGAACGGCGAAGGAGATGTTTTGGCGACAGCCAAATCTACTTTGAACGACGAAAATTCTAAACTGACTTATTTTGATGAGTTATATAAAGACCTCCAAAGAACCGACGCTTTGTATGCGTTTAGTAAAACGGTAAAAAATAAGAAGGCAGCAGATGCTGACTTAATTTTGGCTCTTGATAAAGCAGCAGCACTCGAACTTCCTTACACGTATGACACAGCTTATACAGTAGATAATGTAGAGAATCCGTCAGATTTTAAATTTGTAAAAACAGCAGTAGATAAAAAAGAAGTTTCTCAAATCTGGAAGAAATTAATTGAGGCACACCAAAAAGACAAACAGCCCAATATGCTTTTGGTGAGCGTTATTTTGAAAGAAATTAAAAATCAAGGTTTTTACAAGCAATTTTTTAAAGAAGACCGAGTACTTAATTATACCGATTTTCTGGCTGTAGATTATTTGATTAAACATTATGATGCAATTGAAAAAGCCAATGCAGCAGCTGTAAATGAAACTTCAGAAGACGCTGTTTCTCCTGCAATTGCCATTAATCTAAGCTCAGAAATTTCAAGTGCTTTAGAGCAAAATAGTTATGTACCCCAAGAAAAAACAGGAAGTTCCAATTCGAACAAAATCATTGCAACTTATAAAAAATTGATTGCAATAGGAAAAGGTGATTTTGATTGTTATAAAAACTACTTAGCATATTTGAGTCAGGAAGCAGAGAAAACGAGTGATTATATTACTTATTTAAGAGAATTCAATACTTATTTTAATACCTATTTATCAGACAAAGGAAATGCTATAGTAAAACTAGACGAAATGTTTACAGCATTAAACAGTAGTTCTGAATATTACTATGACGGATGGAGTGCTTTTAAAGAATATCATTCTAATATATGCAATTCTGCAGCTTGGTCTGTTGTAGAAAAACCTGCAAATTCTAGTTTTTTAAAATCTGCAATTGAGTGGTCTGAGTACAGCTTAATTGTAAATAAAAACAATCCTTATTATTTAGACACTTTAGCGCAGTTGTATTATAAAGACGGACAAAAGCAAAAAGGAATTGAAACACAAGCTCTGGCAGTAAAGTTTTTAAGCAATGTAGTGGAAGAAGAGACAGCATCAGAAATTCGTGAAACCTTAAACAAGATGCAAAACGGAACTTATTAAATAAGTTTCTATAATAAAAAGTAAACCTGGAAGAATTTATATTTTTCCGGGTTTTGTTTTTTATTTTATTCCGATCATTACCTTAATCTGATAATTGTCTACGATAGGTTTTGTGTCTTTATATCCTACAGTTACAACTATGTAAGTAATGAGAATATTATATTTTGGAGTTGTTATAGTTTGAGTAACTTTTTCATCTGAAGGACGATTGTGTTTGAAATTTTTATAAATAAAAGGTTTAATTTCTAAAGGAACAAGATCATCGTTAATTTGTAAATCGACACCATAATCTTTTGTATAAGATTTAATAGAATATGATTTGTTGTCTATTTTAGTACAGTTTGTACATTTGAATTCATTTGGGCTGGACAACATTAGAGAAATATCATAATCATGAATATTTTCTATCGATCCAGATTCATTTTCGTAATAGTTATAATATAAAGTATTGTTTTCTTCTTTCTTCTCATAATAATACCTGTATTCATACCCTAATGCTTCCATGATTTCGTAATCACTAGGTCTTTTATCTCTTTTAAGAAGTGCTTCTAACTTAGTTTTTGCATAAGGAACCATACTTTCTGTTCCGTAATTATCTTTAAGAAAAGTAACAATACTGCTTAAATCTTTTTCTTCTTCAAAAGTTAGATTTTTCTTTTCCGATGATTGTTGCATAAAACTTTCAAAACGTGATAATTGACTGCGTTTCGAAACAGAATCGGCACTTTGTGGGCCAATTATAGAAAATAATCCTGCAAGGCACATACTTATAGGGATAAATTTAATTTTCGGATGTTTTATAACTAAGAAATATCCAACAACAACTGCCAGCCAAACACACAGCAATAAGACATAATAACGCTCGTGTGTAAAACCATACAAATTGATGCGGTAAAAAATAGCCCAGAATAATAGAATTAATAACGGAATTAATAGAAAATAGAACCAGCGGTTAAAAGTTTTCATCCAAAGATTGCTGCTTTGGCTGGCAATTGGATGAACAAGTAAAAAAGATAAAATTCCGAAAAAAGCAAATATTAAAACCAAATACGAAACCCAGCCTACAGGTAAAGACTGCGTTACCAGAATCTTGGCTTCGTAGCAAATCAGGATTACTAAATACAAACTTATAAGAGGAAGCAACACAAACTGAGTAAAGTTTTTAAGTCCTTTTGGGTAATTGAGCTGTAAAGGTTTTTCTGTATTGGTCGTTTCAGGAACACCGCTTAAAAAGAAAAGAGTATTAAAGATTCCTGCAATAGTAAAGAAAATGTAAAAATAAATATGATCGTAAAATTCAACTTTAAATAGCTTTTCAACTGCTAACACAGCCAATGCTAATCCGCAGTAAAGAACAACCGTATATAAGCCACTGGTTAAGATTCTAATAAAAAGTTGCTTATTGAATTCCCAGAATTCTTCTTGTTTGTACTTTATTGGTAAAAATCCGGCAAACGAAACCAAAAGATGGAGCACAATACTAAGCGCAAAATATTGCTGTATTTCTGCACTTGTAATGTTTTCTTTAAAGCTGAAAACAAATCCTGTGACTAAACTTCCTAAAACAATACTTGTCAAAAAACGAATTACATTACCTTTTCTCGATGCCTGAAAATATAAACTGATAGAAAGAAACAACATTAGGCATAAAGAACAGCTCAGTAAACCTTTTGTGTAAAATTCCCTTGACGCATCATAATCATATGGCAAGTCATTGTATATAATGGCAAAAATAGTTCCGAGAACTGCAACGAAGGTTTCCAGAGGAAATTTTGAAATGGTCTTTATCGTACTATTTAATACAGTTTGCAACGAAGGAAGTCTGCTCATCTTTTAATAAGTTATTTTGTACTAAGAAATGCAAAATGTAATACATTACCAAATAAAAAGAAAAAAGGTTAAAAAAGACATTACTTTGATTTAGAATTTAGATATCTGGATGACACAAATGCTTTTTTTTGTTCTGAAATGATTAAGTTTGGGTTATAAAATTAAAACGTATGAAAAACAAAATGATCCTTGTTTTAATTGCCTACAGCGGAGTAGTTTTTTCGCAGGCAGTTAAGAAACCTTTAGTAACGGCAATTACTGATAAAGATCTTAGAACAGACATGTATGAGATGGCCGGTGACCACTTTAATGGTCGCGAAGCAGGAACTTTAGACGAATTAAAAGTGTCGATGTGGCTGGCTGATAAAGCAAAAGCAGCCGGAATGTCACCAGCTGGTGATGATGGAACTTTTTTCCAGTTTTTTGATATGTACAGGCATCAGGTTACCTCTAATACAAAATTTAAAATTGGCCAAAAAGAATATAAATTGTGGAGTGAAGTTTTGGTAGCAGAAACAACAAACACAAAAGTTGATGCACCAATAGTTTACTTAGGAGCAGCAACAAAACAAGAAATCGAAAAAGCAGATATAAAAGGAAAAGCAGTTGTTATATTGGCTTCAAAAGAAGGAATTGCAGATGATATTTCGCTTTTTGACAGACGTTATCCTACTCTTGTACGAGCTAAATATTATGAACTTTTAACCAAAAAAGGTGCTGCAGCTATGATTATTGTTGCAGACAAATTAGGAGAAGAAAGCTGGTCTCAGGTAGAACCGCAAATGACTCGTGGTCTTTACGGAATTGACGGTTTCCGAGATAAAATTGGTACAACAATGCCTGTTTTTTGGGTTCATGGTGATCAATTAGAATACTTAAAAACCACCAAAGATCTTTTGTCTACACAAGTTGTTTCTGAAACCTATAAGTATCCATCTGTAAATATTGTGGGAACAATAGCAGGTACAGATCCTAAATTGAAAAATGAATACGTTCTTTTTAGCGGACACCAAGATCACGACGGTGTAAGACAAAAATACGGCAAAGACTCTATTTATAATGGAGCAGATGATAATGCAAGTACTTGTGTAGCAATGCTGGCAATTGCAAGAGCATACAAAAAACAACCAGGAAAAAGAACAGCATTATTTGTTTTCCACGGTTCTGAAGAGCGTGGTTTACTAGGGTCAAGATGGTATTCTGCACATACTACAGTGCCGGAAAAAGATATTGTAGCAGTTTTAAACGGAGATATGATTGGTAGAAATGATGTAAATCAAGCTGCTTTATTAGGCTCAAGTTCACCTCACGAAAACTCTTCAGATTTGGTTGCCATAGCTAAAAGAGCAAACGATGAAGGACCAAAATTTGATTTGGATAAACTTTGGGACAGACCAGAACATCCGGAATATTTTTACTTCCGCTCAGATCATTTGCCTTATGCAAAAAGAGGAATTCCATCTGTATTTTATACAAGCGTTCTTCATAGCCAATACCACACGCCAATGGATGAATCAGAAAATATAGATTACGTAAAACTGCGCAAAATGACAGAATGGATGTATCGTACAGGCTGGATTTTATCTAATGATGCAGGTCGTCCTAAAACATTACCAAATGTAAAATTAGAAAGATAAATTCTAAAGATTGGATGGTTTTATTTGTATTGAAATTAAGACGCAGATAAAACGGATTTACTTCGTAAAGACGCGGATAAAAACGGATTTTATTTTTATATTCTGCTCAAAGTAGAAAATGAATAAGAAATAATCCGTTTTCATCCGCGTTTTCGCAATAGCGAATTCGTTTCATTCGCGTTCAAACAACACACAGATTAAACATTACAAATTCACTAAAAATAAAAGAGGCTGTCTAAATAAATAGACAGCCTCTTTTTTATGTTTAAGATTAACTAGTTGTCAAGAAATCTAACAACCTAATCCCGAAACTTCGGGACAATAATCTCATTTTACAATCCAAATGCAGTTTTTACCTGATCAACAAAATCAAGTTTTTCCCATGTAAACAATTCAACCGTAACTGTTTTTTCATTTCCTCCTGGAGCAGAAAAAGTTTTAGTTACCGTTTCTGGTTTACGTCCCATATGTCCGTAAGCAGCAGTTTCGCTGTAAATAGGATTTCTTAATTTCAAACGTTGTTCGATAAAGTAAGGACGCATATCAAAGATAGCTTCAACTTTTTTAGCGATTTCACCGTTAGTTAAGTTTACTTTAGAAGTTCCGTAAGTTTCAATGAAAATTCCCATTGGCTGTGCAACTCCAATAGCATAAGAAACCTGAACTAAGATTTCGTCAGCAACACCTGCAGCCACTAAGTTTTTAGCGATATGACGTGTAGCATAAGCAGCACTTCTATCTACTTTACTTGGATCTTTTCCAGAGAATGCACCACCACCGTGAGCACCTTTTCCACCGTAAGTATCCACAATAATTTTTCTTCCTGTTAAACCAGTATCTCCGTGAGGTCCTCCAATAACGAATTTTCCTGTTGGGTTAATATGATAGTTGATTTTATCATTGAATAAATGAGCGTGAGCTGGATTTTTATCAATGATTCTTGGAATAAGGATTTCGATGATATCTTTTTTGATTTTAGCCAGCATTTTCGCTTCTTCATCAAAATCGTCATGTTGTGTAGAGATTACAATTGCATCAATACGAGTTGGTTTGTTGTCATCGCTGTATTCTAAAGTTACCTGCGATTTTGCATCCGGACGTAAATAAGTAATTTCTTTGTTTTCACGTCTTAGAGCAGCTAACTCTTGTAATAATTTATGAGATAAATCAAGTGCCAATGGCATATAATTTTCAGTTTCATTAGTTGCGTAACCAAACATCATACCTTGGTCACCAGCACCTTGCTCTTCTGGCTTAGCTCTGTCTACACCCTGATTGATATCTGCAGACTGCTCGTGAATAGCCGAAAGAATTCCGCAGGAATTTGCTTCAAACATATATTCACTTTTAGTATAACCAATTTTACGGATTACCTCACGTGCAATATGCTGTACGTCCAGATACGTATTCGATTTTACTTCACCAGCCAAAATTACCTGACCTGTTGTAACTAAAGTTTCACATGCTACTTTCGAGTCAGCATCAAATGCCAGAAAGTTGTCAATTAATGCATCCGAAATTTGATCTGCAACTTTGTCTGGATGTCCTTCACTAACAGATTCTGACGTAAATAAATAAGCCATAATAATATATTAAATTAGTATAATTTTAATTAAGCAAGGAAAAAATAATTGCAAAAAAAGGCTAAAGGAGAGTTCCTGCTTTAGCATTTTTTAATACCGAAACTAAATTTTCAGTACTCATAATGAATGATATCATTATGAAGAGGTTGCAATCAGTTCAAATTTTTCCTCTGTATTTGTGTGCAAATGTATGAAACCATTTTGATTTGCAAATTAAACTTCACATTTTTTTGTTTTTATGTGTAGAAATTTAACATATCATACTACGTTGATAGGATAATAGAAATATATTTTGTATTTTGTTTGGCTGATTGAAAAATACTTTGCAACTTTGCCTCATCAAAATAAAAACACAATGAAAATAACAATTTGCAATATGTCTTGTAATATGCCGGAGATTTCCGCAGAGACACTATTGTAAATTTTTTTTCACAAATTATATATAGAACCTCTGCAGACCGCAGAGGTTTTTTTTATTCTAAAATTATTCAGCTAAGTTAGAATAATGGAGAAGTCAAAAAAACAATAAAAAAAATGTCTTTTGATAAATCTTTCTTAAGTCCTTATTTTAAAGGGAGTTAAAAAAAATAAAAAAGATTTTAACACAATGATTTATTTTTTAATAATAAAAATTTGAATTTATTTTTGGTGGTTTAAAAATAGTTACTATATTTACTCTATCAAATTAGTCGAATTAAGAAAAACAATCTAATTAATACATTTAATAATATGAAAACTGTAACAGACAAAATGATGATATGTTGTATGATGCGCAAATGCGCCCCGCTCTGTTGCTGCTAAAAGTGAAAGATAAAATCTTTGTTATAGTTAAACTATAAACCCTTTTGGTAAGCCAGCCAAAAGGGTTTTTTATTTCAACATTTTAAATTTTAAATCATGAATACATTAGATATAAATACAATCGCATTTCAGTACTTATTGAGAACAGATTCTCAAAAAAATAAGAATAAATCTGAAGAACCAATAAGTGAAGCTTTAAAGTATGATCCTGAACACTATATAAAAGGTCAAAAATCTTTATTGTCTCAAATGTATACTCTCGAAGAAGAAGATCTTTATGTTTAGAAACTTCCAAATTGCAAAATCAATTGAATCTGACATTCAATAAAAAATATACTATCAACAACATTAAAAAACACAAAATCATGAGCACACAAAAATTTTCAACAAACGCATTACACGCAGGACACGATGTAACAAAAAATTCAGGAACCAGAGCAGTGCCAATTTATCAGACATCATCATATGTTTTTAATAATTCAGACCATGCTGCCAATCTATTTGGTCTTGTAGAAGCTGGGTTTATTTATACCCGATTAAATAACCCTACAAATGATGTTTTAGAACAGCGTCTTGCTGCGCTCGAAGGCGGTATTGCAGCAGTGGTTACAGCTTCTGGAGCATCAGCAATTTCTACTGCTTTGTTAACCCTGCTAAGAACTGGAGATCATATTGTGGCTTCAAATAGTTTATATGGAGGGACTTATAATTTATTAAAAGTCACTTTGCCAAGATTAGGAATTACAACAACTTTTGTTGATCCTTCAAAACCAGAAAATTTCACAAAAGCAGCAAAAGAAAATACAAGAGCATTTTTTGTAGAATCTTTAGGAAATCCAAAATTAGATGTTTTGGATTTAAAAAGAATTTCGGCAGAAGCCAAAGCTTTTAAAGTACCCTTTATAGTAGACAATACAGTTGCGACACCTTATTTATTAAATCCAATAAAATATGGTGCCGATATTGTAATTCACTCATTGACAAAATATATTTCCGGAAACGGAACTTCTTTAGGCGGTGTTATTATCGACGCGGGAAATTTTGACTGGTCTAACGGAAAATTCCCTGAATTTACAGAACCTGCTGCAGGATATCACGGGTTGGTTTATCACGAAGCGCTGGGAAATGCCGCCTTTATCGCAAAAGCACGAATAGAAGGTTTACGTGATTTTGGCGCGGCTTTGAGTCCGTTTAATGCTTTTCAGATCATTCAGGGATTAGAAACGCTGCCTATTCGAATCAAGAAACACAGCGAAAATGCTTTGGCTCTGGCCGAATGGTTAGAGAAGCAGGAAGAAGTAGTTTGGGTAAATTATCCAGGTTTAAAATCAAATAAATATTTTGATTTAGCCAAAGAATATCTTCCTGAAGGACAAAGTGGAGTTATCACTTTTGGCCTAAAAGGAGGTTTTGATGCAGCGAAAAAAGTGGTAGACGAAACAAAATTGTTCTCTCTTTTGGCCAATATCGGCGATACTAAATCACTTATTATTCACCCTGCGAGTACAACACATCAGCAATTGACAGATGCAGAGCAAATTGAAACAGGAGTTTCTAAAGATTTGGTTCGTCTTTCTGTCGGAATTGAAGATATCGAAGATTTAATAGCAGATCTTCAGACTGTTTTTGCAAGTGTGACACAATCGCAGTACAGTATCAATAAAAATTAGGTTTTTTTGTTTTTTGTTTGAAAAATTGCCTTTAGCATCGCGATCTGCTAGAGGTGATTTTTTATAATAAAAGCATCCAGTATAAAGGTTTTGAACCATATAAGTAATATAAGTTCATTTTGTAGAGGCGTACTGCAGTGCGTATTAAAATTGTAAACATTGAGAAATTAAGTGAATTTATGTCACTTATATGGTTTAATAAATTAAAATAGAAATTATGTCAAAGCTTAAAATAAATATAATTCTTTTCGGAATTGGCAATATCGGCAGTACTTTGATTAATCAGATAATAGAAAGTCAGGAGTTTTTTCTGCAGAGTAAAAATATTGATTTTCATTTTCCAATAATAACCAATTCTACGGTAGCTTTTTTTGAAAAAGAAGGCATTGGATATTCCTGGGAAACTAATTTTCTCGAGATGGCTGTTCCTTTTAAAGTTCAGGATATTATTGGATTTGCCAAAGAAAACGAATTTGAAAATCTGATTGCAGTAGATGCTACGGCCAGCGACGAATTGATTGGACATTACAATACATTAATTCAAAACGGATTTAATATCGTAGCGGTAAACAAAAAAGCCAATACACTGCCAATTGATTTGTATAAAGAAATACGCGAAAACTTAAAAAGATACGACAAAGAGTTTTTGTATGAAACCTCGGTAGATACTGGATTTCCGGTTTTACAAACCTTGAGAGATTTATATTATTCGGGAGAAAAAATCACAAAAATACGAGGCGTGTTTTCAGACAATCTCAGTTATGTATTCAATAGATTTTCTGCCGAAGAAGATTCTTTTTCTTCAGTACTAAAAGATGCCAGTCTGCTTGGTTTAATGCGCTCTACTTTTAAAGAAGATTTGTCGGGAAATGATTCTGCCAGAAAATTATTGATTCTTACCAGAGAAATTGGGAAAGACTTTGATCTTGCAGACGTTCATATTAAACCTTTTATTACAGAAGAACATTTGCAGAAAAACGGCGTATTAAATAAAGAAGCGCTGGATCGATCGTTTAAAATCACTAAAATAACCCAGTCTGAGAATCATGTTTTAAGGTATGTTGGAGAATTTGATGTCGAAAAAAACACGCTCGAAGTCAAGTTAGTTTCAGAACCCGTTTCATCGGCTATTGGCCAGCTCAAAGGATCGGATACAATTTTTGAAATTTATACTAAGTCTTATGCCAATGTACCTATTGTGATCAAAAGTGCTTCGGCATGCAAACAGGCAATTTCTCGCGGTATCATAAGCGATATATTAAAAGTGGCTGAAAAAATTAAAAATAAAGAAGCGGTCCTGCTTTAAAATTAAAAATAAAGTTCTTTGATAAATTGATTTGTGGAAAATTAGAAGTGCTAAATTATCAAAAAGTAGGTTTTAACTTATTTTTTAGTCAACAAAATTTTTGTAAGATGTTTTTTGTTGTGATTATTTAGGATTTTATCGTTTTTTGTAATTAAATTCTTGATTATTATTTGTCTATTAAAAAAAAATATTGCATATTTGTTATACCCAAAAACTACTAATCAAAATGAATTTAAATGCCTGCAAAATGTTTTGTGTCATTTCGGTTTTAACCGTTGGGATGTGTGTTGCTTAAAAGTTGAAAAACAAAAAATATAGCAAAGCCTCCCAATTATTTTGAGAGGCTTTTTAAATTATACCTAATGAAAGAATTAAAAAATAGTAATAAATCACAGATGAATGCATCCTTCCAGATGAAGCAGATGTTTAACGTCGCACTTATTCGTGTGCGCGTCTGTTGATACTAAAAGAATATATAGTTTTTAAAAAACTTAAACCCTTTTGGTATTGTGATCCAAAAGGGTTTTTTTATTTCAATTACTAAGCATAACAATAAACAAATTATAAAAATTACAAAACGATAATAAACTTAAACTTAAATATCATGAGCAAATTGAACTACTTAACAAAAACAGTTTCTAGTCTTAAAAACTTAAGAACAAAAAGAAACAATCCGCCCCCGACAACAAATGAATTGGCACATCCAAGATTTGGTATTGCAGAGGCAGATAAAGGCGCAGAGAAAAAAGCACCCAATTCTTTATTGTTCTTAATGTATTCAAAAGAGAATGAAACACTTTTTATTTAATTCAAAAGAAGTATATAAAATAGGATAAAATCCGCATAATTTTACTGGGCAGTTTGTTCGGTAATTTTCTGCGTACAATAGTTTCAGTTTTGTAAGATGTTTAAAGAAATACGGAATCACTTCCGATAAAATTTGTTTGTTTAAGAAATTAGTAGTTAATTTGCATCTTTAAGTTCAAAAACGTATTGAAATGTTATAAAGAAAGGACGAGGGATTAGACCCGATGAATCCTTAGCAACCCTTCGTTAATTCGAAGAAGGTGCTGCATTCTACCACGCTCAACGTGGAAAGATAACAACAAGAATTTTTCTAGTTATACTCTAGACTTTCTTTCTAATATTTCCAGATACAAATCAAGATAATACACAGATTTGAAAATTGGAAAATATACCAAACACTATCAACATACATAATTTCACCACAGAAAATGGTGCAATTTATCATACATTACCCTTAAGTTTTACTACTGCTGGTTTGCCTCTGCATAGTGCGCCTATTGTTTTGGTAAATCATGCCCTAACAGGAAACGCAGAAGTTACGGGCGAAAATGGCTGGTGGAATGACCTAATTGGACATGGTAAAACTATTGATACTTCTGTTTATACCATTTTAGCTTTTGATATTCCCGGAAACGGAAGCAGCTCTTTCTTAATCGAAAATTACCTTGACTTTACTGCCAGAGATGCTGCCCGAATTTTTATTGAAGGAATAAAAGCTTTAAATATTGAAAAACTTTTTGCCATTATCGGAGGTTCTGTTGGCGGCGGAATTGCCTGGGAAATATTGGCTTTAGAACCAAACATTACAGAAAATCTTATTCCGATTGCAAGCGACTGGAAGTCTACAGACTGGCTCATTGCCAACTGTTATCTACAGGAAAAAATTCTAAATAATTCTTCAAAACCAATAGAAGATGCTAGAATTCACGCCATGCTGTGTTATCGATCTCCAGAATCATTCAAAGAAAAATTTCAGCGTACGGTCAATCAGGATCTTTTGATTTTTAATATCGAAAGCTGGCTGGCACATCACGGAAAAAAACTGCAAAAAAGATATCAGCTTTCTTCTTATAAATTAATGAATCAATTGCTTAAAACAATTGACATTACCAGAAACAGCGAAAGTTTTGAAAACTTATTGGCGCAGACTAACGCATCCATTCACATTATCGGCATTAATTCGGATTTGTTTTTTACAGCAAAAGAAAACGTAGAAACCTATGAAGAATTGAAGAAATTTAAAGATAATGTTTTTTACAGCGAAATAGATTCGGTTCACGGACATGACGCTTTTTTAATCGAGTACAAACAATTAGATCATTTACTTGCCGATATCTTTAAGGCAGAAACAATAAAGAAATAAAATGAAAGTATTAAAATTTGGAGGTAAATCATTATCAAACGGAGAAGGACTTAACAAAGTTGTCTCGATTATTACAGATAAAGTAAATCAAGGTGAAAAAATTGCCGTTGTTGTTTCTGCACGCGGAAATGCTACAGATGAGCTGGAGTTTATTTTAAGCATTGCTGCAAAAAACGGCAGTTATAAAGAATTATTAGAAAATTTTAAAAAATACCAGATTTCAGATTATCCGCAAGTTGATTTATCAGAAGAATTTAATGTTTTAGACAAGCTTTTTGAAGGAGTAAGCCTGATTGGCGATTACAGCAATAAAATTAAAGATCAGATTTTGGCCAAAGGTGAATTACTTTCGGCTAAATTATTGACCGCTATTTTGATCGAAAAAGGAATTCCTGCCAATTTTGTGGATACTAGAAATTTATTAAAAACAGATTCTAAATTTGGCGACGCACAGCCTTTAGAACAGCTTTCTAAGAAAAATGTTGTCAATTATTTTAAAGAACATAACGGAGAAACGGTTAATATAGTTACAGGCTTCATTGGCTCTAACAACAACAACGACACAACTACTTTGGGTAGAAATGGCAGTAACTATACCGCTTCGTTAATCGCTAATTATTTGAATGCCGAAGAGCTTCAGAATTTTACACACGTTGACGGAATTTATACTGCAAATCCGGATTTGGTGGCAGATGCAAAAAAAATAGAATATTTGTCTTTTAATGAAGCAAATGAGCTGGCAAACTTTGGAGCAACAATTCTGCATGCCAAAACGATAATTCCGTTGTTGGAAAAAAATATTCCGCTGCGAATTTTAAATACATTCAACCACGAAAATAGAGGTACATTAATCACCTCAGATTCTACAAAAGAGGGAATTAAAACACTTTCTGTCTTAGAAAATGTTTCTCTTGTAAATCTTGAAGGACGCGGATTACTTGGAAAAGCGGGTGTAGATGCCCGAATTTTTAAAGTAATGGGCGATCATAATATCAGCGTGAGTATTATTTCGCAAGGATCTTCAGAAAGAGGAATTGGATTGGTTGTAGCAACTGAAAAAGCGACAACAGCAATGGTTGAATTAGAAAAAGAGTTCGAAAATGACTTTTATTCTAAAGATGTAAATCAGATTACGGTTACGGATAATGTATCAGTAATCTCTATTATCGGCCAGGATTTGAGCACCTTCCATAAACCTTATACTGCTTTAATCAAAAATAAAATTGTTCCGATTTTGTTCAATAACACTGTTACGGGTAAAAACGTGAGTTTGGTTGTTAAGAAATCAGAGCTTAATAAAGCATTAAATGTAATTCATGGTGAGATTTTTGGAGTTTCTAAAAAAATCAATATTGCCATTATCGGACACGGATTAGTGGGCGGAACGTTGATTAATCAGATTTTAGAATCGGCTTCAGCTATTGAAAAGCGTAAAGATATTAAACTGAATGTTTTTGCTATTGCCAATTCTAAAAAGGTTCTCTTAAACAAATACGGTGTTACCAAAAATTGGAAAAACGAGATTGAAACCAAAGGTGAAGAGTATACAATTAAGGACATTATTGCTTATGCGAATGAACATCATTTAGAAAACTTAATTGCCGTAGATAATACTGCAAGTGCATCTTTCGTAGAAAATTATATTCCGCTTGTAGAAAGCAGTTTTGATTTGATTTCTTCTAATAAAGTGGCCAATACATTAAGTTATGGTTTCTACAAAGACTTGAGAAACGCATTACTGGAAAATCAAAAAAATTATTTGTACGAAACCAATGTTGGCGCAGGTCTTCCATTAATTGACACCATAAAATTATTGCACCTTTCTGGAGAAAATATCACCAAAATAAAAGGAGTTTTCTCTGGAACATTAAGTTATTTATTTAATAATTTCTCTGCAAAAGATGCGCCGTTCAGTCAGATTTTGCAGGAAGCAATTGATAACGGATATACAGAACCAGACCCGCGTGAGGATTTATGCGGTAATGACGTTGGAAGAAAATTGCTGATTTTGGCAAGAGAATTAGATCTGCAGAATGAGTTTGAAGAAATCTCAATTCAGAATTTAATTCCGGAACACTTACGTGAAGGAAGTGCTGGCGATTTCTTGACGAAATTAAAAGAATTTGACCCGATTTATGCTAAAATAAAAGCCGATCAACAGCCAAATCATGTTTTGAGATATATTGGTGAATTGTCTGGTGATTTGCAGAATGACAAAGGAAATCTTGAAGTAAAATTAGTTTCAGTGCCATCAGATACTGCTTTGGGTGGTTTAAAAGGTTCTGATTCTTTCTTCGAAATTTATACAGAATCGTACGGCGATCGTCCAATCGTTATTCAGGGAGCCGGAGCCGGTTCTGCAGTAACAGCAAGAGGCGTTTTTGGAGATATTTTAAGATTGTCCGATAAAGGATAAAAGTGGTTTTGATAGTAAAATGTGCAGAAAGAAAAATCTTAACTTTACATTTTAATAATTAAATATAAAGTATGAAAAAGATTTTCATTTTGTTCTTGTTTACAAATATTTTGACAGCTCAGATTTCTAATGTCGTTAGAAATAAAGACAGCTATACACAGGAAGTTTTTCCTTATAAAGGAGTAAGGGCAATTCAAATAGATGAAGTAAGCTCAGTTGGAAATGAAGATAATGTTTTTATTTTTTCTAAAATTGAAAAAAATGCCATTCCAGATAAAATGTATTTTCAAAGATTTACAAAAACCAATGGTAAATGGGTGGTAAAATCTATTTTAGAAGTAAATCATAACGGAATTATTTCGGCTTGGGGAAGCAGAAAAGCTTTTTGGGATTGCAATAAGGACAAAAGTATTGATGGTCTTTTTATTTACGGACTTTATGATGCAGATTTTAAACAACAGTCAGTTCATTTGATTTTTTCGCAAAAAGATCAATTTTACACCATAGAATCCAGTCTTTCAGATGATTTTAAAACAGATAAATTCTCTGATAATTTTAAATCTTTGGATGCGGAATCTAAAAAACAGGTTTTAGAGTATTGGAATAAATTAGACAAAAAAGACAAGTAAATAAATACTTCTGTTGTAGAGGGTAATATTAAAATTTAATACGATTAATAATTTTTTAAAAAGAGGATGTGTAGGTTTATTCCTGCTACCATTTTTGCTAATTGGTTTAGGAATACTATCTTATAGCTTGTGTAATCTCTATAAAACAGAGCAAGCTAACAGTTGGATACAGATTCCTGCTTACGTAGAAAAAATAGATCTTGATATACATACAAATGACGAAACAACCACGTATGAAGTTCTTGTTACCTATTCGTATAAAATAAAGGGGAAAAAGTATTTAGGAAATAGAATTTTCTTTGGATATAGCGGCAGTAATATCGAAAATCATGAAGCGCTTTATGCTAAATTAAAAAACAGCAGAAAAATCATGATTTATGTAAATCCAAATAAAAATCAGGAAGCCGTTATAGTTCCGGGTATAAACTATCCGATTATTTGGTTGTTGATTTTTGCTGTGTTTTGGATTTCTTTTTTTGGAATATTCAGCCTTCCTCTTTTTATAAAGGATGTTCATAATAATCCAAGATTTTCATATAAAAAAACAGCTTTAGTATTAGGATTTATTTGTGTGGTTAGTTTTATTGTTTTATTGAGCGGCTGGCTGCATTTCGGTATAGAAAATAAAATCAATGTTTTATAATTAAAAAAAACATTGATTCAAACAGAATAAAAAAAGAAAAATAACATGAAAGTAACTTTAAACAGAGTAAACGACGCTTTTCATTTTAAGGTAAAAAATGAACGCGGCCATATAGTTGACGTTGACAGCAGAGCCGAATTTGGCGGCAGCGACTTAGGTGCAAGTCCGATGGAATTAGTATTAATGGGAGTTGCCGGGTGCAGTGCAATTGATATGATTTCTATTTTGAAAAAGCAGCGTCAGGAAATTACATCTTTTAATGCTGAGGTTGAAGGTACCCGCGTGCAGATTGAAGAAGCCAAACCTTTTAAGGAAATTGATGTGGTTTTTTATTTAGAAGGGGATATTAATCCAGAAAAAGCACAGCGTGCCGCACAGCTTTCTTTTGAGAAATACTGTTCAGTAGCAAAAACGGTAGAACCAACAGCAACAATCAAATACAAAGTTGTTTTAAACAACGAAGCTTTATAAATTAGATAATTAGTCAATTAGATAATTAGAAAATGCTCAGATTGAGTGAAAGATTATACTCGTTTTAGTTTTAGATTTTAGTTTTATTTTTTTCTTATGGCAAAACTTGAAACTTTGAACCTGAAACTTTAAACCAAAAAAAAATAACAACACAATGAATACAGAAGAATTTGGTTTTGAAACACAAGCCATTAGAACACAATTAGAAAGATCGCAATATTTAGAACATTCGGTGCCTTTGTACCTGTCATCAAGCTTTGTATTTGAAGATGCCGAAGACATGAGAGCTTCTTTTACAGAAGAAAAAGAAAGAAACATTTACAGCCGTTTCAGCAATCCAAATACAACAGAATTTGTAGATAAAATCTGCAAAATGGAAGGTGCAGAATCAGGTTATGCTTTTGCAACAGGAATGGCCGCAGTATATTCTACTTTTGCTGCGTTATTAAATTCGGGAGATCACATTGTATCTGCGAGCAGTGTTTTTGGTTCTACTCACGCTTTGTTTATGACATATTTTCCAAAATGGAACATCGAAACTTCCTATTTTGAGATTAATAAGCCGGAAACAATCGAAAGTTTTATCAAACCAAACACTAAAATATTATATGCAGAATCTCCAACAAATCCGGGTGTAGATGTAATTGATCTGCAATTATTGGGAGATATTGCAAAAAAACACAACTTAATATTAGTAATCGATAACTGTTTTGCAACACCTTATTTACAGCAGCCAATTAAATTTGGAGCACATTTGGTGATACATTCTGCAACCAAACTAATCGACGGACAAGGTCGTGTTTTAGGCGGAGTTACTGTTGGAAATGAAGATTTAATAAGACAGATTTATTTATTTTCTAGAAATACAGGTCCGGCTTTGTCACCATTTAATGCTTGGGTTTTGTCTAAAAGTTTAGAAACATTAGCAGTCCGTGTAGACAGACACTGCGAAAATGCTCTAAAAGTAGCTGAATTCTTAGAAAGTCATCCAAACGTAAACAGTGTAAAATATCCGTTCTTAAAATCGCACCCGCAATATGAGATTGCTAAAAAGCAAATGAAAGCTGGCGGTAATATTATTGCATTTGAAATTAAAGGCGGTATTGAAGCGGGTAGAAAATTTCTGGACGCAATACAGCTTTGTTCATTATCAGCAAATATTGGAGATACAAGAACAATCGTAACACACCCGGCATCTACAACACATAGTAAATTATCTGAAGAGGATCAATTGGCAGTTGGAATCACGCAAGGTTTGGTTCGTGTTTCTGTAGGTTTAGAAACAGTAGAAGATGTAATTGCAGATTTGAAGCAGGCACTGGATTAATCTATCATAATAAAAATTTTAAAGGGCTATTTGTTAATAGCCCTTTTTGTATTTTAAAACCTTAATTTATGCCAAAGCCAAGATTACTTATTTTGTCAGATTTATTTGGAGGTGAAAATCCAGAATGGATACAGCCTTACAAAGACATATTAAAGTCAAATTTTGATATTCAATATTACGACGTCATTCAATTAGCAGGTATTTTACCTGATTCTGATGAAACAAGTATTCATAATCAATTTTTAAATGGCGGAATGGCTAAAGCGGTAGAAAATCTGCTTCAATTAGAAACTAATGAAGTGATTATTTTAGGCTTTAGTATTGGAGGAACAATTGCCTGGAAAGCTTCACTAAAAGGCTTAAATGTGTCCCAATTAATTGCCGTTTCGTCAACAAGATTACGTTTTGAAAATGAAGTTCCAAATTGCAAAATCAAATTGTACTTTGGAGAAAAAGATTTAAATAAACCAGACTCAAAATGGTTTTCAGACTTAAAAATATTAAGTGAAATTTTAGAAAATGAAAGTCATCAGCTGTACTTACAGCAAAAGAATGCTTTTGAAATTTGTAATAATTTAAAGTAGAATTTTCTTCTTTTTTGTAATTCTTTTACCAAAAAGTATATTTTTGTTACACAGCAGTTAGAAATAGTTGTAACTATAAAAAAAATATGCACATGAGTAACTCTACTTATATTCTTGACGAAACTTTGCTGGCTTCAAACGGGCAAAGATTTCTTAATTACATTTTAGATACCATCATTATTATTGCATTAGTATTTTTATTAAGTATCCTTTTGGCTCTGGCAGCAATTCTTTTAGGATTTAAAGGTGTATTAATCTGGATGGGAAATGTTGGCAATTTAGAAGAAAGATTAATTTTTGTTGTTATTGCAATATTTTATTATGCATTTGCCGAAGGTTTATTTAGCAGATCTTTAGGCAAACTAATTACAGGTACAATCGTAGTAGATGAAAATGGCAAAAAACCTTCTTTTGGTACTATTTTTAAAAGAAGTTTGTGCAGAGCAATTCCTTTTGATGCACTTTCTTTTTTAGGAAGCTCAGGAATAGGCTGGCATGATTCTATTTCGGATACCTATGTTGTAAATAAAAAGGCTTTGGATGAAGAAGTAAAAAACTTTTATGAATTTAACCTAATTGGGGTTCAGGAAACAGAATAATACTAAACATTTCGATCTTTATTTCCTTGTAAATGTGCATTAATGATCCAAATTAATTTAAACTATACTAATTTAGTAGAATATAAGTTTGAATCTGTTATATTCTCATTTAAAAAGATTATTTTTGTTGCAGAAAATATGCTTGTTGTTAGTTTTAGTTTCTCTTGAAAATTATCAAAACTAGAATTTACAATTACAATCTAAAATATAAAAATGCTTTCAAAGAAAACAAAATACGGAATTAAAGCTCTTACATATTTAGCCAGGAGAGATAATAACGAACCTGTACAAATTGCAGAAATTGCCAAAAGCGAACATATTTCTATTAAGTTTTTAGAAAGTATTTTATTGCTGCTGAGAAATTCAGGATTTCTTGGAGCCAAAAAAGGAAAAGGCGGAGGTTATTACCTTATAAAAGATCCAAAAGACATTAGTATGGCCAAAGTTTACAGGATTTTAGAAGGTCCGATCGCTTTGCTTCCTTGTGCAAGTCATAATTTCTACGAAAGATGCGATGACTGCGATGATGAATCTACCTGCGCTGCAAGACGCTTAATGACAGAAGTTAGAGATAATACACTTAAAATATTAGAAAGCAATTCTTTGGCAGATATTGCGTTTTAGTAATTTAATTTAAATTTATAAAAAAAGACCATTTCTCAAGAATTTGAAATGGTCTTTTTTTATTATGTTTTAGTGTGATTAAAATATCAATTTAAATCCAGCCAGAAAAAGCATAACAGCGATTGCAATTCTCAGAAATTGATCAGGAATTTTTCCGCTTAGCATACTTCCTATAAAAATTCCCGGCAGCGATCCTAATAACAATTGTCCTAATAGAACTAAATCTAAGTTTCCCATAGAAGCGTGCCCAATTCCTGCAACAAGTGTTAATGGAACCGCGTGTGCAATTTCTGTTCCAACTAAACGGGGCGTTGGCAAAAGCGGATAAAGGAAAAACAAAGTAACAGTTCCTAATGCTCCAGCTCCTATAGAAGTTAAAGTTACAGTTGCACCAAGTAAAACTCCAATTCCAATAGTAAGCATGTTTTGAGTAGTGCTTTCGGTATGAAATTTATCACCTGCATGTTTTTGCGAGAATTTTAAAATTTTATTTTTAAATATAATAGCAATTGAAGTAAATAGCAATGCCCAGCCCAAACTGTACTTTATTACATGATTTATAGTCTCAATATCAGTTTTGATGCTGTTAAGAATCCATAATGTGAATAAAGCTGCGGGAACACTGCCTAAGGTTAACCAACCCGTGATTTTCCAGTTTATATTGCCTTTTTTATGATGTACAAAAACGCCGCCCATTTTGGTAAATGCCGCATATAATAAATCTGTTCCTACTGCTGTAGTTGGAGAAATTCCAAAATATAATAAAATGGGAGTCATTAAGGAGCCTCCGCCAACACCTGTCAGTCCAACCACAAATCCTACTACTAAACCTGCGATTACAAGACCTATCTGAAAATCCATATAAAAAATTTGAGTAAAAATACAACAATTTTATAATTATCCTATAGATATGGTAGAGATTAAAATATTTAGTAAAAATGCAATAATTTTTGATTTGATGATTTAAAAAATGAATATATAACAATAAAACCTTCTGTACGCCTCTATAAATTAATTTGATTACAGTCAAAGAAAATTTAGGCGTTTAATTGATAGATAACTAGACGCTTAAAAAATAAAAATAATGTTTTGATTTGTAGAAATAAGTAGTATTTTTGCAAAGTAATCTATTAGTCCGATAGGGTAATAGGTTTTAAATGAATAAAATTTTAAATATGGAAAAAGAACTGAAAATAAATACTGCTGATTCTTTGAAAGAAAAGCTTTGGATCGGGATTCCGGTTGTTTTACTAATAGGTTTATTATCTGTATTAATATATAATCATCACGCTGAATTTTCGTGGAATGGATTTGTAGAAGGATTTAATGAAGAATTTTTAGTGTTTTTTGCCATTGGAGTTTTTGCTCAATTGGTCGATGGAACATTAGGAATGGGGTATGGCGCAACTTCTACTTCATTTTTATTGGCTTACGGAGTTCCGCCCGTTGTAAGCAGTACGGCAGTACACGTTTCAGAAATGTTTACGACAGGAGCATCGGCGCTTTCGCATCATCGATTTGGGAATATCAATAAAAAACTGGTAAAACATCTCTTGATTCCGGGAGTTTTAGGTTCTATTACAGGAGCTTATTTATTGTCAGATGTTATAAATGGAGATATAATTAAGCCTTTTATTGCGGTTTACATGATTATTTTGGCAGTTATTATTATCAGAAAAGCACTGAAAAAAAGCATCGTTAAAAAGAAAACTAAAAAACTAGGTGTTTTAGCTGTTTTTGGAGGTTTTATGGATTCTGTCGGAGGCGGCGGATGGGGACCAATTGTAACTTCAACATTATTAGGAAGAGGAAGAAATCCAAGATATACAATCGGTTCTGTAAATGCTGCAGAATTTGCTATTTCATTTGCAAGCGGTATAACATTTATGCTTTTTGGAGGAATCCACGGCTGGCAAGTAATCATCGGATTGATTTTAGGAGGAGTAATCGCAGCGCCGTTAGGAGCTTATTTAGTAAATAAAATCAAAAGAAAACCAATGATGGTTGCGGTTGGAATTCTAATTATATTATTGAGTTTAAAAACATTATCTAAATTATTATAATTTTTTAGATAGGGAGAAAGAGAATATGAGTGCAACAATTATTGAATCATTATTAGAAAAGACAAATGATTTTTCGTTAGAAGAGACTTTAGTTTTTTTATCAGAAAGATATCCAAATCAGGTTGTTTTTTCAACTTCATTTGGCCAGGAAGATCAGGTAATTACAGATTTTATCGCAAAAAGTAATACTGATATTACCGTTTTTACATTAGATACAGGAAGATTATTTCAGGAAACATATGATGTTTTTCACAAAACATTAAAAAAGTATAAAAGACCTATTGAAGTTTATTTTCCAGAAGCAGCTGCAGTGGAAAATTTACTGAAAGAAAAAGGACCAAACAGCTTTTACGATTCGGTTGAAAATAGAAAAGAATGCTGTTTTATTCGAAAAGTGGTTCCGTTACGAAAAGCTTTATCAGGAAACGCAGTTTGGATTACGGGTTTAAGAGCAGAACAATCAGAAAACAGACACGATTTGAATTTATTTGAATATGATGCAAATTTCGAAATCATAAAATTCAATCCATTATTAAAATGGTCTTTAGAAGAAGTTGAATTGTATTTGCAGGAAAACAATGTACCGCAGAATGCCTTACACAAACAAGGTTTCGTAAGCATAGGATGCGCACCATGTACAAGAGCAATTTTCCCCGGAGAAGATATAAGAGCCGGAAGATGGTGGTGGGAATCAAGCCATAAAGAATGTGGTTTGCATGGAGCTAAGAAAGAGTAAGTCTCGACTTGTAGAAGCAAGAAGCTAGAGACAAGAATATAGAATAAAGAGAATAGAATAAATTGTTGAGAGTGTCAGATCGGGCGAAAAACTTGAAACTTTAAACCTGAAACTAAAGCTTTCCACAAACAAAAATATCAAACAAAAAAACAATGAGTTCAGTATTAAAAACAAACGCTTTAGAGAGTGAAGCAATATACATTTTCAGAGAAGTAATTTCACAGTTTGACAAACCGGTTTTACTTTTTTCTGGGGGAAAAGATTCTATAACATTAGTGCGTTTGGCGCAAAAAGCATTTTTTCCTGCTAAGATTCCGTTTCCTCTTTTGCACGTTGATACGGGACATAATTTTCCTGAAACAATTGCTTTTAGAGACAAATTAGTAGAAGAATTAGGTTTGGAATTAATCGTTAGAAATGTTCAGGATGCTATTGATGAAGGAAAAGTAGTTGAAGAAACCGGAAAATATTCTAGTAGAAACAGCTTGCAGACAACAACACTTTTAGACGCAATTGAAGAATTTAAGTTTGATGCTTGTATTGGTGGTGCGCGTCGTGATGAAGAAAAAGCAAGAGCTAAAGAACGTATTTTCTCAGTTCGTGATGATTTCGGACAATGGGACGAGAAAAATCAAAGACCTGAATTATTTGATATTTTAAATGGAAAAATTGAAAATGGACAAAACGTGCGTGTTTTCCCAATTTCAAACTGGACAGAATTAGATGTTTGGAGTTATATCGAAAAAGAACACATCGAAATTCCGTCAATTTATTTTTCACATAAAAGAAAAGTTTTTTTGAGAGACGGTTTAATCTGGTCGCATTCTCCTTATGTATACCAGGAAGAAGACGAACAAATCGAAGAAAGAATTGTTCGCTTCAGAACCGTTGGAGATATGAGTTGTACAGCAGCAGTTGAATCGTACGCAGCAACAATCGAAGAAGTTGTAGGCGAAATCAGGGAATCAACTATTTCTGAAAGAGGCGCCAGAATAGACGACAAACGTTCTGAAGCTGCAATGGAGAAAAGAAAACAACAGGGTTATTTTTAATTGATAATTAATAATTAACAATTGATAAATAAAAAGTAGAATCAAAAAAACATACAGATTTATAAGTTTCGAGAGAACATGAAACCTGAAACTTTAAACCTGAAACAAATATTAAGATGGAAGTTTTAAAAATAGCAACAGCAGGAAGTGTAGATGACGGAAAAAGTACTTTGATCGGGAGATTATTGTATGATACAAAATCATTGACGACTGACAAAATAGAAGCAATCGAAAAAAGCAGTAAACAAAAAGGATATGATTATCTTGATTTTTCTTTGGCAACTGACGGTTTAGTGGCAGAAAGAGAGCAAGGAATCACGATTGATGTTGCGCATATTTATTTTTCGACTGCAAAGAAAAGTTACATTATTGCCGATACTCCAGGTCACGTAGAATATACCAGAAACATGGTTACGGGAGCTTCGACTTCTCAGGTTTCTATTATTTTAATTGATGCCAGAAAAGGAGTTATCGAACAAACGTACCGTCACTTTTTTATCAATAATTTGTTGAGAGTAAAAGAGGTAATTGTAGCGATTAACAAAATGGATTTAGTGGATTATTCTGAAGAAGTTTTCAATAAAATCAAAGCCGATTTTCAGGCGTTGAATGCAAAAAGTACTTTCAAAGAGCAAAACGTAAGTTACATTCCGTTAAGTGCAATCAATGGCGGAAATGTTGTTGATCAGTCAAAAGATATGCCTTGGTATGATGGCCAAACGGTTTTAGAACATTTAGAAGGATTGCATTCTCATGATGTTTTTGAAGCAGGAAAAGCACGTTTTCCGGTTCAAACCGTGATTCGTCCAAAAACTGAAGAATACCACGATTTTAGAGGTTACGCAGGAAAATTATACGGAAATTCTATTAAAGTTGGAGATGCTGTTACGGTTCTTCCTTCTTTAACCGAATCAAAAGTATCAAAAATTCACTTTTTCGATAAAACATTTGACGAAGCCGTTGCGGGTTCTTCGATCACAATCGAATTAGAAAATGACATCAATGTTACGAGAGGCGATATGATTGTAAAATCATCGGAACTTCCAAAAATTGAAAAAGAAATCACGACAACGGTTTGCTGGATGGACAGTAAAAAGCTGGTTGCAGGAACAAAATATATCGTTCAGCACAATACAAATTCGGTTTTAGCGAAAGTAGAAAGTATCAAAAATACCATCTCAACAGATTATTCCGGAACCAAAGAAGCGTCGCAATTAGCGATCAACGAAATTGGAGAAGTAAGCATCAAATTAAGCAAGCCGTTATATTTTGACGCCTACAACGACAACAAATCAAACGGAGCTTTTATCTTAATTGATACCGCAACAAACACAACAGCAGGAGTAGGATTTATTAGGTAGTTTCACTGCTGTAAGCAATAAGCTTTAGGCTGTAAGCTTTTAGCAAAAAACGAATAAAAAGGCATGCAAGAAAGCTTACAGCTTATTGCCTAAAGCCTAAAGCAAGAAAACACAAAGTTTAAAAAGCTTATAGCCTAAAGCTTAAAGCCTAAAGCGAAAGAAAAATGGAAAGTTTTAGAACAGAAATAGAAAATCCGATAGTTCAAAGAGAGATTATCGAATTAGAAAAAAAGATTCATTTATTCCGTGGAGGAAAAATTGATGATGAGCGTTTTCGTAGTCTTCGTTTAGCGCGTGGAATTTACGGTCAGCGTCAGGAAGGCGTGCAAATGATTCGTATCAAATTGCCTTATGGTAAAGTTACGAGCGAGCAATTAGTGCGTATTACTAAGGTTTCTGACGAATATTCTACTGGGCGTTTGCACATTACAACGCGTCAGGATATTCAGATTCACTACGTAAGTCTGGACAGAACTCCGGAACTTTGGGCAGATTTGGCTAAAGACGATATTACATTGCGCGAAGCTTGTGGAAACACCGTTCGTAATATTACAGGAAGCGAATTAGCCGGAGTTGATGTAAACGAACCATTTGATGTTTCGCCTTATGCGCACGGACTTTTTCAATACTTATTAAGAAACCCAATCTGTCAGGAAATGGGACGTAAATTCAAAATTTCGTTCTCTTCTTCAGACGAAGATACTGCTTTGAGTTATTTACACGATTTAGGATTTATTCCGAAAATTAAAGACGGACAAAAAGGTTTCAAAATCATGTTTGGTGGAGGTTTAGGATCTCAGCCAGCACACGCTGAATTGCTTTCAGAATTTGTTCCGGTAAACGAAATCATTCCAACAGCAGAAGGAATCATCCGTATTTTTGACCGTTATGGCGAACGTGCCAAAAGAATGAAAGCGCGTATGAAATTTTTAATCAAAGAAATGGGAAGAGATGTTTTCCTTGATTTGGTTGAAAAAGAGAAAAAAGCGATTGCTTTTGAAACATACGAAATTGATACAACCGCTTTTGAGGAGCCAATTCCGGAGCCTTTATTAGCAGTTCCACAAGTTACAATCGAAGATACAAAAGCGTATGAAACTTGGAAAAATTCGAATGTAATTAAACAAAAACAAGACGGTTATTACGCCATCGGAATTAAAGTTTTATTAGGAGATTTTTATACCGATAAAGCCAGATTATTAGCCGATTTAATTAAAAATTACGGAGCCAATGAATTGCGTTTTTCATTGCGTCAAAATATTGTAATACGTCACATAAAAGAAGAAAATTTACCTTTCTTTTATCAGGAATTAGCCAAATTAGACTTTGTTCATTTAGGATATAATTCTACGGCAGATATTACCGCATGTCCCGGTACGGATACTTGTAATTTGGGGATTGCAAGCAGTACCGGAATTGCGGAAGAACTTGAAAAAGTGCTGAATGCAGAATATCCGCAATATTTGAACAATCAGGAAATTGAAATCAAAATTTCGGGTTGTATGAACGCTTGCGGGCAACATAATATGTCGGCAATTGGTTTTCAGGGAATGTCTATTAATTCAGGAAAATTAGTAGCTCCGGCTTTGCAGGTTTTACTTGGCGGAGGGAAATTAGGAAACGGCGCTGGTCGTTTTGCTGATAAAGTAATTAAAATTCCGAGTAGAAGAGGACCGGATGCTTTGCGTACCATTTTAAATGATTTTGATGCGAATGCAAACGGAGAAAAATTCCTAAACTATTACGATCTGAAAGGAGAGAAATATTTCTATGAAATTTTAAAACCTTTCGCAGACGTAACCAATTTAACCGAAGCTGATTTCATCGATTGGGGAAATGCAGACAACTACGTAAAAGCAGTTGGAGTTGGAGAATGTGCCGGAGTTGTAATTGATTTGGTTGCTACTTTATTGTTAGAAGCCAAAGATAAATTGACTTTTGCTCAGGAATCTTTCGACGAAGGAAAATGGTCAGATGCCATTTACCACGCTTACGCCGGATTTGTAAATGGTGCAAAAGCATTGTTGCTTTCAGAAAACGAAAAAACAAACAATCACGCTGGAATTGTAGATTTGTTTGATACCGTTTTTATCGCAACAGGTAAAATTGGATTGCCAACAACTTTCAGAGAATTGGTATATCAAATCAATCAAAATGAGCCTTCAGAAGATTTTGCAAAACAATACATTCAGGAAGGAATTGCATTTTTTGCAGTAATAGAAAAATACAGAGCTCAAGAATTAGCAAATGCTTAATATAAAACCCAAAATAACTTTAGTTGGTGCAGGTCCGGGCGATCCAGATTTGATTACGCTCAAAGCTGTAAAAGCATTGGGGGAAGCAAATGTAGTTTTGTACGACGCCTTGGCCAATGAAGAAATTCTGGATTATGCACCAAAAACTGCGATTCGAATTTTTGTTGGAAAAAGACTTGGAAATCATGCTTACACGCAAGATCAAATCAATCAATTAATAGTTGATAATGCTTTGACTTACGGACATGTAGTGCGGTTAAAAGGCGGAGATCCGTTTATTTTTGGAAGAGGAAGCGAAGAAATAGAATTTGCAGAAAGTTTCGGAATTGAGACAACCGTAATTCCAGGAATTTCATCAGTAGTTGCCGTTCCTGCAAGTCAGGGAATTTCTATTACAAAAAGAGGCGTTTCAGAGAGTTTTTGGGCGATTACCGGAACAACTTCTGATAGAAAATTATCTTCAGATATTGCTTTATCGGCTAAATCTTCGGCAACCGTTGTAATTTTAATGGGAATGCACAAACTGCCACAAATCATCGATTTGTTTCAAAAAGAAAATAAAGGAAATTTACCCGTGGCGATCATTCAAAACGGAACAACTTCCGAAGAAAAAGTAGGAGTTGGAACAGTAGATTCGATTCTAAATATTGTAAAAGAAAAAGAATTGGGTTCGCCAGCCATTATCGTTTTAGGCGAGGTTGTCCGCGAAAGCAATAAATTAAAAGGTTTTTACGAAGAATTTCTATCAAAAGAAATCGTTCGATAAAATATAAATCATCTAATTTTGATTGGATAAAATTAAATGAAATGGAACAAAACGAATTATATCCAATATTCTTAAAACTTCATAATCTGAATGTTTTAATTGTGGGCGGAGGAAATGTAGGATTAGAAAAACTTTCTTTTTTGTTGAAATCGAGTCCAAATGCAAATGTTGAGGTCGTTGCGCCGGACTTTCATTTAGAAATTAAAGTTTTAGCCGAAAATCATCCTTCAATAAAACTGACGGAAGCCAAGTTTAAAAAGAAAATGCTCAAAAAGCGTCACATGGTAATTGCTTGTACAGACGATTTAAAAGTAAATAAAAGAGTTTACGAATTGTCGAGAAAACGCTATTTGATATGCAATATTGCCGATACGCCCGATTTATGTGACTATTATTTAGGCGGAATAGTAACAAAAGGAAATGTGAAAATCGCCATTTCGACCAACGGAAAATCGCCAACAACGGCAAAAAGGTTGAGAGAATTTTTCGAAGAAGTAATTCCGGAAGACATCAATCAAATGGTCGAAAATCTGAACGAATACAGAAAAACCTTAAAAGGTGATTTTGAAGAAAAGGTAAAAAGAATGAATGAAATAACCAACTCATTAAAAAATAAAGAATTGTAAAAGAGTTCCATAGGAACGAAACATATTGTAGCGTCGTCCCGAAGCTTCGGGATTAACCCGATGGAGGAGGAACGGTTCATATTGTAGCGTCGGGTTTCAACCCGATGAAAATTTCAAAAAGAAACGAAATGATAAAAATCATTGATTAAAGAATAAATTATTCGTTTCTTTGTATTATTAAGAATGATTATAAACAACAACCATAATGATTAAAACAGATATACTTATAATTGGAGCAGGCCCAACAGGTTTATTTGCCGTTTTTGAGGCAGGATTATTGAAATTAAAATGTCATATTTTAGATGCTTTGCCACAAGCAGGAGGGCAGCTTTCAGAATTGTATCCAAAAAAACCTATTTATGATATTCCTGGTTTCCCAGAAGTTTTAGCAGGAGATTTAATTGATAACTTACAAGAACAAATTAAGCAGTTTGAGCCAGGTTATACATTAGGAGAAAGAGCTGAAACAATCGAAAAACAAGAAGACGGAAGTTTCATTGTAACCTCAAATAAAGGAACTAAATTTCACGCGCCAGTTATTGCTATCGCTGGAGGTTTAGGAAGTTTTGAGCCTCGCAAACCACTTATCGAAGATATCGAGTTTTATGAAGATAAAGGAGTAAAATACTTCATCAAAAATCCGGAGAAATTCAGAGACAAAAGAGTTGTTATTGCCGGAGGAGGAGATTCAGCATTAGACTGGAGTATTTTCTTGTCTAATGTAGCTTCAGAAGTAACTTTAATTCACAGAAGAAACGAATTTAGAGGCGCTTTAGATTCAGTAGAAAAAGTACAGGAATTAAAAACTGCCGGAAAAATCAAATTGATCACACCTGCAGAAGTAATCGGAATCAACGGTGCTGAACATGTTGAATCATTAGATATCGAAGAAAACGGCGCACACCGCAAAATCGAAACCGATTTCTTTATTCCACTTTTCGGATTAACGCCAAAATTAGGTCCAATTGGAGACTGGGGATTGGATATCGAGAAAAATGCCATCAAAGTAAACAACGCCTTAGATTACCAAACAAATATTCCGGGAATCTTCGCCATTGGAGACGTAAACACGTATCCAGGAAAATTAAAGTTAATCCTTTGTGGTTTCCACGAAGCAACTTTAATGTGCCAGGCTGCATATGCAATCATCAATCCGGGTAAAAAATACGTATTAAAATATACAACAGTTTCCGGTGTAGACGGTTTCGACGGAACCCGTAAAGAAGCACCAAAAGCAGTTGTGAAGGCGATTGTTTAATTTTAAGTTGCTAAGGTTCTGAGGGACTTAGGTGCTAAGATTTTTATATAGAAAGCTCAAACTAGTTTGAGCTTTTTTTATTGAAAAAAAATCACTTTTTATAGTAGAGAAATTAAGATAATGTACTAACTTTAAGAATGTATTAAATAAATGATCTATTATGAGCAATTGGAATGAAGAATTATCGAAAGTAGAAAAGGCAAAGATTGAAACTGAAATTAATCAGACAGATAGTATTGAGTTTATAAATCATGAAGAAATAATAGACATGTTTTTAAATTGGGAAAGAAGTTTTTAAGACAATTTTTGAATCTAAAAACAGTAAGCCAATTATCTAAACTTTACCTTTAACATCTTACCTCAAAACTAATTAAAAAATATCGTGCTAATACTTGCAAGTATTAGTGCTATGTGTTTACTTTGCACTGTTCTTAAAATTACTGAAAGTTATCACGAAAGGCGGAGGGATAGACCCGATGAAACCTTAGCAACCCTTTATCATAAAGAAGGTGCTAAATTCTACTTTATACTAATTCATAGTATTTAAGATAGATAACACAAATACATCAAGTATTTCTCCAACATTTCCTGACAACTTACAATATAATTTTACTGATTCAGCATCATGAGCGAATCATTGGCGCATTTTTGCAGTCAACGTTCCCGCTTTCGCCTATATCTCTCCATTTCATTTCGAGGATACCGGCTTAATCGGGGCTAATTAGCCGGCATAGTGATTTTTTGGAATCAATGTGAATCAAAACATCGAGCAATAAACCCGACAGGTTTTCAATCCCGAGGCTTCGGGACTGTCGGGTTTAAACGGAATTATAATTAAATAAAAAACTTAGCATCTTAGCGCCTCAGCGTCTTAGCATCTAAAAGAAAAAGATATGTCAATTACAATACAAGAAGCAATAAAAAAAAACATCCTAATCCTTGACGGAGCAATGGGAACTATGCTCCAACGCTATAATTTCTCCGAAGAAGATTTTCGCGGAGAGCGTTTCAAAGATTTTCCGCACCCGTTAAAAGGAAACAACGATTTACTATCCATAACACAACCACAAGCAATCCGCGATGTTCACGCCGCTTATTACGAAGCCGGCGCAGACATTGTAGAAACCAATACCTTTTCAGGAACGACAATCGGTATGGCCGATTATTTCCTGGAAGATTTGGTTTACGAATTAAATTACGAATCGGCAAAACTGGCAAGAGAAGTAGCTGATGAATTTACAGCCAAAAATCCAGACAAACCACGTTTTGTAGCCGGTTCAATCGGACCAACAAACAGAACGGCCAGTATGTCGCCAGACGTAAACGATCCGGGTTACAGAGCCGTAACGTTTGATGATTTAAGAATTGCCTACAAACAACAAGTTGAAGCGTTGATGGATGGAGGCTGCGATTTACTTTTAGTAGAAACCATCTTTGATACTTTAAACGCAAAAGCAGCACTTTTTGCGATCGAAGAAGTAAAAGACGACCGTAATATCGATATTCCAATCATGGTTTCAGGGACAATCACAGATGCGTCTGGAAGAACACTTTCTGGGCAGACTGTTGAAGCGTTTTTGATTTCAGTTTCACATATTCCGTTATTGAGTGTAGGATTCAATTGTGCTCTTGGAGCAGATTTGTTGAAACCGTATTTAAAAACACTAGCACAACATACGAGTTTTAATGTTTCGGCACATCCAAATGCAGGATTACCAAATGCTTTTGGACAGTACGATGAAACACCAGAACAAACTCAGGCTTTCATCAAAGAATATTTAGACGATAATTTAATTAATATAATTGGCGGCTGCTGCGGTACAACTCCGGATCATATCAGATTAATTGCTGAAGTGGCGAAAGATTATAAACCACGTGTGGCACCGGTTTTGGCTTAATAAATTTCCATAGAGATGAAGCAATTCAAAATAATCATAGTTGTATTTGTGCTTTTCGGCTTATTTGGTTTCAGTGGAGAAGCTTTGGCAAAAGTTAGAGAAGAAGTACCAGCTGATTTTTATTTTGTGATTGAAGACGGGGGAAATGATTATTATAATTCTCAGAATAATAATTTTCATAGAAAATATGTCAAGGAAGAAAGAGTAATAAAAGTAAAACTAACCAAGGACGAAAAAGAAAAAATCTATTCGCTCATTTTGAAAAGCAAATTTTTTGAAATGCCAACAAAATTTGAACCAACGGATAAGAAAAATATTGTAATCACAAGTCCGAGTTTTTTGCAAAGCATATTAATTAAGGCAAATGGAAAAAATAAGCTTGTGAGTTATAACACAGGTTTTACTAGTAACAAGAATGATGAAAAGGCAAAACGTTTTTTAGAGTTATATAATATGATTTGGGGAATTTTATATAAGAAAGAGGGAATAAAAAAAATGCCGAAGTCAGACTATTTTTATGAATAATTTCTAAAAATTTCAGTAGGAACGAAATACAATAGGTTAAGAATTGAGAAATTTATTTAAAAACGATAATTGAAATCGTGAAATATAAAAATTTCTTATGAAACCGAGTGCGCGTGAGGGATAGAAGCGGCTAGCCCACAGCCTGACGAAGGAAGTGCGAGGACTAATAGCGGATAGCCCGGCCCGTAGGGACACGCCCAAATTAAGAATAATTGAAAACGAATATACCTACAAGGTTTTAAAAACCTTGCAGGAAATAAGATAGAATAAAAAAACTTAGAACCTTAGTCCCGAGGCTTCGGAATAGGAACTCAGTAACTTAGAAAAAATGACAGAAAACAGAAGAGACCTTGTATTAGCAGGATTAGAACCGTTGATTATTACGCCAACCAGTGTTTTTGTAAACATTGGCGAGCGTACTAATGTAACAGGTTCAAGAAAATTCCTTCGCTTAATCAAGGAAGAGAAATATGACGAGGCACTTGATATTGCAAGACAACAGGTAGAAGGAGGGGCGCAGATCATCGATATTAATATGGATGAAGGAATGCTTGACGGTGTTCAGGCAATGACGAAATTTTTGAATTTAATTGCATCTGAACCCGATATTTCGAGAGTGCCGATTATGATCGACAGCTCGAAATGGGAAATCATTGAAGCAGGTCTAAAAGTAGTACAAGGAAAAAGTGTTGTAAACTCGATTTCGTTGAAGGAAGGCGAAGAAGCCTTTATTCATCACGCCAAATTAATCAAACGATACGGAGCTGCAGCTATTATTATGGCTTTTGACGAAGTTGGTCAGGCCGATAATTTTGAGCGAAGAGTCGAAATTTGTCAGCGTTCGTATGATATTTTGGTTAATAAAGTTGGTTTTCCTCCTCAGGATATTATTTTCGATTTGAATATTTTCCCAGTTGCAACCGGAATGGAAGAACATCGCTTGAATGCTTTGGACTTTTTTAAAGGGACAAAATGGGTTCGCGAAAACCTGCCACACGCACATATTAGTGGTGGCGTGAGTAACGTTTCGTTCTCTTTTAGAGGAAATGATACAGTTCGTGAAGCGATGCACTCGGTGTTTTTATACCACGCGATCAAGAACGGAATGACAATGGGAATCGTAAATCCGGAAATGCTTTCGATTTATGATGATATTCCAAAAGATTTATTAGAACATGTTGAAGACGTAATTTTAAACAGACGCGACGACGCAACGGAAAGACTTTTGGATTTTGCTGAGAACGTAAAAGGCGAAGTAAAAAGTGATGAAAAAGCGATTCAGGAATGGCGTTTAGGAACGGTTCAGGAGCGTATTACGCATTCATTAGTAAAAGGAGTTGACGCTTTTATTGAAGAAGATGTTGAAGAAGCTCGTTTAGCAGCAGTTAAACCAATTGAAGTTATTGAAATCAATTTGATGACTGGAATGAACGTGGTTGGAGATTTATTCGGAAGCGGAAAAATGTTCCTGCCTCAGGTTGTAAAATCGGCACGTGTAATGAAAAAAGCCGTAGCATATTTATTGCCTTATATCGAAGCCAGCAAACAAGCCGGAGACAAACAAGGAAACGGAAAAATATTGATGGCAACCGTAAAAGGCGACGTTCACGATATTGGTAAAAATATCGTTTCGGTAGTTTTGGCTTGTAACAATTACGAGATTGTAGATCTTGGCGTTATGGTGCCTCCTGAAAAAATTATTGCGGCTGCGATTGAACATAATGTTGACATTATTGGATTAAGCGGACTGATTACGCCTTCGCTTGACGAAATGGTGTATCTGGCCAAAGAATTAGACAAACAAGGAATTAAAATTCCGATTATGATTGGCGGGGCAACAACTTCGCGTGCGCATACTGCCGTGAAAATCGCACCTCAATATAGAGAAACTGTCATTCACGTAAATGATGCTTCAAGAGCTGTGACGGTTGCAGGAAACCTGTTAGATCATAACCGAAAAATATATGCAAGCGATATTCGCGCAGAATATGATGCGTTTAGAGAAACATTTTTAAATCGTTCAAGAGATAAAAACTTCCTGACGATTGAGCAAGCGCGTAAAAATAAATTGCAATTGGATTGGGCGGAATATACTCCAACCAAACCAAAAGTAATCGGCAAACAAATCGTTGAAGTGGAATTGGACGTTTTGGTTCCGTATATCGACTGGACGCCGTTTTTTAGAACCTGGGAATTGTTCGGAAAATATCCAGCAATTTTAACCGATGAGGTTGTAGGTAAAGAAGCAACTTCGGTTTTTGCAGATGCTCAGGAAATGCTGAAAGTGATTTTGGCTGAGAAAAAATTGACAGCAAAAGGTATTTACGGCATTTTCCCTGCGAATCAAATTGATGATGACGATATTGAATTGCGTGATGAAAACGGAAAAGTTTTGGAGAAATTCTTAACGCTTCGTCAGCAATCACAAAAAACTAAAGGGGCTCCAAACATCGCTTTGTCTGATTTTATTTTGCCTAAAGATTCAGGAATTACAGATTATATGGGTGCTTTTTGTGTAACAACCGGTTTTGGTGTTGACGAATGGGCTGCAGAATTTGAAAAAGATTTAGACGATTATAATTCAATTATGGTAAAAGCATTAGCCGATCGTTTTGCAGAGGCTTTCGCCGAATATCTTCACGAAAAAGTACGTCAGAATTTCTGGGGTTATGATGCCGAAGAATCACTTTCGACAGAAGATTTGATCGAAGAAAATTACAAAGGAATCCGTCCTGCGCCAGGATATCCAGCTTGTCCAGATCACTTGGAGAAACCAACCATCTGGAAACTTTTGAATGTAGCTGAAGAAATTGGAGTAACCTTAACAGAAAGTATGGCAATGTGGCCGGCGTCTTCTGTTTCTGGATATTATTTCGGAAATCCGAAAAGCAAATACTTCGGACTCGGAAAAATAAAAGAAGATCAAGTAGTAGATTATGCCAAACGACGCAGTGTTCCAACAGACTACGCAATGAAATGGTTAAACCCTAATATAGCAGATTAAAAAGAAAAGTTTCAAGTTTCAGGTTTCAGGTTCGTACGTAACTTGAAACTTGAAACTTAAAAAAACTTGAAACAAAAAAAGATGAAAGTAACAGAACATATAGAAAACGCCAAAGGGAAAACATTATTTTCATTTGAAATTATTCCGCCTCAAAAGGGTAAAAGTATTAATGAATTATACGATAATATTGATCCGTTGATGGAGTTTAAACCACCATTTATTGATGTAACGACTTCTCGTGAAGAATACATTTATATTGAACGCGGTAACGGGCTTTTGGACAAAAAGCTGACTCGTATGCGTCCGGGAACGCTTGGAATCTGTGCTTCTATAAAACATAAATATAACGTTGATACTGTACCTCACTTGCTTTGCGGTGGTTTTACACAGGAAGAGACTGAATATATGCTGGTTGATTGCCAGTATTTGGGAATCAATAACGTAATGGCACTTCGTGGTGACGCCATGAAAGACGAACAATCTTTTGTACCAAAAGTAGGTGGAAATCATTTTGCGATAGATTTGGTTCGACAAATCAACAATCTAAACTGCGGAAAATATCTTCATGAAGTAATGGATGCTGATAATAAAGCCGATTTTTGTATCGGCGTTGCGGGTTATCCGGAGAAACATTTAGAATCGCCGTCGTTGCAATCTGACTTAAAAAGATTAAAAGAAAAAGTAGATGCAGGAGCAGATTATGTGGTAACACAAATGTTTTTTGACAATTCTAAATATTTTAATTTTGTCGAAAAAGCAAGAGAAATGGGTATTACAATTCCGATTATTCCCGGAATTAAGCCTATTGCCGTTCAGAGACATTTACAAGTTCTGCCGCAAATTTTTAGAATCGATTTACCAGAAGATTTAATAGATGCAGTTGACAAATGCAAAAATAACGCTGAAATCAAGCAAGTCGGAATCGAATGGGCGATTCAGCAGTCATTAGAATTGAAAGCCGCCGGAGTTCCTTTTTTACATTATTATTCAATGGGAAAATCTGAAAATATCCGTCAGATCGCGAGTCAGGTTTTTTAGTTTTTTTACCATTAAGAGATTAAGGTAAATTAAGATTTCTTCTTGAAGGTTAAGAATAAAAAGTTTTAGGAGCTATTCCAGCTGTCCACTATATCTTTTGTGGCGTCCCGAGGTTTCGGGACCGCTACAAAAGGATGCCGTTCCCATCTGGGCTAGGGCATCAGGTATTTTATTTCCAATTTTTCATTAATTTAGACATCATGAAACAAGAAGAATTACAAGCCATAGCTTCTCAATTAAAAAATCCAACGGGAGAAAAAGGAATCGAAATGGGGAATATGATGAACGAAACCAACATCAATATGACGCGCCATTCGGTTCAAAATCTTAATATAAAAAAAGAAAATAAAATTCTGGAATTAGGTCACGGCAATGCAGGACATCTGGAATTTCTATTTGAACAAGCAGAAAATCTGAAATATTACGGACTAGAAATGTCTGAATTAATGTTTCAGGAAGCCCGTCAGATCAACAGAAATTTTGTTTCTCAAAAACAAGCTTTCTTCTCGCTTTATGACGGAAATAAAATTCCGTTTGAAGATCAATCTTTCGATAAAATATTTACAGTAAATACAATTTATTTTTGGCAGGAGCCGGAAAAATTACTTTCGGAAATTTATCGTATTTTAAAACCAAATGGAAATTTCTGCTTAACATTTGCTCAGGAAGATTTTATGAAGCAATTGCCGTTTACACAATTTGAATTCGAACTTTACAATACTGAAAAAGTACAGCAATTAATTGAGAAAACACCTTTTGAAATTGTTTACACAGAAACACAGACAGAAAAAGTAAAAAGTAAAACCGGCGAATTAGTCGACAGAGCTTTTACAACTTTTGTTCTGGAAAAATAAAACGAAGAAATTATTAAACACATAGAAACATAGATTTTTAGGTTAGTTGAAAAGCTAAAAGAAAAATACATTTTCACACATAGTCCCGAAGCATCGGGATTGTTTAAACAAAATGAAATGCCTTTGTACGCAAAACTTTTCGATGTCTCTAGATGTTAAAATATTTATTTAAAGATTGCTGAATTCTAAATCCTTAGATCATTATGGAAGTTAAAAAAATCAATTTTCTACAAAGTTACAGCAGTATTTTATGGCTTCTTGGCGGTATTATAATAGGAAGCATTTTTGGATTGGTATTCGGAGAAAAAGTTTTGGTGATAAAACCAATTGGCGATATATTTCTGAATTTACTTTTTACGGCCATTATCCCGCTTATCTTTTTTACAATCGGTTCTTCAATTGCCAATCTGGAAAGAACAGAAAAATTAGGAAAACTTTTTGTTGTAATGGTAGTGGTTTTTCTAATTACCATTCTAATTTCGGCAATTGTAATGATTTTTGCCGTTTATCTTTTTCCCATTCATCAGGATGTAGCGATTACAAAAGTTCCGTTTGAAAACATTCAATCAGGATCGGTTGGAGATCAAATTGCAAAATTGCTTACAGCAAATGATTTCTTCGAATTATTGTCACGAAAAAGCATGCTGGCACTTATTATATTTTCTTTTTTAATTGGTTTTGCGAGTCTGCAATCAGGGGAAAAAGGAAGTGCTTTTAGAAGCTTTTTGGATTCTGGAAACGAAGTCATGAAACAATTGCTGAACATCATTATGAAAATGGCTCCAATTGGTCTGGGCGCTTATTTTGCTTATCAGGTTGGTGTTTTTGGTCCTCAGTTGTTTGGAGTTTATGCAAAACCCATGGCAGTCTATTATGTTGCCTGCATCTTTTATTTCTTTGTGTTTTTTAGTTTATATGCCTTTGTTGCTGGCGGAAAAAGCGCTTTTAAAGTTTTTTGGAGCAACAATATTACGCCGTCTTTAACAGCAGTCGGAACTTGCAGCAGTATAGCCACAATTCCGGCAAATTTAGATGCAGCTGAAAAAATGGGCATTCCAAAACACGTTCGCAACCTGGTTATTCCACTTGGTGCGCCTTTGCATAAGGACGGATCCAGTATGTCGTCCATTTTGAAAATTACCTTTCTTTTTGCCATGTTTGGAAAAGATTTTACAGAACCTTCTACCATACTTTTAGCATTGGGAATTACGGTTATCGTTTCGATTGTAGAAGGCGGCATTCCGAACGGCGGTTATATAGGAGAAGTTTTAGCTATTACAGTTTATGGTTTTCCGATGGAACAAGCTTTGCCAGTTGCCATGATTTTAGGAACTTTGGTCGATCCAATTGCCACATTATTAAACGCCAATGGAGATGTGATTTCGTCAATGTTAGTCTCGAGATTTTCAGAGAAAACAAAATGGTAGGATTATTATAATTTAATTCAAATCATTGGTAGATAATACTTTTAAATACATCGATTGTTTTTTGGTATTAGTATAAAAGTTTAAGACATTATTTTATTATAAAGTAGTTTTACTGATATAAAAACACTTAGTTTTGAATCGTAAAGCCCTCATATTATTAGTTTTATTTTTTATCGTATTAAAATTACAAGCACAATTGTGTACAGGAAGTTTAGGTGATGCAGTGGTCAAAATTGATTTTGGAACTGGAACTGCTTCACACGGTACAGCTCTGGGAACAGGAATTACAAGTTATACCTGGACAACGGCAGATTTTCCAAACGACGGATCATACACTATCGAAAAAACAACCAATACGCCCGGTACCTGGTGGACTACCGCTGATCATACCGGAGGTGGTTATATGATGGTTGTAAATGCAAGTCTTTCTACAACAGATTATTTTTATAAAAATACCGTCACCGATCTTTGTCCTGATACTACTTACGAGTTTGCAGCGTGGATTATGAATTTATTGCGCTCAAACGATACGAGTCCGCCTAATATTACTTTTACCATAGAATCTACTTCGGGGGCTATTTTAGGAACTTATAACACAGGAGATATTGGTTTAAGTTCGAGTGCAGTCTGGAAACAATATGGCTTCTTTTTTACAACTCCGGCAGGAATTTCTACGGTTGTTATTAGAATGAGAAATAATAAAGCTGGTGCCGCGCCGGGTAATGATATTGCCTTAGACGACATTACTTTTCGTGCCTGTGGACCAACAGTTACTTCTTCCATAAAAAATAAAACCGATACCAGTTTAACTATTTGTCAGGGAGATTCTAAATCTTACACGCTGACGGGAGCGGTTTCTTCTGGATATTCAAATCCGGCTTATCAATGGCAGGTCAGCAGTGATAATGGATTAACCTGGTCAGATGTGTCAGGGGCAAATTCAACCACCTATATTTTTGTTCCAAATTCAACAGTGGGCACCTATTTATATCGCATGGCGGTAGCACAGAGCAGTAATATTTCATCAGCTTCTTGTAGGGTTGTGTCAAATACTATTAGTTTTAAAGTCAATGAAAGCTCCATTGCCCCAGCTTTTACGACGGTGCAGCCAACATGCGATGTGCCGACTGGAACTATAAATATTACTCCAGCTCCAAATACAACTTATAGTATCGATGGCACCAATTATCAGACATCGGGAATTTTTTCTGGTTTGGCAGGAGGCGATTATAACGTTACAGCAAAACTAAGTACAGGCTGCGCGTCTTCACCAATAACGGCACATATTAATACGGTGGCCACCTCAAATGTTACTCCTTCGTTTTCGATAATTCAGCCCGTTATTTGTTCCAATCCATTTGGGACAATAACGATAACAAGTTCAGATTATGAATATAGTTTCGACAATGGTACGACTTGGTCCAATAGTAATTCTAAATCAGGATTAGAAGCTGGAGATTATCTGATAAAAAGCAGAAATAGTTCTGGTTGCGAAACAACTGCAGCTTCCGTTTCTATTTTGGTACCTCCTGGATATCCGCCAACTCCAACACTTTCTGTTTTACAGCCAGATTGCATTTCGGCCACAGGAACTATAGAAATTTCCAACACAGAATCTTTTTATAGTTTTGATAATGGATCAATTTGGACTACTTCGAATTCAAAAAATAATTTGGTTCCGGGAATTTATAAAGTTCTTATAAAAAATAATTTGGGCTGTGTTTCTTTAATTCCTAATGAAATCGAAATAAAAGCGTATGTCAATACAGAGCCTCTTCCTTCGGGAGTAAGTCCGCAAACTTTTTGTATACAGCAAAATGCAAGTTTGCAAGACATTGCAATAAGCGGACAAAATGTAAAATGGTACGATGCTCCAGTAAATGGGAATCTTTTATCGGACGCAGCAATTTTAGAAACCAAAACTTATTATGCATCACAAACTATTGCCGTTTGCGAAAGCGAAAGAATTCCAGTTGTTATAAATATTCAGAATACATCTGCCCCTAATGGAGATTCAGAGCAATATTTTTGTACAAGTCAAAAACCAGCAGTTAAAGATTTAACTGCTTTAGGAACAAATGTAGTTTGGTATGATACTTCAATAAACGGCACAATTCTTTCGGCCGAAACAGGTTTAACCAATAATCAAATCTATTATGCTTCTCAAACTATAAATGGCTGCGAAAGTGTGAGTCGTCTGGCGGTTACGGTTTCGATAACCACTCCAAGTCTGTCTATTAATAATGTTTCGGCTAATGTCTGTGATGAGTCGAATGATGGATCTGAAATACTAAATCTTAACAATTATAATTCTGAAATAACTTCTTGCAGTTCTTGTGCCTTTAGTTATTATAAAACATTAATTGGAGCCGAAAACCAGACTGCATCTGATAAAATTTATGATGCTTCAGATTATAGTTTGCTGGCAGGTACAACTTCAATATATGTGAGAATTGATTCTGCAGATAAATGTTTTCAAGTTGCAGCCTTAAATTTAACACTGGTAAATGTACCCGTTATTTCAATTTCAGATGTTGTGTCCTTATGCCAGAATAAAGATGTTGAGATTCACGCGGGTTCTGGATTTGATAGTTATTTGTGGTCAAACGGAGCTTCTTCAGAATCAATTACAGTTACAGAAGCAGGTTTATATTCGGTAACTGTAACTCAAAATCACGGAAATATAATTTGTTGCTCAACAAAAGATTTTCAGGTAAAACTTTCAAATAGTGCCGCAATTCAGAATCTTACTGTTCAGGATTGGACGGATTCTGATAATGTAATTGAAGTTCAACTGGCAGATACTAGTCTAGGAAACTATGAATATTCTATTGATGGCAGTTCTTATCAGGACAGCAATATTTTTTCAGGATTGGCAACTGGCGATTATATTATTTATGTCCGTGATAAAAATGGCTGCGGAATCGTGAATCAAGAAGTATTTCTGCTGAACTATCCCAAATTTTTCACTCCAAATCAAGATGGTTATAACGACACTTGGGGAATAAAATTCTCTGAAACAGAGCCTGCAATCAATATTAAGATATTTGATCGTTACGGCAAATTTCTCAAGGAATTAAATGCTTATACAAATTGGGATGGAACTTTTAACGGGACAGAACTTCCATCTTCAGATTATTGGTTTGTGGTAACCCGAGCCAGCGGAAAAGTCTACAAAGGACATTTTAGCATGAAAAGATAGAGGTATTTCTGTTTTTTTTAATGAATGGAGTTTATTTACTAAATTCGGAAAACATTTAACGCAAAAAAAATGAACTCAATATTACAAAATGACCTTAATAATTTCGAAAATATATTAGAAAAAGCAAAACAGCAAGGAATTAATTTCTTAAATAATATTGAAAATATTCCAACATCAAATAAAACGGCAATAGACACAAAACGTAATTTGAATGCATTGGGTCTTGGTTCTGAAAAGGCATTACAAGAATTTAAAGAAAGATTAGCACCTTTACTTGTTTCTTCGTCTGGCCCTCGTTATTGGGGTTTTGTGACTGGCGGATCTACTCCGGCGTCAATTGTTGGAGATTGGCTTGCATCGGTTTACGATCAAAATGCACAATCTGTAAATTCACAAGGAGGAAATTCGGCCTTAATCGAATTTGAAACCATTCATTTATTGCTGCAATTATTAGGACTTCCTGAAACATTTCTTGGCGGATTTGTAACGGGGGCAACAATGTCTAATTTTACTTCTTTGGGTGTTGCAAGGCAATGGTTTGGAAAACAGTTTGAAAAAGATTTTGCTAAGAACGGCATCTCAGAAACAATCAATATTTTGACTGCAACGCCGCATTCTTCTTCTGTAAAATGTCTTTCTCTACTGGGAATTGGAAGTCAAAATTATAGAATTGTAAAAACGCTTGAAGGGAATCGTGAAGCGATTGATGTTCTTGATTTAGAGGAAAATATTAAAAAATTAAATGGAGAACCTTTTATCCTGATCTCCAGTGCCGGAACAGTAAATACGGCTGATTTTGATGATTTTGAGGCGATTTCAGAATTAAAACAGAAGTATAATTTCTGGTGGCACATTGATGGTGCTTTTGGCGGATTTGCTGCTGTTTCAGAAAAGTATAAAAATCTTGTAAAGGGTTGGGAAGGAGCAGACAGTATTACAATTGATTGTCATAAATGGCTGAATGTTCCTTATGAAAGTGCTTTTTATTTGGTTAAAAAAGAACACCTTAATCTTCAGATTGATACATTTCAGAATTCAAATGCGCCTTATTTAGGAAATGCTTTAGAGAATTTTAATTATCTAAATGTACTTCCCGAAAATTCCCGCCGTTTGAGAGCTTTGCCGGTTTGGTTCTCTTTAGTAGCTTACGGCAAAGAAGGTTTTTGTGATATTATAGAAGACAGTATAGAGCTGGCACAACATTTTGGAAATGCTTTAATCGAGGAAGGCTCCTTTGAATTGCTGGCTCCGATTCGTTTAAATAATGTTTGTTTTACATTAAAAGGAAATGAAAATCAGGAAAAAACAGCTTCTTTTTTATCAAATTTAAATGACCGAGGAAAGGTATTTATGACACCGACGGTTTATCAAAATAAAAAAGGAATTAGAGCTTCTTTTGTCAATTGGCGAACTACTAAAGAAGATATCGCAATAGTTATAGCCGAGATGAAAATTGTTCTGCAAGATTTTAAGTTATAAGTTAATAAAAGAGCCTGTCTAAAATTAGCAGGCTCTTTTCTTTCAAAAAAAATAAAAAACAAAAAAACAAAGTTAACGGATTCAAATTCACGACGTTCAAACTCCTGATATTGGAGTCAAAGGTTGATGTTTGGAGCTCTAAGGCTGTCAAACATTGAATTTATAGAAGCAAATATAACACTATTTAAAACAATTCTAAATAAAAATATTTTAAAATGTATAATAAAACACTAACTAAATGATAAATAG
>NZ_MUHF01000025.1 GCF_002217435.1 Flavobacterium reichenbachii
AAAAACTTTTATAATTTTATTCAAAAAATTTTTATGAAAATTTGGTCTGCAATTGCTGCGATTGTTATTGTTTTTACTGTTGTTTCTTGTAACTCTAAAGGAGAAAAAAAAGAAAATTCTAAAGTTGCCAAAGAAGTTTTACCAGAACTTAAATTGTCAATAGATAGTATAAAAATTGCTGACTTTTATACAGCCTATCCAAAATTGGCTAAATTTAAAAATGATGTTAAGACATTATATAAGAAAAATAATAATACACAATTATGGCTTGATAATAAAGGTGTAGTAGAATTTGGAAATACTTTGTTTAATCAATATAAAGGATTGGATCAGGAAGGACTCAAAGCTAATTTTCCTTACAACGAAAAAATCAGCCCTATTTTTGAAAACAACAATGCCGAAAATAAATTATCAAAAGAAAGCACAGATTTGATGATTACTAATTTGTATTTCTATTATGCAGAAAAGCTTTATGCAGGTTTTGACGAAAAAACATCTATATCTTTAGAATGGCTTCTACCGCGTAAAAAGCTAAATTATCAGGTGCTGACAGATTCTATTTTTAAGAAATCGACGATTAGTGATGACAAAAAAAGTAAAATGTTCAGCCAATATTATAAACTTCGCGATGCACTTCGTACTTACAGAGCAATTGAGAAAAATGGCGGCTGGAAAAACATAGAAAAAGGCGAAGATTTTAAAAGCATTAAATTAGGAGATTCAACAGCTGTAGTTGGTCAGATTAGAGAAAGATTATTTGTTTCTGGCGATATCAAAGAAAACAGCAAAAGCAATATCTGCGATTCAACTTTAATTACCGCAGTCAAAAACTTCGAATCACATCACGGAACCACTCCAAAAAACATCATTTCGGCAGAACATATTGCAGAGATGAATGTTCCTGTTTCAGAACGTATTAAAACTATTATTGCCAACATGGAACGCTGCAGATGGATTGATCCGGAATTGGAGAAAGGCAAAGAATTTATTGAAGTTAATATTCCGGAGTTTAAATTGTATGTGGTACGCAACGGCGAAATTGTTTTTATTTCGAATGTAGTTGTGGGGAAAGCAATGACAAAAACTGTTATTTTCAGCGGAATGATGAATAATATTGTTTTCAGCCCGTATTGGAATGTTCCTCCAAGTATCATCAAAAAAGAAATAAAACCAGGAATGGCTAAAAACAAAAATTATCTTGCTCAAAAGAATTTAGAGTGGAATAATGGTGCCGTTCGTCAGCTTCCGGGCAAAAATAATTCGCTTGGACTCGTAAAATTTTTATTTCCAAACTCTAACAATATCTACCTGCACGATACTCCGGCTAAAAGTTTATTCGAAAGAGACAGCAGAGCTTTCAGCCATGGTTGCGTACGTGTAGCAAAACCTAGAGAATTGGCGATTGAACTTTTAAAAAATGATCCATCTTGGACACCTCAAAAAATCGATAAAGCCATGCATGCCGGAAAAGAAAACTGGGTCAGCTTAAAAAAGAAGATTCCTGTATATATTGGTTATTTTACTTGCTGGGTAGATAGAAAAGGCGATTTGAATTTCTATAAAGATGTTTATCAAAGAGATGAAAGTTTGATAAAATTACTAACCGAAGAATAAAATTAAAGAAAGGTTTGCCACGAATTACACGAATTAGCACTAATTTTTATAGGCAGAGTATAAATTTAATTCGCGAAAATTTGTGTAATTTGTGGAGAAAAACTATTTACTCAAAACATCAATACACTTATAAAATCGGTTGGTGTAATGTTCTGTATCCAATGCGGTAATCGTTACGCTGTTAACTTTTCCAGAAGAGGCATGTATAAATTTAGAATGCATGCCGTTGGCTTCGCAGATGATTCCAAGATGGCCTACCACGGTTCTGTCTTTGTACCCATAAAATACTAAAATATCTCCAACTTTAAATTCTTCTGGGTTTAATGCCGTTCCCAGATTTTTATAACCGCTGGAACTTCTTGGTAAGCTTACATCAAAGTTTTTAAAAACATAACTCACAAAACCCGAACAGTCAAAACCTTTTTTAGGATCATTTCCTGCATACAAATATGGCGTGCCTAAATATTTTTTAGCATAAGCAATAATAGAATCTCTTTCAATTTCGGCTGTTGATTTATGGATCTGATTTATTTCGGTTTTATTTTCTTTTTTGCATGTAAAAGAAAGACATAAAATCGCAGACAATAATAGTGTATAGAGGGCTGGTTTCATTTTCTAGTATTTAGTGTTTTAGTTATAAAGATAGTCCGTTGTTTCTGAATAAGAAAGATCATTTGTAAGAATATAGAATAAAAACCGACAATTTGATGTGCTAATGTGGTGTTTTTTTATTGCTTTTTGATGTTTTAGTATCTTTATCTATACATCAATTCAAATATATTTGTGAATCGTATTTATATTTAACAGATAAATTATGTTTCTCAAAAAAATATCTTTTTTAATTTCATTTTTGCTGCTTTCACTTCTTGCCACAGCACAAAATAAAAGCAATACTTTTTTATATGCAGGCAGATTCGAAAAACTTCAAAATAATACAGTTGTCTTAATTGGAACCGCTTCTTCGGTTACTTTCAATTTTACGGGAAACGAATGTTCGATTGCACTTCAAAGCGTTGATTCATACGAACATCATAATTATGTTTCTTTGGTATTAGATGGAAAATACATTGGAAAAATAAGAATTGAAAAAGGCGCAGTACAATCTTTTCCAATTAAAGTTACTTCAAATAAAAAAGAACATCGTTTAGAAATCTATAAAAATACAGAAGCGCACAGCGGTAATATTTTGTTCGTGGGAACAACTGCAAAACTAGCTTCAATATCCTCTAAAGAGAAAAAGAAAATCGAATTTATTGGCGATTCTATTACGTGCGGTGCAGCCAGCGATCCTTCTGAAATTCCTTGTGATCAGGGAGAATATATGGACCATCATAATAGTTATTACGCTTACGGGCCAACACTTTCTAGAGCCATTGATGTTGATTATTTGGTAAGTTCAGTTTCCGGAATCGGAATGTACCGCAACTGGAATGACGAAAACAAAGACGAAGCCATAATGCCCGATGTGTATCAGAATTTGTATTTGACAAAAGACAATTCTAAACCTAAATATGATTTTGCTTTTCAGCCAAATATTATCAGTATTGCTATAGGAACCAATGATTTTTCTGGCGGAGACGGCAAGAAAGAACGCCTGCCTTTTAATGTCGAAAAATATGTTTCGAACTACATCAACTTTATAAAAATGCTTTACGAACACAATCCGAATGCTCAGATTGTAATTACCAACAGTCCAATGGTTGGAGGAGAAAAAGCAATTGTTTTTGAAGATTGTCTGAATAAAGTGAAAAGCGCTTTCGCGGAAGACAAATCGCATAAGGCAATTCAAATTTTTAAGTTCAAACCAATGACACCGCATGGTTGTTTAGGACATCCTGATGTGGCAGATCAAAAAGTGATGGCAGATCAATATGCACCGTTTTTAAAAAAGCTGCTAAATGAGAAATAATATATTTAAGTTTGTTTTTCTATTGATTTCAGGTACTATGATGGCAAACGTTTCCCTTCCGAATATTTTTGGCGATAATATGGTTTTACAGCGCAATTCTGAAGTGAAAATTTGGGGCTGGGCAAATCCAAAGGAAGAAATCAAATTGGTTTCGAGCTGGAACAATCAGGAATATAAAGTTGTCGCAAACAATCAGGCACAATGGGAATTGAAGATCAAAACTCCCGAAGCTGGCGGCCCTTTTACAATTTCGATAAAAGGGTATAATGAAGTCATTCTAAAAAATATTTTAATTGGAGAAGTCTGGGTTTGCGCCGGACAATCGAACATGGAAATGTCGGCAAGCTGGGGAATCGACAACGGCGAAGAAGAAGCTAAAAACGCTGCAAATCCTAACATTCGATTTTTTACGGTTCCAAAATTAACTGCGACAACGCCACAGAATAATTTATTGGGAAATTGGACAGAATCGACTCCGGAAACCATGAAAAATTTTAGTGCGATTGGCTATTTCTTTGCCAAACGTCTGAGAGAAGATTTAAAAAATGTACCCATCGGATTGATTTCTTCGAATTGGGGAGGAACGCCAGCCGAAATCTGGATGCCGGAAGAAGTCGTAAATAATGATCCAGTTTTATTAGAAAACGCCAAAAAACTAAACGAGCAGGAATACGGACCAAGACAACCAGGTCGAGCTTATAATGCGATGATTTATCCTTTTGTCGGATTTAAAATTGCCGGAACTTTGTGGTATCAAGGAGAATCTAATGTGGGTTCTTTGGTTTATGATAAAACCTTGTCAGCTTTAATTACTTCCTGGCGAAAAGTCTGGAATGACGAATTTCCTTTTTATTTCGTTCAGATAGCGCCTTATAAAACCGGAAGCAATAATTTCTCTAATGTAACAGTTAGAAATTCTCAAAGAAAAATTCTGAATCAAGTTCCGAAAACCGGAATGGTGCTGACTTCTGATATTTCGGATACGATTGACATTCATCCCAAAAACAAAAAATCGGTTGGCATTCGTCTGGCAAATTTGGCACTTGCTGAAACTTATCCCGAGGCTTCGGGACTAAATTCAAATTTGGTAAACGGACCACTTTTTAAAGATATTAAAATCGAGAAAAATAAAGTCAAAGTTTCTTTTGATTATGCTGAAGGATTGCATTTCAAAAATAAAATTTCGAATCAATTTGAATTAGCTGGAGCCGATGGAAATTTCTTTCCTGCCGAAGCTTCGATAAAAAATGATGAAGTGATTTTGACAAGCAAAAAAGTTTCGATTCCTGTAAAAGTGAGATTTGCATGGGGAAATACAATTCAGTCAGATTTGTTTAATAAGGTGAATTTGCCGGCTTCTTGTTTTATTACGGAGTAGGAGAGTGAAGAGTAAATAGTGAAGAGTAAAGAGTAAAGAGTGAAGGGTAAAGAGTAAAGAGTAAAGAGTAAAGAGTGAAGAGTAAAGAGTAAAGAGTGAAGAGTGAAGAGTGAAGAGTAAAGAGTGAAGAGTAAAGAGTAAAGATTTTAGACTTTAGATTTTTTGCGTATTTTTTGTCATTCCGAGGAACGAGGAATCTCCGCAAATAACTCCGTAATAATAATCACCAATCGTTGGCGAGCTACTCGCGGAGATTTGCTTCGCCTGTTCGCTATCGCTCGGGTCTCGTTCCTCGGAATGACAAGATTGTGTGTTAAAAAATGGAAACCAAAAAGTTCTTGTAAAACCGTTTGCGTGAGGGATAGAAGTGTAAAGCCCACAGCCTGACGAAGGAAGTGCGAGGACTTGAAGTGGATAGCCCGACCCGGAGGGACACGCCCAAAATACTAAACTATCGACCATTATGAAAAATAAAAAAATACTAATTTTTGGGGTTTTGTCCCTGTTTACTGTTGGAAATATGAATGCACAAAAAAAGCCCTATCTGGATAAAAATAAAACTATTGAGCAAAGAATTGATTTGCTTTTGCCTTTGATGACTTTGGAGGAAAAGGTGGGACAGATGAACCAATACAACGGTTTTTGGGATGTTACGGGACCAGCACCAAAAGGCGGCACTGCGGAGTTAAAATATGAACATTTGAGAAAAGGCTGGGTTGGCTCGATGCTGACGGTTCGCGGTGTGAAAGAAGTGCGTGCGGTGCAGAAAATTGCTGTTGAAGAAACGCGGTTGGGAATTCCGTTAATTATTGGTTTTGACGTAATACATGGCTATAAAACGTTAAGCCCGATTCCGCTGGCAGAAGCGGCGAGTTGGGATTTAGAAGCGATTAAAAAATCGGCAGCAATTGCGGCTGATGAAGCTTCGGCGTCTGGAATAAACTGGACTTTTGGGCCAAACGTTGACGTTGCAAATGATGCGCGATGGGGACGTGTGATGGAAGGCGCAGGAGAAGATCCTTATTTGGGAAGTAAAGTGGGTTATGCACGAGTAAAAGGTTTTCAAGGTGAAACTATTGCCGATTTAGCCAAAGTAAATACGATTGCAGCGTGTGCGAAACACTTTGCGGCGTATGGTTATGTTGAAGCGGGATTGGAATATAATATTGTGGACATCAGTAATTCTAAATTATACAACTCTGTTTTGCCTCCTTTTGAAGCGACTGTAGAAGCGGGAGTTCGTACGTTTATGAATTCGTTTAATACTTTGAATGGTGTTCCGGCAACGGGAAATGCCTTTTTGCAAAGAGATATTTTAAAAGGAAAATGGAAGTTTGACGGATTTGTGATTTCTGATTATGCTTCGGTTCGTGAAATGATTGCACACGGTTATGCCAAAGACGAAGCAGATGCCACAGCAAAAGCTGTTATTGCGGGTTCTGATATGGATATGGAATCGTATTTGTATGTTGCCAAATTAGTGGATCTGGTAAAAGCCGGAAAAGTAAAAGAGGCTTTGGTGGATGATGCTGTTAGAAGAATTTTACGTGTGAAATTTGAGTTGGGATTATTTGATGATCCGTACAGATATTGCGATGAAAAACGTGAAAAAGCAGTTGTTGGTAGCAAAGCTAACAATGATGGCGTTTTGGACATGGCGAAGAAGTCAATTGTATTATTGAAGAATGAAAAGAATTTGTTGCCGCTAAAAAAATCGGGACAAAAAATTGCTTTGATCGGCGCTTTGGCAAACGATAAAAACAGTCCGCTTGGAAGCTGGAGAATCGCTGCTGATGATAATACTGCGGTTTCGGTTTTGGAAGGAATGCAGCAGTACAAAGACAATCAACTGACTTTTGAAAAGGGTGCAGATTTGCTTTCGCAGAAATCTACTTTTTTAACTGAAACCGCTTTTAATACTACAGACAAAAGTGGCTTTGAAGCGGCAAAAACAGCCGCAAAAAATGCAGATGTTGTTGTTATGGTTTTGGGTGAATACGGTTTTCAGAGCGGTGAAGGAAGAAGCAGAACCGATTTGAATCTGCCAGGTTTACAGCAAGAATTATTAGAGGAGATTTATAAAGTAAATCCGAATGTGGTTTTGGTTTTAAATAACGGCCGTCCGTTGAGTATTCCATGGGCTGCAGAACATATTCCGGCTATTGTAGAAGCTTGGCATTTAGGAACGCAGACCGGAAATGCAGTGGCGCAGGTTCTTTACGGAGATTATAACCCAAGTGGGAAACTGCCAATGTCGTTTCCTAGAAATGTAGGACAAGTGCCGATTTATTACAATAAATACAGCACAGGAAGACCAACAGACAGTGATAAAAATGTTTTCTGGTCACATTATATGGATGTGGAGAAAACGCCTCAGTTTGCGTTTGGTTTTGGTTTGAGTTATACCAAATTCGATTATAGAAACCTGAAAGTAAATAAGACTTCTTTCGCAAAAGGAGAAAATGTGCAAGTAAGCGTTGCCGTTACCAACTCAGGAAATTATGACGGAAAAGAAGTCGTTCAGTTGTATATTCATGATGAGTTTGCCAGTATTATTCGCCCAATTAAAGAATTGAAAGGCTTTGAATTAGTGAATTTGAAAAAGGGCGAAACGAAAACAATTTCTTTTACTTTAACCGATAAAGAACTTGGTTTTTATGATAACGATGGAAAATATTTAGTGGAGCCAGGAACTTTTAAAATCATGGTTGGAGGAAGTTCTGATAGTGGTTTGCAAAGTGGGTTTGAGATAAAAGAGTAAAAGTTTTTTGTCACAAAGGCGCTAAGACACAAATTTTTTTTTAATCTCGCTAAGTCGCTAAGTCGCAAAGTTTATTTTGCATAGCCCCTAGCTTCAGCTAGGGGAAGGAGAATTGAATAAGAAAAGGGCTTTAGCCAAACCTTGAAGTTTGGCTAAAGCCCTTTTTTGATTGTTGTTGTATTTTCATCCAGCTAAAGCTGGACGCTATTAATCTTAATTTCTTAAAAGTAAACTTTGCGACTCTGCGTCTTTGCGAGATTAAAAAAAACTTAATTTAATAAATTTCTAAAATCATTTTCAATAAGTTTTATTATTCTCCATGAAATATTTGCATCCAAAAGTAACTTCATTACGCTGCAATTATTTTGGTAATATTTTCTCTATTTGCAGCAAAAGCTAAAGCAGCAAGAATATGTTCTTTTTTTAATTCCGGAAAATCTTCAATAATTTCTTCGAAAGACATTCCTGTTGAAAGCCATGAAAGAATATCTGAAACACAAATTCTAGTTCCTGTAATAACAGGTTTTCCAAATCTGATATCTGGATTTATTGAAATTAAATTTTGCCAGCTATTTTCCATAATTTTATTATTTAAACAAATTTACAAAATAAAAACACTATTTGGTTTTAAAATAATCAGGTTTGTTTTTACCTTTAAAACCTATTAAACTTCCAACCATTAAATTAAAATAATGAAATATAACAGATGCGGAAAAAGCGGATTACTATTACCTGAAATTTCTTTAGGATTGTGGCATAATTTCGGTTCGGTTGATAATTTTGATAATGCCGAAAGTATTGCTGTAGAAGCTTTTGATAAGGGAATTACTCATTTTGATCTCGCAAACAATTACGGACCGATTCCGGGTTCTGCAGAAACTAATTTTGGTAAAATTCTATGGCATAATTTTCAGGGAAACTTGCGTGATGAAATCATAATTTCTACTAAAGCCGGATATACTATGTGGGACGGACCTTACGGAGATTGGGGTTCGCGTAAATATTTATTATCTAGTTTAGACCAGAGTTTAAAGAGAATGAAAGTCGATTATGTCGATATTTTTTATTCGCATCGTCCTGATCCTGAAACACCAATTGAGGAAACCATGATGGCTTTGGATTATGCCGTGAGAAGCGGAAAAGCATTGTATGTCGGAATCAGTAATTATTCAGCAGAACAGACTCGTGTTGCGGTTGATGTTTTAAAACAATTGGGAACACCTTGTTTGATTCACCAAGCAAAATATTCAATGTTGGAGCGTTGGGTTGAAAATGGTTTATTAGATGTTTTGGAAGAAAAAGGAGTAGGCTGTATCGCGTTTTCGCCTTTGGCACAAGGACTTTTGACAGACAAATATTTAAACGGAATTCCAGAAAATTCAAGAGCACATAATCCAAACGGGCATTTGAAAGAAGATGAGGTTACACAGGAACGCATTCAGAAATTAATACAGCTGAATGAAATCGCACAGAATAGAAATCAATCTTTGGCTCAAATGGCTTTAGCCTGGCTGCAAAAAGACAAACGAATTACTTCTGTTTTAATTGGTGCGAGTTCTGTAAAACAATTGTGTAATAATATTGATTGTCTGCAAAATACTCTTTTTTCGCAGGATGAATTGAATGCGATTGAAAAAATATTATCTTAATTGTGAATTGTGAATTGTAAATTGTGAAATGTTGAGAACGCATCATGGTAGAGGCGCACCGCAGTGCGTCTACGTCCTATTATCCGTTCTGAATTTCAATACGCATAAAAGACGCACTGCGGTGCGTCTCTACGGAAAATTGGATTGTATAAAAAAATGGGACATTTTGTCCCATTTTTTTTTCTTATTTTGTTTGAATTATCATCGCCAATCCACCACCGCTTGCCAATTTATAGGTCAATTTCGTTGTAGAATCAACCGTAATAATTTCTCTTTTATAGTCGTTTGCAGCTTTATCAGCATTTAAACCGTCTAAGAAAATCTCGGCTTCGAATTTTTTGCCTTTTTCAAGGAAAGAAAAATCAATAGTAATTTCTCTGGAATCCCAATTGGTAATGGCACCTAAATACCAAGTATTTACTTTTCTTCTCGCGATTGAAATAAATTTTCCAACTTCGCCATTTAAAGCAACAGTTTCATCAAAAGTAGTTGGAACTTTAGCAATAAAGTCCGTGCTTTCTTGTGCTGCCATGTAAGCCGTCGGGCTGTCGGCCATCATTTGCAACGGCGCTTCAAAAATAGTATAAAGTGCCAATTGATGACATCTTGTTCCCTGACTTACGGGATTAGAATGACTTGGTTTGAATTCGCTTTTTGTGGCATTTCGCATTGCGCCCGGAGTGTAATCCATTGGGCCGGCCATCATTCTGATAAACGGAATGGTACAATCGTATAAGGGAACATCATCATTTGGTGTCCATTTATTGTTTTCAAGACCTTTTACGCCTTCAAAATTTAGAATATTTGGAAAAGTTCTCTGAATTCCGGTTGGTTTGTACATGCCGTGAAAATCCAAAAGTAGTTTATGATTCGCCGCTTTTTGTGCAATATCATAAACCGAATTTACCATTTTAGCATCGTCACGATCAATAAAATCGACTTTGAAACCTTTAATACCGAGCTTTGCATAATTTTCGAAAATGCCGTCTAAATTGTTACTCAAAGCCATCCAGGAACTCCACAAAATAATGCCGACGTTTCTCTCTTTTGCATAAGCAATTAAAGCTTCCAAATCCACATTCGGATTGTGTTTCATAATGTCCGTTTCTACGCTCCAGCCTTCGTCCAAAACCACATATTCTACTTTGTTTTTTGACGCAAAATCAATATAGTATTTATAGGTCTGCGTGTTGATTCCGGCTTTGAAATCGACATTGTAAATATTCCAGTCGTTCCACCAATCCCAAGCGACTTTTCCGGGTTTTATCCATGAAATATCTTTTATTTTCGATGGTTCGGATAATTTCTGAACCATATCATTATTGGCTAAAGCCGAATCATTTCCAGAAATAACAATCGCTCTCCACGGAAAAGTTCTAGTTCCTTTGGTTTTAACTAAATAATCTGCTCGTTCTGTAATTAATTTGTTGAGGTAATTAAATCCGCCATTTATTTCCTGAATTGGATATTTAGAAAAACGAGATTCAAATCCTGATTTTGAATTATTATTCGTCACAAATAATCCTGGGTAATCTTCCAGATTTGCTTCTAAGTAAACCGCTTTTTTATGATTTTTATACTCAATTAAAAACGGTAAAAATGCAAGAGTATCTTTTGCAAATTCGCTTATTTTTTTGTTTTCATAATGGGATTCAAATGAGGATATGAATTGATCTTTAGGATTTCGTAAATCCCGAACATAGGGCATTAAAGTATTGTAATCCTGATCTAAATTCAAAACAACTTCTTCAGATTTCACTGTAATATCTTTTTTCTTTTTGGTGATAAATCGATAGGCAGCGCCATCATCAAAAACACGATATTCAATACTAAAATCGTTTTTAAAATTTAAAGTCAGTTGATTGTAGTTGTTTCGAACCGATTTCTTTTTGTAAAGCGGCGTTTCAAATGAAACATCAACACTTTCTTTTTTTGAATTTAAAAGTACTGCATGTTGCCCTAACACAACATTTTCATCCAAAGTCATTGACATTTCAGAAGGCGCTAAAATCAAATCTTTTTCATGTGAAATTGTCCATGAAATTCTATCATCAACAGCAACTTTTATTTCAATTTTTCCGTCAGGAGATTTCAAAATAAAATCCTGTTTCTTTTGAGAAAAAGAAAGGTTAAGAAATAAAAAATAAAAAAGAATAAATGCATTTTTCATGTGAATAGTTTTGAACCATATAAGTGATATAA
>NZ_MUHF01000026.1 GCF_002217435.1 Flavobacterium reichenbachii
GTGATGCTTCTGGGAAATATGTTCCTTTTGGAGAAGAAATAAAATGGGAGGTACAGGATGATAATTTAAAAAATAATATTGCACCCAATATAGATGTGTCGGGTAAACATACCCTTGGCGGAAGCTCGAATGGTAAATCTGGAGGAATAAATTATAGAGTTGCCGTTGGACTAGCAACTCAAGCCGGAAATTTTAAAGAAAATACGGTAGGTGCACACGGAGGAAACAGCTGGGGATCCTCTGAAACTATTGTAACTCTGGAAGATTTAGATGGAGATCAGCTTCCGGATAAAGTCTTTAGAAAAGGAGATAATGTATATTACAGAAAAAATCTTTCGAATCAAGGATCTAATTCTTTTGGAGAAATTCAGGAAATTTCATTAAATAATATTGGAAATTCTTCAAGCAAAACTTTTAACTGGGGAGTAGGTCTTACTTTAGGATATTCAAAAATCAGTGCCAATGTTGGTTTTGATAAACAATATTCTAAGAGCAATACCAAAAGTTATTTTATGGACTTTAACGGCGACGGATTAGTCGATTTTGCCAATAATGGAAAGGTATATTATAACCGCATAGTTGATGGAGTGCCTACATTTAAGCTGGGAAGCACTGGAACTCCTTCCCCAGTTTCGGGAGACGGAGAACTGACACTAAGTTATCCAGCTCCGGCAATGACTTTTGAAGAAATGCAGGTAAAAAATCCACTGCATGATGCCGTTCGTATGTGGGAAGCACCAGTGACTGGGCAGATTAAGGTATCTCATACTTATCAATTGCAGGAGGATATTTCAAAAGAAAGAACAGAATATTTAACCAACGACGGAAAAGATAAGGCAGATGGTGTACAGTTATTTTTTCAGAAAGGAAATAGTTTAGTATGGAAACAAGCCATCACCGCTACTGATTATATAAGTAAAACCAAAGAAGATGTATTAACGGTGACCAAAGGAGAAAAGCTCTTTTTTAGAGTAAGCTCTGTTATGGATGGTAGTTTTGATCAGGTTTTATGGAATCCAAAAATTTCTTATACAACCATTGATGACAATACAGGATCTTTTCTTCCGATAGCAGATAATGCAGCAGATGCAAACTTATATTCACTGAAAAATTATGATGCTGAAAAAGACTTTTTAAGCAGCACCAATTCTGGTTTGTTAGTACCAAACGGCAGTTTTACTTTTGCAGGAAATCTTATTAAACCAATAACTTCAGATCATGTTGTCTTAAAAATTTATAGAAAATATCTGGACGAAGGATCGGTAGAAAATATACTTTACCAGAAACAATTTAACGCAAATGAAGCGGTAAGTTTTGATTTAAGCAGTATTGGCGCTGTAAATAATACTGCCGCCGCTCAGGTTCGTTTTGTTTTAGAGAGCGCGACCAATATCAATTGGAATACGATTTCTTTTAATCCTTCGATAAACATGCCTGCCATAGCGCCTGCAGTATCTGAGAATAAAAAAGCAGATGTGTTTTTACAGCGATACAAAAAGCGTAAAGGAGATTATATTATCGAAAGAAAAACTTCAAATATTGACGGAGTTTTAACACTTAACCTCGCGGCTGCTGATCTAGATCTGCTTCCTGCAGGATTTAACAATCTAAGATCAAAATTAAATGGTCCAATAATCATTACAGCCAAGCAGAACAATCAATTAGTAGGTCGTAAACGCTACAAAATGGTCAATGGTGTTTTGACAGATGATCTTAGTATTATAGAGCCGGCACCTTTATTTGCCAAAGTATTGCAAGACCAGCCGATTGATCTGGAAATCAATATTCCTGCCTTAGAAAGTGATGCGGTAACCCAGCAGTGTACGGCGCTGTTTCAAATGCCGGTTTATTTGACTGTAAATAACGATGACGGTAGTTTATGGACAGCAGATACAGACAAATATGCTGTTTATTCTAATTTTTATTCGGACGAATTGCAGCTTGGATTAGGACACAGAGAATGGGGCGGATTTGTGATCAATAATACAGGAACTTTTGCTTCTGACTTGATCAGTGTAGCTCAACTAAAAACTTCTGATGTTTATAACGCAGAACCAAATCTAGATCCTGACAATCAATCAGAGACAGAGCAACAAGGATATGATATTGCAAAAGTCTACTTTGTAACGATGCAGAGTATCTATAATAAAAACAATATGATTGGTTTAGAAGAAACCACTTTTATTGATAGTAAATTTATGGGAACGTCCCGCCTTGGAGAAGATGATATTGCCTCTTATTTTGATGCAAGTCTTCCAAGTTTAGACGGGGGAGGTACTATGGCTCTTACGATTTTAAGCGAGAATGAAAGCAGCAGTTTTTCAGCAGGACTAAAAGTAGGGCCGCTTGGACCGGGAGGCAGTGAAGGAAAGGGAAAAAGTTATGTTACGCAGACGATGGCTGATTTTAACGGTGACCGCTTCCCTGATTATGTGCGTGGAAAAGAAGTCCAGTTTACCTCTCCAACAGGAGGTATAAGTGCTAAAACGGCTGAAATCTACAATTACAGCCACGGCGAAAGTAAATCAAACGGACTTAGTTCTGATGGAAGTTATTCGCATGCTTTTACCAAAACCGTGCAGAAAAGTATTCCTGTTAAAGACAGCAATGGATGTATTACAAATAAATTAGTATCAGAAAAAGAAGCAACAGGTATTTCTGTAAGTATGTCATTGGCGGGTAATTTGGGATCTAATGAAGATGAATCACAGTACATGCATATGGATATTAATGGAGATGGACTTGCAGACAGGATTAAGAAAACCGGAGAAGTAGCTTTAAACTCAGGATACGGATTTTTACCAGAAGAAAAATGGAATTTTGAAGGACTTGCAACCGGCTCTTCTGAGAATTGGGCAATAAGTCCATCAAGTGGAATGTCGTATAAATCAGGTTCATTTACCGGCGGATTTAATTTCGGAAAATCAACAGATAATTCGAATACACTGATGATGGATGTAAACTCAGACGGCCTGGCTGACAAAGTACAATACACAGGAGGCAAGATGATGGTAGCACTCAATATGGGAGGTAGTTTTATGGCTCTTATAGAGTATCCTAAATTTTCAAGAATGAACGAAAATAACAGTACCAGCTACGGACTGAGTGTTGGTTTTAGTCTTGATATTCCGATCTATATAATCGGGATTAGAATTACTCCTAGTCTTGGAGGTTCAACAGGATTCAGCACCAGTCGCACCGAAGCTACTTTTAATGATATGGACGGCGATGGAAATATGGATTATGTTCTTTCTGATGATGAAGATCATTTGATAGTGCGTTTATCCAATATCAAAAGAACCAATAAATTAAAAAGCGTTAAAAACGGAGCAGGAAGCGGTTATGTTGTCGATTACGAACTAACCAAGCCAAGTTATGAGAATCCATCATCTAAATGGGTACTGCAGTCTGTTGATGTTTTTGACGGACATGCGGGCGACGGCATTGATCATTCCATTGCCAAATTCAAATACGAAGACGGTTACCAAGACCGCCGTGAGAGAGAATTTTACGGTTTTGGAAAAGTAACCCAGCAGCAGATTGATGCGGCTGATAATACAGTTTTCATGACAACGGTTCAGGAATTTTACAATCAGGATTATTTCAGAAAAAATCTGGTAAAACGCAGTTATACTTTAGACAAAAATTACAAAATGCGTGAGGAGTCTGAGAATGAATACAGCTTTGTTGATGTGGCAGCACAGACAAGTGTTCCGGTTTCAGATTTAGTTTCGCCGGCTTATGATGGCAAACGCATTTTTGTTGGATTAATTCATGCCAATCAAAAAATATATGAAGGCGGTAACGATTATCTGGAAACCAATACCTTTAATACCTATGATGCCAATGGAAATATCATTCAATACGAAGATTTAGGAAACGGTTCTGCTGATGACAAAGTAACCGCTAAAATCAGTTATTACCAAAGTACTACGCCTTATTACGGCGGTATACCAAAACAAATGGAAGTGTTTACTGCCGAAGGATTAAAACGTAAAAGAGCAGCTACTATTAATACCACAACGGCACAAGTTACCCAGATTAAAAATTATGCTTCTGCAGATAAGATTGCTGTTACGGATATTGCCTATGATACTTACGGAAACCTGCAGAAAATTACAGGACCTGTAAACTACAAAGGACAGCGTATGACTTTGGAATATGTATTTGATGCAGAAAATCATCAGTACATGACAGAGATTAAAGATGCTTTTGGATATCAAAATAAAATGGAATTTGACTATCGTTTCGGAATTACAACTAAAACGACAGATCGGAATGAACAAAGTTCAATTTATACAATAGATTCTAAAGGTCGTCCATCAAGCATTAAAGCGCCTTATGAAATTGCTTCGGGGAAACCCTATACCATTGCTTACGAATATTTCCCAGATGCAAAAGTGCCGTATGCCAAAACCAGCAACTATGATCCTGAATTAGATAAAGATATTGAAACTTATACTTATACAGATGGATTTGGCAGAGCGCTGCAAGTTAAAAAAACAGCCAGTTTGTTTACCCAGGCAGGAAGTGCCGACAAGGAAACTCATATTGTTTCTGGAAAGATAATTTATGATGGATTAGGAAGACCAATTACCAGCTACTATCCTACTACGACTACTACAATTGATAATAATTTCAGCACCGCATTATCAAGCGTAACCCCTACAGAAACCGAGTATGATGAAATGGGGCGTGTAGTAAAAGTTACACTGCCGGATGGAAGTACCAACACCACAATTTTTGCATTAGAAAATTATGATGGTCTGCCAGTTTTGCGTACTACACAGACCGATGCATTAAACAAAACAAGCCAGACTTATACCGATGCAAGCGGTCAGAATATAGCCAGTATGCAGAATGATCTGCTGACGAAGTTTGAAACTAATGCATTGGGAGAGATGGTCAAAGTGACTGATGCTATGGATCATATAACCAAAAGCACCTATGACTGGCTGGGAAGGCGTGTTGAGTTTATGCATCCAGATGCAGGAACAAGCACCATGCAGTATGACTTGGCAGGAAACTTAACCACCCGCATCACACAGGATATTAAAAACACAGTTCCCAACGGCGGTGCGATAGAGTATGTGTACAATTACAACCGATTGGAAAGCATCAAATATCCTAAAAACCCACAGAATAATGTACAGTACAATTATGGTAAAGCTGATGGAACCGCCGCGCGAAGAGGCAGATTGTGGTTTGTACAGGATGCCAGCGGCGGACAGGAGTTTTTCTACGGAAAATTAGGGGAGATTGAAAAAGAAATCCGTACACTGCGCATTACACCTACAGATGTGCAGACTTATATTTCAAAGTATGAATACGATACCTGGAACAGAATCCAGAAAATGACTTATCCAGACGGCGAAGTTGTAGATTATACCTATAACCGTGCTGGTAAGTTACAAAGCATGCAGGGAAAAAAAGAAAGTCATACATACGATTACATCAAGCAGTTAAGTTATGACGAATTTGAACAGCGTAAATATTTGAAATACGGAAACGATACCGAAACCAATTATACCTACGATCCTGTTATGCGAAGATTGCAGCAACAGCAGGTTAAGAGCGGTTCAAGACAAGTCATGAATAACGCTTACGGTTACGATTTGGTGGGGAACGTATTAAATATAAAAAATACAGCACCGATTGTAAATAATACACTAGGAGGAACAGCATCTCACGAATACCAATACGATGATTTTTACCGATTAAAATCGGCAAAAGCAACCTATCAGGGTGAGTTTACCAAAGCCGGTTATGAGCTGAATATGAGCTATAACAAGATGCACAATATTACCAAGAAAGATTTGGTACATACTGTAAATAACGAGCAGAAAGGTTATGTTTTAGATTACAATTACGATAACGCCTTACATCCTAATGCGCCGAATAAAATTACTGAGTCAGGAAAAGCTGAGCCGAGAGAATATATTTACGACGGCAACGGAAACCCGACTAGTTACACAGAAGAAAAAAGTTTCAGAAAAATGACCTGGGACGAAGACAACCGTTTAATGGGAATCAATGAAAATGGAAGAATTCATCAATTTACCTACGATGCAGGAGGAGAAAGAGTCATTAAGAGTTCAGGAGATTCGCAGAATGTGGCCATCAATGGAGAAACCGCAGCTACGATTGTTCACACAGACGATTATACCGGATATGTAAGTCCGTATTTTGTAATCAGCAAAGGGAAGTTTACCAAACATTACTTTGAAGGGGCAGGACGAATTGTAAGTAAACTGGGTAACGGGACTTTTGCACAGCCATTAGGCATCACGGCAGGAGGTGTAAATTATACTAAACTTACTGCCGAACAGCAGAAAGCAATGGACACTTATATTAGAAGTCTTGGAGTACCTCCTGGACCTCCGACACAGCAGGGGATTTATGCAACACCAGAATTTACAGGGAATCCATACCCAAGCGAAGTAATTAAGCCGGTAGAAGAAAATCAGGAACCGCCGGAAGGCTGGCCGAGAAATCCAATTTTTAATGCACCGGGAGATGTGCCTGGACCTCCTGTACAATTCGGACCGCCGATAGAACCAGCAACAGTAAAACCTGGAGAAGGTTTTACTGGAATAGGAATGCCGGAGAAAGATATATTTTATTTCCATTCAGATCATTTGGGAAGTACTTCCTATATTACCAACAAAAATGGTTCTGTTTCACAACATGTTGAGTATATTGCTTTTGGAGAGGTTTTGTTTGAAGAGCATTCATCTAGTTTTTCCAGTCCCTATCTGTTTAATGGTAAAGAACTGGATCGCGAAACAAATTTAAGTTATTATGGGGCAAGGTATTTAGATATGAAAACTAGTTTGTGGTTAAATGTTGATCCGTTAGCCGAAAAATATATAAATATGTCATCGTATGCATATTGTTTTAATAATCCAATTAATTCAGTAGATCCAGATGGAAAAAGGGTCTTGTTTATTAACGGTCACTGGCAGTCAGGTTGGAGAGGCTCGGTTATTGGTTCTGATACACCTGGGAAAGGATATTGGGGAACAGGTTTCGGATTAGCCGCTCAAAGATTTTTTAAAGATTATTCGAAAGTAAGGGATTCAGATTATATTGATGGGTCATCTTCTTTTGGAGGTGATATGTCTGGACAGGATAGATATAATAGTGGTTATGAATATGCAAAAAATAATTTAGCGGCATTGACGGATGGGTTAAAGGAAGGAGAAGAATTTAATATGGTTACACATAGTGAAGGCGCTGCTTATGGAGCAGGGATTGCAGCTTATTTAATCAGTGCAGGCTATAAGGTGAATACAGTTGTACATTTGTCTGCAGATGAAGGAGATGAGTTTACTACACCAAGTCAACCGAATACTTATCAATTTGCTTATGATGATGGTTTTTTTGGTGATTTTATAACTGGATCTCTTCCTATAAAAGGAACAGATAAATTTGGTATTGGAGCTGATTATTCTTTAGATCCTATGACGGTCCATGGATCCTCGAGATCTTCAAGCGTCTTTAAATGGATTAAAAGTTTACAAGAAGCAAATATTAATTTAAATATAAGCAAAAATAAAAGTTGGCTTTCACAAACAGGGGGAACTTATCCTTTTACAAATATTAACAATAACGAATTAAGTACATCCGATGGTACTAGCACTGTTAGAAATTCAACTGCTAGCTCTAATGGACCAATTTTAGAAGAATAATTATGAAAAAAACTTTTTTGAATATTCAAACGATAATACATATTCTCCAATTAATTATTGGATTTCTAGCCACTTTCTTTAGTCTTGCCAGCAAAGAGCAATTAGAGGATAAAATAAAAAATCATTATTGGGAATTTATTCTTGTAAAATTTGAAGGTGTATTAATTCCGTGCCTTTCATTAACTTTAATCGGGGGGGTAATAGGATTATGTTTCTTATACTTTGATAAAATAGATAAACAGTTTTTAATAAGTTATAAGGTAAGAGAGTTTTTATATGTTATTTTATTTTCAATAATATTAAATCTTTATTGGATGTTTTATTGAATTTGAATTTGTGCTCAATCATATGAAACGCTCATAGATTGAAATGATACTCCAAATATAATGGCAGTGCGTGTTACATTGGTAGATTCTAAGTATTAATATTACGTAAAAGCAAAAACTGGTACAATAAGGAGGAAAAGTTTTATCTGTTTATAGAAGAGTTAGAAATCAAGACATTCAAAATATATTCTTACGCTGACGCGAGCATCTTGCTTGTGAACAACAAATACACCTACAATATAACAATTGCAAAAGGAAGCAAAAAGAATAGAAAAATATTTGAATAATGGAATTATTAAAAACATTAATACGCGGTAATAAAAAAGGCGCAGTAAGGATTGATGCAAAAGTTAAATATGAAATTTTTGGAACTTTTGATGATCCTTCATTTTTCAAAGAAAATAATGTATTTCGAGTAGATCAAGGCCGGATTTTTTTTGATTTAGTTGGTTTGCAAGATCCTTGGAATTTTGCTGTTTCAGAAAGATTTAAAAAAAATCTAGAAGAAAACAATATAACAGGTTGGAATTGTTATCCTATAATTATTGAAAATACGGACTTAAAATATTTTGGTTTTCAAATTACAGGAAGAGCTGGTATTATTTCAGATTACGATGAAGATGGAGATAGAATATATGGATCTATAAAAGTAGAACAAGAAACTTGGGATGGATCGGATATTTTTTGTATTGGAGATACTGCAATTACAGTGATTACTAATAAATTATACGAATTACTTGTGAGTTCGAAAATCACAAATATTGAATTCGATGATTTAGATAAATATTAGTAAAGATTCCTTTGATAAACAATATGGAGCTGCACACTCTAATGACTTTACAATGCCATAAATTATATGGGTGGTATATCAAGAGTTAACAGATGATTGGAAAACCATGAATTTATTGCTCGTTAAGTATGAACAGATTATTAAATGCTTAGGCAAGTATCTTATTTATAAATTCATAATATCTTCCAGTGGGCCGGACATTTTGCTCGAGAACAAATTATGTACAAATAGCTTAGAAAAAAAACAATAGATAAAGTTGCTTAGTCAGAGATGGTACAACTAATAAAAGGTATTTATCAAATGGAGAGAAAAGAGTCCTATGAAACCAAGTCAAAGATTTTATTTATATTAAAAACTTTAATCCTATTCTTTTTAGTAAGCTGCTCAAAAGAAAGCAATCATAAACCATTTTATAAATGGATTGATGACAAATATGGATGTAAAGGTTATAGAAAGATAGAATTAGCAAAATCCACAATATCTAAAAATAGAATGATCAATAATTCTTCGGAATCTGATGTGGTTAAAATATTTGGAGAATCTGATCTTGTTGAGGGGAATTCACTAAATAAAGAGTTACTTTATTTGTCAAATTCAAATTGTGAAGATGGTCATCCTACTAAAGAAAGTGATAAATGTTATATCGTATTTACTTTTGAGCTAGACCAATTAAAATCCATAAGCGAACTGTGTGAGTAAATAATAGTATGTCTTATTTTTGCAATAATAATAAAGACACGCTTTCAAGTCATGCGTAAAGCAAAATGAAGAAAAAGAATATAAGTTCAGCTGTGCAGACAAATGATATTAAATGGACAATACTCGGAAAATTTAAATTATTTCTAGTATTTGCCGGAATCATACTATTTTTTGTTTTTTTTATTAGAAATGGTATGGAGGATCGTGTAAGAGAATACAATCTCGTTAAATCAGATTATAAAATAACAAAAGGAATTATCACTAAAATGTTCGTTTACAAAGGCAGCACAATTAGAGTGAAATTTAAAATTAATGACAAAGCATATATCGGAAGCGATGGAATGTCCGAAAGAAAAAACAAGAACGTTGGCGATTCAATACTTATTAAATATTACGTGAAAGATCCGAATCTCTTTATTACAGAATTAAACAAAAACTATTAGGATTTTCTTAGAGTTGATAGCAAAACCACATTAAAAGAATACAGCCAAAAATTTAAAAAACATGCTTTTTTCTCTACATGTATTTATTGGATTATTTAGAAAAATGTATTTTGCAATAGTTAAATAGCACTAAATCTGCGAAGTAATTTTATGAAAAAAACTTTTTTGAACATTCAAACGATAATACATCTTTTCCAATTAATTATTGGATTTCTAGCCACTTTCTTTAGTCTTGCCAGCAAAGAGCAATTAGAAGATAAAATCAAAAATCATTATTGGGAATTTATTTTTGTAAAATTCGAAGGTGTATTAATTCCGTGTCTTTCGTTAACTTTAATTGGAAGTTTGATAGGATTATGTTTCTTATACTTTGATAAAATAGACAAACAGTTTTTAATAAATTATAAAGTAAAAGAGTTTTTATCTGTTATTTTATTTTCTATAATATTAAATCTTTATTGGATGTTTTATTGAATTTGTACTCCTGAACTTTACACCCGAAAATACAATTGACAAAGAATAGATTTTAATTACTTAAAGAAAAATCGAAAGATAAGATCAATTTCATTTCATAAGGATAATTTTAATCGTAAAAACTAATATTGTGAATAAAAGCATATTATTTTTAAAATTTTTAATGATAAATGGTATCTATCATCAATTAAAGACAGCAGCACATAATATAATCCTAATTGTATGCCTTACCATCTTTTGCTCTTGTTCTAATGATTCAGACAAGATGCGGTATCTTATTTGCAGAGACAGTATTCAATACTGGAATTATAAAATGATAAATAAAGAGCAAAATATTCCGATTACTTTTAGCTTTGATAAAAACGGAAATGTAAAACAATATTCTTTAAATAAAGGAGAAAGACAGTTGATTGGAGATTATACAGTTAATCCAGATTTAAAATGGAGCATCTCCAGCGATTCTATATTTTATTATTTAGGATATTCTGAAAAAATCCAGAAAATTCTAAACGATACAATATATTCTATTGATTTAAAAACTAACAAGAAGTATATTTATTACAGAGTAAAAGAAAATTTAAATATTAAGAAAAACTAAAGAAGTAATCAATGCAAAATAATATGCACCTATATAGTTTTATAATGCAATACGATGGAGGATGCTATATTTCTCAGGTTTCTGCAGCCAGCGAACACGAAGCAATGCGTGTATGGTTAAATACATTAGACGTGAAACCTATAGATAGCTTCTCAGAAAAAGATAAGAAAAGATTAATTATGGAGGATTTTATTGATGAAGACCCTATTCTGATTTCGGGTTGTAAAAACATTTGGAATATCTGTTTAAGAGTAAGAAAAAATAAAATGTTAGCCATGATTAATATCGTAAAAACAGTAGAATTATAAAACGAAACTGTTTCAAACTGATTTCCATTTCAAAAAAAATCAAATGCCTGCTAATTATAAAACATCAGAAAAAGAACTTCTAGCTATAAGAAATACTATTTTCAAAGATTATGGCATTCCCGAACTCGAAAAGAATGGCTATGTTAAGTCTCCATCTAAGACGTCTTGGTTTGGTGAATATGATGCTGGCATTGGCGGATATTCATACGAATTATGCAAATTGACAAATCAAAATAAGCTGCATATTATTACTGCCAGTATTGTAAAAGGAGATAAATGGATAAAAATATACTTGAACATTTTTGAACCTCATCAAAGATTAAATTCAATTTCAGAATTGCAAGACTGCGACGGAATAAATTTTCATTTACCGCCTCACAACCTTACTCAAATGCGATTAAGAAATGATGACTACAAAGGCCCGCCGTTATTTTACATGCTTTTTTTGCCCGAATATAAAATAGGCAGTTATAAAACCCAAAGTAGTTTTGAAAAGCAAATAAATAAATTGCGCGAATTGATAAAAAAAGACATGTCCAACATTAATTCTTTTGTAAAAAGATGGCATGAACTGTATAAACCAAATATAACAGACCGCGAAGGAAACCAAATATGAAAATAGTAATCCGCATATTTTTTTTTATAGGAGTCTTGATTTTTTGCTCAAGCTTTTTAATCTATCCTTATAAAGTTAACGAAGGAGATATAATAATAATTGACGAAGACGTAGTGGGTTTTCTGCAAATGTTATACACGGCTCTAAGCATTATTTTTGGATGTTTTTTTCTTCTATTTCGCAGCATTTATAAAGATAAAAATTATATAATTTTTTGTTTTATTATGCTTATTCTCAGTTTAATATTTCTCTTTAGAACATTCTTGTATTTTAGTAAGTTTATAGAATAATTTACAGAGCAAAGAACATTTAAAACTAAAATAATGATAAAAAAATACAGTCCAAATCATTGGAAAATTGTTATTCTCATAACTATTTTTCTCTTTATCAGTCTGTTGCTTCAGTTGCTTTTAGTCGGAACTGCTCCAAAAATAAATTGTGATGAAGTGTATCAACAGCTCAATCTTTTTATAAATACTTTGATTGTAGAATATGCGATATTAGTTTTGGTTAAAATCCTGTTATTGAAATTTATACTGAAAGTTGATTTCAAAAAAATACTGTTTTCGATTCTGGTTTTTACACTTTTGTATATAAGTACATTTATTTATCTATTCTTCTCTTACTACGAACAAATTTGTAGATAAAAACTTCTCGATCCTTATTATTAGGCTTGTAAGAGGTTTTGCTGTTTTGAGCAATTTGTTAAATTATTAGTATCATAAGCTGGATTTAAATGTAATAAATGCAATTGTATCAAATAATACTTATTTATTCATAAAGATAGTTATATCTTTGCGACAGATTTTGGTCTGTTTTTTCTTCAGAAAAAATAGTTAAAAGGGAATCAGGTGTAAATCCTGAACAGACCCGCTACTGTAAGTTCTACACAAAGTCTTTAAACATTTACTAATGCCATTGTTCGCCCCGGCGAATGAGAAGGCCGTTTAAAGATAGAACAAGTCAGGAGACCTGCCACGATCATATAGTTTAAAACTTTCGTGGTATGAAGTTGATGACAAAGAAGGTAACCTGCTATTGTATAGCGGGCTTAGTTCTATGTTTTTATAATTACAGCATCACAGAAAGTTTATTTAATTAAATCGTGATGTATAATTTAAAGAAAACTTTTTTAGCTGCTTTTTTAGTATTTGTTCCTTTTCTGCTTCATTCTCAAGCAGCGACTGATAGTTCGCGTGTTTTAAAAGAAGTCATTCTAAAAGGAAAACCCTATCAGGAAGTAATTCCCGTTCAAAGTCTTTCGGGCGTTCTGCTCCAAAATCTGGCAAGTCATAATGTAGCAGATGCGCTTCGGTATTTTGCAGGAACGCAAATCAAAGATTACGGAGGTGTCGGCGGACTTAAAACCGTTGATGTTCGCAATATGGGAACGCATCATGTGGGTGTTTTTTATGACGGAATACAACTCGGAAACGCTCAAAACGGAGTGACAGATCTCGGAAAATATTCTTTAGACGACATGGAATCCCTGACAATGTATAACGGTCAGAAGAGCGAAATTTTTCAATCGGCTAAAGATTTTGCTTCCGCGTCTGCCATTTATATGAAAACAAAACGTCCAGTTTTTTCAGGTTCCAAAAAAACAAATTTACTCGTTCGTTACAAAACCATGTCCATCAATTATCACGATCCTTCTTTTAGATGGGAACAAAAATTGAGCGACAAAGTAAGCATGAGCGTAAGTTCTGAATATATTAAATCGAATGGCCAGTATAAATTCAGATACAAAAGAAAAAATCAAGACGGAAGCACGGCCTACGACACAACCTCAACCCGATGGAACAGCGATATTGAAGCTTTAAGATTTGAATCTGGCGTTTACGGGCAACTAAATAAAGGTAGTTGGGATGCTAAAGTCTATTATTATGATTCTGAGAGAGGAGCACCAGGAGCCATTGTAGAAAATAAGTTTTCGGACGGATTCAGACAGTTTGATAAGAATTTTTTCGCGCAGGCTAATCTAGTCAAAGACGTTTCAGAAAAATATAAATTGCAGCTCAAAGGAAAGTTCGCTTACGATTACACACATTATATTGCCAGAGATACCACCACAGTTTTGGATGAAACCGTAACGGAAGGCGCACAGTCTGACGATAGTTATTTTCAGCAGGAAACTTATTTTTCAGCCGTTAATATGTACAGTATTTTACCCACTTGGGATGTTTCGCTGTCTACCGATTTTCAATACAATAAATTAAATGCCACAAGAAGAGGAATTCAGACTCAATTTTCTTTCCCGCAGCGTTATACAGCTCTTGTTTCTCTTGCCAGTTCCTACCGATATGAAGGTTTTAAAGTTTTAGGAAATGTACTCGCAACCCGCGTTATCGAAGAGGTAAAGTACAATGCAAAAGCACCCAACAAAACCGAATTTACACCTGCTTTATTCTTGGGTTATACACCATTTAAAAAATACGATTTCAATTTAAGAGCATTTGCCAAACGAATTTTCAGAATGCCGACGTTTAATGATCTGTATTATACAATGGTTGGTTCAAGTACTTTAAGACCCGAATATATGAACCAGTACGATGTTGGTTTTACCTATAATATTCCAGCAGGAAAATACTTTTTTGATAAATTTTCGATTCAGGCAGACGCCTATTATACCAATACCAAAGATAAAATTGTAGCCGCACCGACAGGAAATTTGTTCCGCTGGATGATGACCAATATGGGACAGGTAAAAGGAAAAGGAGTGGAAACGGTGGTGAACATGGGAAAAAACATTGACAAAATAAATCTTTCTGCAAATCTGACTTATACGTATTCTCAAAGTCAGGATTTTACAAAATTTGCAGGCTTAGAACTTTCTTCTTATGGAGATCAGATTCCATATACACCTTGGCACAGCGGTTCTGGAATTCTAAACGCAGGTTATGAATTCTGGAACTTCAATTACAGTTTTATATACGTTGGAAAACGCTACAACGGAAACGTCAATAATATCAAAGTAAATGAAGTACAGCCTTGGTACACACATGATTTGGCAGTTCAGAAGTCTTTCACATTCAATACATTCAAATTGAATGGATCTGTAGAAGTCAATAATGCATTCAATCAGAATTACGAAGTCATTTACAATTATCCGATGCCGGGCAGAACATTCAAATTTATAATCAGTATTGAATTATGAAAAAGACCATTATAAAAATTCTATTAGGAGTATCTATTATCGTTTCTCTGGTTTCTTGCCGGGAAGACGAAACGATATTTCTTTCGTCGGATGTAAGTGTTGCCGCACCGCGAAGTGACGGCAAGATTGAAGGTTTTTATCTTCTGAATGAAGGTAATATGGGAATGAACAGAGCCAGTATCGACATATTCAATTACAGAACCGGAAATTATACAACAGATGTCTATTCAGAACGAAATCCTACGGTTGTAAAGGAACTGGGCGATGTTGGGAACGACATTCAAATATACGGTAACAAGGTTTACGCCGTAATAAATGTCTCCAACAAAGTAGAAGTTTTAGAAAAATGGACCGCAAAACGCATTAAAAAAATTGACATTCCAAATTGTCGTTACGTCACTTTTTACAAAGACAAAGCTTATGTGAGTTCTTATGCTGGTCCTGTAGCAATTGATCCAAACGCAGAAATTGGCTTTGTTGCAGAAATTGATACTACATCTTTAGAAATAAAAAGAAAAGTAAATGTTGGTTATCAGCCGGAACAAATGGTGATTCATAACGGTAAATTATATGTTGCAAATTCTGGTGGTTATCGAGTTCCTAATTACGATCGTACGGTGTCTGTAATCGATCTCGAAACCTTTACAGAAATAAAGAAAATAGACGTCGGCATTAATTTGTACGGTATGCAGATTGACAGTCGGGGAGATATTTATGTAAGTTCAAGAGGAGATTATTACAACACGCCGTCAAACCTTTTTGTGATTGACACCAATACCGACGAGAAAAAAATGCAGCTCGATCTTCCGGTTTTGGGAATGTGTATGGTAGAAGATCTGCTTTATTTCTACAGTGTCCAGTGGAGTTATCTCACCAACAGTAATAAAATTACTTACGGAATCTTTGATACAAAAACCAAAAAAGTAATCAGTGACAAAATCATTACAGACGGGACCGATAAAAAAATAATGATCCCGTACGGACTTCAGGTAAATCCTGAAACCAAAGAAATTTATATTACAGATGCCCAAAACTATGTAGTAACAGGTTACATCTATTGTTTTACCCCCGACGGAAAATTAAAATGGAAAACTACAGCAGGAAATATTCCCGCTCATATCGCTTTTATAACTAAAAACTAAATATATGGATCAACGATTTTTAAAATATTTTAGATCGCTATTGTTTGCTTTCTTCGTAATTGTGCTGACGAATTGTTCTGGCGGAGATAATGATACGCAGTCTGGCGGAGGAGAAACAGAAAATTACACTTATAAAACACAACGATTTACGATTCTTACGTTAAGTCCAAAAATCACCGCAAGTGCAGATGCAGTTTACAATTGGACAATTGGAAGTGTTTCTTCAGAAAATTATTCTTTAGCCAATGCAACATCAAAAGAAGCATTGTTTGCTGCAGCTGCAGAAGGAACATATGAATTCAATTTGGTTATTACAGATAAAGGAACAACTCAGACAGAAAAAGTTACTGTTTCTGTAACTGCCGAAACGAAAGAATTAAAAAATTATATCGCTAAAGTATTCGAATTTAAGCCAGCTCCGGGACAATTTATAAATGATCTTCCGCCTGCTAATGATGGCGATACAGAAGAAAGAATACTGGCAAGAGCCAATTCATATCTCGCAAAGAAAGAAGGAACTCTCACTTCGCTTGGAGCATTTGGCGGTTATATAGTTTTTGGCTTTGACCACAGTATTGTCAATATAAAAGGCCGACGCGATTTTAGAGTTTTAGGAAATGCTTTTTGGGCGCAGGCCAATCCAAATCAAGATGCGGGAATGCGCGGTGGAAGCAGTGAAGCCGGTATTATTATGGTTTCGTATGATAAAAATAAAAATGGACTTCCAGACGATGAATGGTACGAAATAGAAGGCGGCGGCCACAAAATGGAAAAGACAATTCATAATTATGAAATCACCTATTTCAGACCAGATCCAAACAAAATTCCAGTTCCGGGAGGAGGAACAGGAACCGTAGTTTTTACAGATATGGAATATATATATTGGAAAGACAATCAGGGAAAAGACGGTTATCTGGCACAAAATAATGCCTACAATCATTCCTTAGAATATTGGCCAAAATGGCTTAAAGATCAAGCATCCATTACTTTTAAAGGAACAAGACTGCCAGATAATGCAATAGATGAAAGCGGTACAGGAAGTTATTATGTGCAATACGCCTTCTTATACGGTTATGCAGATAATGCGCCAAACAACGACGACGATTCGGCCATAGATATTGACTGGGCCATAGATAAAAACGGAAATAAAATTCATCTTCCCGCTGTTGATTTTGTAAAAGTGTACAACGGATTAAATCAGCAGGCAGGATGGCTTGGAGAAACTTCTACAGAAATTTTGGGAGCTTCAGATTTACATCTTTCAGGAGAAAATATTCCTACGAGATAATTTTTAAATAGTATCAAATCAAATTATTATATCCAAATTATGAAAAAAAATGTTACCCATTTTTTATTACTGGCATTTACATTCGCATTTATCGGATGCAGCAGTGATAATGACAAAACTGATGAAAATGCAATTAATATTACCCTTCAGGAAAAATATGAAACACCAACCTTTACTGTTTTAGATATTACAGCTTCTGATGCTGGAACGACTGCAAAATACGAATGGATTATGAGCAAAAATCCAGTTAACCAAGTAACAGATTCTATTGTTGGAAACACAAAAGATTTAAGTTTTACAGCTATTTATGCAGGCTCTTACGAATTTACATTGAATGTGACTGCAGAGAACAAAAAAGGAAGCAAAAAAACGATCGTTAACGTTATAAATGAAACGACAGCTTATAATCCGTATATCACACGCATTTTTGATTTTGATCCGGCACCCGGAATGTTTTCTAATGATTTGTATAAAGATGGTTTTTCTAAAGAAAATGTCGTAAAAACAGCATTAGGAAGAATAAGTGAAACCAATGTTGGTTATTTATTAGACTTAGGAGGTTTTGGAGGTTCTATTGTTGTAGGATTCGACCATACAGTTGTCAATGTAAAAGGAACAAGTGATTTTAGAGTTTATGGAGGAGACGTATCCAATCCAACGGCATCAAAACCGAATCCGCCGGCGCCGGGATTGATTTTTGTGGCTTACGATAAAAATAAAAACGGAAAACCAGATGCAGACGAATGGTATGAAATTAAAGGAAGTCAGCACGATAAATCGAATACCATTAAGAATTTTAAAGTGACTTACCATAAAAAAGCAGCCGGTGAGCCTTTGGTTACATCAAGTGCTCTTTTTCTAGATTATGAACACGTTTATTGCGAAAACAATCAGGGAGAAACTTATTATCTGGCAAGACCTAGAGGCAGAAAAGAATTTTATCCTTTATGGGCTGCTCAAACTACAGTTAGTTATGAAGGTTTAAAACTCAATGTAGATTTTAAAACCGCACGTGCAAACCAAACAACATTATGGTATTCTACTCCTCCGGAATGGGGATATGTGAATGCAATAAATCCTGATATCGATATTGACTGGGCAATTGATAAAAACGGAAATAAAGCCAATCTTCCGGGAATCGATTTTATAAAAGTAGTCAATTGTGTGAGCGAACCAATGGGACTTTGTCAGCAGCAATCTTCAATGGCGACTGTGTTTGCAGGAGCGGGAGACCTTCATATATTAAAAAAATACAATCTAAAAAAAGCAAATAATTAAGATCATGAAAAAGTATTTAAAGTATAGTTTATCTCTAATCGCTTTTGTTTCTTTTAATTCCTGCAGCAATGACGATTCAAAAACAGAAGAGCCATCCATACAGCCAGTTCAGGAAGCTTCAATTTCCATTCAATTAGCATCAGACTTTACAACCGAAAGATATAATGTAGCCGCTATAAATCCAGAAATAACTATTAAAAACGGAAATGATGCGCTTGCCCAGTATAAATGGACAACCAAAGTAACGGGCAAAGATGGCGTCATAAAAGATTCTATAATTGGCGACAGCAAAACATTAGCTTTTATAAATTCGGCAGCAGCCAGTTATACAGTTGATTTTACAGTAACATTAGGAAAAATTGTAAAACAAGCTTCGACCAAAGTTACCGTTTCAGAAACTGGTAAAACGTATACAGCAAAAGCATTAACGCTGGTTGATTTTTTGCCTGCACCTAGTTCTAGCATACAAAGTTATACTACAAAAGAAGAATCTTTACAGCAAACTCAGGAAAGTATAAAAGCAGGTGATGATGTTTATCTCGGAACATTTGGAGGATACATAGTTACTACATTTGACCATACTGTTATCAATGCCTATGGTAAGCGCGACTTTACTGTTTTAATGGCTGAGGGAACTACGGCAACCAAATATTCTCCGGTTAGTATAGCCGTAGCTTATGATGCGAATAAAAACGGAATTGCAGATGCAAATGAATGGTATGAAATAGCAGGAAGCGAATATCATAAATCGACCACAGTTAAAAATTATGAAATAACCTATCATAAGCCTGATCCAAATGCAAGTCCGGTAGCAGGAACTGCAACTTGGCAGTACGATACAGCATACCTGCCATGGACAGACAATAAAAATGGATCTGGCAAAATTACCAAAACCTATACCCGCAGACGAAGTAATTATTACCCGGCATGGGTAGGAGATACTTACACTCTAAAAGGAACAAAAGTTACTATACCCGTAAAAGATGTAAGCGACGGTGCAGGTACAACTTATAATGTTGGAACCTTTGAGTGGGGTTACGGCGGTATTAAAGATCCTTCAATAGACATTAGCTGGGCAGTAGATAAAGACGGAAATAAAGTTCATTTACCGGGAGTTGACTTTGTAAAAGTATATGTGTCAACATTTACAGCTTTAGGAGCCAACGATTTAATGTTGGGTGTTTTTCAGGAGGTTTCTGATTTGAATTTTCCAAAGAAATAGTTTTTTAATACTTGAAGGACCAAATAGTTCAATGTTTGAATATGAATATTAACCCTAAATTTTATAAATCATGAAAAAAGTAGTTTATTTTTTGACATTAGGTTTGATGATAGGATTTTCTTCCTGCAGCAGCGATGATGATGTTTTAAGTAGTGAAAGTTCAGTTTCAGGACTAAAGAACACAGCAAAAACGGCAAAAATTGCTGTTACAGATCCTTCAGTAGGAACCACGACAACTCTAAACCTTACCAACGCTTTATTGAGCAGCGGTACAACAACGACAGGAGGAAAGTACTGGGAAAACACCTATGTTTCTAACACAAATTTGAGTGTAGATATTTTTACATTCTCACATACTGCAACATCTGTAGGTTATAATTACTGGGATGGCTTTATTGTGTCTAACGTTAACGATATTACAGATTATGGTTCTGGTTCTGGTCCTGGAGGATCAGACGGCTGGGTGCCTCATCAATGGGGAACGATGGCCGGAAGTGGTTTCGGAACTTCTTCTACAACCACACCCGGAACACCCGGAACTTCTGGGGATCCTTTTATTGTAGCCTATTGGTCTAGTTATTTAGATCCTGTAGCACCGCAGGGAAGTGCTTTTACAGAATCTGGGTTTTCTAACTGGATTAAAATTGGAAACACAGGATTGTATAAAGTAGAGGGACTAAAAATCAATATACATCCATGGCCTTATTACGGTTGTTTGTATGGAGATGGATTTGCACAGCCTTTTATTTCAGGCGACCATTTTGAATTATTAATTTATGGTGTTGATGAAAATGGAGTACTTACAAATCCCGTAACACAATCTCTGGCAGATTATACAGGACCATCTTTGGTTATGCCTACAGGATGGATAAATGTTTCAGCACCTAAACTGTCAAGTTTAGGAGACGTTAAATACCTTGTTTTTCAGATGGCTTCAACAGATTCTGATCCGATTTACGGAATGAACACTGCAGCTTATTTCTGTTTAGATAAGCTTTCTGTAAAAAGAGTAGAGTAAAAAATAGATAAAAGAGCCATTTTAAAGTGGCTCTTTTATTACAGAATTATAACTAAAACGCATAAAAAGCAAAAATATAATCACTTTTTTTGTTACAATTCAAATGTTTATTAATAAAAAAAGTAGTACATTTGATATGAGACAAATTATAATACGCACCGTTGTTTTAACAGCGTTTATTCAATAATTACATTTTTCTATTTCATTAGAATGTTTATTAAAGAAACTTACAAAATGTCCTGATAGTAAAAGCAAGTAAGAAATAACTAGCTCGGATTATTAAATTAAGAAAATAAACATGATGACTTATAAAAAAATACTGCAGATTGATGACGACACAGACGATTGTGAGTTATTCATGGAAGCAGTAGAAGCCATTTCTTCTGCTGCATATACAGCGATAAATAATCCTGTAGAAGCACTTCGTAAATTAGTACAGCATGAAATTGAACCAGATGTTATTTTTCTGGATTTGAATATGCCTATTATGTCCGGTCTTGAGTTTTTGACAGAAATAAAAAAAGAAGTCAGATTAAAAGAGATTCCGATAATTATTTTTTCCACTTCACAATTAGAAGATATTATAAAAGAAGCCAAGAGATCCGGTGCAGAAGATTTTATATCAAAGCCAAATAATTTCAATGATTTAAAGAGAATTTTGAGTAGTTATGTTTAACTGCTTAAAACGATCAAATGTTATCTTTACTTACAGACAGTGTAGATTATTTTTACTTAAAAATAATTTGGTAAAGATTTTATTTTTTTACTATTTTTATTTCACCTTAAACATCCTTTATTAGAGAGATAGGCATCTTTAAATCTAAGTGAATGAAATTATCTACTCAAATTCTTCTTGCATTTACGCTGGTAATTTTGCTGTCTGTTGCAGATTCTTACACCAATTATATGCTGTCAAAGAAAGTACAGCTTAATTCGCAGTTTCTTGCCAGATCTGAAGAAATTATTAGAAACTCTAATAGGACACATAAAGCTATAATCGAGATGCAGAGTGCCTTTAGAGGATATCTGCTTACAGACGATCAGACATTTTTAGATTCTTATTATAAAGGACTTAAGAGAGTGCCGTTTTTAATAAAAGAACAGGAAAAACGAATTAACCTAAAGAGCACACAACGAACTATTTTAGATTCTATAAACAAACAGCATAATAATTGGCTGGTTTATTCTGAAAAATTAATAAAATCAAGAAAGGAATTTCCCGAAACTTATCGGAATCTTTTTGAAAATTCACTGAAGAAACACGTCGGAAAGAAAATAAACGATGCTATTTCTAAAAAATTCTCCAGATTTGATAAAATAGAATATAAGATGAGGAAACATCATACAGATATGTTACTCGACTCTTTAAAAAGAACCCGAACCTTTTCATTTATCTTTCTGATATTAACCGTAATTGTAGGTGTTTCAAGCACTGTTTATATCATTTTTGTTACCAATAAAAGGATTACCGCCATGGTAAGACTTGCAGAGAATATTTCGAAAGGAAATTTTACAATAGTAGAAGATACCCGCAACGATGAATTGACAGCCCTTTCTACCTCACTAAACAGTATGTCGGGAAAACTGGATAAAAACATACACGAACTCAAAAACAGAAATGCAGAACTTAACAAGTTTGCTTATGTAGTTTCTCACGATTTAAAAGCCCCGATTCGCGGTATTCATAATGTAGTCAGCTGGATTGAGGAAGATCACCATGAGGAATTATCTCCGGAGCTTAAAAGATATCTAAAAATTATTCCGCAGAAAACCAAACGAATGGAGGCCCTTATCAATGGTTTACTGGCGTATGCAAGGTTAAATGTAAAAGTAGCACCAGAACATATTGATGCCAATATACTGGTAAATGAAATTGCAGCTTCTATAGTTCCGAGAAATTTTAAGCTGGAAATTGGTAAACTTCCAAATTTATATACAGAAAGAATTAAATTAGAGCAGGTTTTTACCAATCTGATTAGTAATGCAGTAAAATATACACAACCAGAAGGCGGACAAATTAAAATAAGCTGTCTCACTTTTACAACCTTTCATGAATTTTCTGTAAAAGATAACGGAATCGGAATTGCGCCGGAATATCATAAAAAGATATTTGAAATATTTCAAACCCTCCGGGAAAAAAATGAAGAAGAGAGCACCGGAGTAGGTTTAGCAATCGTAAAAAAAATAATTGATGACCAGCAGGAATATATTTCTGTGAAATCTGAACTGGGAAAAGGAGCAGAATTCCTTTTTACCTGGAGAAATAATTAAGTTATGAAAAAGCCCACAATATTATTAGTAGAAGATGATGAACTGGACATTATAAGTGTCCAACGATCTCTAAAAAAGCTAAAAAGCGACTACGAACTTCATACTGCTTACAACGGTATCGAAGCTTTAAGAATTCTAAGAGATCCTAACGTAGGCTTGAGGCCCGATGTTATTCTCTTGGATATCAATATGCCCAGGATGAATGGTGTTGAATTTCTCAAAGTTTTAAGAGAAGATGAAAATCTTAAAGACCTGAAAGTTTTTGTAATGACTACTTCTTCAGAAGGGCAGGATCGCTCAGAAGCAGAAAAACTGGGTATTTCCGGATATATTATAAAACCTTTAAATTATACAGAAAATACAAAACGCTCAGATTCTATGGAAGCCTTTGTACAATTTCATTTAAGGAAAATATTACTCGACGAAAATACGTAACAGTATATTTTTCACTTAAGTGAAATGGAATTGCGTGAGTTAGTGCATCAGATTATTTTTAAATCATTCGACAAAAGAATTGGGAATATGAAAAAAATTAAAGAAGTTAATACTGAAAAATCTCAGGAAGCGGTGATCGTACTTCCGGTTATTGCAGATAAACCTTCAAAATCAAAAGGGAAAAATGATGGTTCGGAAGAATCTATTTTGACAGATCCTGAGTTTTTGAAGATTTTATTAAAGGTTAAAAATGGTAATTTCACACAACGTTTCCCAACGGATCAGGATGGAACTAAAAGATCAATCTGCGAAACTTTGAACGAAATCATAGACCTCAACGAACGTATGGTTTTTGAATTTCAGAAAGTAGGTAAAAGCATTGGAAAACAAGGAAAGCTAACCAATAGAGTTTCTCTGGATGGAGCAAGAGGTTCCTGGAGTTCCTGCGTAGATTCTGTAAACACCCTTATTTCAGATCTGGTGCATCCAACGATTGAGATTGCACACGTAATTACGTCGGTAGCAAAAGGAAACTTATCTCAGGAAATGCCGCTTTCTATTGAAGGAAACCCGCTTCAGGGAGAATTCTTAAGAATTGCAAAAGAGGTAAACGGAATGGTAAAACAGCTTAACCTTTTCTCGATGGAGGTGACGCGTGTGGCACGTGAGGTAGGTACAGAAGGTAAACTGGGAGGTCAGGCAAAAGTAAGAGGTGTTGGAGGGGTTTGGAAAGATTTGACCGACTCGGTAAATAAAATGGCATCTAACTTAACGGGTCAGGTGCGTAACATTGCAGACGTAACAACCGCGGTGGCAAAAGGAGATTTATCTAAAAAAATTACCGTTGACGTAAAAGGAGAAATCTTAGAATTAAAGAATACCATCAATACCATGGTGGATCAGCTGAACTCATTCTCCTCTGAGGTAACCCGTGTGGCACGTGAGGTAGGAACCGAAGGGAAATTAGGAGGACAGGCACAGGTAAAAGGAGTTGGTGGGACATGGAAAGATTTAACAGATTCGGTGAATCAGATGGCATCCAACTTAACAGGTCAGGTGCGTAATATTGCCGATGTAACAACCGCGGTAGCAAAAGGAGATTTGTCTAAAAAAATTACCGTAGACGTAAAAGGAGAAATTCTGGAGCTGAAAGATACCATAAACACCATGGTCGATCAGCTGAACTCGTTTTCTTCTGAGGTAACTCGTGTGGCGGTAGAGGTAGGATCTGAAGGAAAACTGGGAGGTCAGGCAAAAGTGCGAGGTGTTGGTGGTGTATGGAAAGATTTGACAGATTCGGTAAACCAAATGGCGAGTAACTTAACAGGTCAGGTACGTAACATTGCCGAGGTAACGACAGCCGTTGCAAAAGGAGATTTATCTAAAAAAATTACAGTAAACGTTGCGGGAGAAATCCTCGAACTTAAAAATACAATTAATACCATGGTGGATCAGCTGAACTCCTTTGGTGCCGAGGTAACTCGTGTGGCACGTGAGGTAGGTTCAGAAGGAAAACTGGGAGGTCAGGCCAAAGTAAAAGGTGTTGGTGGAACCTGGAAAGATTTAACAGATTCGGTGAATCAGATGGCATCCAACTTAACAGGTCAGGTGCGTAACATTGCTGAGGTAACAACCGCGGTAGCAAATGGTGACCTTTCTAAAAAAATTACAGCCGTAGCCGAAGGAGAAATCTTAGAGCTGAAGAAAACGATCAACACGATGGTCGATCAGCTGAACTCATTTTCATCTGAGGTAACCCGTGTGGCGCTTGAGGTAGGAACAGAAGGAAAACTAGGAGGTCAGGCAAAAGTAAAAGGAGTTGGTGGAACCTGGAAAGATTTAACCGATTCGGTGAATCAAATGGCATCCAACTTAACAGGTCAGGTGCGTAACATTGCTGAGGTAACAACTGCCGTAGCAAAAGGCGATTTATCACGCCAGATTACGGTTGATACCAAAGGAGAAATCTTAGAATTAAAAAACACCATTAATACAATGGTGGGCCAGCTGAACTCATTTGCATCTGAGGTAACTCGTGTGGCGCGTGAGGTTGGTACCGAAGGAAAACTGGGAGGACAGGCGCAGGTAGAAGGTGTTGGAGGAACATGGAAAGATTTGACCGATTCGGTAAACCAGATGGCATCGAATCTTACCGGACAAGTGCGTAATATTGCCGAAGTAACAACAGCGGTAGCAAAAGGAGATTTATCGCTCCAGATTACCGTAGATACAAAAGGAGAAATCTTAGAGCTTAAAAATACAATTAATACCATGGTGGATCAGCTTCGAAGTTTTGCTTCAGAGGTAACCAGGGTATCAAGAGAAGTTGGTACCGAAGGAAAACTGGGAGGACAGGCCAACGTACCGGGAGTTGCAGGAACATGGAAAGATTTAACAGATTCTGTGAATCAGATGGCGGGGAACTTAACCGCTCAGGTACGTAATATTGCCGATGTGGCGATTGCCGTTGCAAATGGAGATATGTCCCGAAAAATTACCGTTGACGTTCGCGGAGAAATTCTTCAATTAAAAGAAACGCTGAATACAATGGTGGATCAGCTTCGTGAATTTGCCTCTGAGGTAACTCGTGTGGCGCGTGAGGTTGGTACCGAAGGAAAACTGGGAGGACAGGCAAATGTACCAGGAGTTGCAGGAACGTGGAAAGATTTAACGGATTCGGTGAATCAGATGGCGGGTAACTTAACAACTCAGGTACGTAATATTGCCGAGGTAACAATTGCCGTTGCCAATGGAGATATGTCGAAAAAAATTACTGCCGACGTTCGTGGAGAGATTCTTCAACTAAAAGAAACTGTAAATACCATGGTGGATCAGCTTCGTGCCTTTGCATCAGAGGTAACTCGTGTGGCGCGTGAGGTAGGAACCGATGGAAAACTGGGAGGACAAGCGTTTGTACCGGGAGTTGCAGGGACTTGGAAAGATTTAACGGATTCGGTGAATCAAATGGCATCGAACTTAACGGATCAGGTGCGTAATATTGCCGATGTAACCAAAGCGGTTGCCAATGGTGACCTTTCAAAACAAATTACCGTAGACGTAAAAGGAGAAATCCTGGATTTGAAAAATACCTTCAATACGATGGTGGAACAGCTGAATTCATTTGCTTCTGAAGTAACCCGTGTGGCTCGTGAAGTAGGTACCGAAGGAAAACTGGGAGGACAATCTGAAGTAAAAGGTGTTGCAGGAACGTGGAAAGATTTAACAGATTCTGTAAACGTAATGGCTTCTAACTTAACAGGTCAGGTTCGTGGAATTGCAAAAGTTGTAACATCAGTAGCAAAAGGAAATCTAAAACAAAAACTATCGATTGATGCCAAAGGAGAAGTTGCACAACTTACAGATACCATCAACGAAATGATTGATACACTGGCAACATTTTCGGATCAGGTGACAACTGTGGCGCGTGAGGTTGGAGCAGAAGGAAAACTAGGCGGTCAGGCAAATGTACCGGGAGCCTCAGGAACCTGGAAAAACTTAACCGAAAACGTAAATCAGCTGGCAGAAAACTTAACCACTCAGGTACGTGCAATTTCTGAGGTTGCTTCTGCAGTAACACAGGGAGATTTAACCCGAACTATTGGTGTTGAGGCAAAAGGAGAGGTTGAGGCATTAAAAGATACGATCAACCAGATGATTTCGAATCTGAAAGCAACAACTTTGCGTAATCAGGAACAAGACTGGCTGAAATCGAATTTGGCCAAATTTACCCAGATGCTTCAAGGGCAGAAAGAATTAAATTCGGTTACCAAAAAAATCCTTTCGGAGTTGGCAACGGTTGTAACCGCTCAACATGGATTATTTTATATTTTGCAGGAAGATGAAGATTTTATGGATTCTAAACTGAATCTGATTGCTTCTTATGCCTACATTAAAAGAAAAAATTCGCCTACGCAATATGCAATGGGAGAAGGACTTATTGGTCAGGTTGCAATAGAAAAAGAACGAATTATTCTAAGTAATGTTCCAAAAGATTATATCAGAATTAATTCTGGTTTGGGAGATGCCAAGCCGCAGGACGTAATTATTCTTCCGGTTTTATTTGAAGGAAGATTAAAAGCTGTTATCGAATTGGCTTCGCTGGATACCTTTAGCCAGACGCACTTAGATTTCTTGGAAGGATTGACAGAAAGTATTGGTATTGTATTGAATACGATCGAATCAAATTCGAGAACAGAAGAACTTTTGGTACAATCTCAATCGTTGGCAGGAGAGTTAAAAAGCCAGCAGGAAGTATTAAAAAATACGAACGAAGAGCTGGAAGAAAAAGCATTCTTATTAGCGAATCAGAAAGAGGAAGTAGAGTTGAAGAACCAAGAGGTTGAGGTTGCGAGAAAAGCATTAGAAGAAAAAGCAGACCAGCTTACTTTAACATCCAAATATAAATCGGAGTTCCTGGCCAATATGTCGCACGAGCTTAGAACGCCGTTGAACAGTTTGCAGATTTTGGCGAATGAATTAATTGCGAACAGAGATGGAAATTTATCCGAAAAACAAATTCAGTTTGCTAAGACGATCAACTCATGCGGAGATGACCTTATTCAGCTGATTAATGATATTTTGGATTTATCTAAAATTGAATCTGGATATATTTCTGTTGATTATAACCCAATTAGTTTTGCAGAAATCAGCCGATTTGTGGAGTCTACTTTTAACCCGATTTCAGAAGCCAAACACCTTCGCTTTAAAATAAATATGGATCATGATCTTCCGGAGTTTATCGAAACCGATTCGCAAAGGCTAAATCAGATTTTAAAGAATCTTTTATCGAATTCATTCAAATTTACAGAAAAAGGAGAAGTACAACTTAAAATATACAAAGCCAATAACAATTGGAAAACTACAAATGCAAGTCTGGATAATGCAGAAGCAGTTGTTGCTTTTGAAATTTCAGATTCGGGTATTGGTATTTCGAGAGAAAAGCAAAATATTATTTTTGAAGCTTTCCAGCAGGCAGAAGGTTCTACAAGCCGTAAATACGGAGGAACTGGTTTGGGATTATCGATCAGCCGAGGTCTTTCTGACTTATTAGGCGGAAGCATTGAGCTGGAAAGTGAAACTAATGTTGGAAGTAAATTTACTTTATTTCTTCCCCTAAAATACATTCATGTTTCTGAAATTGAGAATATTGAAGTAACTGAGGAATCTGATAGTAAAGGACGTATAAAATCGCTTCCTTCTGAGAAATTCAACAGATCAGATATTGATTTGTTTTTTGTCGATGAGGTAGGAGACGACAGAACCGATATTAAACCAGATGACAAAGTCCTGCTGATTGCAGAAGATAATTTGACTTTTGCCAAAATTATGCTGGAACAAGCACATCTTAACGGCATTAAAGCAATTGTAACCACAAAAGGAAATGATGTGATTGATTTTATAAATCAGTTTAATCCGCATGCGATTACGATGGACCTCAACATGCCGGACACGAGCGGATGGAAAATCTTAGACCGATTAAAAACAGATTTTAACCTGCGTCATATTCCGGTTTATATTATTTCTGGAGAAGACGAACGAAATAAAGGTCTTAAACGTGGTGCAAGAAACTTTTTTGTTAAACCAGTAAAAAATGATTCCCTTTCTTTCTTGTTTAAGGATATTCATGACTTTAAAAATAGAAAAGTAAAAAAACTGCTTGTTGTCGATGATAATTCTACAGAATTAGATCGAATATTAAAAGCTGTCGATGGAGACGATATCACAGTATACAGTGCCAAAACTGCTGCAGATGCTGTTGCGCTTATTAGAGAACATTCTTTTGATTGTATAATATTAGACTTAAAACTGCCAGATGCAGATGGGTTTGATCTTATTACAGATTTAGAAAACAGCCTTGCCGGTCAGGAAACTGCAATTATTGTGCATTCTGCAGGAGATGTTACGAAGAAACAAAAGACAAAACTAAGCAGATTTGCCTACAGCATTATCACAAAAAGTGCCAATTCTATTTATGAATTAATTGATCAGACGGCTTTGTTTATGCATCGCGTTCATAAAGAACTCCCAGATGCTATGAGAGAAAACATAGAAACGTATTATCTAAAAGAAGATGTTCTTCCAGGCAAAAAAGTATTGCTGGTAGATGATGATGTGAGAAATTTATTTGCCTTAACCACAGCTCTGGAGCGATACGGATTAAATGTTATTAGTGCAGAAAGCGGTCAGGAAGCGATTGATATTTTGAACGAAGATAAAGCCATTGATATTGTTCTAATGGATATTATGATGCCGGAAATGGACGGTTACGAAACCATGAAGCGCATTAGGAAAGACGTAAAACATAAAGATTTAACAATTATTGCCGTAACCGCAAAAGCCATGAAAGGAGACAGACAGCGCTGCATAGAATCGGGTGCCTCAGATTATATGACAAAACCAGTTAATGTTGAACAATTATCTTCTTTAATGCGCGTGTGGCTTAAATAATTTTTTACTTTTATATTCAATTTAAAATAATGGAAGACAACGCAATAAAAATCTTATTAGTAGATGACAAGAAAGAAAACCTACTTTCTTTGCAAGTTATCCTGGCTGATCGCGGCTATCAATTTGTCGAAGCAACGTCAGGAAAAGATGCGTTACGAATTCTTTTAAAGAATCAGGATTTTGCCATTATCCTTATGGATGTCCAGATGCCCCTCATGGACGGTTTTGAAACAGCGGAGTTAATCCGCGAAAGCGAAAAACTAAAAAATGTGCCTATTATATTTCTGACCGCCAATATGGATACCACAGAATATATATTTAAAGGGTATCAGTCTGGTGCAGTAGATTATATGATAAAGCCTTTATCTCCAGAGATATTGCAGGCAAAAGTTATGGTTTTTACAGAGCTTTTTAGAAAAAACCAGGAATTAAGAAAAAAGGAAGAAGAAACGCATGCGCTCAACGAAATAATTCTGAAAGCCAATGCAGAACTAGCGCTTCAGAATGAGTCGATAGAAAAACATGCCGAAGAGCTCCGAAAGAAAAATAAAGAACTGGATGCATTTACCTATATATCAAGTCATGACCTTCAGGAACCTTTGAGAAAAATTCAGACTTTTAGCAATTTGATACTTTCTACAGAATATGAAAATTTATCAGAAAGCGGCAGACTGAAGTTTAATCGAATTCTTTATGCAACCAATAGAATGCGGGACCTCATCAACAGTCTTCTCACATTCTCCCGTGCAAATCTCGTAGATCGAAAATTTGAGACAACAGATCTTAATAAAATCATCAACGATGTAAAAGAAGCGCTCGACGAAAATCTGCAGGAAAAACAAGCAACAATCACGACAGATTTTCATGATACAGCAAGACTTATCCGTTTTCAGTTTATACAGTTGATGGAAAATTTAGTACATAATGCGATTAAATTTTCTCAAGCCGATTTACCGCTGGTCATTACTATTAAAAGTCGTTTGGTTTATGGATCTGAAATACAGTTCGAAAATTTATCCAGAGAAGTTAATTACTGCCATATTAGTTTTTCTGATAACGGAATAGGATTTGAACCGCAGCATAATGAGAAAATATTTGGTGTTTTTCAGAAACTGCACAGCAAAGATGTGTATGAAGGAACCGGAATTGGTTTAGCTATTGTTAAGAAAATAGTAGAAAATCATAACGGATATGTAGATGCGGCAGGCGAGCCCATGAAAGGGGTTACGTTTAATATTTATGTGCCTTATTAAAAGAAATTAATAATAGTTAGAAGCTTAGATTAATAGCTGCATCGCTTAAGATCCAGCTATTAATTTAAAATTTACTTAAAGTGATTCTTCAGAAGTCCATGTTAAAGCTTGGTCATACTGTTCTTTTTTAAAACCTTTAAATTCTCCCGGAACAAAATAACTGAAACCGTTTGTAAAAGTTATAGCTTTATCAGAGTCGGTTACAATTGCAGCTCTGTTCCATTTTGCAATATTTTTCAATCCCAACAAAGCATCCTGCATCCAGGCTCCGGCTGTAAAATTTTCGACATCAGTATCAAGATAAAGAAGAAAATTAATATGTCCGATTTGCTCAATAACACGCTCTACTTCTGGAACTACTACATTTTGGTAATCCTCTTTGGTTACTTCGCCGATTGCTTTAAACGCAGCAACATTATTGGGTGTATTATCTATTAAACGTATCATAATTTTTAATTTTAGTTGAACATAAATTTAAGCATACTAACTTGTTTTCTATTATGTCTAAGTTTTTGATTGTTACAGAATTATAATACGGTCAATGGCTTGATATTTTTTTTAAAATTAAAAGAAGATTTGAATATTATAATATTGAAAACCAATCGTGTAACTCGTATTTTAATCTTATTAATATATTTGATATTATTCACCTAAAACTTTAATAAGATGCATATCATTTTTCAATTAATAATGGTTACTTTCTTTGCTACATCTGCAATGACAGTTTTCAGTTATATTGTTTCGGTAAGTTTTAAATAATTATACAAAGAGCCTTTACTTCTTAAATATGTATTAGGAAGACTTGATATTACAGTATCAGATCGTGCCAGAGAAATTTTAGGCTGGGTGATCCATTACCTTATCGGATTTATTTTTGTCTTATGTTATTATTTTCTGTGGAAATATAAAATTGTTCCACTTACTATTTTAAGTGGTATCCTGCTTGGTGCTGCTAGTGGAATAATAGGAATTATCAGTTGGATTATTATGTTTAAACTGTCAGGTTTAGACAGAAAAGCAACAGACAAAGGCTATTATACTCAATTATTTATAGCACACGTTATCTTCGGATTAATTGCCGTTATCGATTATATGTATCTGGTAAACGCTTACTAATTATTTTCTTCCTTTATTATATTGCAAAAGCCTGCTTGTGTTTTTATTCAAGCAGGCTTTTTTTATGATTTTATTTAATGGATTTTAAATCAATTGTAAATGTGGTAGTATCTTAATTTTTAAATAATTGTTGTTTTTTTTTTAAGACAGGAATTTTTATTATAATGTTATTTGACCTGTATTTTTGCGAGATCAGATTGTGCCGGGCCGTTTATTACAGTTCCGTCATTCGCAAATCGAGAACCATGACAAGGGCAGTCGAACGATTTTTCGTCTGCGTTCCAGTTTACAATACAGCCTAAATGCGGGCATACTGCAGAAAATGCTTTTAGAGTGTTGTCATAATCGCGGTAAACTGCTGCTTTTCTAAGTCCTATAGAGATAATACCGCCTTCGCCTGCAGGCAGATCTGCGGTGTTTTTTAAGTCCGAAGCGGTAATCCAGTCCAAATATTGAGCTGCCATATTTCCAGTTTCTTTAATGAAATCCCCTGCAGATTTGAGCGTCAGTCTGGACGGACTGTAAATTTCCTCCCATTTATTTTTAGTACCTTTTATAAGATCGGTAATAATCAGAGCTCCGATTGTAGAATGTGTCATTCCGTTTCCAGAGTCTCCCGTAATGATATAGATATTTTCATCTCCGGGATTTTTTCCCATAAAGCCCAAAGCATCTACAGGCTCCATAACCTGACCAGACCATCGATAGGATATTTCGTCAAGTAGTGGAAAATACTGTCTTGTCCAGGCTTCAAGTCTGTCATATCTTTCAGATTCAGTTTTGTTTTCTTCATCAGACTGTCCTGTTTTATGATCTTCGCCGCCAGAAATTAACAGATCATATTCGTCGTCAAATTTTTCGAGGCGTACATAATGATACGGCTGAGAAACCCATTTAGAATCTGCATCTCCGGTATCCCACCATAAGGCATAAGGCAATGTATCCTTTTTAATTTTTCCGGCAATCACATAAGTTCTGTAAGCATGCTGTTTGGTATGCATGGTAACAACATCATTAATTGGTGAGTTGGTGGCTACAACAATATGCGCCGCGGTAAATTTAAATCCGTTTACCTCAGCACCTTCTTTAGAAATATTTTCGGCATGTGCTTCGGTATAAATTGTTCCTCCAAGAGCGATTACAGCATCTGCAAGTCCTTTAAGATACTGTAGAATATGAAATTGTGCCTGATTTTTAAACATAAGACATCTTAGCGGTTCATCGTTGATGATCGTAGGTGTTTTATCTAATAATAAAGTATCTAAGCCAGCTCTTTGTGAAGCTTCATATTCCTTATCTAAATTTTCTTCTTTATCACTCGGATGCAGGAATAAGTAACCGTTGACTCTTTTAAAAGAACAGTCTATATTGTTTTGGCTGATGATATTTTCGATTTCGTTAATTGCAGCAGTATGGCTTTCTGCAGCAAGTGCAGCGGTTTCTTTGCCAAAAGTACTTTCGAGATAATAATAACGGTCATCTAAAGCATTACTTAAATGAGCTGTGGTTCTTCCTGATTCCCCGCTTCCAATAAAACCATCTTCCACCAAAACTACTTTTTTTCCTGCCTGAAGTAATTTATAAGCTGTAGTAAGTCCGGCGATACCGCCTCCAATAATCAGAACTTCAGTTTGTATATCAGAATCTGGAGTTTTATAAGAGAGGATTGAAGTAGAATCAATCCAGAACGAAACATTATCTCCAGAAGTAATGGCTCCGTCATTTATTTTATTTTCCATATTGCAATTTTTTAATTTTATAACACTCATTTACCAGAAACATAAAACCTTTATTCATGGATGAATCTGTAAATCGAATCTCTCAAAATTAAAAAACCTATAAGTGTAAAGCTTATAGGTTTAATAGTAAACATTATAGGATTGCCAGTAATTATTATGTTGTTTATGAATGTATTAAAGGCAGTATTTTTATTTAGCAGTCAGGTTTAAAGAAACCGTTGATATATTTCCCGTTCCATCGTATCGCTCTCCCCATATCTCGATATAATCATCTTTCTTTAATTGTATTGTACCCACAATTGGCAAGGCTAAAATTCCCCCGGAGGATAAAAAACCACTAGTTGGCCGTCCGTATACTTTTGTATCCGTTAATACAACTCCATTTCTGGCAAAATATAAAATTAATGTCAAATCTGTAGCGGTGCCTTGGTAAGAAACGGAAGCAGTAACCTGAAAATATCTCGTTTTATTACCTCTGTAAGTAATTCTATTATTACCATCTCTGGTAAAACGAAATAAACTGCTGGACGTAGTAGTTCCGTTTAATTTGATTCTGCTCGAAGTTCCTGTACCGGTAAATGCAGTAGAAACACCACTTCCCACTGCTGCATCCAGATTAATGTCGCCAGTAGCATCACTGTCACCTTCTCTTGGTATTCCAGGCGAATCTACTGTCCAGGCTGTGCTGAAATTATAACCCGGATAAGTTGCCGAAGCTGTATAACCCCTGACATAAGGATTTGAACTTGTGCCTGAAAATACAGTACCCAATAAAACACCTGTTCCTACAGTTAGTGTACCGAGAGTTCCGCTTACATCCAATGCAATATCGGAGCTGTCTACAGTGCTGTATCCGCTGTTTTTTTGTATTAAGCCAAAAGTGCCAAAAAAAGTTTCAAAAGTACCGGCATTAGTAATAGACCATGCCTGGCTGTTTAACAGTAAGTTACCAATATTAGAATATTGAAGTCCATTGGTATTACGAATAAACTGAACCACATTACCAAAGTATAATCCAAATCCGGAAATAGTTCCAACGGTGCCACTATTATTACCGTCAACAATTACATTCTGCACCAAAAGAGAGGTTGAGGTGCCTGCTCCAGGTCCAGTGACGTTAAAAGCTCTTGCGCCTCTCAAAGTAAGAAATCTGACACTTCCTCCTGTCGCTCCCTCAAAAATGGTTCCGGCTGAGCTTATTACATCTTCATTTGCATCCAATCCGGTAACGTAGGCGTTGTTCAAATCTATAGGCAGATTAAAAGCTACGGTTCCATTTATTTCATACAAAGTATTAGTATTCAAAACATATTTAGTGTTGCCTCCAACTGCCAGTTCTGCCGCTAACACAGTCGCCAGGACGTCGGTAGATTTTATACGTTTAAAATTTAATCTTCCGCTTGAAGTACTATTTAGCGGATTCCATGTTGATGTACCCGTAGAATAATAATAAAATAATTTTAAATCGGTATCATAAACCATTAAACCGTCGGCAGGAGTTACTATTGCATTTTTTTGTGCAGTAGTCATTCTTGGCGTTAATAATCCCTGAGTTGTAGAAGTAATATCTAGTGCAGAACTTGCGCTTGGCGTTACAGTACCAATTCCGATTTGTGCATGTCCTGAAAATGTTGAAAGAAACAGTATGCATACAATCAACATTCTGTAAAATTTTATAATATTCAGCATAATTTTGTGGTTTTAGTTAGATAAGCTGTATTTATGTAGAAGCAGGCGAGTGGCTATTTTCCGGAATTAGAGATAGAAACTTTTTGAGAAATCCTTTTATTATCAGCAGTTAAAAACTGGGCAATGTAAATTCCTGAGTTCAGACCGCTTGTCGAAAAATTATAAGTAGAATTGGTGCCAAGATTTTTTTTGGTCAAAATCGCTCTTCCAACAATATCATATAATACAAAAGTTTTTAAGTTGATGTTATTAGGATTATGAGCGGTCAGAGTCTGGCTTTGACTGTTAAAACTAATTAGAAAAGTATTTATAGTTTCGTCATTAACGCCAAGTGTTTTGTTGGTAAAAGCTAATTTAAATCTTTCGTTATTAACCCCGGCAGGAACCGTTACCTCGTACATTCCATCTTTTATATTATGATACGATTGGTCTGCAGCATCATAAATAAAAATATTTTGCGAAGGATCAAAATTGATAATTTCAGGAATGTAAAATTTAAAAGTAGTGCTTTCGGCGGCTTTCATTGCCAATGGAATTTCTTTAGACGAATCAAAATTTACTCCCTGAATAATATAGTTTTTATTATCGATAGAAAAATTTATGTCGTTAGGTACAGGTGGAGAAGTATTTAAAGCATCAATGCCAAAATCTACCTCATCTGTGGCTTCTGGTGTAAAAGCTAAAGCGAGCTGTCGGGTAAATTCGTTGTTGATAATGATGTTTAGTCTAAAATGAGAAACTTCTTCAGGTGTTTCTTCTTTCTTTTGAGAAGTTGTGTCTGTTTTTGATGGTCTTTCAAATTGTGAAGAACCTGGTGCCTCTTTTAAAAATGTGCGGTAAGAATTTTTTAAAGTAACGTTTCCGTTTGCTCTTCCTTTAATTACAAATCCCTGTCCAATAGGAGAATATCTGCGCTGTATTATTAATCCTGAAGATGCTCCTCCGGAATTTAGAGTGCCGTTGCTGTTGTAAGAATTAAATGTGGCTGGAACATACAGGCCGTTTGACACTAAACTAATTGGAGAATAACTTCCGTATCCCGCTCTGTAATCAGTAAGAAAATGAGAATTAACATCTTTTTTTTGTTCCCAGAAATAAGCAATTCCCGTTGCTGCATTATTTGTCGCATCAAGCAGAAATGCATTTAAATCTAATGCAGAAGGATAAGGGTTTCCTGTAAGTGTAGAATTATTGGTACTTACGGCTACCGTAATGTTTCCGTCGTTTGGTCTTCCTCTAAAATCGTATCGCTGCGCACCAATACCTCCAGGATTATTGACTGTAGATCCTTCTGGATTTGTTAAATCTGTACCGCTTGTACCTTTCATAGTAAAGCCTTCGCCAGGTGCAATCGTAACGGCAGATCCTACAAATGCCCATTGAGAATAATTGTTTGCATTTGATAATTTATAAATCCATTTTGAGGCAATTGCCAGCGGGTTTGATGTTCCGTCAGAAGCAGCGTTTGGCAAAGCTATTGCCGCTGTAGAAGCAGTAGAGGTTGTAGGTCTGCTGAGCATCGTGATGCCGAAATTCTGATTACCGACAACACCAGATGAAGTTCCTACAGGAGAACACCAGTAATTATAATCAAAATTATCAGAACTGCCTTCCTGATAAACAGATAATGTTCCTGTTCCGCTATTGGTAGAAAGTGCTGCAGTGCCCTGAACAAGCTGGGAATTATTTCTTAAATATAAATTTGAATTGGCCGCTAGATTAATATTTGTCCCAACATATAATACCTGATTTTTTACATACATGGCGCTATTTGTTCCAAAATAGATTTGAGAGAAAGCACTAAAAGAAATCATTATTATTGAAAACAAGAGTAAAATTTTTTTCATAATTTTTTTATTTCTGGATTATTACTAAAGTTCCTTTGGCTGAGGGAGTTTAAAGATTTTTGAATCTACATTTTTCTTTTTAGTCCTTTTCCAAATGAGATAAAATCCTAATATAATTCCGGCAGCAAATAATATCATGACTTCCTTATCTATTGATACCACAACGGGAGGATCACCAGGTGCTGGGGGAGTTGCAAAACAGTTGCAGGTCAATAAAATTAGGATTGCAAGACTGAGAATTCTATCTTTTTTTTTCAATTTTAGTTAGTTTAAGCTGTGAGATAAATCATAAAAACAAAACTATTCTCTTAAGTAATTTCTTAGATAGAATATTTGTCTTTAAGGTGGTTATCTCAAAAATATCTATTAAAAAAATATTCATTTTATAATTAAAAGCGTTAATTTTTATATAATTCCCATGCGGAGAATATTTTTCCATTAAATAATAACTGGGATCTAATTTGAAAAAATGAGAAGATGCAGTAAAGTTTATGCAAAAACTAGTGAAGAATATTTATAAGAACCCAAGTTAAAAAAGCAAATCTTGATGTCATAAAATAAGCATCAAGATTTGCTTGATTTACTACTTCCAAGGATCAAGAACGACTTTTACACAGCCGTCTGTTCTTTTTTTGAATATATCATAAGCATGAGATATTTCAGAAAGGGGCAGGCGATGCGTAATAATATCATCCAAAACCACTTTTCCTTCGGTTACATATTGCAATAATTTGTCGATATGTTTTTGAACAGGAGCCTGTCCGCCTCTAATAGTGATTCCTTTATCAAAAAACTGTCCAATAGGAAAATTATCGTATAGGGCAGGATAAACACCCAAAACAGATACAATGCCGCCACGTCTTACCGCACTCATGCAGGCTTCTAATACCTTTACAGATCCTTTTTCAAAATTAATAACAGCTTTTGCTCTGTCTACAAGAGATCGGTCCGGCTCAAAACCCACGGCATCTATGCAGACATCTGTTCCACGGCCATTGGTTAATTCACGAATCTGGGCTACTACATCTTTTGCATCGTCCTCCCATAAAATGGTTTCGCATCTGGTCGTTTCTTGCGCTTTAGAAAGTCTGTAGGGTAAAGTATCAATTACGATAACTCGTTCTGCGCCTCGCAAAAATGCGCTTTTTGCAGCCATAATACCAACAGGACCAGCACCAAATATGGCCACACTTTCGCCTCCTTTAATTTGTCCCCAATCGACTCCCGAATATCCGGTCGGAAAAATATCAGTTAAAAATAAAACCTGCTCGTCTGTAAGATTATCGGGAACTACTCTCGGGCCGAAGTTTGCGTAAGGAACCCTAACATATTCTGCCTGTCCGCCGTCGTAACCACCGTATAAATCAGTATAGCCAAATAAAGCGCCGCCTTTTTCTGTGGCTACACCGCCTTCGGGACCGTAATTTTCAGGATTACTGTGTTCGCAGTGACCCGGTAGTTCGCTGTTGCAGAAAAAACAAGAACCGCAGGCAATCGGGAAGGGAACCACTACGCGGTCGCCCACTTTTAGATTCGAAACATTTCTGCCGACTTCTTCTACAATCCCCATAAATTCGTGGCCTAAAACCATTGGTCTGGGCTGTGGAAATCCTCCCGAATAAATGTGCAGATCAGATCCGCAGATTGCTGTGGATGTTACTTTTAAAATAATATCGTCTGGTGCTTTTAAGATCGGATCGTCTACCGTATCGTATTTTACAGATCCTGGACCATGTATAACTGCTGCTTTCATAATAATTAATTTTAAAGATTAAAATGTAAATGTGTCTCTTATATTCATTAAAATCTTACATGATTTTTAAATAAGATTGTACAATTGTATTTGTAATCTGTTGAAATTAAATATGTTTGTTGAAGTTGCAGTTTGTTTTAAAAACAAATTCTCAATTGTTTCCCGGTACTAAACCAAGAACAATTGAGAATTATTTTCTACATCCAAAAAAAATAAAAAACGTCGGTTAAAAAGGAGTTCTGGATTAGTTTATAAAATCAAACTTATCTTCAAACATTTTTCCGATTACAGGAATTGGCTTTTTTTGCTCATTGGCGGCATTGATAATACCAAAAATCCATAAAATTAAAAGAGCATAACCAATATAGCTTAAGAAATAAAGCGAAGTTATGGTCATGATTACCACAGACAGTACAATATTTAAAGCAAAAGTTACTAAAAAGATTCCGAAACCTTGTTTTAAGTGGTAGGTTACCAAGTCGCTTTTTGGGGTTAATTCTTTGCTTTTTACAAAAGCTACAATCCAGCCAATAATAGTTACGTAGCTTAAGATAGATAAGGTTTTCTTGTTCATGTTATAGTTATTTATTGGGTCAAAAATAGATACAACAGTTAGAAGTCAAAACACATACTTTGTCTTCTGCAGCTTCGGCTTGGTATTTAGATTATTTTGATAGATATTAGGGTTAACCCGTTGGTTTTAATTAGCAAAAAATAATAATTCAACACATAGTCCCGAAGCTTCGGGATAGATTTTTAAAATATTTAGAAAAGATAATTTTAAAAAATCTTGATTTTCACACATAGCTATGTTTGTTAAGACAAGTAAAACGCCTTTTATAAGTGTACAGCAGCTATGTTTCTATGTGTTGAAGTGTTGAAAATAACTATACCAGCGAGTTAAGTTTAAAATCTAAACCTCATCTTTCATCAGTTTAAAGAAATGTTCTTTTTTGCCTCTCGAAATTGGCACCGAAGACTTATCATTCATCAGTACCATTCCTTCTCGGGAATAACTTACAATGCAGTTTACGTTGATTAAATGCGATTGATGAACCCGGAAAAATGCGGGAGGTTCCAGTAACTCTTCGTAATTTTTGAGCGGTTTAGAGACCATAATTTTTCTTCCGTCGATAAGAAAGAAAGTGGTGTAGGAGCCAGAAGTTTCGCATCTGATAATTTGATCTAATTTTACAACATACATTGCTTCCTGCGTAGGGAGAATAATTCTGTCCGGAGTTTTAGAAAGATTAAACTGCAATTCATTAAGCTGTACGTTTTCTAAAACCCTTTCTTTCAAAAGTTCAATACGCTCAATGGCAGTTTTGAGTTCTTCTGCATCAATAGGTTTTAAGAGATAATCTATTGCGCTGTATTTAAATGCATTAATTGCATGCTGTTCGTAAGCAGTTGTAAAAATAAGATGAAAAGAATTGAAAGCAATTTGCTGTAAAACATCAAATCCGGTTCCGTCTTTGAGCATAATATCCATAAAAACAAGATCCGGTTTCAGGCGGTCAATTAGTTTTACAGCTTCTTCAACACTTTCAGCGTAAGCAATAATCTGAATTTTATCAGGAGCAGTCATTTCTAGCATAATAGATAATGCTTCTCTAATGCGCTGTTCGTCTTCAACAATAATAGTTTTATACATTTTATTATAATATTGGAATATTTAAAATAACGATACATCCCGATCCTTCCTCTTCGTCACGTTCTGAAACTACAAAACCGGCATATTCATTCTCCTGCTTCATTTTGCTTAATCTTTCGTCGGTAATTTTGGTAGACAAAGATTCGTGATGGTCTTTGAGTTTTAATTTTCTCGAAGCAGCCAGTCCGATTCCGTTGTCTTTTATGGTGCAGACCAGATTTTTTTGGGCAATCTGCTGCGTAAAACGAATTTCGATTAAACCTCTAATTTCTTTTTCCATTGGCTTTAAGCCATGTTCTACGGCATTTTCTATAAAAGGCTGTATCAATAAGGGCGGAATCAAAAGATCTGTTTCAACACTTTCATCGCATTCTATAGTATAATCAAATCCATTATTCAGGCGAAGCTGCTGTAATTCGATATAATTTCTTAAAGTGCTGATTTCTTCGTCAAGCGAAATGGTTTCTTTACGAGACTGCTCTAAAACCTGCCGCGTTAATTTTGCAAATTTATTAAGATAAGAAACCGCAGGCATCGTATCTTTTTGTAAAATCATGCTTTGGATGTTTCCAAGAGCGTTAAAAATAAAATGCGGATCCATTTGAGAACGCAGTAATCTTCGCTCTAAAGAAAGTGTTGCAGCCAGATTTTCTATAGTTTCTTTTTCCATCAGCTGTACTTTAAGTTCGCTGTTGGCTTGTTCTTGTTTTAAGATATCTTCTCTGTTTAAGTAATAGCGCTGTCTATAATAATAAGAACGAAACATAAAAACCAATCCGATCAATAATACTCCGGCAATTCCGTAACCTAATAATTTATTTTTCTGCACCAGTTCATTTTCAAGCTGCAGTTGTTTAATACGTTCTATTTTCTTAGAAGATTCATATCTCGCATCGGCATTTTGCAATAAACTCTGAGTAGATTCATTGTATTTCAGCTGGTTATATTTTGCATATAAGGTATCGTAATTATGGTATGCTTCAAAATCTTTTCGTTTAGCGGCCACATCTTTTAGACAATCATAAAATGCTGCCAGCAGATAATTATCTGTATAGGGAAGGCTTTGCTGGTATTTTATTCCTTCAATAAAAAGAACCTCAGCTTTTGTATAATCTCCTTTTTCGGTAAAATAAAAACCCTGAAGCCCGATAGCGCTTCTGTAAATAATCTTGATGTTGTATTTTTTGGCTATGACTGTGGCTTTCTCAAGATTATTCAGGAAAGCTTTTTCATCAATAGGTTTTGGACCTTTAGAATATAAATCGGCCAGGTTGATATAAGCAACTCCGATATTGCTTTTGCTTACAATATTAGCGCTGTGTTTTTCTGCAAATGCTGCTGTTTCTTTAAAAAAATGTACGGCCTCCAGCCATTTTGCACCAGTTCCTGTTTCGAGATTATCCGTTAAATGACTGCCAAATGCGAGTCTTGCATAAAGCTGGCTTTCCGCATCGCCGGCTTTAGATGCGTGGTACAAAGCTTCGCGGGCATATTTTTCGACTTTTGTTGGCGAAGCGGGAGAGAATAAATAAGATATGTCTGAAGCAATTTTTGCGCAGTGATCGTGTGCGCCCGCTTTCGCGAAAAGCTTGTAAGAAGCCAAAAGATAATTTAAAGCCTCCGGTTTATCATCAATATAAGATTTTAGCGATCCCATTGCCATAGAAGCAAAGGCCTTGGCTCTTATTTTATTGGTCTTTTTTGAAAGATAAAAAGCAGTATCTGCGTAGCGTGTAAATTCTTTTAAATGCAGCAAACGTCTTTGAGTCAAAGCCAGATACGAATAGCAGATAACCTCATCTTCTATAATATTTTTCTTTTTTGCCAGTTCGAGGGCCTGCAGTACCATTTTTTTGCAGGAAGAAGAATCTGCAAATCGTTTAGAATAACCATAAGCCGCCAATTTTTCGATTGAAGATGGCTGCTGTGCATTCGCGAAAGCGGTAAAAAAGAATGATAATAAAAGTAAAAAAATGAATTTTAACGGGCCTTTTTTTATCAGTAAGAATCTCGAATTTAGGTGCATGTATATAGAATTATTGAGGCAAAGTACAAATTGTATATTGACTAACCAAAAAAAGCAAGGCAGATTTAGAGATGATAAAAAGTTTATAAACAAGGTTTTAAAAGTACTCAGGAAAGAATGTTTTCTCAATATAAGTTGATGAAGACCAAATAAAAATCTAAAGCTGCCATTTGCCAATTGCAGATTGTCGCAAACTCTGTTAAGTAGTACTCTTGTCCTGAATAAATATTTTAAATACCCTATAATTATGAATAAGAAAAATTTTACATTACTGTTGATTGTGTTCTGTTTTTGGACTGGTTTAAGTTACGGACAGCTTGACGAAAAACGTGTAAAAATAGAAATTACAGTAAAAGACGGCAGTAAAACAATTACAGCTTTGGTAAGATCGGCAACAGTTTCTTTTTCCAAATCAGCAGCTGGGTCTGTGGCAGCAGATAGTGGAGATAAAAAATCAGAATCAAAGTATTATTATTTTTCACTGGATTTTGAGAAACAGGATATTGCTTTGCTAAAGGCTTTTATGAAAAATAAAAATGGAATAGATGGTCAAATTACAATGGTCGATATGAACGGTAAATTACCAGCAAGAAAATTTGAATTTACAAAAGCGACGCTGGATGCATTGAGTGATCAGCTGACTGCAGATTACACTAGTACTTATATGTCAATCGCTTGCTCGTCAATGATTATTGATGGTGTAAATCTCGAATAATTATGGAACCATTACAAAAATTTACAAAAATTGAAAACCAATATGTTATGAAAAGACAGCATGGTTTTGGTTTGATTGTAGTTTTGGGGATGGCAGCTTTTGCGTTTGCCGGCTTATGGTTTAAAAATACTGCAATGATCTGGATCTTTGGGATTCTCACCGTTTTATGTCTGATTTCGATTTTTGTAAACCATGTTGTGATAGATATAAGCCGAAGAGAAATCATTATCAAAAACGGATTGATGATCCCTCCTGTCCAGATTCCTTTTGACAATATTGTCAATTTTGAATTGGTTAGAATGAAACAGTATTTTATAACGATTAATGTATCATTGAATCTTTATTATTTAAAAAATGAAAAAGAACAATGTAGTGGTATAGCGCAGGGATTGACTACGCGATCGATGCAAAATTTACTTAACGAAATTCAGGAAATACTCAAAGAACATGAACATTCAGGAACGATATAGTGTAGAAGAAAAATTGCATTTGTTTTCATTTTGTCCTAAAAAACCATCGCTTGCAATGTCGCGGTGGTTTTTGGCGGGCATTATTGGCGGTATAATTGTTTTATTGTTTTTTGGTCACTTTCTTGATGAGGCTATGCTCTGGGCAATATATATACTATTGGGTTATTTTGTTTTGCACAGCCTGTATGATATTAAGATAGGAAGTAAAATACGATATACTTTTGATGCCAAAACCAATGCGGTTTATAAAAGCAGTCCCATAAGAGCAAAAAGAGAACTGATGAAGCTGGATAAAATTGTAATTTTTGTTCAATCGGAAATGGGAAGCTGGTATTATGCTCTTGGTGCGCAAAAAAGCCAGTTTGTAACGAGTTATATTATAAGTGAAAGTTTTGGTTCTGGTAAAAAAAGTGAAGAAAAACAATTTGCTTATGAGGATTTTATCTTAGTGAAAATTGATAAACTTTTGCAATCTGTTTCTAAATAATAGTTGCAAAAAATAATTAAAATTGTAATAATAGTTTTATTTTTTTAAGAAGCTGTAAATTCTATAATCTTGATTTTTAATTATATAATATGACAGTATAATTAGTTTATACTTTTGAACTTATAACTTATAAAAAACAAAAGTCATGAAAACTGCAACTAAAACTACGAAGAGTACAACTGCTTCTAAAACAAATAAAACTACCACAGCTGCAACAAAAAGCACGGGTGCAAAAGTAAAAGCAAAAGCCAGCGCGGCAGAAGGATTAAGAGAATTATTTGTAGATTCTCTTAAAGATATTTACTGGGCAGAGAAAGCATTGGTAAAAGCATTGCCAAAAATGGCTAAAAATGCAACATCAGAAAATCTTATTACTGCAATTAATGATCACCTGGCAGTAACACAAGAACAAGTAGCAAGACTTGAAAAAGTGTTTACTACAATTGGAGAAAAAGCAGCAGCTAAGAAATGTGATGCCATGGAAGGTCTTATAAAAGAAGGTGAAAGCATTATGGAAGAAACTGAAGCGGGACCAGTACGTGATGCCGGAATTATTGCAGCGTCTCAAAAAATTGAGCATTACGAAATTGCAACTTACGGTACATTGGCAGCATTTGCAACTACTTTAGGCGAAGATGATGCTGTGTTACTTCTTGAAAAAACTTTGGCAGAAGAAAAAGAAGCCGATACTCTGCTTACAGAAGCAGCATACAATACCATCAATTTTGATGCGGCTGAAGAAGACGAAAAATAATAATAATTTATTTTTGATACAATAAAAAGCCTGACAGATTTTTAAATTTGTCAGGCTTTTTTATGTTTAATTTTGAAAATAAATGAAGTTTTATTTAAGAACAAAACCCTCTTCTTTAAGAGCTTCGGTGACTTTAATTACCACTTCAGATCTGTGTTTTCCGTCGCTCACGCTTACGTCTGTTTTTACCCAGTATCTAACAATAATCTGAACTGTGTTTCCTGTAATTCCGGCAACGACAGCAGAATTAGAATACCCTTTATCTACAATATCGCTGTCTTCTTTGATGATATTTGTAATTACATCGATGGCTTTTCTGTAATCTGAGCCGTATTCTAATCCAATTGTAAAATCCTGAAGCAGATAACCTTCGCTGTTAAAATTGATAAGTGTATTTTTTATAAGAAGAGCATTTGGAATATAGATGTTTTTGCTGTCGCTTTTCACCTGCGTATCACGAAGATTTAGTGCCACAACTTTGCCTTTTACACCGTTGCTTTCTATTATATCTCCCACAGAAAAAGGTCTTTTGAAAGCTAATAAAATTCCGGCAAGGAAATTTTCTCCAATATCTTTTAATGCAAATCCGATAATAAATGCAGAAATACCCGCTCCCGCAAGAACACTTTGCGCAACTCCGGTAAGACCGATAACGCGAAACATGAAGAGAAGTCCAATTACAACTAATATCGCTTTTATAAGATTAGCAATAAATGCAGCCAGCAAAGGATCTTGCATATTACGTTTTAATCTTCGGTCTGAAAATACTTTAACCCGCGATGCGATAATCCATGAGATTAATACAATAAAGATGGCGAGTAACAGCTTTGGAGTTATGTCTACAATTCCCTGATAATATCCTTCGATGTGTACGACAATGTCGTGTAAAAAATCTTCCATAATATTTATATTTTAAATTAAAGTGCTCGTATTCGAAGAGATTTTTAATCTCCAGACGGCGTAAATTTTTATAATGCAAAAATCTGCACGAGTGCAGATTTTTGCGTTTTTTGATAAAGTAGTGTGATAATACAAGTGGAGTGCATTATTACAAAATCACTTTTTAATGAATCAAAAAGTGATCTACTCAAATTTACATATTAGCCCGTAATTTGTTTTTATACAATTCGGAAACTTAATTTATAAAATTTACAGTTTATACACTGCGAGAAGTTTTTCAATGTAAAGTTTTGGGATAGTTGTGTGGTAATAATGGTGTAGTTTGAGCTCTATTTTTCTATGTGAAATTTAGGGTCGATTGTAATCAGAAGTTTTTTGAAAAGTTGGATTAAACCATTTCGAACTGATTTGAGGATCAAGGTAACAGCGTCAAAATTCTCTATTTCTTTTTTTGTTTTTATCGCGATAATATTACTGATTATCGAAATTCCGTCACTTACAATAAGCAGGTCCATTACTATGGTTACAAACCATTTAAAATTGTAATTAAGTCCAATACTCATTAAGGCCAGTGCTGTAGGTATGAGCAATACGGCCAATTTGGATACAAATCCCAGAGCTAATTTTTTGAAGCTGAAAACGTTATCTAATACTATGGTTTTTATAATACCTAAGAATGTATCCATTACCATTAGGTAAAATAATACTTTAACAATTCCTGTATCCATTTCTAGGTAAATAAAAATTCCATAAAGCAATAATTTTATTGCATCTGAATATTCTGAAATTTTCTGCATCATCGTTCATTTTAATAATTTTTTAATAAAAGCTGCAGCAATACTGCAGCGGTAAATAATTTTTTATCTCATAGGTTAATTTTTTAAGTAATCTTTTGGGGTTCAATACCCCAAAAGATTATTAGAATGTTATTGCTGCTCTAAGGCTGTGGATCTACTGGATCTAATGGTTTGTTATTATGCGCCACAATTCCTGAAATAATATAATTATCTACAGATTCTACATCTAGCAAAGCAACTTCTAGAGTTTCCTCTTTGAAGACCACAGATTCGATAGGTTTTGGCTTTCCGTTTTTATCAATCAACGACATATTTTCTGTCACATTTTTTACACTTATCCATTGTAGATTTTCGTTATCTTGAGTAATTAACAACGGATGTTCTGCTGTAACTTTAATTGTAGTATCTGCAGTTTTAATCTCGTAGTAATTTGGCTCTGTACTTGTTCTTTTGCCAACTACAGTTACTTCTGCTTTAACAGCTTCTTCTAATTTTCCAGTCCAAAGCATATAATCTCCTTCAGATTCATCGATTTCGTTCGGGAAAGAAAAGCCTTGAAGTATGTCTCCAACAACGATATTCTTTAATTTCTTTGATCGGCCGGATGCCATTGTCACTAAAGATTCTACATCGAAACAAGAATTATCTCTTGGATCTGTAACGATCGCATATTCAGTAGTAAAATCAGAAACACCATTAGTATAAACAGCTCTAACTTTGTATAAATAGGATGTGTTATATGCTGTATTATTATCAATATAAGATAAATTTGGAGTTTCATGTATTAAACTTGAAAGTGCTGATCCAGATGTTCTTCTGTATAATTCATACTTGGCAGCAGGACCACTATTAGCTGCAAAATCCCATTCGATCATTATTTCTTTCTCTGATAATAAATAACAGTTCAGATATTCTGGCTTTTGCGGCACTATTACATTTGTAGTTGTAACACTTTGAGGATCACTAGCAGTTGAATTTCCTGCCGCATCCTTGGCAACAACATAAAAGCTGTAAGTTGTACTAGCTGATAATCCTGTGGCAGAATAAGAAGTCAAATTACCAATTGTTTCTATTTGAGTACCATTTCTATATATTATATAATTGGTTACACCAGAATCATCACTTGACGCAGTCCAGCTCAATATTGCACTATTATTACCAACATTTGAAAATACTAAACTTGTTGGTTTTGTTGGTGCTGTTGTATCGCTAGGGCGTCCTGTGTATTCAATATAATGAACTACTCTGTATGGATTCAGCATTGAAAAAGATTGACTTTTTCCAGTTAATCCTGTTTTGCTTGACTCAGATATTCCTTCGTCTGAATTTGCGGAACCTGCTAGTGATTGTATATTGTTACTTCCTCCACCATCTGTTGGCAAGTCGTGACTATGTTGAGGCATTTCATCAATACTTAAACTTTTGGCTACGTTACCTCCTGCATTTCCTAATGTCTCAAAAGGCCATGTCATAACGCCATTATTATTATAAAAAGTTAAATCTTGAAAGTAATTTCTCTGACCAATTTCTACAATTCGCTGTTGAGGACTTGGATTATAAACTCCAACAGGAATTCGTCCTCTTAGAGGAACATATTCTTCCCAGCCCTCTGGAAATGGCGCTGGTTTGCCCCAAATAGCAATCATCCCTATTGGTACAGCTGTTGCAGGTTTATTTTCTAAAATGGTAAGACGGTCAATCAGCGAATTGATGAGTGTATTGTTTTGTGTAATTTGATTTTGATTGTTTAATACCAATAAAGATTTAGAATCTGTGGTATTAATATTGTTTAAATGTACCTTTCCGCCAATATAAGTGCTGGTCCAATTGGCACCTAAGTTTAGGGTAAGACTTGTTTCAGAATTTGTACTGCTGTCTACAAGTGCTTTTCCTAAAAAATTCTCAATCACATCAATGTTCGCTTCTACAGCGTCAATGTTTGCTTCAATCACATCAATATTAGCTTCTACAGCATCAATGTTGGCTTCAATACTTTGTAAAATTGTTTCAATTGTTTTGAGATCTTTAACAATTTCAAAAGCTGCTAAATTGTAATAAAATACAGTCTGTGCATCATTATTTTGAGCAACTCCTTCTGCAGCGTTAAACTCAGCTTGATTGATATATTTGGCTTCGTAATCAAAATATGCGATCTGAGAAGTGCCTGTTCCGTATATTAAATTGGTGCCTGTTCTTATTGTTTTTAAATATGGTTGCGGATTGGATTTTAGAATCGGATATAAAATTCCTTCTCCATTTTGATGGATTACAGCCCACCCTGTTTTTGCACTTGATGCTGGAGCTACCAAATAATTGATGCCTGGAACAATGCTCAAATGACTTTTTAAAGCTTCATATAATTCTGATCTGTAGGCTGTCTGAAGTCTTTCTAATGTTTCTTGCTCGAGCGGAAATCCTCCTGAATGACTAAAATTTACGTGTTTCATTTTTATTGATTTAAATGTCTGTTGTTTTATTTCTTTAGGTTCTTATAATTTAATCTTCTAATGAATAAGAATAGCTTTCGTAGCTTTTACCAGCGAGTTTGTAAAAATTAAGAAGATTTTGATATTCAATATTGGCTACTTTTATTGGTTCTGTTTTTTGCGCAGCTTCAATTTTGCCATTTTCAACAACTATAGACCCATTTTTAATTAAGCTTTCTGGAATAAATACTCTAAAATTGGCGTAGGATACTTTTGTATAATCTTTACGATGCGCTAAATAAATGGGCTTATTATTTTTGTTTTTATAGTCGTCGCGTTTGTACACTTTCAACAGCGGCATTCTTAAAGTCCCGTTTGGTTCGTAGTATTCTTTGTGGAGGTATACATACTGCAGCGTAGGTTTAACAGATTCGTCTATATAAATTAATTCCTTTAATCGTTTCTGTTCTGTGCTTAAATTAGGATCGTAAGTTCTAGTTGGGTTAAAGTTTTCATTCAGTACTTTTTCCAGATAAATAACTTGTCCTGTATGCTGCATTTTATACAGCGTTTTTTCATAAATGGTTTTTAAAGGAGTAAGCAGAACATTAAGCCAGTCCACATGTATTTTTTTTCTAAGAATAGGAGGGATGAGCCATAATAACAGCTTTTCCCATTTTAAAATGGTGTATTTATTCATCGTTTATATATTAGACTATTGTTTATCTCTGTAAAATGTGTACGGAATGTAGTTGACCTCAACCTCAAGAATATCGATGTCAAAATATCCTGCTTTTGGAATAAAGTATTCTATTTTGGTAACATCATTAAATTCGGGATCTAGCCTGTCGCTTGGGTTTTTAGCTTCCACGGTCTGGATCTTAGTTAAAACCGGAATTTTAACTCCCTGTGCTTTCTGAACAGCATCGACAAGATAAGTTTTGACAAAAGCACCATTAAATTCAATGTTTCTTAAATGATCTCTTACAGCATCTTGTACCGGAAAAACTTCAGGTTGTAAGATTAGAGAACCATTTAAGGTATTTAATTTGTGATTAATAAGTTTTTCTTCTTCTTCGCTGGTTAAAGGCCTGCTCAAACTTTTTAACTGATAATATTCAATATCTGCAGGATCAATATAAATGGTCAAAGGATCGATATAAACATTCAAATTCAATTTCAGTCTGTCTCCTTCATCAGAAGTAATGTAAACCTGATTTCCTGCGTCTTTGATTTTGGCAATGTATTCCTTAAAAGCAAAAAGTTCGTTTGGAACATCGATTCTTGAGATTTTATCGCCTTTTACGGTAGCGACTTTTATAAAAACAACGCCGACTTTATTATGGAAATAATCAGAAAAAATCTCTTCTGGTTCCTTATCCGGATTCATAACAGTTTCTAAGTCAATTTCGCTTACCGCACAATGTTTTATAATTTTGTATTGTTCGATGTCTCCCTCAAGATCTGTCGTGTCAAATTGATAAGAGCCTTCTTTCCAAATCAGCGAAATTGAATTAGTAGAATCTGAAGTCAACGGTACACCGTAATGAAAATTTAAAGCCTGCTCGCGATACCAGTTCAGCGTATGAGGCCTGGATATCAGAGCATTTTTTTCTACTATTTTCTCATGAACCCAAAGCGCGGTTGCGACTATGTTCACCCAAAGATTCCAAATTCCTGTCTTTGAGCTCATTTTTAAGCCGTCGAGAGAAGTTTGCTTCTTTTTTTCTGTCAGAATTTCATTCTGTATTTCAGCAATTGTACGTGCCATATTTTAATTTTTTAATATAGTTTAGCCTGTAAGACATGTGTAATATGCTTATAGATAGTTGTTTATGTTTTTTTTGTGAATACTACAGAGAGGTAGTTTTTTATAGATTTCTAAAAGAGCAGATTGAACTGAATGGTTTTACCAGACAATTTTATTGTTCTTAAGATTGTTTATTAATAGATGATAAAATCATCTTCAATAATCATGTAGTCAATTCCAGAGAAGTTGTCCATTAAATATTCCTCTTCTTCTGTAAGTGCGGTTGCGGGCTTTAGATTTCTGGAGCTGTAATATTCTACAATGTCCTTTTTAAAAGCTTCTCTGCCAATTTTTAAATCTTCGTAAACAGAAAGGTCATCTGTTATGTTAAACTTCTCGTTGTCTTCTAAGAGGTCGAATACTTTTTCTATGCTTCCGTACTCCTGCAAAGAGATGTCAAAAATGTTTTGGTTTTCCTGTGGTTTAATAGTTCCCATCGATTTTAATGTTTTGTAAATCGTTGACATCTAATGTTTTTACAAAAAAGTTGTCATACGATAATTGTTTGTCTATTTCGTTTTCTAGTCTGAGCCTGGAGGTTGCATCCGGGCTGTTAATGTATTTTTTTATTCCTACTCCAAGTATCGGAAACTCCTTGTAGCTGCCTTTTTGACTTAACAGCAGATGTTCTAAATTTTGCTGATCTGAATCTTTTATGGCAAAATCTCCATCTATTATTAACAAGTCTTCCTCTATGATAAAATCTTTCATATTTTACTGCTGTTTTTTTGTTTACTATTTACATGAAAATGTCCCTTTGAGTCTGCGCGCCATACCCTCCGGATGATGTTTATTTGATACTGTAAAAATAAGCTAAGCGTTACCCTTAACCAAGATTTTAAGGTCTGCGAATCTGTAGTTTCAGTAAGTTATACAAGCGGAATTATCAGATCAAGAATTACCTTAAAAATCGTTTTTATAATGTTATTTTTAAGAGCATTCAATTTGATTTTCGAAATTCCTGCAGCTTGTAATGCCTCTAATGCCACTAAATCCAGCTGGCTTTTTAAGAGCCATTCTAATTCTTCTTTCGTTAGATCTCCATAAGCAAAAAGTAACATCCAGCGTTCCAGTTTTTCTTTTGATGTTTCCAGAAAAGCATTTAGATCTTTTTCTAATTCTGGCTTAAGATCTTTATAACTATCTGTGAGAATAGTTTTTAGTTTTTCTTTTAATTCTTCAATAAATTTGTCTTTGTCCATTTTTCTAGGTGTTGAGGTTAATTAGATCTAAAAGTTCCTCTTTTGATTGTTTGTCTTTTTTAATTTCATATTGAATAAGCAAATCCAAAGCATCTAAAACTTGTTTTTTGGATTCTTCCATAAAAACGGGAGATAAAATTCCTTTTTCATTCCAATTTTTAAAGAAACCTGCCAGAAGATTTTTTTCTTTATCCGTCAGGACTTTCCACATCTCAAAAGTGATTTCGTTATTGGGTTTATTTTTTTCATATTCTGTCAATTTTTCAATCTCAAGAATTAAACTTTCAACTTCAACTTTATGAGTAGAGTAGGGAGTAACAGCTTTGCTCATTAATTGGTTTGCATTTACTTTTATTTCTGTTGTTTTTTGATACGAATAATGATCAAAAAGAGCCGTTTTTGTCGAAGTGCAGGAGATTATTGCAAAAGAAATTGCAATTAAAAAAGCCATTTGTTTTAAATGTTTCATCTGTTTTTATTTATATAAGATTACATAGTTTTTTTTGTCGCGTTTCAATTTGCTGAGCTGTTTCCAGTCGCTGTATCCGCTTTTATCAAAATGCGGAAGATCTTTAAAGGTTTTCCAGTCGCCTCCCCAGTTCCAGTTGTATTTTTTGAAAATGTTTACACATTCCTGCCAATCTGCTATTTGGTCGTTATCCCAATCTTTTGCAGTATCCCAAGAAGCAGTGTTGCCGTCTATAATCAGGCAGATGTCTACCGCAAAACCGTAATTATGAATAGACTGCCCGCCTTTGGCATTCGTTACTTTTTTTCCTGGCTTGGTTCGGCCGAAAGCATAAAGATCCTCTTGTTCCTGAAAAGTTCTGAGACTTTGCGTAATGCGAACCTTAGCCCGTCCGGTTAATGCCAGATCGCATTCCTCTATGATTTTGGTAACTTCTTCCCGAACCGAAGGATGCAGTAAATCAATGTGTTTTTTTGTTGTTTGATCCATATTTGTATTTATTAAGATTTCAGGTTTTGAGAATAAAGAGCCTTTCTGATTGTTTGAAGACAATCGGGATTTTTAGTATTCGATAAGATTATTTGTGTTTTATAATTTATTTCCGGCTAAGAAAAACGGGTAAATAAATACTTAAAAGCTCTTTTTTATGATCACATTTAAGAAGTGATATATGTTTTAAGAACATTGTAAAAATACATCGAAATAGCGTCTTTGTGAAATAATATGAAGCTGTAAATCAGTAGTTTCAGTAGGTTGTTTTGTGATTTTTTGTGATTTTGTTTTCTGGATTTTAATTTGGATAAATAGCAAAAAAAACACCCGTTTTTCAGAGTAGAAAAACGGATGTTTATGTGTAGAATCTAGAAGATATTTATTCTTTATCTGCTGTGGGAAAATTATTAATATCTAAACCATCCATAGTGCTTTTGCCATTGATGATAATTTCTCTACCACCAAACTCATTTAAAAAACCTAAATCATTTGGTTTGCCATAATCAGATTCAACCTCATAAAATGGTGTGATTTCCATACCTACTATGCCATTTTCTTCAAACAATTGTTTCGATTTTTCAGAGATCATAAAAAAGGGAGCCATATAAACCCAATCTAATTCTTGATCGATGTACATCGAACAGTCGTATGGAAAAATATTTTGATCTGGCAGATTTAGTAATTCTTCTTCTGATTTAATTTCTCCTTTTTTATATAATGATATTTCCTTAGTTTTTAATTTTCGCCCATAAAAACTTGATTTATTATAGTCCATGTAAGGTGTCATATTATTATTAATCTGGAGAATATAATATGGTAAATCAATTCCATTATCAATTTGTACAAATATTGGGTAAAATCTGTGTTCAGGCAATTTTAGTTGGTCAAGTAAGGTTTTACACCTTGGAGAAACTGTGAAAAATTGTAAAGTTTTGCTTTGATTTAACTTCACAATTAGTGGGCCGTTATAGAAATCAATGGCTTCATATAGGAAATCATTTGTCATTTTTTTTTCGTAAACATCTCTGGCTAAGCGAAATTGTAATTTACTTATAATTGCTGTAAAATCCTTTTGGTCATTATATTCTGCTCCTGAAAATGGTAAATTATTTGATGAATCTACAGATTGAATTCTATTTATAAATGTTCCAAAAGCTGCTTTTAGTTTATATAGTTTCATTATTTTTATAATTTTAAATTCATTATGCGATAGTTGTTTGTTATAAAAAGTAAAAAAAAATATTTATTCTTTATCAGCTCTAGGAAAATCATTTAGATCTAAATCATCCATAGTACTTTTACCATTGATGATATCATTGCTTTTAAATTTTACCAAACTACTTGAAAAATATTTTTGGATTCTGTTAAGTTCATTAGTCTTTAATTAATCAAGTAAGATTTTTTCTCTAAGATAAATTGGTGTTTGAAGTAAAACTTCATTCAAACTTTGTGCAGAAATTTTAAAGTTTAAGATCTCTTTAGGATTTCTTGCTTCCCAAACTTTCCAGTACCATACATCATCTTTTAGATACCCTATAAAAACCCATAAATTAAAAAACCTGCTATCAAAAGGAATCATAGCATCATTAAATTTTTTATCTAATAATTCAATTTTCGGATCTTCCATTTCCTCAATTGTTTTACTATTGAAGTATTTATTCCATTTTTTAATTATTTCATCGTCAGTAAATTGCCAAAAATAGTCATCTTTATATACTTTCGGGTCATTATCAATTGCTATTTTAAAACATTCAAAATCTACACATAAAAAACTAAGATTTTCTTCTTCATTGTATTGAAAATCGTACTCATTTATAATAAATGATATTTTTGAAAACCATTTACCAGAAATGTTATTATCTATTGAAATAAAAATATCTTTTTTATTTCCTATCTCTTTTATTTTCATTTTTTTACTTTAATAAGAACCATCAGCTTCTATATATCCTGCTTTTTTCATTATATAAAGCAACTCTAAAGTTTCTGCATC
>NZ_MUHF01000027.1 GCF_002217435.1 Flavobacterium reichenbachii
TTGCAGATTGCAGCTTACAGTATTATTTTTATCGCAGTTTTGGTTTTTAATTCACATCACTTTATCGCGGTCAAACAAAAATATAATCTGTCGTCTAAAGAATCTCTTTAAAAGTAATTTTGATATTTTTTATTGGTTTAAAATTATAAAATTACGAGAATCTTAACAGGTTTATACAGCAGGAATGAGTATTTTTCATTCCTGTTTTTTTTTGCTCAAAACAGAAAAATAAAAAGAAAAGATTCCATACCCAAAATAGATTTATATTTTATGAAAAATACTAAACTTCAAGCCTTTATTCCTTTATTTTATTTAGTGTGGTCAGACGATCATTTAACCCAGAAAGAGTTTGCTACTTTAAAAGAATTTATTGTTTCCAAAACCGGAATTTCTGTTGAAGATCAGGATTTTCTTTTATCAAAAATAGATATTTCTAATCCGCCTTCGCGAAATGAACTTGCGCAATGGAAATCGGATATTGAGAAAATCATTCAAAACAAACCTTTTATAAAAAGCGTTTTTGAACTTGCCGGAGCACTTTCAGAAAAAGATTCAGACATTTATGTATCAGAATCTGACTTTTTACAGTTAGAAAATGATCTTGGAATTTTAGGCGAAGAAGTAATTCAGAACTTTAAAACCAAAGCCAATTCTTTTACAGCCAATTCGCAGACTACTTCTAATTTTGATATTCAAAAAATAACAGCACTATTAGACGGCAGAGAAGCAGCAATAATAAAAAAAGTAAAATCGGTAATTTCCAGACCCGAATTTGCTTACGAAACTTCTACCGATATTCATGTTTTCAGAGAAACTGTTTACAAGTGGTGCAAAATCCTGGCCGATGAAAATCTCGGAAATATGGCGTATCCAAAGCAATATGGAGGAGGCGAAAACATAGCCGACTATTTTGCAATTATGGAGACGCTGAGTTACCACGATTTAAGCTTAGTGATTAAATTTGGCGTTCAGTTTGGACTTTGGGGAATGAGTGTTCAATCGTTAGGAACAGAAAAACATTATGCAAAATACCTAAAAGATATTGGATCTCTGAAACTTCCGGGCTGTTTTGCCATGACCGAAACACACCACGGATCTAATGTAAAAGGCTTAGAAACCACTGCAACATACAATCATAATGATCAGACTTTTACCATTCATACACCCAATAAAAATGCTCAAAAAGAATATATAGGAAACGCAGCCGTTCACGGACAAATGGCGACTGTTTTTGCTAAATTAATTATAGACGATCATGATTACGGTGTAAACGCTTTTGTAGTTCCGTTACGTGATTCTAATGGAAAAGTAGTCGATGGCGTTACCATTGGCGACTGCGGGCATAAAATGGGCTTAAATGGTGTAGATAACGGAACAATAAGTTTTGATCAGGTTAAAATTCCGAAAGAAAATATGCTCGATCGTTTTGCTTCTGTAAACGAAAAAGGAGAATTCGAAAGTCCGATCCCGAGTGATAATCGTAGATTTTTTACCATGTTAGGAACTTTGGTTGGAGGAAGAATAGGAATTCCGCGTTCGGCATTAGCAGCAGCAAAATCCGGATTAACAATTGCGATTCGATACAGCGACCAGCGCAGACAGTTTGGTCCTGAAGGCGGTGCCGAAGTGCCGATTTTAAACTACAGAATGCATCAACGCAGACTCTTACCGCCATTGGCAAAAACCTATGCCGTTCATTTTGCACTGCAATATCTTACCAATAGATTTTTGAATAAAACAGAAGCCGAAATGCAGGAAATAGAAGCTCTTGCTGCAGGAATGAAATCGTATTCGACCTGGAGTACCAGAGATATTCTGCAGGAATGCCGAGAAGCTTGCGGCGGAAAAGGATATTTGTCTGAAAACCGAATCGATGCTTTAAAAAATGACACCGAAATTTATACCACTTTTGAAGGTGATAATACTGTTTTAATGCAGCTTACAGCCAAAAACCGATTGTCAGAATTTAGAAAGTCATTTGGAGAAATGGGATCTCTGGGCATCATTAATTATGTATATGAAAATGCCAAAACCGCAATTTCAGAAAAGAACCCAATTGCAACACGAAAAACTGACGAAGAGCATTTGCTGGACGGAGAATTTCATCTTCAGGCTTTCGTTCACAGAGAAAAGACAATTTTAGCATCGGCTGCAAGACGTATCAAAAAGTTAGTAGACAGCGGTTTAGAACCTTATGATGCCGTAAATGTGGTACAGCATCAAATGATAGATGTTTCTCAGGCTTATTTAGAGCGAGTAGTTTTAGAGCAATTTCAAAAAGCAATAGAAACAATTGAAGATCAGCAGGTAAAAAATATTCTGCAAAAACTGAATCAATTATATGCACTTTCGCAAATCGAAAAAAACAAAGCCTGGTATCTTGAAGATGGTTATATGGAGGCAGTAAAAACCAAAGCAATCCGTAAAATGGTCAATCAGCTTTGCTGGGACATAAGACCAGATGCCGTTGCACTTGTAAATGCATTTGATATTCCGGAAAGTTGTCTTGCAGCACCAATTGCAGCACTTTAAATATTAGCTTCAGCAAAAATAAAAGATTAAATAAATCTTTTATTTTTGCTTGAAAAAAAACTTAGAACCTTAGCATCTCAGCACCTTTGAAAAAAAAATTACTGCTTTTTTTTATTATACTACTCAACTTTCCAGTTTTTGCCTCGGATGGTTCAGCTGTTATTTTGTCAAAATTAAATGATGCCTTAAAAAACAAGCCTCATTACGTAAGACTTAAAGAAGAGCGGATTTTAAATTTCAAAAAAATAAAATCAGACAACTTAACAAAAGAGCAGGAGTATAATTATAATAAAAGTCTGTATTTCGAATATCAAAAATTCAATTCAGATTCAGCAATTCGATATGTAAAAAAGAACCTCAAAATTGCAGATGAACTTAAAAATATTGATTTACTCAATTTGGCTCAATTGCAATTAGTTACACTTTATTCCTCATCGGGAAAGTACCGGGAATCTGAAGCTCTTTTAAAAAGTGTCAATAAAAAAACATTAAATAAAGCACTGCTTCCTAATTATTATGTGTCTTATAGAGAATTCTTTGAGCATTATGCGGCCAATAGTTATGATGAGGTGTATAGAGAGCAGATTATTAAGTATAGGGATTCTCTCTTAACGATTTTAGATCCTAAAACTTTAGATTTTAAAATAAATCGAATTCAGCAGGACATTTCTCAAAAAAAATACGGAAACAGCGAAAAACAGTTACTCGGTTTATTAAAAATTACCAAAGATGATAATCCGCAATATGCAATGATTACGTATCTTTTGGGTAAACTCTACGAAGCCACAAACCAATTAGAATTAAGAAAGAAATATTATGCTCTTTCTGCTTCTTCTGATTTAAAAAATGCTAATAAAGACAATGCTTCACTGCAGGAATTGGCTCTTGTTTTTTACGAAATCGGCGATGTAGATATGGCGTATAAACTGACACAATCGGCAATTGAAGATGCGCTGTATTGCAATGTGCAGTTTCGCACGCTTTTAATGTCCGAAGTTTATTCGATTATAAATACAGTATATTTAGAAAAAGAAGCCAAACGTAAGACAGAATTACAGCTTTATCTGTTGTGTATCAGTCTGCTTTCTGCATTTTTATTTGCAGCGATTATTTACGTTTACATCCAAATGAAAAAGGTTTCAAAAATTAGAAGTGAACTTTATGAAACCAGTCAGAAATTGGCCGAGTTAAATAAAGATATTACAGAAACCAACCAGCAGCTGCAGGAAACAAATTCTCAATTATCAGAATCCAATCACGTTAAGGAAGAATACATTGCGCATTTTTTCAGCCTGTGTTCGACTTATATCAATAAACTGGAAAATTACCGAATCATATTAAACAAAAAAGCAGCAGCAAAACAGTTTGATGAGATTTATAAAATTTTAAAATCAACTACTTTGGTTGATAATGAATTGGAGGAATTGTATAAAAACTTTGATATTATCTTTTTGAATTTGTATCCCACTTTCGTGAAAGACTTCAACACACTTTTGATTAAGGAAGAACAAATTGTTTTAAAACAAGGAGAATTACTAAATACTGAACTTCGCATTTTTGCTTTGATCCGACTTGGGATTACTGACAGCGTAAAAATAGCGGCGTTTTTAAGATATTCTTTAAGCACAATTTACAATTACCGCACAAGGGCACGAAATAAAGCGGCAGTTTCACGAAATGATTTTGAAGAAATGGTTATAAAAATTGGCACTTTTTCGTCAAATAAGTAAAAAATAATTTCAAAATCACTACTTTTTTTAGCTTTTATTTTTATTTAAAATACTGTAAATTAGTATTTTAATTTTTTAAGTCACTACTTTTTTACGTTTAAAAATCTAACGTGAACTATAACGTTTTAGTTTTACAATATTATTAAAAGGTACTTTTGACCACTAGTACCTTTGTTGTAAATTAATGCTTTAATAAATTACTTATTATGTTTAAAAACGTTAAAACAATTGTTGTTTTACTTTTGCTGAGCTCTTTTGGAATAAATGCACAGAGCAAACTTCCGGTTTATCTAGATGATAAAAAACCAATGGACGAACGTGTGGAAGATGCGCTTAAGCGAATGACAACCGAAGAGAAAATTGCCATTATTCACGCGCAGTCTAAATTTAGTTCTCCCGGTGTAAAACGTCTTGGAATTCCAGAAAACTGGATGACCGACGGACCGCACGGAATTCGTACCGAAGTAAAATGGGACGAGTGGGATCAGGCAGGATGGACAAACGATTCTTGTATTGCTTTTCCGGCGCTTACGGCACTTTCTTCTACCTGGAACAAAGAATTAGCTTCTTTATATGGTAAATCTATTGGAGAAGAAGCACGTTACAGAAATAAAAATGTATTATTAGGACCTGGAGTTAATATTTACAGAAGTCCGCTAAACGGACGTAACTTTGAATACATGGGAGAAGACCCGTTTTTGGCTTCAAAAATGGTCGTTCCTTATATTAAAGGAGTTCAGTCCAATGGAGTTGCAGCCTGTGTGAAGCATTTTGCATTAAACAATCAGGAAACAAACCGTAATTCGGTAAACGTAATTGTTGACGATCGTGCGTTGTACGAAATTTATCTTCCGGCTTTTAAAGCTGCAGTTCAGGAAGGTGATGTATGGTCGATTATGGGATCTTACAATAAATACAAAGGTCAGCAATGCTGCCACAACGAATATTTATTAAACGATATTCTTCGCGGAGAATGGGGTTTTAAAGGTGTTGTGGTTTCAGACTGGGGAGGAGTAAACGATACCAAACAATCTATTCATAATGGTTTGGATATGGAATTTGGTTCTTGGACAAACGGACTTTCTTGGGGAACAAGCAACGCTTACGATAACTATTATCTGGCAAAACCTTACTCTGAAATGATTAGAAAAGGCGAAATTGGAACAAAAGAATTAGATGAAAAAGTACGTCGCGTGCTGCGTTTGTCTTTCTTGACTACAATGGACAGAAATCGTCCTTTTGGATCTTTTGGAACAGAAGAACATGCGATTGCAGGCCGTAAAATTGCTGAAGAAGGAATCGTATTGCTGCAAAACAATAATAACGTTCTTCCAATCAATCTTTCTAAAACTAAAAAAATTGCTGTAATTGGCGAAAATGCAATCAAAATGATGACTGTTGGAGGAGGAAGTTCTTCTCTTAAAGCAAGATACGAAATTACACCTCTTGAAGGTTTAAAGAAAAAGATTGGCAATCAGGCAGAAATAGTCTATGCTCGTGGTTATGTTGGAGATCCAACAAGTAATTATAACGGAGTTATTGCAAAAGTAAGTCTGGAAGAAAAACGTTCTCAGGCTGAGTTAACTGCAGAAGCTTTAAAAGCAGCTAAAGATGCTGATATTGTGCTTTTTATTGGAGGTTTGAATAAAAGTGAAAATCAGGATGATGAAGGACATGATCGTAAAGAACTGGGATTGCCATACGGTCAGGATAAATTGATCAGCGAATTGGCGAAAGTAAATAAAAATATTGTTTTCATTAATATTTCAGGAAATGCTGTAGCAATGCCGTGGATTAAAGAAGTTCCGGGAATTGTTCAGGGATGGTTTTTAGGTACAGAAGCAGGAAACGCATTGGCAAATGTTTTGGTTGGAGATGTAAATCCGTCTGGAAAACTTTCTTTTACTTTCCCTGTAAAACTGGCTGATAACGGTGCTCACGCTTTAGGAGAGTTTCCTGGAGGAGATGAAGTAAAATACAACGAAGGAATTTTTGTAGGTTACCGCTGGGCAGACAAACAGAAAGTAAAACCGTTGTTTTCTTTTGGACACGGATTAAGCTACACTACTTTTGCTTATGGAAAAGTTACTGCCGATAAAAAACAAATTAATGCAGGAGATAAAATCACATTTTCAGTTTCTGTAAAAAATACAGGAAGTCGCGAAGGTTCAGAAGTTGTACAGCTTTATATTAGCGATTTAAAATCATCACTGCCTCGTCCGATAAAAGAATTAAAAGGATTTGAGAAAATTTCGCTTAAAGCGGGAGAAGAAAAAACAGTCACTTTTACAATTGACAAAACAGCTTTGAGTTTCTTTGATGATAAAAAACACGAATGGGTTGCTGAACCAGGTGATTTTGAAGCAATTATTGGAGCTTCTTCTACAGACATAAAATCTAAAGTGAATTTCTCACTTAAATAAGTTTTTATATTTCTAAATTGGTTGGTTTGTAAAGCTGCAATTTTTATCATTGCAGCTTTGCTTTATATTTTAAATTGAATGTAAAATAATAGATGTTAGAAGTTTTCATCTATAAACAATAAATTTTTATGAAACGAATAGTACTATTTACAGCCGTGTTTTTTTTAATTCAAAATCTTTCGGCTCAAAGTCTCAATAAAATGCAATGGTTTAATGAACCTGAAAAATGGGAAATTAAAAACAATGCTTTAATCATGAATGTAACTGCAAACAGCGATTATTGGAGAATTTCGCATTACGGCTTTACAGTGGATGATGCACCTTTTTATTACGCCAATTACGGAGGTGAGTTTGAAGCAAAAGTAAAACTGACGGGAAATTATATCGCTCGTTTTGATCAAATGGGATTGATGATTCGTGTTGACGAAAAAAATTACATCAAAACAGGAGTGGAGTTTGTAGACGGTAAATTCAACATTAGTACCGTAGTAACTCACGACAAAAGCGATTGGAGCGTAACAACTTTGGAAAAAGCACCGCCATATATTTGGATAAAAGTGGTAAGAAGATTAGACGCAGTCGAAGTATTTTTTTCCTATGATGATAAAACGTATATCATGACCAGAAATGCTCCACTGCAGGATAATACGCCAGTAATGGTTGGCTTAATGGCAGCTTCTCCAGACGGCAAAGGTTTTGAAGCAAAATTTGAAAACTTTTCTGTTAAACATTTACCAGATCAACGTCGTGCAGAATGGCTTAAAAATCATCAGTAATCATTTTAGTTATAAATTAATTTATAGCTAAATCGCTTTGATTGTAGTTAAATACGATATCATAATCTAAAATTATAAGTCTTAATTAAACCAAATTCTAATTTAAACTAACCTTCTAATTTAACCATGACCGAAATTAAACCAAAAAAACATTATGAAATTTTAGACGGCTTACGCGGTGTTGCGGCAATTATAGTAGTTGCATTTCACATTTTCGAAGCCTTTGCCGGCGGCAACCGATTTGTACAAATTATCAATCACGGTTATCTTGCCGTTGATTTCTTTTTTCTTTTATCCGGATTTGTAGTCGCTTATGCTTACGATGATCGCTGGGGTCAACTTACGCAATGGGAATTTTACAAACGACGTTTAATTCGATTGCAGCCCATGGTAATTATGGGAATGATTATCGGTGCGGCATTTTATTATTTTCAGGCTTCAGATATTTTATTTCCGCAGATTGCCACAATGCCGGTTTGGAAATTAATTTTGGTTATGTTCATCGGATTTACTTTAATTCCGCTCACGCCGTCAACAGAAATTAGAGGCTGGGGCGAAATGCATCCGTTAAACGGTCCCGCGTGGTCATTATTTTTCGAATATATAGCAAACATTTTATATGCTTTAATCTTCAGGAGATTTTCAAAAAAAGTAATGGGAATATTTGTTTTACTATTTGCCGGAATGTTAATCAATTATACTGTTTTTGGACCAAAAGGTGATGTTATTGGCGGTTGGTCTCTTAATCTGGAACAGCTTAATGTTGGTTTTACCCGTTTATTATATCCCTTCTTTGCCGGAGTTTTGCTTTCCCGTTTAGGAAAACTAATTCATATAAAAGGAGCTTTTTGGGTTTGCAGTTTATTTATCACTATTATTTTGTGCGTTCCAAGAATTGGAGATGAGAACAGTTTATGGATGAATGGTATTTACGAATCGGTTTGTATTATTCTTTTATTTCCGCTGATTGTTTCAATTGGAGCAGGAGGAGAGATTAAAAATCCGTTTTCGCTAAAAATCTGCAAGGTTTTAGGAGATATTTCATATCCGATTTATATTACCCATTATCCGCTTATTTATTGGTTTACAGTTTGGGTTGTAGATAATAAAGTATCGATGGAAAATGGTTATCTACAGGGAATCGGAGTTTTATTGGCGAGTATTGTATTGGCTTACTTATGTTTGAAATTGTACGATGAACCTGTACGCAGATGGCTTCAGAATAAATTTCAAAAAAGAAAAGTTTCTTTGTAGGTTCAAAGGGGCAAAAGGGCAAAGGTTCAGAGGAACAAAGGTTCAGAGGTTGAAGGAAAAAACCTTTGTTCCTTTGAACCTTTGCCACTCTGAACCTTAAATAAATAAGACAATCAAAGAAAAACCTCTGCTCCTTTGAAATGATATTAAAAAAAAGGGATGAAACTATAAAAGTTTCATCCCTTTTGTATTTAGTTCAATCGGAGAAAACCTCAGTCACTTTGAACCTTTGTCTCTCAGAGCCTTAAAATTTATTCTAAAACCAATTCTGCTAACGCTTCTTTGGTAAAGCCTTTTAGCTCATCTGTTTTTCCTGCTTTAATTTTAGCTGCCCAGTTCGGGTCAGATAATAGAGGTCTTCCAACGGCAACCAAATCAAAATCGCCTCTGTCAAAACGTCTGTTTAATTCTTCTAAAGAAGTTGGTTGTGAACTTTCTCCGGCAAATGCACCAAAGAAATCACCAGAAAGCCCAACAGAACCAACTGTAATTGTTGGCGCTCCAGTTACTTTTTTAGCCCATCCTGCAAAATTCAAATCAGAATCTTCAAATTCAGGTTCCCAGAATCTGCGTTGTGAAGCATGTATAATATCAACTCCGGCATCTACAAGAGGAGTAAGCCAAGCTTCTAATTCCTGCGGATTTTTTGCCAGTTTATAATTGTAATCAGAAGGTTTAAATTGAGAAAAGCGCATAATAACAGCAAAATCATTTCCCACTTGTTTTCTAATTTCTTTTACCACTTCAATAGCAAAACGGTTACGTTCCGGTAATGTTTTTCCGCCGTAAATATCTTCACGTAAATTAGTTTCAGCTCTAAAAAACTGGTCAATTAAATAACCATGGGCACCGTGAATTTCGATTGTATCAAAACCTAATCTTTTTGCATCAGCAGCAGCTTTTCCAAAAGCAATAATAGTATCTTCAATATCTTTTTCAGACATCGCAATTCCGTTTCTAAAATCAGGTCTGTTTAATCCAGAAGGACCTTCAAAAGGAACGGGAGGAACCCACCCAGAATGGTGATTATCCATAATTCCCATATGCCAGATCTGCGGTCCCATTTGTCCGCCCGCAGCGTGAACTTCGTCAATTACTTTCTTCCATCCGTTTAGAGCTAAATCTCCGTGAAAATGCGGTACATTAGCATCATTAGAAGAAGATTTTCTGTCGATAACAGTTCCTTCAGACAATATTAATCCAACTTCTCCTGCAGCTCTTTTTTCGTAGTAAGCTGCTACATCTTCGGTTGGAACTCCGTTTGGAGAAAATGAGCGCGTCATTGGCGCCATTACGATTCGGTTTTTAAGATTTAACGTTTTTAAGTTAAATGGCGAAAACAGGTTGTTTGTACTCATAGTAATTTTACAAATTTGATTGAATTAATTTACTGAGTGCTTCAAAGGCACCTTCGTTGCGTTTATAGTAAGTCCATTGGCCAACACGTTTTGCTTCGATGAAACCAGCACGTTGTAAAATAGACAAGTATTCAGAAACTGTCGATTGTGTTAAGCCGGCTTTGGCCTGAATCTGCCCAACACAAACTCCATGTTCAAATCCTGCATGCTGGAGTTGATCCGGAAAGTTAATTTCGGGTTCTTTGAGCCATTCCAGCATTTGCAATCTGGACTTATTGGACAATGCTTTAAATATTTCTATAGCTTCCATGCTGCAAATATATCGACTTTTCCCGATATACCAATTTAAAGAAATTTTTTTAGCAAAAAATTAAGATGCAGGAGGTAAAAAGTAGAAGATTTTAGTAAAGAAAATTTATATTTGCTTTGTATTAATCTTGCAGAGTTTAACACAAACACGTCATTTTTACGAAGAAGAAATCATATTAGCAGATAGATATATATTTATGATCTTCTTTGAGGATTTTGAATTTGATTCTACTTCATTAAAATGATAAAAAATGAAAAAACAGCAAGATTTTAAGCAAGCCCCAATAAATAACTTAATCATACTATGAAGAAAACTGTACTTATTTTAGGATTTTTATTTTGCATAATTACGAGTTCACAAGCTCAGGTTGTAGGAACAGATGTTGGTGATATTGCACCAGAAATTGATCTTCCTGATGCAAAAGGAAATATGATTGCGCTGTCGTCTTTAAGAGGCTCAATTGTTTTGGTTGATTTTTGGGCTTCCTGGTGCGGACCCTGCATTAAAGAACAGCCTGGATTAATAAAACTGCACAATACTTATCTGGATAAATTTTCGATTTACGGAGTTTCTATGGATACGAAGAAACCGCTTTGGACGGGTGCAATCGCAAAAGCAAAATTACCTTGGACAAATGTAAGCGATTTGAAATATTGGAAATCTCCGGTGATTGGAGATTATATGCTGCAATCGGTGCCGCTTAATTTTCTGTTGGATAAAAACGGAATTATCTTAGCAAAAAACATTCACGGAAAAGCTTTGGAAGATATGGTTAACGGCTTGTTGGTTAAGTAAATATCATTAAATGAAATTTCACAATTTATGTATAGGTACCAATGGCTCTTTTGAAGTTTATCAAAAGATAACTAATTTATTAGGTGTAAATCCTAATGAAGAAGAAGGTTTTGAAATATGGACTTATCAAGTTGTAACTTATGAAGAAGATGAGTATTTTGATTATATAAATGCGTTTTTAAATTTGCTGGAACCAAACTTCGAAAAACTTAAGGATTTAAATATTTATCAAGAAGATGTAACTATTTGGCTTTTTTATGAATATGAAAAACAATGCTCAATGTCATTTAATCCGCAAGAAACGAAAAGATTGGGAGAAAGTGGAGTCTCATTGAATATTGATTGTATAAAGAAAGAAATTTATAAATAAAAACAACATTGACTTTAAAATAAGGCAATTTTAAAAAACAATATTTTAAAGTAAAATGAAATCAAAACTCAGTATAACAGAATTCAGAGCGAGATTAAATAACAATATAGAAATTGGTTCTGTAAAAGTAAAATTAAGTACGTTTAGATTATTTCCTAGATTTGGAGGATCAAAGCCTTTTTATGGTCATTTTGATGATACTGATTTTCGTTTAACCCTAAATTCAGAACTATCACCAACAATTTTTGTTGTAAAAGGAAAATATAAAAGTGTTGATAATTTACTTAAATTAGATTACATAGTTGAACCAAACAGTAAATTTCAGTCGATTTGGGTGGAATATTTTCCAATAGTTTTAATTGTTGCGATTAATTTATTTTTTCTTTTTTTTGGAAAAGGTTTACGAAGAGCTTCTACAATTGTCAACTTGTTTTTACTTTTTATGGCTTTTTATTCCAGATGGAAAGAGAATAGAAAAAAGAAAAAATTAGAGCAAAAATTTTTAAGGATTTTTGAGATAATAGAATAAGAAAATCAATCTGGAATTTCTAACCTGAAACCTGAAACCTGAAACAAAGAAAACCTGAAACAAACCTTTAGAAAAATAATTCTAAACAAAGTCATCAAAAAAATAAATGGAAGAGAATTTAAAAATTTACGAAAAGACAATTAAGAAAAAACATAGTTTCGCTTCACCAAAATTTACAGAAGAATTTCGTACCGCATTGAGTAAAACAGTTTTTATTCCTATCGCTGAAAAAACAATTTCAAAATTAGATTGGGATATCGTCTATAAAAACGAAAACTCAATCGAGGCAAAAAGAAAAGTAAGCTCATTTGGACTTGATCAATACACTGAAACAGTTACGATAACGTATAATCACGGAAATGTTGAAGTAAAAAGCGAATCGTTAGGGAGTGAAATTTGGGATAATGGGCGTAATTCTAAAAGAGCAAGATTATTTATTTATGCTTTTAAGGAAACTGAAGCTGAATTTGATAAAGAAGCATTAAACGAACTTGAAAGGGAAACTGAAAAGAAAAATAATTGGGACGATTATATAGTTCCAGAAGATTTACCACAGCCCAACGAAGTAAAAAAGAAAAATTTTTCAATTTTACTAATTGGAGGTTTGTTTATCTCGTTATTGCTTGGTTTTATAGTAGCAGAACTTTCAGTACATTTTATATATTTTATTGGAGTTTATGAGGTTTTAGTTGGAATTGCAATCTCTCTTTTATTGAAACATGTAATCAAATTGTCCAATTTTACAGAAATACCTAAAATTCAGTATCTTTTAATGGGAATGGTATTTTTGACATACCTTTCAAATCAATATTTTCAAATGGAAATTATTTTAAGTGAAAATAATTATGAGAGAATCAGTTTTTTTGAATTTTTAAAAATCAGGCTTGAAGAAGGTTTGACAATAAAAACTTTAAATACAGGATGGATTGGGATGATAATAAGCTGGATTCTTCAATTAGTTTTAACCTATTATGTTGCATTTTTACGAGTACTTTCTGTTGTAACCACTTATCAGCTTGAGAGAATTCCCGTTGAAGTTTTAGATTTCAGTACGTACCATTTTATAAAAGGAAAATCTGAAGTTGAAGTTAGAAATGAACTTTCTCAGAAAGGTTGGGCAACAATCGAAAATCAAGATGAAGTTTTTGAGGCACTTGGTGCAGTTTATGGAAAAATAGAATTGATTAGATTAAAATAATATTTTAAGTTTTTTGTTTCAAGTTTCAGGTTTCAAGTTTTGCAAAACTTTGCGTTCATTGTGTTAACCTTTGCGATCTGTGCGGTTAAATTAAAGGCAAAGCATATCAACCTGAAACAAAGAAAACCTTAAACAAAAAAAGTCCATTATAATGGACTTTTTTTTAATTATTCTTCTTCTGTACTTGCCTTTTTAACGCCTCCAAAACTCGTTTTCATCATTTCTCTAATCTGGAATTGTGTTTTATTTCTCGTAACATTCTTCCATTCTTTTAAATCGTAAATATGTATTCCGTCCGAATATGGATTGGTAACAAATGAAATTCTCGAAATAGTATACTTATAGTATTTTAATTCCTGAGAAACATGACGATCCGGAACTACAATAAGAATGTTTTCCCATTTTAAAAAATCCTTTGGGATATCATCTCTTTCTAGTAATCCGAGAGATTCAAAAAAAGCATTGATCTTTTGATCATTAAGTTGGTTTATCTTATGATCAATAGTTTTAAATGTGCTATGAAGTCTATTTTCATTAATAATAGCACTCATGATAATTGTCTTTTTTATTATATTTTAATATAAAGTTACATCAAAAGAGATTGAATTTTAAAATTTAAACCGCATAGAATGATTCTAAATTTTAAAACGTGTTTTCTTCTCTATTTTTACGGCATAGTAATTAGGTTTTGATAAAATACTATTAATATTTTTTCATTAAAAGCTTTAATTTTATCCTTCTAACTACCACCACATTTATGAAAACTATTTTTACCAAAAAATTATTGCTCTCGTTTATTTTTTTAGTGTCCAGTTTTGCATTTGCACAAAAACCGGTGAGAGAATTGATACTGCTGGATAAAGACTGGCGATTTTCTTTTGGTCATTTGTACGACACTCAAAAAGATTTTGGTCATGCCGAAGGTTATTTTTCCTATTTAACCAAAACCGGATTTGGCGATGGTCCCGCAGCTCCGGGATTTGACGATCGTGCCTGGAGAAAACTGGATTTACCGCACGATTGGGCAGTAGAACAGCCTTTTAGCAAAAACGGAAGTTTCAGCCACGGATTTAAAACTTCGGGTAAAAATTTTCCTGAGAAAAGCATTGGCTGGTACAGAAAGAAGATCAATATTACAGAAAAGGATCTGGGACGAATTATTTCTCTAAAATTTGATGGTGTATTTAGAAATTCAAAAGTGTTTTTTAACGGGCATTTTCTGGGAACACAAGAAAGCGGTTATAACGGATTTGAATATGATGTTACGGCATATGTAAATTATGGAGGCGAAAACACAATTGTTGTCCGCGTTGATGCTTCTATGGAAGAAGGCTGGTTTTATGAAGGAGCCGGAATTTACAGGCACGTTTATCTGCAGAAAACAAATCCGATTCATATTGTTCAAAATGGAACTTATGTGACCACAGTGATAGAAAATAATACTGCAGAAATAACTATAGAAACCACACTAGAAAACAAAGGGAATTATAAAGGTCCGATTAAAGTTGTACAAACAATTGTTGATAAAAATGGAGTAGAATATACACAACTTTCGGAGCAGTTTGCAGCACCGGATTTTTATAAAACAACAAAACATCTTGTAAAAATTAAACCCGATAAGCCAATTTTTTTATGGAGTATTGAGACTCCTGATTTATACGAATTGATTACTGAGGTGGTGCAAGATGGAAAAAATATTGATGTTTACAAAACAACTTTCGGAATCAGATCTATGCGGTTTGATGCAGAAAAAGGTTTCTTTTTGAATGGAAAACCATTAAAACTTAAAGGAACAAACAATCATCAGGATCATGCGGGAATTGGTACGGCGCTGCCAGATGATATTCAATATTACAGAATTAAGAAATTAAAAGAAATGGGTTCCAATGCCTACCGTTGTTCGCACCATCCGCCAACACCGGAATTGCTTGATGCCTGCGATAAACTCGGAATGCTGGTAATTGACGAAACGCGATTAATGGGAATTAACGATTATCATCTCAATGATTTAAAACGAATGATTGAACGGGACCGCAATCATCCAAGTATTTTCTGCTGGTCTGTAGGTAATGAAGAATGGAATATTGAAGGCGGTATTGCAGGTGAGAGAATTACAAATGTAATGCAGCATTTTGCAAAAAGTATAGATTCTACACGACCAGTTACGGTAGGAATAAGCAGTGGTTTTAAAAGTGGTATTTCGTCGGTTGTAGAAATTATGGGTTACAATTATCTCGGAAACGGTGATATCGATGCGCATAGAAATCAATTTAAACAGCAGCCGGGAATGGGAACAGAGGAAGGTTCTACTTTTGCAACGCGAGGTGTTTATTTTACTGATGAAGCAAAACAGTATCAAAGTGCTTACGATAAAAAACCGCGTCCGACTTTTTACAGTATTGAAGAAGGATGGAAATTTTATGCCGAAAGACCTTATCTGGCCGGAATGTTTATCTGGACAGGTTTTGATTATCGCGGTGAACCAACTCCGTATGGCTGGCCTTCGGTTACGTCTTATTTCGGAATGATGGATGTATGCGGCTTCCCGAAAGACAATGTATATTATTTAAAATCATGGTGGGGAAATGAACCTGTTTTGCATTTGCTTCCGCATTGGAACTGGACTGGCTCGGAAGGAAAAGAAATTGAGGTTTGGGCGTATTCGAATTGTGATGAAGTGGAGCTTTTCTTAAACAATAAGAGTTTTGGCAAAAAGAAAATGGAACAAAACGGACATCTGGAATGGAAAGTAAATTATAAACCGGGAACTCTGAAAGCAGTCGGTTATAAAAATGGCAAAAAAATATTGACAGAAATCCAGAAAACTACAGGAAAATCAGAAAGCATAAATTTATCTGTCGATAAAGAAAACTATTCTGGGAAAGTTTCAGTTGTAACGGTTGAAACTCTGGATAAAAATGATCTGCATGTGCCAACGGACAATGATGAAATTACATTTTCTATAAAAGGAGGAAAAATTTTAGGTGTAGGAAACGGCGATCCGACTTCGTTAGAAAAAGATCAGTTTATTGATGCTGTTTCTTTGGTTGCAATAACAAATCTGCAGGAACAAAAAGGAACAAATGCTCTTCCTCAACAACTTTCAAATTATGAAGAAAAGGAGTGGAGAGAAGCTTTTAAAGATCGTGATTATAAAAAACAAGCACCGTCTTATATTTATAGAGGAGAATTTGATTTAAATAATGTTTCACCGTCAAATGTTATTAGTTTCTTTTATAAGAAAATCGGAGTAGAAACTGTCGTTTTTATTAACGGAAATAAAATTGAACCAAGCGCAGAGGACCCTCAAAAATATGCTTTGAATCCGGCAATTTTAAAAGAAGGTAAAAACTCAATTTATATTGCTGCAACACCTTTACAAAAAATAAAAGACTGGGATGTAATGAATACAGATCCCGGAATTATTCAGGTTATTACTCCGGCTGAATCTTGGAAAAGAAAGCTTTTTAATGGATACGCCCAGATCATTATTCAAAAAGATGAAAATACAGCTGAAGTTCTCTTAACTGCTTCTGGCAAAGGATTACGAACTGGAAAATTAATTATTAAAAATTAGTTTCAAATTTTATTTTTAAACCCGACAGGTTTTTAAAACTGTCGGGTTTACTTTGCAGTAAAACAACCTGAAACCTGAAACCTGAAACCTGAAACAAAAAATTACTCAATCCTTTGAATAGTATAACTGGATTGTGTTTTATCTCCTGCCAATAATTTACCCAATTTAGAATTGACTACATAAACATTTCCATCAGAAGCCAAAGCTGCGGTTGTTGGAAAATCTTCTTTTCCTATATTGGTTTCGCTTATTTTTGAAGCACTTATCCATTTATTTGTGCTTGATAAAGTATAGGTTTTGCCCAGACCAAGTCCATTTTCTACCAATACTAAATTATTGTTTTTGTCGAATTCAATACCATCGGGAGCGCTGAATGTAGTTCCGGTAACGGTAGTAATAGCCGCAGGATTAGAAAGTGATATTTTAAACAACTTCGAATCATCTGTTTTTACAGCCAGTAAATAACCATCAGGATGAAAGACAATTCCGTTTAAACCAAATTGATTGGGAGCAGGCTGAAACAAGACATTGGTTAAAAATAAAGAGGGAATATAATTTTCATCAATCTTATAAATATTTGGAGAAAATGAATCGGTAATGTAAATATTTCCTTTGGCATCTACCGCGATATCATTTAAACAAGATCCTGCATTTGGTGTAAAATTTTTCAAATCAATTTCTTTGATTAATTCACCAGATGTAAGATTGAAAATGCTTACTGATGCAATACTTCCGGCGCTTGCTGCAGTACTTCTCTGAGAAATACCCAAATCGGCATTAGCGACTATTAAGCGGTTTCTGAGTTCATCAGTATAAATTCCGGTTGGTAAAACCAGTTTACCGCTTGTAGCAAAAACGGTGGCCTGACCATTTGCATTCATTGTATAAACAGCTCCCTTATATAAGGAACTAAACAGGAATTTTTCATTTTTAGAATCGTAATCAATTCCTTCAGGATAAAGACCAATATCAGTAATGGTGTATTTACTTTGAAAAGAAGCTGAGGTGTTACCCGATTTTTTTTCGCTGTCGCAAGCTATGAACAGAATTGAAAGTGCTGTAATTAAGATGATCTTTTTCATTTTTATTTTTTTAAATTATTTGTCAGTATTGACACTGCAAATCTGGGACAGAATAAGAAAAATAAAAATGAACTGGTTTAGGAAATAAGGTTGAACTGGTTTAACTTTTTGATGTTTTGCCGTTGCGTATTTTGCTTAAATATTCGGTACTGAAACCCAAATAAGAAGCCAGCGCATATTGAGGAACGCGTTTTGCAATTGCAGCATATTTGCTCATAAATTCGTCGTAGCGTTCTTCGGCTGTTTTGGTAAAATTTGATAATAATCTTTTTTGCTGAAAAGCTAACGAACGCTGGGTTATAATGCGCTCAAATTTTTCGAGTTTCGGAATATCTGCCAGAAACTTTTGTTCGTCTTCGTATGTAATTTGAATAAGAACAGAATCTTCAAGGGCTTCTACAAACAAAGTTGCAGGTTCCTGATAAATGAGACTGCTGTAATCAGAAATCCACCAGTCTTCTATCGCAAAAGACAAAGTATGTTCTCTGCCTTCTTTATCTACCAGATACCCTCTAAAAGCGCCTTTTACCACATAACTTTTATGGCTGCATACAAAACCGGGCTGTACAATAAATTGTCTTTTTTTGACCTTGGTAATTTTCAAAAAAGAAGCGAGATGATTTTTTTCTTCATCTGATAAATCTACATATCGTTCTATATAATGTATGACCGGTAGTACGTCTCCCATTCAACAAAGATAAAGATTTTTAAAATTCAATAGTAAGAAATCCTAATAGTGAAATTCTAAATATTAAAATTTAAATTATTTTTTATGTTTGAATTTCATAACTTTGTCCCATGAACGAATATAATGCTTCTGAGCCAATAGACTTTAATACTTCTGAGTTAAAACTCAAGGGGTTCAAAGTCTATCAAATAGGAACAGACTGCAGTGTTATCCCCACTTACAACCGCAGGGATTTCTATAAAATCAGTATTATTACCGGCGAGAGCATTATTCATTATGCAGACAGAGGAATTGAAACTAACGGTACTACCTTGTTTTTTGGTAATCCTCACATTCCATATTCCTGGGAGCTTCTTTCAGAATCTTATAATGGGTTTGCGTGTGTTTTTACAGAGGAATTTTTAAGGGTAAATGATCGTTCAGAAAGTCTTCATGAATGTCCGTTGTTTAAGATAAGCGGCACGCCGATATTTTATTTATCGGCTGAGCAAAAGACTTTTATAACTTCTTTGTTTCAGAAAATGATTGTGGAGCAGGATACCGATTATGTTTTTAAAGATGATTTAATGCGAAATTATATCAATCTGATTATTCATGAATCGATGAAGATGCAGCCTTCAGAAAATTTCTTCAGACATAAAAATGCTTCTTCCAGAATTACCTCTTTATTTTTAGATCTTCTCGAAAGACAATTTCCTATTGAGACCAAAGACCAGCCTTTAAAACTAAAAACGCCTCAGGATTATGCACAAAACCTTGCTGTTCACGTAAATCACCTGAATCGTTCGGTAAAAGAAATCAGTGGAAAATCTACAACAGCGCATATTAGCGAGAGAATTATAGGCGAAGCAAAAGCTTTATTGCAGCATACCGATTGGAGCGTTGCAGATATAGGATTTTCGTTAGGATTTGAGTATCCGAGTTATTTTAATAATTACTTCAAAAGGCTTACAGGAACGATTCCGAAATCGTTAAGAATGTAAATTGTTTGAAAATCATAATTTTTTGTTTGAATTTCATTATTTCTGATCCTGTTTACTGCTGTAAATTTGCACTCAGATAATTCATCTTATATCAGATTTATTGCCGGCTAAAATAACTTCATAAGCAGATTCGCAGCTTGGTTTAGTATCAGCAATAAATAGCTTTATAACATTTAAGGCAAAAGGTATTACTCAAATAAATTTTAAATAAAAACTAACTTAATTTAATAACTAATTTTATGTCAGCAAAATACACAACAGTTACTGAAGAAGGTAAAATTCCGAATACGTATATGACAGGAGATGTTTTTTATAAAAAACAAACCAGTGATATACATCCCGAAAATACAATCATCAAGGATGTTGCATTTGAGCCTGGATCAAGATCTAACTGGCACAGCAATGCAAGCCTGCAATTAATCATTGCTACAAACGGAGATGGATATTATCAAGAAAGAGGAGGAGCGGTAAATCTAATTAAAAAGGGTCAGGTTATTACTGTTCTGCCGGGCGTTGAACATTGGTATGGAGCAACTCCGTACAGTTCCTATTCGCACATTTCTATAAGCACAGAAATTGATAAAGGACACGGAATCTGGCTTGAAAGTGTAACAGATGAGGAATATTATAATTATACTAAATCTTAAATTATAATAAGTAAGATACAGCAGTGGTAAAAAAAACAAACCCCCTTAAGCAATTCAACTCTTAAAGGGGTTTTAAAAATAAATAATAACCAATTAAATTTATTTTTTGTTTAAGCTTTCTTTAAGCAACTTGGCGTGTTCTAAATGCGCGGTCAATCCTGCGATATTATTAGAAGCCCAAAGTTTAAGATCTTGATCAGTTGCTTTGTCAGCTGTTTTTTGCAATTTGTCTATTGCTTTTTCGTGTCCATCCACCATCATATCAGCGAATTTTTTATCGAAATCAGCACCAGACTTTTCGTTTAATTTATTGTATTCGTCTTTACCTTCGTCAGTTAAAGAAGCAGGAAGCGAGTAGTTTTTTGTTTTTGCCAAAGCACTTACCTCAGAAGCTAATTTTGTATGATCGTCTACTATCATTTTACCAAATTTTTTCACTTCAGGATTTGTACCTTTTGACTGAGCCAATTTTCCTAATTCAATTTCAGCTAAATTTATTTCAGCGATATCAACTACAAATTCAGCATCGTCTTCTTTATCATCAACAGAGTCAAATTTTACTTCGTTATTGTCTTCTGCAACTTCTTTTGGATCTTCCTGTTTTGTTTCGTTTTTACAAGAATTTAAAGAGATAATAATAAGTAATGCTCCTAAAGCAGCTTTTCCGGCTAATAATAACTTTTTCATGATTTGTATGGTTTTAATGTTATAATGTAAAATTATTTAGAATGTAGATGATTATTTTACAGCATTTTAAAATAATGTTATAGGATTTAGATGCAGGAATAGACTGAATAATACTATGGGATAAAAATTAATTCTATATTAGCCTAAAAGAATTTGACAAGCCAAATTTCAATAATTACGATGCAATCAATATGAAAATTATTAAAATAATCTATGCCGTTTTGTTTGTACTGGCGTTTTTTGTGTATCTAAATTTTTTCTCAAGTTTTGTTATGCCGTGGCAGAAAGAAAATGCAATTCAATCTGTTTTGCTGGTGGGGAGGACTTAAACAATTTCCAAAAGATTCAGAAATAATTAGCATTAGAAAATACGGCAGCGCTTTTACCCAACAGTACAAAATTGAATTTACAAGTTCAAAATACGAAATTGAAAAATGGATTCTATTAAGTAAAAGGCTGAAAAATAATAATCCGCAAATTAAAGGAAAGACAAAAATATATCAAGTTCATCCCGGTGAAAATAATTCCTTGGGAGGAGAAGTAATAATAGACGGGAATAAAGTTTTTATCAGTATGAGCTGGATTTAGTACAAATAATATGAAGAAAATAGCAATAATTTTATCTTTTACTCTAATAAGCTGTAATGAAGTTACACATTCAAAATTAGGAAAAGAGTATGCAGTACAAGAACTTCAGGAAACATTAGCAAACCCCCAAGACAACAATTTTGTAGACAACAAAGAATTTATAATTAAGGACAAAAAAACCGCCATAGCAGTATCAGAACCAATTCTATTCGAAATTTATGGCAAATCGCATATAGAAGATCAAAAACCTTATGAAGTTTATTTAATTAAAAATTATTGGGTAATCAGAGGAACGCTGATGCATCTTTCATTTGGAGGCACTTTTTTAATTATAATTGATGCTCGAAATTCCAGAGTCTTGAGAATAATTCATGGAAAATAAAATTAATTTAAAATCAAATCATAAATGAAATCTAAAAATACTTTTACCATATTACCTTTCTTGTTCATCTTTTTTACCTGTATCTCTTATTCGCAAATGGGAGAAGGCCATAAGTTTTGTGACGAATTAAAAGATGGAAAATACTTTCCGCTGTCTTATGAGTTTAAGAAAAAAATATTATGGTCTAAGTCTTTTTACTGGGAAACCAGAGAAGGTACTAAAGTAATAAACGGAAAAACTTATGTCGAAATTAAACAGGAATGGGAAGATAAAAGTATTGTTTTACTTTATTGCAGAGAGGAAAACGGAGTGGTGTATCAATATGATGAGGAATTAAAAAGAGATGATATCAGATTTGATGAAAATTTCAAGGAAAACAAAAATTGGAAATTAGCAGACGGTAAAACTACTTATAAAATTATATCTTATAATGGAGTATTGAGGACGCCTTACTGCGAATATAAAAATTTGTTGGTAATTGATGCTGTGATGAATTATGGTCACTTTAATTTTTATTATTTAAAAGGCCATGGTTATATTGGAGCAACCAAAGACGGACATCTTATTTCTTGTTTAACTCCAGAATGGTAATTCTGATGTACCAATAAACATAAAATAATAACCTAAAAACCCAATTCGACGAATTGGGTTTTTTTATGCCTGTAACCCAATTAATTGATAGAGTTAATTATAGAATTTCCAGTTGTAATTATGTAACAAAATTCTTGGATTTTTGAGGGAACTTTGATTTACACCAAACAATTTAAATCTAAGATAAATCACGAATCATGCAAAATTCATCAATAAGAACCGAGAGTCAGTACAAAGGACTTTTGAAAGAGGGATATAAAAAAGCGAAGTCTGATGTAATTGTAAAATCATCAGATACAGCAGAAAAAGGACAAAAGAATAAACCATATGATCTTTGGACAAAAGAAGAATTGTATGAGGAAGCTAGAAAAGCAGGTATTCCGGGACGTTCTTACATGAATAAAAAAAACCTAATTAAATCATTACAAAATAAATAAATATCATGAATGCAGCAGCGAGAAAAGCAAACTTAATGACTCAGCTTATAAAAACGCCGCATTTAGTAATTGACAAGCTTGATCTGGCTTACGTAAACGATCATCAGCTTACTATTGTGCGCTGTCGTGAAGGAGAAGAATTTGTTTATAAAAAAAACGGGCGTCACGTAAAGAATAAAAAAGAAATAGAACGTTTTAATAGTCTGGTACTTCCTCCGGCATGGCAAAATGTACGTATTACAGATTTGACCAACGGACATCTTCAGGCAATTGGAACTGATGATAAAAATAGAAAACAATACCGATACCATCCGAGATGGAATATGATTCGGAATCAGACTAAGTTTTATAAAATCGCAGAATTTGGAAGCAAACTGCCTTTGATCCGAAAACGAGTTGATGAAGATCTGGAACAAAAAGATTGGTCTAAAGAAAAGGTAACGGCGCTGGTAATTAGGTTAATGGAAGAAACACATATTAGAATCGGAAACGAAAAATATGCCAAAGACAATAAATCATATGGGCTTTCTACCTTAAGAAAAAGGCATATTAATATCAATAAAAATACGCTTCGTTTTGAATTTATAGGTAAAAAAGGAAAACAACATACCATTACGACAAAGAACAAACAATTGGTAAAACTAGTGAGCCGATGTGAAGAGATTCCGGGGCAGCAGGTTTTTAAATATTATGATAATAATGGCGAAAGAAAGATTTTAGACAGTCATATGGTAAATGAATATCTGCATCAGATATCAGGAGAATACTTTAGTGCAAAAGACTTTAGAACCTGGGCCGCATCTATTATTTTTTTTGAAAGTCTCATTGATCTGGGAATTACAACTGACGAAAAAGAAATTAAGAAAAACATTTTGTCAGCCTTTGACTGCACTGCAGAAGCTTTGGGAAATACAAGAAATGTATGTCGAAATTATTACGTTCATCCGTTATTGATTTCGACTTATGAAGACGGATCAATTGGAAAATATTTTGATATGGTAAAAAAAAGCCGAAGCAATAAGAAATATTTTTCGCGCACAGAAACTGCTTTTTCAGAATTGATTGAAAATTATCAAATTAATCTGGTTTAATTCAGATTTATATATAGAACAGAGTTGAGGTTCTCTTGTAAAAGCCTAAAATAAGTATTAACTAAAAAACTATTATTATGTTACGATGGACAGTCACATTTATTATTCTAGCCATAGTGGCGGGAATATTTGGATTTGGTGGAATTGCCGCCGGAGCCGCGAGTATAGCTAAAGTTTTATTTTTTATATTCTTAGTCTTATTTGTTATTTCACTAATAAGCGGAAGAACAAGAGTTTAAAAATAAAATCAGTAAATAATATCAAATAAAAACGACACATCTACAATCTGTACATGTGTCGTTTGACTTTTAAAAAAAAATAAAATATGGGAACAAAAAGCGGTGCTTACCAAGACGTTTACATCAAAAGAGAAAATGAAATGGTAAGCTTAAAAAATGATGTTACAGATTTTTGCGAGAAATATATAAAACCCGTACATCCTGAAAACTGGGATTGGTCGGTTCGGGATTTTGAAAATCCGGATAATGATCCTACAATCGAAGAAGCAAGAGCCATTGGCCGAGTTGTTTTTAGAGATTTGTGTGATACATTAGAAACTGATGTTGATCTGTCGACAATGAATAATGTTGAAGCAATAAAGGCTTATCTGCATCCCGATGGTAAATATGAAGCTTTTAATATGGAAGAGTTTGCTTTTGCATTAAAAGTTGAACTCGAACATGGAAAAATAAAAGATGTGAATGTGACCAATAATCACCCGTTTTTGACTGCAATGATTGCATTGGCACACATGACAGAAAGTTTAACGTATTATAAAAGACTGAAAGTAATGGAGGCAGAGGGCGAGATTTACGAGATTCTTCGTAAAATTGAAAGCTCATCTCAAGGGAAAGAAGATTGGTATATAGAATTAGGAAAAGCCGAACAAGAACTAAGCGAAGCAAAAGCTGGATTGGAAGAGCGTCTGGCCAAAATGGACGATATTCCTGCACTGGAAATAATTGGAGATTAAATACTGTTTTGATTCTGCAAAAAAAGAGAGGTTTGTCTAAAAACAAACCTCTCTTTTTTTGAATATCATATAATGATTTAAAATTTTCTTGGATCATTTTCAGGATATTCTTCCTTATCATTATCTTCCTGAACATCATCTTCGATATAATCATCGTCCTGATCAATATCTTCCAGATCGTCTTCGGTTTCGTCAAAATCCTCATCTTCACGAGCATCAGAAGGATTGTCAAGTTCGTCATTTTCGTCTTCCTCCAAATCCTCTTCTACATAATCTTCTTCCTCGTCAAGATCTTCGTCGTCCAGATCATCATCGCTTTCCAATTCAACTACATAGATATCTTCATTAGTATCGTCAAGGTCTCTGTCTTTATGGAAATCATCGTCCAGATCGTCCAGATCATCATCGTATCCTATTGCTTCATCTGGGTTAGGAGTATCAGGATTGTGGCCGTTTCGTACTGTAAAACCACGCTCTGCTATTTCTCTATTGTCGTTATCAGACTCTTTTTCATTATCAATTTCATTAAAAAATCCGTTGATACGACCACTTCTATTGGTGTTAAAATTTTGATTTTTTGAATCTATATTTTCTCCCACCATGCTGTTTTTATTATCAATATTGCTCATGACGTGTGTTTTTTATATTTATATATACAAAGCTAGCTCTAAAGTAAAAGGATTTATTATAGAATTTTTTTGTCTAATTGCATAATTAACAGATGTTTAGAATGGAACTTTAAACGCATAATAGTATAACTTAATTGATGCTCTGCAGTAGTAATTTTAAAAATTATAAATCAATAAAACTAGTACCATGAAAACTACAAACAACAATAAAGAAACCGCACCTAAACAAGATACAATAAAAGGAGCAGTAAAACCAAAAGCAGATGCTGCAAGCGGATTAACAGAATTATTTGAAGATGGATTAAAAGACATATACTGGGCAGAAAAAGCATTAACTAAAGCACTGCCGACTATGAGTAAAAATGCAACTTCTCCAGAACTAAAAGACGCGATTGATAATCATTTGACTGAAACTGAAGATCAAATTATACGTTTGGAGCAGGTTTTTAAAATTATAGGAAAAAAAGCCACCGCCAAAAAGTGCGATGCAATGGAAGGTTTAATAGAGGAAGCTAAAGGAATTCTGGAAGAAACCGAAATTGGAGTAGTGCGTGATGCAGGAATAATTGCTGCAAGCCAAAAAATTGAGCATTACGAAATTGCAACATACGGAACTCTAAGACAATTTGCAGAAACACTTGGACTTCCAGATGCTGCAGCAATACTTGAAGAAATCCTGGACGAAGAAAAAGGAGCTGACAAAAAACTAACAGAAGTTGCTGTAAATGCAGTTAATCTTGAAGCTGCTGAATTAGAATAGAAGAAAAGAAAGTAATATAAGTTTATAAAAGTGCAGTTGAGGCTGCACTTTTTGACTGTCAAAAAAAAACAGTATGCCTGAAGGTCCATCAATAGTAATTTTAAAAGAGGAAACACAGCATTTTACCGGGCAGAAAATTATTTCTGTTTCTGGAAATGCTAGTATTGATATTAACAGACTGCAGGACCAGACGATACGTGAATTTAGGACTTGGGGAAAACATTTTTTGATTTGTTTTAACGATTTTACAGTCAAAATTCACCTGTTGATGTTTGGTACTTATCGCATTAATGAGCGAAAGGAGCTTGCACCGCGTTTGAGTTTAGGCTTTTCTGACGGTGAACTTAATTTCTATACCTGCTCTGTCAAAATCTTAGAAGGAGATATCAATACACATTACGATTGGAGTATTGATGTCATGAATGAAAACTGGAATCCAAAAAAAGCAAAACTAAGTTTGGATAAAGTAAAAAATAAAATGATCTGCGACGCTGTTTTAGAACAGGATATATTTTCTGGAGTAGGCAACATCATTAAAAATGAAGTGCTTTACCGATGTTATATTCATCCGGAATCTTTGGTGGGTAAAATTCCAGATGAAGAACTCAATCAGCTTATCAGCGAATGTTCCATCTACAGCTTTGAATTTTTGTATTGGAAGAAAAAATTCGAACTGAAACAGCATTGGCTTGCTCACACCAAAAAGACCTGTCTGAGATGTAATCTTCCCTTTCACAAAAAACAAACAGGCGGTAAAAAACGCCGTAGTTTTTTCTGTACCAACTGTCAAAAATTATACGAATGAAAAATGATATTTTAATAGGATGTTCGAGTTACAATAACCGCTTTTGGAAAAGTATTTTTTATCCCGAAAATATACCCGTATCGAAATGGTTTGATTATTACTGCCAGCATTTTGATACTTATGAGATGAATGGAACTTTTTATAAATTCCCGACCCTAAAAGTGCTGGAAAACTGGTATAAAAAGGCTCCGGAGAACTTTCTGTTTTCTGTAAAAGCACCAAAAGAAATCACACACATTAAAAAATTTATAGATTGCGAAGATCGCTTAAATGAATTTTATGATTGCTGTGAGGAAGGACTAAAAGAAAAACTAGGTTGTATATTGTTTCAATTTCCTCCGAGTTATGATTTTAGCACAGAAAAACTTCAGAATATAATTGGAAAATTAAATCCAAAATTCAAAAACGTGATCGAATTCAGACATAAAAGCTGGTGGAATCAGGAAGTTTGGGATGCTTTTTCAGAAAATAATATTACATTCTGCAGTGTGAGTTATCCTGGTCTGCCCAATACAATTTTTTACGCATTTCCACTTTTATACATTCGCATGCATGGAGATATAAAGTTGTTTTATTCCAGTTATTCATCAGAAGAATTAGAAATTGTAAAAAACATGCTCGCGCTGCGCCACCAAAACGCTTTTGTGTATTTTAATAATACCGCCAGCACCGCAGGAATTCTTAATGCTTTGGAGTTAAAAGCAAGTGCTGTTAATTTAGAAACAGCTTCATTATAAATATAAAAAAGTATATGCCGGTCTGCAAGTTTTAATTCTTTGCATTCCGGCATATACTTTTTATATATTTTTATAATTGAAATATTACAATTCCAATGTTCCCTCAATACCGTCATCCATTGTCTTTCCGGTAACAAGAGCAGCAGTCATTTTTGCAATTGCAACTAATTTCCCGTTTTTATTATTCCAGTAATAACCATCTTCTGGAACAACTTTAATGACACTTAAATTTGGATCGTCAATACCGCCCGGCATCCAGACTTTTATGATCGGATCATATAATTCTTCAATAATTTCACGTTTGTATAGAATAGATGCAGTTCCGTGCAATGTTAAAAACTTATCTTGTGGTGCAGAAAAAAATAATTCTACTACAGGATTCTGAGTAATTTCAGCATTTTGGCTGCTGTTTCTGTCTGATAAAAACCAGAGATTTCCCAATTCGTCAACTTTCTGAACAGACATTGGTCTTGATTGCAGTCTGGTTTCATTATATGTACAAAACATACATGTTTTAATATCTTCTGCAAGATCTTTTATCTTATCTGCAGCAAGATTATCACTAAGGTCTTTATGATCTCCCATAACGTTATATTTTAGTTTGTTATTAAAAAAATGCGGAATCTTTCCTTTAGGAAATACTTTATTTCTCTAAAAATTCCTGAATTGTAAAGTTCACTTTTTACGTTTTTTTCCGGTTATAGAATTTGATTTTAAAATTATGAGATTTCAATTTATACCTTAATTTAAAGGAGCATTAAAATTAAATATTTTGACTATCTTTGAAAAGAAATAACATCTCGCCACTAATTTACACAATGACAGATTTGACCATTTTTTACACAGATGATGATGAAGATGACTTGAACATTTTTACAGATGCAGTAGAGTCTATACCAGAAAAAATACAATTACTGACTTACACTGGAGGAGAAAAATTACTAGACGCAATTTACAATCCTCCGCCGACTCCTCATATGGTATTTTTAGATTTAAACATGCCGGGAAAAAATGGGTTTGATGTATTATCGGAATTAAGAAATTCTGGAGAAAATAATATTCCCGTTATAATTTTTTCGACTTCTAGTGAGCCGGGCATTATAGAAAAATGCCGCTTTTTGGGAGCCAATTTATTTATTACAAAACCAATTTTAATGAAGGATATTGTAAAATCTATTCAGCATGCTTTGGCAATAAATTGGAAAGAATTTGTACCAAATTCTAATAACTTCGTTTATAAAGCTTAAAAAAATAAACCACATAAGTTACAGCTGTAATTTATGTGGTTTAAAAATATACTACAATTCAGGCAGGAAAATTTCAAATGCTGCACCTTTTCCTTTTTCGCCTTCTGCCCGAATAATTCCTTTATGGTTTTCTACAATTTTCTTAACTATTGCTAAGCCTATTCCGGTTCCCAGAAATTCTGTCTCCGTATTTAAGCGCTGAAAAACTTCAAATATCCTTTCTTTATATTCTGGATCAAAACCAATTCCGTTATCTGAAATTTTAAGATGATAATATACTTTTTCCGGAAAATCTACCGGAAAGTTCAACAAATCTCCTTTTATTCTCTTTCCTGTTATTTCGACATGCGGAGGCTGGTCTTTTTTAGAAAATTTCAATGCATTTCCAATCAAATTATGCAGCAGCTGTCTGATCTGAAACGGCATAACAATGGCTTCACCAAGCGTGTCAGAATGCACAACAGCCTTTGTTTCTATAATTCGCTCAGAAAAGTCGCTTATTACTTCTTCGGCGATTTCGTCTAAATTTACTTTTACAAAAATCCTTTCGGCAGAATTTGTTCTGGAATACGTCAGCAGATCTTGTATTAAAGTCTGCATTTTTTTGGCAGAAACTTCAATACGGCTTAAGTAAGTTTTGGCTTTCGCCGAAATATTCTGTTCGTCTAATTCTGTTAAACGGCTTGCAAAAGTCTGAATTTTACGAAGCGGTTCCTGTAAATCGTGACTTGAGATATAAGCAAACGACTGCAGTTCTATATTCATATTAATTAGATCTTTGTTTTTAAGTTCCAATTCTGCAGTACGCTCCGAAACCTGATTTTCTAATTGTGTTGCAAAATTCTTCTGATCCTGAATATCGGTACTTGTGCCAACCCACATTTGTATATTTCCGTCATTATCTTTTTGTGCGATAGCGCGGGTCAAATGCCAGCGGTATTGATTGTCATGTCTAAGAAAACGGTGCTCCAGCAAAAAGTCATTTCCTGTTTTTAAGGCTTCAATCCAATGATTGATGCTTTTTTTACGGTCTTCGGGATGTACAATCTGCAGCCACCCGTTTTTCTTGATTTTTTTTATCGGAATTCCAGAATAAGTATTTACAGATTTATTGAAATAATTGATATTTCCCAAAGCATCGCTGGTCCAGATGTGCTGCGGCATAGAGTCGGAGAGAAGCCTGAACTTTTCTTCGTTTTTCATCAACACGTGACGGCTGTTTTTTTCATCCGTAATGTCCATAACCGTTCCAACCATTTTTATTGGAGTTTCATTTTCGTCAAAAAATATTTTGCCGTGCGCTTTTATCCACGAAAGTGAATTATCATTTTTTATAATACGGGATTCATATTTGTAAATACTTGTTTTAAGAGCTTTTGCATAAGCTTCCTGCAAAATATGAAAATCATCATGATGTATTAAACTCTGAAGTTCAGGTCTTGTCACTTTTGCATTCTTCTCAAAACCAAAAATCTTAAGTAAATTTTCAGAATAAATAATATCCTGAGTAATCAGATCTACATCCCAGGTTCCGACTTCGGCAATTTCAGAAGCTAAACGGGCTCTCTGCTCTGCATCTTCCACTTTTTTCCTCGCTTCCACTTTATCGGTGACATCGCTTACAGTAACCATAACACCAGATATTTCTCCTTCTTTTTCAAATAAAGGAGTATATTGATAATCAAGATAAAATTTTTCTATTATGCCTTTAACTTCAACATAAGCAAGAGATTCTTTTTCTCTGACAGTTTTACCATTTATAAAAACATCATTAAGTAATTCGGGATATTTTTGTTCTTTTAATTCAGGAAATACTTCCACTATTGGTCTTCCAATTACTTCACTTTCCTCTTTTTCCCAAATTACATCAAGCATTGTGGTATTTGCCATTTCAATAACATGGTTTTTACCTCTTAATATGGTCATCGCAATAGGAGATTCCATAATTAAATTTCTAAATGCATTTTTGCTTTCGGTCAAAAGATGGCGCGCATTTACAGATTCTGTAACTTCATATGCTGTAATTATTACGCCCGATATTACACCGTTTTCTTCCCTTAACGGATTAGAAATCAAATTAAAATAACAAACTTCCTGTTTACCATAACGGTGTAATTGTATAGGAAATTCATCTGCAGCGTATTCTGCGCCTTCTTCGTAAACTTTAGAAAGAAAAGGATAAATTGTTTGTTTGATCTCTGGTACAGAATCAAATATCGGTTTGCCTAAGATGTCTTTTTCCTGTTTATCGACAATTTCCAGATAGGCATTATTTGCCATTTCTATAACTAATTCTTTTCCTTTTAAAATTGCGATTCCAAGGGGTACCTGTTTTACGGTATTTCTAAATTTTAAATCATTTTCTTCTACCAGGAGGCGGGCTTTAACCTGAGCAGTAACATCATTTGCAATTGCTGTAATGCCAGAAATAGTTCCGTCTGGTTCCTTTAAGGCATCGTAAATAAAATTAACATAGATATCTTCGATTCTGCCGTTTCTATTCAGTTTTACAAGTCGTTCGTGAGCTTCAAATTTTACGCCGGTTGTGTAAACATTTTCAAGTACTATTTCTAATCCCTGACCTTTTACTTCTGGTAATGCTTCAAATACGGGTTTGTCTAAAACTTCATGTATTTTTCTTCCCCATAATTCGAGCATATGTTTGTTGGCAATTTCTACCGTAAAATCATCACCTCTAAAAATGCACATGGCATTTGGTGTCTGGAGAATGTTGTTAAGATAACGTGTATTACTGTCTTCGAGTTTTCTTACCAGTTCTATCTTATCGGTAGATTCATTGCAGAGTACTAATACTCCCGACGGTTTTCCAGCTTCATCAAATACGGGACTATAGCTAAATGTCCAGTAAACATCATCCATTTTTCCGTCACGATATATAGAAAGATATTGATCTTCATGCAGTATAGATTCTCCTTCACTAAGAACCTGATCTATTAAGGGTTTTACAGAGTCCCAGATTTCCGGCCATGATTCTGCACCTTTCTGACCTAAAATTGCAGGATGTTTTCCTTCATTTCCAAGACTTGGTCTGTAAGCATCATTATAAAAACAAATATGGTCCGGTCCCCAAAATAAAAACATGGGGAATTTAGAATTTAATAATATCCCTAATGTAGTGCGTAAACTCTGAGGCCAGAAATCAACCGAACCCAAACTGGTTTTGTTCCAGTCAAAGTCACGTGTTAATTTACCCATTTCGCCTCCATTGGCAAGAAAAATTAGATTTGAGGTATCCATTAAAAGCTTATTTGTCTTTGTATAAAGGTATTAATCTCCCTAAAATTTATTATTAATTGCTAAAATTAAGCAATTAAATTTTGAAAATTATTTTGTTTAGTGAATGAGATAAAAATTAAATCATTAGAGTTAAAGTTATAGCTTATCAATGATGAAATTTGAATATCAATAGATTTAAAAAAAATCTTAATACGATGAAATCATGAAAAAAGAACTCTCAAAACACGAAACCGACTATATAAAAAAGTATCAGGAAGAAGGTTATACTGTAAACTTTTTGTTTCAGAATAATACTTTAATAGATTCAGAAACAAAAAATGCTTACCAGCCCGACCAGATTTTTATTGTGGCGCACCATCGCTACGAAGGAATGAGTGATCCGGACGATATGTCTATATTGTATGTAATAGAAACAGAAGACAAAAGAAAAGGTACACATTTAATAGGATACGGCCCTACAGCGGATTTAGAAGAAGCTGAATTTTTTAAGGATATTCCGAAAGATAATTATTCTAAAAATGCCGACATAAGCGAACTTACATAAAATAAAATAGATTGATATTTTTATTTTGCTGATGAGCAGTTGTTTCAGATTTATCTGAGGCAGCTGCTTTTTCAGTTTGTATTTAATATGAAAGTGTTTGTAAAGGCATCAAACAGCTAAAAATCAAGGTTTTATTGGGCTAGATTTTAATTATGAAATATCTGACGAAAATTCTGTAATATTTTGATTAGCAATATATGCGAAATTTGAATTAAGAAAATAAGATATAAATCATATATACGGTTTGATACATAAATGAGTAAAAAACCGCTTTTTTTAAACCAAAACCGAAATGAAAAAACTTTACTTAAATACAGGAAAATTTGATGTTATTTTTAACGATCTTAAAGATACATTTGGAGGTAAGATGACCACCAATGCAAACGAATATAAATTGACTTTTAAATCTAAATGGGCAAATGGAACAATAAGCGGCGCTCGTTTTGAAAAAGAAATGACTTATCTAAATTTTGACCTGACTTTTGATGTCGATGTAAATTTAAGCATAGAGTCTAATCCGTTTGCTCCTATATATTTTGCTTATTGCCAAAAAGGAAGTTTTACACACAGTTTTGGTATAAATGGCCAGGCTCAAATTTTAAAACAGAATCAAACTGGTATTATGAACAATACATCTGCAATTAACAGTGTATTGCATTTTGAAAGCCATAAACATATTCAATTCTCATTGGTTGGAGTACCAACATTTGCAGAAGAAAGTGCTTATAATTTTGATTTTACTACAGAGTTAAAGAAAAAATTTACACATGAATCTGGAAACTTTATTTATGTAGGCGGACAGCACTTAAAAATTAGTCAAAAAATGCAGGAATTAAATACAATTCCGCAACAAGGAACAGTTCGTACTTTGTTGATGAGAAGTATTTTAAGAGATATATTAGAGCTTGAGATTGCACAGCACAGTTACAATTATCTTAACGCTTTTAACCCAATCGTAAATTTGGCAGTAAGACAGTTAAATGAGATCAAGAGAATCTCTCATATGAATTTCTCAGAAGTTGTATACGCTGCAGGATCTGCAAGCAGAAAATTTGTACCACGTATTTTTAAAGAAAAATACCATTTATCATACAAGCCATACGGCCAAAAATTAGCTAGCTAGTAAGCAATCCATACCATTCACTTCCAAAAACAGCTTTTCCGGCTGTTTTTTTTTGTTTAATATTCAAGAAAATTTAATTATTCCTTTTCATAATAAATAATGAAGTAAACCATAGTAAGATTGAAACAAAACGAAACACTATTAGTGATAATTATGGGCAGATCACTTTTTAGAATGCCATAAACAATCCAAACCGCGAGGCCGAAAGTTAGAGTGCCAAACATTTTTAGCGAAATAGCTCTAACTTTCTTGGTTTTATAAACTTTTACAATCTGCGGAATAACAGATATTGTAACACATGCGCCTGCAAAGAGGCCGAGAATATCAACGTAATTCATAAGTTCTATTTTGTTTCTGGATGGCTTTTGATTTAAGATAAATTAAGAATTATCCGTTAACCAATTCCCCTCCGTTTATATGAATAAATTGTCCGGTGATATAACTGCTGTCTTCAGAAGCCAAAAATACGTAGGCTGGTCCAACTTCAGACGGCTGTCCGGCTCTTTCCATCGGATTGTCTTTTCCAAAATCAGAAAGTGTGTCAAAACTTGCCACTATTAGCGGCGTCCAGATAGGACCGGGAGCAACACCGTTTACTCTTATTTTGCGTTTGGCCAGCATTGTAGATAATGATCTGGTAAAACTTACAATAGCACCTTTTGTACTAGAATAATCGACCAAGTGCTCGCTGCCGCGGTATGCCGTAACAGAACTGGTATTAATTATAGTATCGCCTTCGTTAAGCAGGGGCAAGGCCGCTTTTGTAATATAAAAATAAGGATAGATATTGGTCTCAAAAGTTTTATGAAGCTGTGCTGTTGTTACCTTTTCAAATTCTTTTTGAGGAAACTGAACAGCAGCATTATTAACCAATATGTTTATTTTCTTAAAATGCGATTGACATTTTTTGATTGCAGCTTTGCAAAATTTCTCGTCTTTTAAATCGCCGCTGATGATCAGACACTGTCTTCCTTCTTTTTCAATCATTGCTTTGGTTTCCAGCGCATCTTTATCTTCGTTGAGATAGACAATAGCAACATCAGCACCTTCTCTTGCAAAATGTACGGCAGCACTGCGTCCAATGCCGCTGTCGCCTCCGGTAATAAAAGCGACTTTTCCTAAAAGTTTCCCGCTGCCAACATAATTTTCTCGTATAATTTCAGGTTCTGGGTTCATTTTATGTTCATTACCTGGAAGATTCTGTTTTTGTTCGGAAAATGTCTTTTTCTTATTTTTTGTATCCATTTTAAAGTAATTTTAGACTTACTAAGGTATTTCTCAAATCCCAAAAACTGTAACCTGAAAAAAAATAAAAATAGCGCGATCAAGCAATTAGATTGTTTTTTAAAAGAAAAATCTTTCAAATTAAACAAATAGCAAAATAAGAGCAGAAAACTGCCACAAGCAGCGTACTTGCTATTAGAAAGTTAAGTTGAAACATGGGAATTTTGAAACTTTTTTAATTTTATTTAAAAAAGGTGTTCCATCTTTTTTATTTAAATTTGAAATTCGCATGTCTTTTTTAAACCTAAAAATTTAAAGAGGATAATTATTACAACCACCCCTAAAAACGCATTAACCACCAAAAAGCATGGTATTAATTGTAGACGATATTCAGGCAAATATAATTGCCTTAAAAAAAACATTAGAGCTTCATAACATAGATGTAGATACCGCAGAATCTGGTGAAGAAGCTTTAAAGAAAATTTTAAAAACCGATTACTGTCTTATTATCATGGATGTTCAGATGCCTGGACTTGATGGTTTTGAAGTTGTAAAAATCCTTTCGGGAAACAAGCGGACAAAAGACATTCCTGTCATTTTTCTCTCTGCACTTAATATTGAGAAAAAATATATTTTTAAAGGATACGAAACGGGTGCGGTAGAATATATTACAAAACCTGTAGACAGCGATCTGCTTATTCTTAAAGTAAAAACATTCATAAAATTATATGAACAGCAAAGAGAATTAAAAGCGACAAAAGATCTTCTTTCTAAAGAAATAAAAATAAGAAAAGAGGCGCAGGACAATCTCGAAATTAAAATTGCGGAACGAACAAAAGAGCTAGTTCAGAAAAATGAAGAACTGGAACTTAGAAATCATGAATTGCAGCAATTTTCATGGGTTGTTTCTCATGATTTGAATGAACCAATACGGAAGATTCAGATCTTTATAAAAATCATAAAAGACTTATATTTAAAAGCAGACGAAAAAGGAGTTGATTATGTAGACAGAACTATAAAATCTGCAGAAAGAATGCAGACTTTAATTACAGATCTGCTGGCGTATTCAAGACTTTCTTCTCAGGTAAAACCCGAAACTACAGATCTCAATATTGTACTGCAGGAAGTGCTTTCTGATTTTGATTATCTGATAGAACGTAAAAATGCTGTTATTAAAACTACAGAACTTCCTATAGTTAGCAGCATTCCGAGTCAGATGCGTCAGGTATTTCAGAATTTGATAGGAAACGCACTTAAGTTTTCCGGAGCAGTTTCTGAGCCTAAAATTGAAATTACATCAGAAATAATTGCAGAAAAAGATTTTGACAGCCCTGTTGATTCAAATGGAAAATTTTGCAGGATTACAGTAAAAGATAACGGAATTGGTTTTGATGAAATTTATCTGGACAGAATCTTCATTATTTTTCAAAGTCTTAACGACCGCCAGACTTATGAAGGAACCGGAATTGGATTGGCAATTGCTAAGAAAATAATCGATAAACATAACGGCCTTATTACTGCAAAAAGCAAACCAGGCGAAGGCGCAAGTTTTATTATAATTCTCCCATCTATATAAGCTACACTTAATTTTAAATCAAAAAATGAAGAACAATTTTAAACGAAATTTATTATTCAGCTCGACCGTTTCGATGCTGATTTTAATGATTAGTTCTACAGCATCTTTTTTAAGCATAAAAAGTCTGCTCGAAAGTAATTCCTGGGTCAATCACACCCAAGAAGTTATTTACAATCTAAATGCGGGATCGTCTGTTCTTACAGATGCGCAAACCAGCATGAGAGGTTATATAATTACAGGAAATCAGGATTTTTTGAACGAGCATTACGATGCCGAAAAAATTTCGAAAGGTTATTTTGAAAAATTAGATGAATTAACAATTGATAATAGTTCGCAGCAAAAAAGATTAAAAGAATTAAAACCGCTTCGCGAAAACTTTTTTAAATACCTGCACAATCAAGTTGTTAAGAAGCAATTAAATAAAGATGCTGTCAATTTTGACCTTGAAGAAGGAAAAAAAATGATGGACGAATTGCGAAGTAAATTTAGAAGCATAGAAAATACAGAGCAAGTGCTTTTAAAAGAGCGTGTGGCTAACTCTGAGCGTTATGGCAACTATAGTTTTGTTTTAATTATAACAGCGTTTGTGATCGCTTTTGTGATCACGCTGGTGTTTTTTGCCAGAATTTTAAAAGATCATAATGAGCGTACTCTGCTGCAGGAAGAGCTGGAAGTAAATAAGGTTGAAACTGCCGAAAGAATTGAAGTAATCAGCGGTATTGCCAGCAATATTTCTAAAGGAAATTATGATGTTCATATTGACGATAAAAAATCGGATACTTTAGGAGCGCTAGGAAGTTCTCTGCACGAAATGAGAGATTCGCTTAAGACTTCATTCGAATTATTATCAGAGAAACAATGGCTTCAAACTGGTGTTGCCAGTCTAAACGAGAAAATGCTGGGCGATAAATCTATTGAGAAATTATCAAAAGACGTAATCGAATTTTTATGTCAATATACCAACAGCAGTGCAGGAGTTTTGTATGTACTCGACGGAGAAGAACTGGCAGTTTCCGGAGGATACAGCTATATAGCAAGTAAAAACCGAGAAAGAATTAAAAAAGGCGAAGGACTGATTGGCCAGGCTATTACATCTGGAAAAATGTTAGAGTTAAAAGCGTTATCGGCAGATGATATCCAGATAAATTATGCTTTAGGTCAAATTAAACCAACACATATTGTAGCAATTCCGCTAATTGATTTTAAAGTTGAAGGAGCAGTAGAATTGGCTAGTATTTACGGATTTTCTCAGCTGCATTTAGAATTTTTAAATCTTGTTGCTAATAATATTGGAGTTGCTATTAAATCGGTACAAAACAAAAGACGTGTTCTGGAATTATTAGAAGAAACCAAAGCGCAGTCTGAAGAACTTCAGGAACAACATACCGAATTGGAGGCAATCAATGCCGAATTGGAAGCACAAACTGAAAAACTGCAGGCTTCTGAAGAAGAATTGAGAGTGCAGCAGGAAGAATTAGAGCAGACTAATGAAGAATTGTCTGAACGAAGCGTTCTGTTGGAAGAAAAAAATACTGAAATCCAGAAAAAATCGGAAGCATTAGAACTAACGACACGATATAAATCTGAGTTTTTGGCCAATATGTCGCACGAATTAAGAACTCCGTTAAACTCTATTTTATTGTTGAGCAGATTATTGTCTGAAAACAACAACAATACAATGATCGGCGAAGAAATCGAATTTGCAAAAGTTATTCAGAGTTCAGGAAACAGTTTACTTGGTTTAATAGACGAAATTCTTGATTTATCTAAGATCGAAGCAGGAAAAATGGAGTTGGAGTTTCTGGATGTTTCTACAAAAGAAATTACAGACAACTTATATAGTTTATTTAACCAGCTTGCTAAAGAAAAAGGAATCAATTTTGAAATCATTGCCAACGAAGCGCCAATTGTTATTAAAACAGACAAAATGCGTTTGGAGCAAATTCTAAAAAATCTGATTTCTAATGCAATTAAATTTACAGAAAAAGGAACAGTCAGTCTGGAAATAAAAGTAGATTCAGACGATGATAAAATCATTTGCTTTATTGTAAAAGATACCGGTATCGGAATTCCTGTAAACAAACAACCGCTTATTTTTGAAGCTTTTCAACAAGCAGACGGTTCTACAAAACGTAAATACGGCGGTACAGGTTTAGGATTATCAATCAGCAGGGAATTGGCTAAATTACTTAGAGGAGAAATTATTCTTCACAGTAAAGAAAATGAAGGAAGTACTTTTACTTTGTGTGTTCCTGTTTTAGGATATGCAATAAGCAGAGTGGCAGCAGATAAAATTCCGCATGCAGAAATAATTACTGAAGAATCTGAAGAGCCGGCACAGCCAAAATATATTAGTGATTTAATTCCGGACGAAATTGAAGACGACAGAAATAATATTGCAGAAGGCGATAAAGTAATTTTAATTGTAGAAGACGATATAAATTTTGCAAAATCTCTTTTGGCTTTTACCCAGAAAAAAGGATATAAAGCCGTTGTTGCCGTAAGAGGAGATTATGCCCTTAATTTTGCTTCAATCTACAAACCGGCAGGAATTCTGCTGGATATAGAACTTCCTATTAAGAGCGGGTGGCAGGTACTTGAAGAGTTAAAAAATAATTCTCAGACCAAACACATACCGGTGCACATCATGTCATCGCACAAATTAAAACAAGAAAGTTTGTTAAAAGGTGCTGTTGACTTTTTAGACAAACCTGTTGCTTTTGATAAAATGCCTGAGGTTTTCAGCCGAATTGAACATATTATTACAAAAGAATCTCAAAAAGTTCTAATTATAGAAGATAATCCAAAACATGCAAAAGCTCTGGCTTATTTTCTGGAAACATATAATATAAATTCTGAGATTAAAAGTGAAGTTTCTGAGGGATTATCTGCTTTAGGCAAAAGCGATGTAGACTGCGTAATTCTGGATATGGGAATTCCGGACAAACAAGCTTACGAGATTTTAGACAGTGTAAAGAAAAACCCTGGATTAGAGAATCTTCCTGTAATTGTTTTTACAGGGAAAAGTTTATCTATAAAAGAAGAACTTAAAATAAGAAAATATGCAGATTCTATTATCGTAAAAACCGCTCATTCTTACCAAAGAATGCTCGACGAAGTTTCGCTTTTCCTGCATTTGGTTGAAGAAAAGAAAAAAGGGAATTCGCCTCAGGAAAGTCATAAAAAACTGAATTCTTTAAATAATATTTTATTTGAAAAAAAGGTATTAATTGTAGATGATGATGTGCGTAATATTTACTCTTTATCTAAAGCTTTAGAAGCATTTAAGATGAATGTTATTACGGCTTTTGACGGAAAAGAAGCAATAAAAATATTAGACGAAAATCCTGATACTGATGTTGTTTTGTTAGATATGATGATGCCAAATATGGACGGATATGAAACTGCAGAAAAGATAAGAAGCAATCCGAAATTTCTTAACTTAGCTGTAATTGCCGTAACGGCTAAAGCAATGACTGGCGACAGAGAAAAATGCATCAAAGCAGGAGCCTCAGATTATATTACAAAACCAGTCGATGTAGATCAGTTATTATCATTACTGCGTGTCTGGCTTTATGACAAATTCTAATTTTTAAAGTATTTCAAATGAATAAAAAACGATTATTGATTATAGACGACGATTCGAGAAATATTTTTGCTTTGGTGAATACGCTAAAAGCAAGATCTTTTGAATGTTCCTCTTGCCTGAGTGCCGAAGAAGCTTTGAAAATACTAGCAGAAGATAAAACATTTGATGCTGTTTTGATCGATATGATGATGCCGGAAATGGACGGATATGAAGCCATTCCGTTGATAAAAGAACTGCCTTCGCAAGAATCTGCTTATGTAATTGCAGTAACAGCGCAGGCTATGAAAGGAGATAAAGAAAAATGCTTAGAAGCCGGGGCAGATGCTTACATCTCAAAACCTGTAGATGTAGATAAATTACTTCAGATTTTAAATGAAATTTGATTGAAATTGAAATGAATTATGATTGAAGATATTGAGTTAGAAACTCTAATAAATGACGTTTATGAATATTATGGTTTTGATTTTGGAAGCTACTCTAAAGCCTCTCTTAAAAGACGTGTAAACAGGATTTTTCATTTAGATGGATTTACGCATTTTCACGATTTTCTTTCTAAAGTGCGCACAGATCCTGAATATTATAAAAAAATGGTTGACGAAATTACGGTAAATGTAACCGAGATGTTTCGTGATCCTTCTTTTTATATGGTTTTAAGAAAAGAAATTCTACCATTATTAGGAACAAAACCATTTATAAGAATTTGGCATGCAGGCTGTTCTACCGGAGAAGAAGTTTATTCTATGGCTATTTTATTAAAAGAAGCCGGATTACTGCATAAATCTATATTGTACGCTACAGATGTCAATGCAACAGTTTTGGAAACTGCAAAAAAAGGAATTTTTCCTTTAAGAATGATAAAAGACTATGCCGATAATTATCGCGATTCTGGCGGACAGCAGGACTTTTCTAATTTTTACATTGCCAATTACGGCTTTGCAAAATTTAATGAAGATCTGGCAGAAAAGATGGTTTTTTCGCAGCATAATTTAGTTTCAGACAATTCGTTTAATGAGTTTGATCTTATTTTATGTCGTAATGTTTTGATTTATTTTGATAATAAACTGCAGCAAAGAGTCATCAATTTATTCGATGACAGTTTAGCAATTTTAGGTTTTTTGGCTTTAGGAACTAAAGAAACTATAAAATATTCTATTTCTACAAGCAAATACAAACAGATTGAGAAAGAGAAAATATGGAGGAAAATAAAATAATTACAGGCTGTAAAGTCATAATAATAGGAGGATCGGCAGGGAGTCTGTACGCCCTCATACAAATATTGCCAGAAATTGTTAAGGTAAATTCTTTTGCGATTGTTATTGTCGTGCACAGAAAAAGCTCAGACGAACAAACCTTAGAAGATCTGCTAACTTTAAAATCAAAACTAGAAGTAAAACCTGTTGAAGACAAAGTGCCGCTTTTGCCCAATTATATTTATATAGCACCGTCAAATTATCATTTATTATTCGAAAAAGAAGAAACGCTGTCTTTAGATACATCAGAAAAAATAAATTACAGCAGGCCTAGTATCGATGTTTCTTTTGAATCTGCTGCAGAAGTGTATGGCAGTTCTCTGATCGGAATATTATTATCAGGCTCTAATAAAGACGGAACTTTAGGTCTGCAAGCCATTCAGGCAGCCGGAGGTACAGTTGTAGTGCAGAATCCGCTTTCTGCAGAAATGCCGTTTATGCCCAATAACGCCATTTTAAATATGACACCCGATTTTATTTTAAATGTGCAGGAAATATTAGAATTTATACTCTCTGTAAATAGTACAGAAATATAACTACTTTTCATCTTCAGGAAGTGGTATTTTATTCAGTTCCTCTTCCTTTTCAGCTTTTCGTTTCGCCGCTTTTCCTTTTCCTATCGGAATTCCTGCAGTTAAATAAAGGGATCTGTTATACTGCGTCGGGCTTGAATCTCCTTTTAATAAAGGAACCAGTCCATAATAATACTGAACCGTTATATTTAAACCGTACCCTATATTCAGATGATATCCTGCGCCTACAGCAATACCCGCATCGATAACATGAAATTGATCTTTGATTGTTTTTTTGTAAACAATATTGTCTTTGTCAATGTCTTTAGAAAATTTATCAAAAGCCGTTGCCAATAAACCTACCTCCGGTCCCGCTTTAAAATAAATATTATTTTTAAACTGATATTTTATCAAAATGGGAACATTAAAATAACGGATTTCGCGGTCCACAGTTCCTCCTTCAAAAGTGGCATCCAGCCCGGCATCATTCAAAGAATACACAGGAATATTATTGGCTCCCATGGGAGATTTTACGATTACTCCCGTATTAATCATCCAGACCGGATTTTTTTTAGATCTGAAATCGAAGTAAAAACCCAAATTAAAACCAACATTTGTTCCCGAAGATTCCTGATTAGAAATACTCGAAAAATTTGTACCGCCTTCTAAACCAAATTCCAAAAAAGGCGAATTGAGTTTGTCTCCAAAAATTAAAGAAATTAAGACCTGAGATTGTACAGCAGTTGTAGAAATCAATACGATAAAAAGAAGTGAAATCTTTTTCATGATAATAAAGATTTAAAGTCCAAAACGATATTGCAAACCTCCAAGAACTTGAGTTCTGCTTGCCAAAAAGCCACATTCTAATCTAAACATCAAGTGTTTATTGTATTGAAATTGAGTTCCCACAATAAAATTCCACATATCTTTTGGTCTCTTTTGAAGCGAATACTGGATCGAAGAAGAATCTACTGTACTCAAAGCTCCATCTATTGTGGTTAGAAAATTTCCCGCACTCTCAAGTGCTCTGTTTGCAGTATTATGTTTGGCAATATTTGCCGGATTATTTTGCTGAGCAGGAGTTAAGCCATTCCACCAATTATCTACTTTCTCTTGATTATCAGCAACTTTTGTAAATCCTTCATCTACTTTTGCCTGTGTATCTGCTGTCGAAAATACTTGTGATAACGGAATATCTCCGTTAGTATCTCCACTAATATGCACGCGAAAACCTCCAACCCAAACCGCTATATTTCTGTCTTGTTTAGGAAGATTAAATGTTTTACCCAGTCTTGGCCCAAACACATACGAAAAAGCAGGTTTATCAAGAGAACTAATATCAGTCCAGGCTACATTCATGTCCAGAGCCAGCCAGCCGCCGCCAATACCAATTGTCGGCGTCATACCCAAACCAAAAGTGGTAGCATCAAAATCGGCATGCGTATTAAAATCGGCGATTTTTGACCAGTTATTAGCATCATCTGGAATCCATATTCCAGCATTGATCTTTGTTGAGGTTTTGGCTTTTCCAAAAACACCGTAAATATTTAAGAAAGGAAGAAGCCAGATATCCGGTCGAATAGAGATAGAACTTGCAGCAACAGACGATTTTTCAAATCGCACAATTTCATCCAGATTAAATTTGGGGCCGTTATTAAAACCTACTTCTAAATCGCTGATTACAATTTCTGAATCCTGCCAGAAATAATTTATTGATAATCCTGCGGAGTAAGGTAATTTATACCCTTTTTGAGCTACTTTTTTACCCCATATAGGTAATGCGTAAGGATACTCTGCAACCTTGAGGCTGTCTTTTAGTTCTTGATTTTTCTGACCCACAATTTTTTCTGTGTAAACCTGACCCGACATTTGAAAAACTATGAATAATAAAAAGGCTGTTATTAGTTTAGAATATTTCATAGACTTGGTGCTAAAAGTTAATAATAAATCATGTTTAATAATAGTACTTGCAGCGGTGTAAAAAAAGGAGAGTAGGGCTTTTAGGAAATGATATTAAACCTGCTTATAGATAATTTATGAGTTTAATAGTGTTAAAGATAGTGAAAATTTCCTCATTAATTGTTTTAAGTACTTGTTTATGAATGTTGTAAGTGGTTTTTGGTGGTTTTTTAGATTTTAAATTTTGTAAAAGAATAAATCTTACTTTTGTAATATGAAATGGATCGCAGCCCTCTTATCAATTTATTTGATGGCACTTTCAAATATGCCCTGCGCAGATATGGAAGTGGACAGCGCCGTTCATAATACCGCTCAATTTTCTTCAGAAGCAAATCATTCGCACGATAAAGACAATGATTTATGTTCTCCATTTTGTGCTTGTAATTGCTGTGGAGCTCAGGTTTTAAGTTATCAGTCTTCTATAAGTTTTGAGTTTCCTAAAACGTATCATATAATTTCAATTCCGTTACCCAATTATAATTCTGTTTTTGCTTCCAATTTCTACGGAAGTATCTGGCAGCCTCCTCAAATAGCATAATGATTTATGCCCGTTCCGATTTTTCGGAATTCGGGCCAGAGAGTTGTGGAATTTCCACACATTTACGGCACTAATCTGCCCAATTTCTCATTTCATTATACAATCAAATGTTAGATAAAATCATTCAATTTAGTATAAAGAACAAATTCATTATACTATTATTTACCCTCGTGCTTATTGCATGGGGAAGCTATTCGCTTAAAAAATTACCGCTCGATGCGCTGCCCGATGTAACCAATAATCAGGTTCAGATTATTACAACAGCCCCAACTTTGGCCAGTCAGGAAGTAGAACAATTAATTACCTATCCGTTGGAACGCGCTGTAAAAACCGTTCCGGAAATTATAGAACTTCGAAGTATATCCCGCTTTGGATTATCTGTTGTTACAGTTGTTTTTGAGGACGATGTAGATATTTACTGGGCTCGCGAACAGATATTTCAACGTTTAAAACAAGCAGAGGAAAACATCCCGGATTATGTAGATTCTCCAGAATTAGCACCAATTACAACAGGTTTAGGTGAAATTTACCAATACGACGTTTACGCCAAAAAAGGCTACGAAAACAAATACAGTGCAGTAGAACTGAGAACCATTCAGGACTGGATTATCGTGCCGCAATTGCAGGGAATAAAAGGTGTTGCAGATGTAAGTACCTGGGGCGGAAAACTTAAACAATACGAAATCGCCGTTAATCCAAACATGCTCAACAGTCTGGGAGTAACAATTACCGAAATCTTCGACGCTTTAGAAAAAAACAATCAAAACACAGGCGGTGCCTATATTGAAAAAGACCAATATACCTATTTTATCCGTGGTGTCGGAATGGCAAAAGGGGTTAAAGATCTGGAAAATGTAGTAGTAAAAAACAGAAATGGTTCGCCGGTTTTAGTTCGTAATCTGGCACAGGTTCGTGAGGGTGTGGCACTGCGTTACGGAGCTTCTACAAAAGACGGTAAAGGAGAAATTGTTTCTGGTTTGGTTTTAATGCTAAAAGGAGAAAACTCGAGTGCTGTCGTTAACCGAATTCACGAAAAAATGGCTCAGATCAATAAAACGCTGCCAGAAGGAGTTACTGCAGAAGCATTTATTGACAGAGGAAAACTGGTCGATAATTCGATCAAAACAGTTGCAAAGAATTTATTAGAAGGAGCCTTAATCGTCATTTTTGTATTGATTTTATTTCTCGGAAATCTTCGTGCCGGATTAATCGTTGCCTCGGTTATTCCGCTTGCAATGTTATTTGCTGTAATTCTAATGAATGCTTTTGGCGTAAGCGGCAACCTAATGAGTCTCGGAGCTATAGATTTTGGGATCATAGTGGATGGCGCCGTAATTATTGTCGAAGCCACGATGCATCATCTGCAGAAAATCAAAAATAAAAAGGAATTAACGCAGGAAGAAATGGATGATGAAGTTTATAATTCGGCTTCAAAAATCAGAAACAGTGCGGCTTTTGGAGAAATCATTATTTTAATAGTATATCTGCCTATTCTCGCTTTGATTGGAACAGAAGGAAAAATGTTTAAACCAATGGCCATGACAGTTGGTTTTGCAATCATTGGTGCTTTTATTCTTTCCCTGACTTATATCCCGATGATGAGCGCTTTATTTCTTTCGAAAAAGACTGAGCATAAACCCAATTTTAGCGACCGAATGATATCTTGGTTACAAAACCGTTATACGCCTTTTTTGAATAAAGCTTTGGCGTTTAAAAAAGCAGTTCTATCTGTTGCAGTTGGATTATTTGTTTTGGCACTTGTAGTTTTCCAGAATATGGGAGGAGAATTTATTCCCACAATAGAAGAAGGAGATTTGGCTATAAATGCTACAATTATGACCGGAAGCTCACTTACGCAGATGGTTGAAACGACGACCAAATACGAACAGCTTCTAAAAGCTAAATTTCCCGAAATCCAAACCATTGTTACCAAAATAGGAAGCGGCGAAATCCCAACCGATCCAATGCCTATCGAAAGCGGTGATTTGATTATTGTTCTGAAAGACAAAAAAGAGTGGAAAGGCAAATACCATAATTGGGAAGATCTTGCAAACGCCATGAAAGAGGAAATGGAAATAATTCCTGGAGCCAATATCGAAATTTCGCAGCCCATTCAGATGCGTTTTAACGAATTGATGACCGGAAGCCGATCTGATATTGCGATTAAGATTTTTGGCGATGATCTGGAGATTCTGGATTCTAAAGCGGCAGAATTAATTTCGAAAATAAAAAACATCGAAGGAATTGGAGATTTAAAAGCTGATAAAGTTACCGGATTGCCACAGATTACAATTAAATACGATTACGACAAAATCGCCCTTTACGGACTGAATATTTCTGACATTAACCAAATCATCCGTTCGTCATTTGCAGGCGAAAGTGCCGGAAAAATATACGATGAGAGTAAAAGGTTTGATGTCGTGGTGAGAATGGATGAGCAAAATCGCGGAGATATTACAGATGTGAGTAATTTGTTTATTCCGCTTCCAAACGGCCAGCAGGTTCCACTTTCTCAAGTAGCTTCGGTTGAATATGAGCAAGGTCCAGTGCAGGTCATCCGCGAAGACGGAAAACGAAGAATTACAGTTGGATTAAATGTTAGAGGAAGAGATATTAAAAGTGTTGTTGAGGAAATTCAGGAAAAATTAGATCAAAACTTAAAACTTCCTGCGGGCTATTATGTTACGTACGGCGGACAGTTTGAGAATTTAATCGAAGCAACCAAAAGACTTTCGGCTGCACTGCCTATTGCTTTAGGATTAATTCTGGTCTTGCTTTATTTTACGTTTAAAAGTATAAAACAAGCATTTCTAATTTTTACGGCAATCCCATTATCTGCAATTGGAGGTGTTTTTGCACTTTCATTAAGAGGAATGCCTTTTAGTATTTCTGCGGGAATTGGTTTTATTGCTTTATTTGGAATTGCGGTTTTAAACGGAATCGTACTTATTTCCTATTTCAATCAGCTAAAAGCAGAAGGTATTTTAGATCCGCTGCAAAGAATTCTTATCGGAACCAAAACCAGATTACGTCCTGTTTTAATGACGGCAGCAGTGGCATCATTAGGATTTTTGCCAATGGCATTGTCCACAAGCGGCGGGGCAGAAGTGCAGAAGCCTCTGGCAACCGTTGTAATCGGCGGATTAATTTCTGCAACATTATTAACCTTAATCGTTTTGCCGATTCTGTATTTAATGTTAGAGAAGTTTAGCAGCAAAAGTAAATTAGAAAATGAGAAAATTTGATAATTAGAAAATTATAGCAGATGACAAATTCAACATATAAAATCAGCACAATTTCCTTTGCCGACTTTGCGGAAAATCTTTCGCGAGCTTTGCGATTAAGTGCACTCTTATTCGTTACAGTTGCTTCACAAGCACAACAAAAAGTTACTTTAGAAAAAGCAATAGAACTTGCCAAATCAAATAATATCGATCTAAAAATTGCCGATAAAGAAATAGAAAAACAAAACGTTTTAAGGAAAACTGCTTTCCAGCCCGATGCGTTGCAGGTGCAGTATCAGGGAGGGCAATTTAACAGTGTAGACTTTGATCATAACATTTCGGTACAGCAGTTTTTTCCATTAGGAAATGTTACAAAAGCCAATAGACAACTGCAGGAAGAATTGGCAAAACTGGCAGAAAAAAGAAAAGCTTTATCTTCTTATGAATTAGAAAAAGCAGTGACTTTGGCATATTATCAATATTTGTATGGGATTTCGATTCGGACTTTAAACTCAGAATTAAATGAGATTTATACCAAATTCTTAAGAAATGCAGAACTCCGTTTTAGAACCGGAGAAAGCGGGAATATCGAAGTAATAAGTGCCAAAGCGAAAGTAAAGGAAATTGAAACTCAAAAAGAACAATTAAATTTTGATTTGGCGATTTACCAAAAACAGCTTCAGTTTTTTGTTCAGACTGATGAAAATATTATTCCAGATGAAAACACAAAGCTTCAGTATTTTTTTGTAGAAAATCAGGAAAACTCAAAATTAGAAAATTTGATAACAGATTTTTATCAGCAGCAGATTTCGGTTTATCAAAAAGAGGCGGTAACGTTTAAAGCTTTACGAACACCAAAAGTTGGTTTAGGTTATTTTGCACAAACTATAAATACAGAATCGTTGTTTCAGGGTTTTACGGCCGGATTGCAGATTCCGCTATTTGGAGGCGTCAATACGACAAAAGCAAAAGCTGCAGCAATTAGCATTTCGCAGTCGCAATTGACTTTAGATAAAAACAAAATCATTTTGAATCTGCAGAAAGAAGAGCTGCAAAACAACTTTCAAAAACAACAGAAAAATCTGAATTATTATCAAAATGAGGGATTGCAATACGCCAATCAGATTATCGATACCGCACAAAAAAGTTATGCCAACGGCGATATGAGTTATTGGTCGTACATCAGTTTTTTGAATCAGGCAATCGACATTAAAAAACAACTTGCCGAAGCCACGCACAGCTACAATCAAAGTGCTGTTGAACTTCAATTTCCAACTATCAAAAACAATTAATGATGAAAAATATATTTAAAAGTTTAACCGCAGATTTAACCACAAAGAGCGCAAAGGCTACGCAAGGGAAGCAAAGTTTAATTTCCTTGCGTGCCTTGCACTTTGTCCTTGCGTGCCTTGCGGTTATCTTAGTCGCATGTAATGAAAAGAAAGCAGAGGAAAGCCACGAAGAAGAAAAATCAAGTACGGAAGTTGCATTAACCGAATCGCAATACAAAACCGTTGGAATTGAAACAGGATTTGTAGAAGATAGAAATCTAAATAAAATCATCAAAGCAAACGGCTACACTACAGTTCCGCCTCAAAATTCTGCAGAAGTTTCGACTTTAATTGGCGGAACGGTAAAGGATATTTATGTTTTGGAAGGAACATTTGTTAATAAAGGAAAAGTTTTAGCAACCATTCAGAATCTGGAAGTGATAGAAATGCAGGAAGATTATCATTCGGCTGCAGCCAATGTAGAGTACTTGCAGTTAGAATACAACCGTCAGAAAACGCTGAGCGACGAAAATGTAAATCCGAGGAAAACGTTTCAGGAAGTAAAAGCCAGGTTAGCCGCCGAAAGAGCGCGTATGCAGGCTGCAAAAAATAAGCTTGAAGCGCTGCATGTCAGTACAAAAGGAAGTACCTCTTTGGTTCCGGTTGTGTCGCCGATAAGTGGTTTTGTAGGCAAAATTAATATAGCTAAAGGCGCTTTTGCCAATACAGGAATTTCGCTTTTTGAAGTTGTAGATAACAGTCAGATGCATTTGGATTTGAATGTTTATGAGAAAGATTTAGGTTCAATTTCAGTTGGTCAGGTAATTGATTTTGTATTGACAAATCAGTCTAATAAATCGATTAAAGGAAAGATTTTTGGAATCAATAAATCTTTTTCTAACGAAAGTAAAACTGTTGCAGTTCATGCCAAAATTGATCCGGCCGATGCCAAAGGGCTTATTCCCGGAATGTATGTTTCTGCAAATATCAATATCGTAAATACTACAGTTCCGGCTTTGCCAAAAGATGCGGTAGTAAGAAATGCCGATAAATATTTTGTATTTGTGCAGGAAGAAGGACAAGAAAAACATGCTGATGTATCGGGCAAAAATGAAGGAAATCATGAAAAAGAAGTTCATTTTAAAGCGATAGAAATTATTCCGGGAACTACAGATTTAGGTTTTACAGAAATTAAATTTGTAGATAAAATTGCTGCAGATGCAAGAATAGTTACAAAAGGAGCTTTTTATTTAGTCTCTGCCATGAAAGGCGGGGGAGAACATGAACATTGATTTTTTAAAAGGTTCTATCCCGAAGCTTCGGGACTGAGCTGCTAAGGGACTGAGGTTTGTCGCTGGTAAAGATTGTGACATAGCCAATGGTTTCAACCATTGGGACACAATATATCCACGATTCGTTTCCCACGGTTAAAACCGTGGGCTATGTTTCAAATGGTATGGACTAAAAGATTTGCGATTATGTTTACAGAATTACTTGTGTTATTCTTCGTTCCTCAAGAATTACAAACAATATTCTTAAGCATAACTTTGAAAAAACTTAGCGACTTAGTGCCTTTGCGGCATTAAACTTTGCCACAAAAGCCGTAAATTTAGGACATTATTTTAAACAAAGTTTCTAGTGCCTAAGACTTGAAACTTTAAACCCTGAAATTCTAAAATGATACACCAAGATAAAGAAATAAAAAATACAAAAATCAAACCCAAATCAGCATGCTGCTGTTCGCATGACGAACCCGCGCACTCTGATAATGACGGGCATGATCACGGACACGATCACGAAAACAATGCAGATGGCAGTTTGTTCAAAATATTTTTACCAGCCATAATATCCTTTGTATTACTGCTTATCGCGATAGTTTTTGATAATTATTATGCTAAAAATTGGTTTTCAGAGTATATTAGAATTCCGTGGTATATAATTGCTTATCTGCCAGTTGGACTTCCTGTTTTAAGAGAAGCTTATGAAAGTATTGTAAAAGGCGATTTTTTCTCAGAATTTCTGCTCATGTGCATTGCTACAATCGGAGCCTTTGCAATTGGTGAATATCCTGAGGGAGTTGCCGTAATGTTGTTTTATACTATTGGAGAAAACTTTCAGGGTCTGGCAGTAAGCAGAGCAAAATCGAATATTAAAAGTCTGCTTGATCAGCGTCCTGATGAGGTCAATATTTTAGAAGATACTATTGCTGTAAAAATCAAAGCCTCTGATGTTAAAATTGGATCCGTGATTCAGCTTAAAGCAGGAGAAAAACTAGGGTTAGATGGTGAATTGCTATCAGATAATGCTTCTTTTAATACAGCTGCTCTTACGGGCGAAAGCAAACCGGATACAAAGGTAAAAGGAGAAACTGTTTTGGCCGGAATGATTAACGGAAATACAGTTGCTCTGGTAAAAGTAACCGCAGCTTATAATGACAGTAAACTTTCTAAAATTTTAGAAATGGTTCAGAATGCCACGACTAAAAAGGCGCCTGCAGAATTGTTCATCAGGAAATTTGCTAAAATCTATACACCAATTGTAGTTTATCTCGCAATTGCAATTTGTTTATTGCCAATGCTTTTTGTTACTAATTATGTTTTTAGCGATTGGTTGTATCGTGCTTTGGTTTTTCTGGTAATTTCTTGTCCGTGTGCATTAGTTATCAGTATTCCGCTGGGTTATTTTGGCGGAATCGGTGCTGCGAGTAAAAACGGAATTCTCTTTAAAGGCAGTAATTTTCTCGATAGTATTTCGACCATTCAGAATGTTGTGGTAGACAAAACCGGAACCATGACCGAAGGTGTTTTTAAAGTTCAGGAAGTCATTATAAAACCAGAATTTGATAAAGAGGAAATCCTCAAATTGGTAAATGCTTTAGAAAGCAGAAGTACACACCCAGTTGCAACAGCCATTCATAACCATGTTGGACAAATCGATTCTTCTATTGAATTGAGTGATATTGAAGAAATTTCCGGACATGGATTAAGAGCTTCTTTCAACGAAAAAGAACTTCATGCAGGGAATTTTAAACTTCTGGAAAAATTTAATATTAAATACGATATTGATCCGACTTCAATAGTTTACACCACAATTGCGATTGCTTACGACGGAAAATTTGCAGGCTATCTGACAATTGCAGATGAAATTAAAGAAGATGCAAAAGAGACGGTTTCTAAACTAAAATCATTAGGTGTAAAATTAACTATGCTGAGCGGTGATAAAACCAATGTAGTTCAATTTGTGGCAGACCAGCTCAGAATCACAAATGCCTTTGGAGATTTGCTTCCGGAAGATAAAGTCAATAAAATAAACGAGATTTTAGCCAAAAATGAAACTGCGGCTTTTGTGGGCGATGGTGTAAACGATGCGCCTGTTATTGCGCTCAGTACTGTTGGAATCGCGATGGGAGGTTTAGGAAGCGACGTCGCAATCGAAACCGCAGATATTGTAATTCAGGATGATAAACCTAGTAAAATTGCAATGGCAATCAATATCGGAAAACAAACTAAAAAAATTGTCTGGCAGAATATTACTTTAGCCTTTGTCGTAAAAGCATTTGTATTGATTCTTGGTGCAGGCGGACTTGCCACAATGTGGGAAGCTGTTTTTGCAGATGTCGGTGTGGCGCTGTTAGCGATTCTAAATGCCGTTAGAATTCAGAAGATGAGGTTTTAAAATCAGTAAATTAAGCGATTGAAGAAGAGTATTAGTCTTCTTCAATCAATTTATCATCCCAGAAAATCAAAAGTTTATTTGCTCTAATATAATCGTATTGTTCTTTTGTAAAATAGACAACTTGTGCATCCTGACCGCCTGTGTACAATTCGTAAAACTGACCTTTGAGTTTATTTTCTTTGACAATTGATTTTACAAAATCAAAAAAATCAACGTCGATCCAGTCATTATTGATTTTAAAAACTTTAGAATAGGATTTAGTTCCGAGCTTGAATTTTAAAGTCGTTTTTTTACTTTTTTCAATATCAAATTTGTTAATAATTTGTGTTGGATTAAATTCATTTTTCGAAATAACAGAAAATTCTTTAAGCAATTCTGCATAAGGATCTTCAAGGTTTCCAAGTTCTGTATCGTACCAATAAATCATGTTCGGAAAAGCAGAAAGCACTTCATTATAATCCCTGTTTTCCTGTTCCGCAACTTTTTCTTTTGCCTCATTAATCTGCAGTGGAGACAGATGGGCAAACAAACCAATTTTCTGGTATTCTTCGATTACTTTTTCAATTTGTGCAGTAGTCGGCTTATTTTTAAAATCTTCATAACTTGGCCTGAAATAAGATTCAGATTCCTGGAGGGCTTTTTCCTGTTCTTTGGTTAATGCCATTATTCCAAAAACCTTTTCATCCAGATTATCATTATCACTATAAACTTCAATTTCATGAAGTCTGTAAGGAGAGTGCAGGTCGGTAAGGATTTTATTGAATATTTTATAATATTGCTGAGAGTCTATTCCGCCAGCAGAATATTTTCCTGTAGAAGGCGTATATAGTCGATAGAAGCTGTTTTGTTTGTAATTTTTTCCGCCTGATTGAATAGAAACAATAAAATCATAAAATTTAGTATCTTCATCAGACATTTTGCTGTCTTCCACAATTTTAAATTCAAAATTAGAAAAAGCCAGTTCCGGCATTATTTCGGCAGTTTTTTTATGAATTAACTCGAGATAGTTTTCCGGCTCTTTTGAATAATTTTTTTTATCTATGATTACGGATTTACTGCAATAGGATAGAAGATCAATAGGATTCTTTATTTTTTCATTGTCTATAGCAGCAATAAGTTCTTTGTATTGAGTTTCTACTATTCCGTTGTTTTTTAATTTATCAGCAAATCTTTTTAATTTTTCAGGTGCCATATAGTCAACTTTCATTGCCTCAAATGTAATTTCACTCAGAAGTTTAAGTTTGTAGCTATAAGAATTCGCATTTATCTTTTTTTGAAATTCATTAAATTGTTTTTCAGTAACAAGGTCACATTTTTTCAGTTTGATAAGATATTCAGTAAGTTCCTGATTTTCTTTTTTTTGTTCTTCTTCGGTTAGTTTCTCGTTATCAAAAATGTCATGAGACCCCATTTCAGAAAAGAAACCTCCGGTAATATTTTTATATTGACATTGAAATAATCCATATAAGTAGGAAGTAGCATTTTTCGTTTTTATACGATCCTGATTTTCTTTAAAATCTTTTACCTGTTTTTGTTCAATAAGATTAAGGTCCAGAATTTTTTGTAATGTATTATCTTGATTTTGTCCTTTTACAAAACTGGTTGTGAATAAAATTAAGAATAACATCGGTTTAAAGATTTTTTTGATATTCATATTTCCACTGAAATAGAGATTGTTTGATTCTTTTTTGTGATCAAAAGATATATCAAATAAAAGAATAAATTTTTAAGTTTTAATATTTTATTTCTTCAAATGGTTCAAAAAATGAAGATGTATTTAAAATTTCAACTCAATTATATTTTCGTTATTTTCTAAACTTATTTCTGTAGTATTACTTTGTGATGGAATTTGTGTCGGATACCAATTTCTGTTTGGATGTACCAAGATCAATAAACCTTCGTCGTCACCAAGTGCAGCAAAAGTTTCGCTGTTATTATTTTTCGAAAAGAAATGAAGCCCATGTTCTGAAATTAATTGATTGCCTAATTCTAAAGGATTTTCAGTAACAATTCCGATTTCGCTTATATTTAAAATAGATTGAGAATTAAATTCACCAACCTGTTCATTATTAAGATCATGTCTGGCGATAAATTCCAATAAATTTCCGTTTGTATCGTAGAAATAAATAGCATGTGAATTCCATTTTTCAAAATCAGTAATAACATTTTTATCTTCAATTATAATTAAATCTACTTTGTTTTTGCACCATTCAATTGCTTCTTCAAGCTGGTTTTCAGGAATATTAAAAGCAAAATGGTAAATGGAATTAAATTGAGAATCTTCGACAAATTTTAAAATTGAGCTGCCAGCCTGAATCGTGATTGATTTTTGATCCTCTTCGAGAATAAAAAGACCTAATGTATTTTGATAAAACGCCTTTGCTTTCTCAATATCGTTTGTTTTAAGCTGAATCTGATCTATTTTCATAAGGATATTTTTTTGTGAATAAAAAAGCTTTTTTGGGATACAAACAAATTTAAAAGATTAGGATAAGCTTCTGTTTAAAGTATTATTTTATGCTTCAATAAAGGTATAGTAATTTAATATTAAACTGTTATTTAAAATTAGATTTTGGTTTGGTATTCAATAAAAAAAGTTCATTTCAAAAATATGAAATGAACTTCTGGATTATAAAAACGGCTTGTTTTAAGCCATGTCGATTAATCCTCTTTTTACAACATAATGATCGTCATTTTTTACCAGATAAAATTGTGCCGCAAATCCTGAAGGTTCCTCCATATACGTTACGCTTACATCAAGATATCTTGAACTGCCTTTTTCTTCTCCCCACATAAAATCATCCAGAATACCTAAATTTTGTGTCCATTCTAAATTGTTGATCCATTCTCTGCCTTCAAAAGATTCATCTTGTGCAGTTTCGTGAATAAGATAGTGATCGCGCCAGATTACATGAATAGATTCTTCCCAATCATCATAAAGATGATCTACACTATTTTTTGCATTGTCTAATTCGCCTTTTTTTAAATAAGCAAAAAAATCTTCTACTACATTTTGAACTTCAAGTTCTGTTGGTTTTTCCTTCCAGGTTTTAAAGGTTGTCATAAATTTTTACTGTTATTAGATTTTTATTTAATGATCTTTCATTTACTGATAATCAGGTAATATTCGCGTTAAATGTATAAAAAAATAATATTCATTTTTTAATTTTTTAAGCATAAAAAAAAGTCCATTTCAAAAAAGAAATGGACTTTTGGATTTGTAAAATTTTGGGGCAATATACAAATCGTTTGTAATTATTTCGGCATTTCCGGCGCCATGATTCTTCTGGTCGGCGTGCTTAAAGTTTCTATAAACGCTAATAAATCACTTATTTCTTCTTTGTTCAGATTTAGTTTTCTCAACATTGGATCTACTTTTGGAATTAAAGAATCTCTTGGAGTTCCCAGATATTTTTTCTGAACCGGAGAAGGGTTTCCTAAATTGTACAATTCGACCACATCTAATAAACTTGGAAAATGTCCGTGATGCATCCACGGTCTTGTATTTGCAACTTCTCGAAGTGTCGGCGTTCTGAATTTACCAATATCTTTTACCTCTTTCGTCACATTGTAACGTCCGAAATCTTCATTTTTTGTTCCGAATAAAGTCTGTCCGTCATTATGAAACTGATTGTCGCTGAAATAAGGCGTATTGTGGCAATTGATGCATTGTGCTTTGGTTCGGAATAGATGAAGTCCTTTTACCTGCGAATCGGTGTAAACGTCTGATTTTCCGCTTACAAAGTGATCAAATTTGCTTTTCGGACTGTTAATTGATCTTTCGAAGGTAGCAATGGCATATTGAATTCTTTCTAAAGTAACTTTTTTGTCTCCAAAAGCCGAGGAAAATAAAGTATTGTAACCTTTAACTTTGGCAATTTTATCAACAGCAATAGTTAGTTTCTCGTTCATTTCTAAAGGATCTGCAACAGGAAACTGCGCCTGATCTTCAAGACTTTTTGCGCGTCCGTCCCAAAAAAGAGAAGTTGCATATGCGGAGTTTAAAATCGTCATCGAATTGCGTTTTCCGGTTTGGCGGTCGTGTCCAAAAGAACGTGTCAAATTATCTGTCCATCCCAATTCCGGATTATGGCAGGAAGCACAGGCGATCTGTCCACTCACTGATAACCTTGGGTCAAAAAAGAGTATTTTTCCCAAACTTTCTTTTTCCTTAGAGTACGGATTATAAGCTGGATATGGTACAGCAGGAAGTACTCCAATATCCTGAAATTTAGATTTGTCGATACTTTCATGCAATTCTGCCGCAGGCCATTTAGAAACATCGCCGCTCGAATAGAGTTTTCGTAATTCCTGAATGTCGATATATTCTGGTTCTTCAATGCTCTTGTAAGCCGTTAGACTCAGCAGAAATAGGAGAGGGAAGATTAGTTTTTTCAATTCTTTTTTTTTGATTTGTTTCAAGTTTCAGGTTTCAGGTTTCAAGTTGCCATAAACGCGAAACTGAAACTTGAAACTTAACATTATTTTTTACTCCAAAAGCTTTGTCAAAGTTTTAAACTTTGACAAAGCTCGATAGGATCTCTTTTTTGATTTAATTGACAATTGATAATTAACAATTCGCAATTATCAATTTTTAATTATCCATTATCAATTTCAAGTTAAAGCGTAACTTCTTTTGGGCACGGAATGCTTAAAGCAGCTGGCTTTGGATAAACTCTATTGTTGTACATTCTGTATTGTGTCGAAACTGTTCCTCCAAACAGTTTGTCGTTTGTTAGTTTTAGTTCAAATGAAATTTCATATAAACCTGCGCTGATTTCTTTATACGTTCCATCGCCAGAAATGGCAATAACATGCGTATTTGAAGCACTGGATCCAATAGTTATATCCTGCGGAATTACGAGAACTGTTCCTTGTGTTTTGCTGTTACCGTTTGCAGGGAAAAATTCTAAAGCCGAAGTGATATTGAATCCGGGAGAAATCGCTGCTGCGTTACTTTCGTTAGAAAACCATCTTTTTAAACCAAAAGAATTGACTGTATTAGTCCCGCTCGCCACATTAAAACCGATTTTGAAAGCATCATGATACACATCATCATTAGGGTTTGGGGTTCCTTTGTCACTGTACAATATGGCATTTTCGTTGTCTTTTGTTACTACAACCGGAAAGGTTAAAGCATTAAAAGTCTGCCAGGTACAGTTTCCGTTGTTGTTAAACCAATGTTCGCCGTACGTTAAGTAAAATGCATTGGTAGGATCTGTAAATTTTGATGCAGGATAGGACTGAACATCTCTCGGAGATTTTATTGGTTTTACGATAGTAAGATTAATGCTTCCCGTTGCATTATAGTTTGGAATATTTACCAAAGTAATTTTTGATTCGTAACGGGCATCATCATTTTGTATATCTTCCAGAAGCGTTAAATGATAGGTAATAGAACTTCTATTATCTCCAAAGTCATCATGTGTTAAGGAATATTCAAAACCATTTTGAAATTTAAAAATCGAAGTATTTTCTATTTCAGAAGGGAAAAATCCGTTCGGGAAATTTACTTTAAAATCAACTGTTTCACCAACTTCACCTTTAATAACAAGTTGATTTACCGGAAAAGTATAATTAGTTGTAATGGCAGTCAAATCAATTTTGAAAGTATCATTTGGATATGTTGTATTTAAATTTCCGATATGAATTTCAGGATCAGAAACAGTTTCCAGTTTTAAAGTAATGCTTTGATTTGCTGCCCATCTTTTGTCAAAAGAAACAAAAATAGTATCGGTCAATTTACTTCCTTCAAAAACCAATTGATTGACAGGATTAACTGTAAAACTTTCATTATCGCCAGTTGAAGAAACGGCACTGAAATTGGCCGTTACTGCGCTTTTTAACGAACGAGTTGATAACGCCACAGGTACTTTTAATGTTTTTACCGAGCTGTTTGCATAAGTATCTTTAGGAATTAACATCGAGCTTACAGCAGGATATTCTAACGGAATATTAGCGCTGGTTACCAGAAAGTTAAATCTTAAATGCGGTTCAATTTCAGAACCTAATTTATAATCGTCTTTTGAACAAGAAGTCAATAACAATGCTATTGCAAATATGCGGAGTATCTTAATAGGATTCATTTTGCTGTAAGTTTTCATTAAGATTAATATTGTATAATGGTATTGGTAACACGAATTTTGGAGAAGGATATGCGATACTGCAATTGGTAGAAATACAGCCGTCATTTCTTGTAATTCCCAAATGATTGCGTCTTAAGTCGAAGAATAAATGTCCTTCAAAGCAAAGTTCTTTTCTTCTTTCTAGAAGTATATTTTCTTTTAGATTTAATGTATTTGTTAGTAGAGAAGCGTTGGCACGAGCACGAATGATATTAATATCTGACATTCCAAGATTGGGCTGACCGTTTTCTAATGCAGCTTCGGCACGAATTAGATACATTTCACTTAGTCTAAAAGCAACATATCCGGCGTTATCCTGAAATTTTCGTGTAAAATTATAGGGAGCGGGCGTTAATAAACCATTTACAAGAGTTTGAATATTAACGGTAAGAAATAATTGTTTTCTTAGATCATCAGCTTCATAAAGATTTACCAAGTCGTTTGAGGCCACATATCTTGCATATGTATTTGCATTGAAACCAAAATAGCTTGCCATAGTAACTTTTGCTGCACTTTCAGCATCTCTTGGAATTGTAAATTCTAATAAAGCCTCGGAAACAGGAAGATCAGGCTGCACCCATTGCGCTACTAAATTTGAAGAACTTACCAGTTGTACTCCTGAATTTGTGATCACATCATTAGCAGTTTCATAAGCATTTGCCCAATCTTTTTTATATAAATAAACTCTAGCCAATAAAGCTTTTGTATTATTTTTATTGAAATAAGAATAAACAGGACCAGTCATTGCAGACGTATCCGAATAATTATCAATTGCTGTTTTTAAGTCATTAATAATTAGAGAATAAGTAGTGGCTAAAGTTTCTCTTTTAGGGTATTTTAACCCCGCTTTTATAGATTCTGTGCTATATACAATTCCTAAATGAGAAGCATCTGATGTGTAACTGTAATCTTGACAATAAATCTGAGACAAAAGAAAATGAGAATAGGCTCTAATCGCTAAAGCTTCTGCCTTTATCTGATTTTTTTCGGCATCAGTTGCATCGGTTAATTTTGGAGTATATTCTAAAATTAAGTTAGCCTGATTAATAATACTGTAATGACCAGTGTAAACGGATTCAAAATTACTGGTCTCTTCTGTATCCTCAAAAGAATATACTTCTCTAACATTAAGTGCTGGTGTGATCTGTCCGATGCTGCTTCCAGATGAAGTTGGCGTAAATTTGATATTACCGCCTTGCAAATCAGAGTAAACGGCAAAACGTTCGCCTCTTACGTTTTCTTCAACTGCACCATAAAGTCCTTTCATAGCGGTTAAAACACCCGCTTTATTTTGTAATAACTCATCTATCGAGGTTTGAGTTCCGGGTTCCTGTTCTAGAAAATCACTGCAGCTTTGCAATGAAAAAATCAGGAATGCTGCTGTTATGTATTTTAAATATTTCATCGTCTTAAAATTTTGCATTTACACCAAGCGAAATAGTTCTTGCCTGTGGATAAGTATAACTAAATTCTCTAATTCCGTTCATTCCCTTCGGGCTTTTTTCTTTATACCAATACAATACATTGGTTGCATCTGCAAAAACAGAAAGTGCATCTAGAAAAATATTTTTGATCGGAACATTGTAACTGAGGTTAACGTTGCTTAATCGTACATAAGTAGCATCGTAAACATACTTACTTAAATTTGCTGTAACGGGTACAGTTGTTACGGCAGCGTAAGGCACAACATCTCCAGGATTTCTCCAGTGATGATCAGCATTTACAGAAAGATTTCGGTTTGAACTGTTGGAGTATTTATCGATAATCGCATCAGAGGCAAAGAAATCACCGCCTAATTGAAAATCACCTCTAAAAGTTAAGCTTAGGTTATTGTAAAAAGTAAAGCTGTTGTAGAAACCTCCATATGCTTTTGCCTGAGTATCTCCAATTGGTTCCCAATCAGCTTGTGTAAACAAAGTTTTGTAAGTTGCAAGATCATAAACCTGACCATTTTTAGTAACCAAATCTCTTCCAGTAGCTGGATCAACACCTACCCAGTGGATTCCCCAAACAGTTGTAGTGCTATAGCCGATTTTTTGAGCCAAAGCTAATTCACCAACAGAAAAATCACTTCCTAAACCTTTTAAATCGGTTACTTTGCTATCTACAGTAGAAATATTAAATGAAGTAGTCCATTTAAAATTATCGCCTTTAAACCATTTAATTGTAGTCTGAAGTTCCAATCCTTGATTATACATACTTGCTGCATTCAACTGCATAGAGCTGTAACCTGTTTCTGTTGGAATATTTCTCGTAGTGATCAAATCAGTTTTTTCATCACGGTAATATTCAAGAGAAAATTCTATGCGGTTAAAAATATTAAAATCGATTCCGGCATTAAATTTTGTGTTCTTTTCCCAGCTTAATCGTCCGTTTGGAGCAGCACCAACAACAGCACCTGTTCCGCCATTATAACTATTCTGCTGATAATTGTACAAACCTTTTGAGCGGTAAGAACCAATTCTAGAGTTTCCTGTTGTACCGTAACTTGTTTTAAGTTTTAATAGATTAATCCAAGAATTGTTGTTAAAGATTTTTTCGTTACTAATAATCCAGCTTGCACCAGCACCGCCGTTATTAGCCACATCAGTATCATCTCCAAAAACAGAACTTTGATCGCGACGGAAGTTAGCCAGCAGATAATAACGTTTTTTATAATTATAGTTTACCTGAGTAAATAAGGAAACTCTAGAGTTATAGCTGATTTCAGTCCCAACAGATTGATTGCTCTTGGTTTCGTCCACATCTGGAGTTGCTGGATTATCGTCTCGGATTGCATTAGAAATTGGATTAATAACAGCAGGATTCACAAAACCAACTGCAGATTGATATTCAAAGTCGGTTTTATCCTCAGAAAGTTCAAAACCAACAACCCCGTCAACAGCATGATTTTCTGTTAGCTGTTTGTCAAATAAAGCTTGTCCCTGCCAGTTCCATTTAGTTGAATTTCTTTCATTCAAAAGTCGGCGTCCCCATCTTGGATATGTGATATTATCTAAAACAAAAGTTCCTGCAAACTGACCACTTTCATTTGCAGCAGAAAAATAACGATCCTGTTCTTTATCTGTATAATCCATTCCGAAAAGAGTAGAAAATTTGATCGCTTTACTTAATTTATACGAAAGACTTAAACTTCCTAAAAGACCGTAAGTCTGTGCTTCATTTTTATTTTGTTCAATTGCTGCCAAAGGATTTCCTCTCATCATACCGCTGACACCTAAGTTGGAGTACGATCCGTCTGCGTTGTAAGGAGAAAGGGTAGGAAGATAAGCAAAAGAATAAAAGATATTTGGTGCGTCCTTTTGAACAAAACTAGGATTCAACATTAATCCAATGTCAAGTTTATCAGAGCTGTAACCTAAATTTATTCCCGCATTTAATTGTTTGGTTGTGTTACCCATCTGAGGCTCATCAATTTTAGTATAACTAATATTGGTGCGGTATGAAATTTTTGTGGTAGAACCAGAAACATTAAAATTATATTTATTGAAGATTCCTGATCTGTTCAAAAGACCAAACCAATCTGTATTTACTCCGTTATAAGTAGTTAGAGCCGATCCTGGTGAAGTGTTTTTTACAAATTCGTTTCGCAGTTCTGTGTATTGTTCACCATTAAGATATTTAATTTGATTGATAGCAGAAGAAACCCCAAGCTGATTAGAAAAACCAAATTGAGTTTTTCCCTTTTTTCCTTTTTTGGTAGTAATTAAAATTACACCGTTTGCTCCATCAGCACCGTATATACCAACAGCTGCCGCATCTTTTAAGACTGATATTGTCTCAATATTTTCTGGAGCAATTTTCATTAATGGATTCCCGAAACTTTCAGAAGCATCTCCATTACCATTAAAATACGAACTGTCTATACCAAATTCTTCACTCATAATAATTCCATCAACAATAAAAAGAGGCTGGCTAGAAGTTCCTGTACGAGCACCAGATAAAGAAGGAAGTGTTCCCTGACCGCGAATGTTGATTTTTACTGGACCGCCGACTCCAGAAGTATTTTCTACCAAAACTCCGGCAATCTGCCCCGTAATCATTTTGTCAATACTTTCTGAAGCCTGTTCTACAGCAATATCTCTGGCTTGTAAAGTCGAAATACTCCCAACAATTTCTTCCTTTAATTTGGTAGTTCCGTACGATGAAGTAATAACTACAGGATTTAATTCGTCTGCTGCTTCTTCAAGGAAAAAAGAAAACAGTTTTTTGCTGCCTGCTTTTTGCGACTGAGTCTGCATTCCTAAAAATCCGACTTCTAGTGTAACATTCGGAATATCATTTCCAGTTAATTGATAGACAAATTTCCCGTTAAAGTCTGTAATAGCGCCCATTCCTCCATTTCCTATTCCTTTTATGCGGACAGAAGCACCAGGAAGCGGTAGTTTACTTTTAGCATCATAAACAATTCCGCTTATAAATCGTTCTTTTTCCTGAGATTCCGTCTCAGAGGCATCAGGTGTTTTACTAGTTAATAAAACCTGCTTTTTCTGAATGTAATAGGAAATGTTTGTGTCTTTTAATAATTGCTTTAAAACAGTTTCTAGAGTTGCATTATTAATGTCTAAATCTGCAGATTGTTCGGCATCAATTTTTCTGGCATTGTAAATAATTCTAAAATCACTTTGTTCTTCTATTGATTTTATAATGGTGCTGATAGGTTTGTTTTTAACATGTATTGTGATCAATTTATTTTGCGAAAAACCTTTAAAACCAGATATAAGAAGGGCTAAGAAAAACAGAATTTTTCTTAAATTTTTGGGTATCATTAATGTCATGTTTTATTTAGTTTGGAATATTGGTAATGGTAATAGTATTTTGTTTAATGGAATAATTAAATGGCGTATCACGTTTTAGAAGCTCTAAAATGTTTTCGACACTAGAATCACTAATATTAATTGTACCTGTAAAGTTCTGTCTGGCCAAATCAGAATTTTCATTGATAATTTCAACGTCATAGGTACGCTGAATAATCTTAGCGATTGTTGAGAATGGGGTATCTTTAAAAGCAAGTTCTCCTTTTGTCCAGGCAGAATAGAAGGAAGGCTCGACCGTTTTTGTTACAATTTTCTTAGAATTATTAATCCAGGTTGCCATTTGATTTGGCTCCAGTAAAACTACATTTGATGCATTTTCTGCTTCATACATTTTTACACTTCCTTCTATTAATGTACTATTAACAGTTGGGTTTTCAGGATAAGCACTTACATTAAACTTAGTTCCGAGAACTTCAATTGCAGCCTGATTGGCGTGTACAATAAAAGGATGTTCTTTATCTTTGGCAACTTCAAAAAATGCTTCTCCGGTTAAAAAAACATTTCTTTTTCCGTTAATGCCAAACTGCTCCGGATAACGAAAAGTAGTTCCGGAATTTAGACTCACAACTGTGCCATCAGAAAGTTTAAGTCTAAATGTTTTTCCGTAAGGAATTGTAAGTGTGTGATATAAAATGTCTTTATCAAGAACTTTCCCGAAGTATACAATTTGGTTTGGAAATTTTTCAGCAATCAATTCGCCATTGTCATTTACCAATGTCGATTGATTTTTTTGCGTAAAATATTCTACACGTCCATCGCCTAAATCCAAAACAATTTCTTTGTTTTCTTTTGTGTCGCTGGTAAAATATAAAGCCGTTTTTCCTAACCCAAAAACAATCGCTGCAACCGCCGCATATTTGCAGTACTGTACTACTTTATTTTTTGGCTTAAGGGCAATTACAGCAGCTGAATCTCGAGCGATTTCTCCGGATAGCGCTGTAAGTGTCCAGGCTTTCTTTAAGGTTATAAATTGTTTTTTATTATCCTCAGAAGCTTCAATCCATTCAAAAAGTGCTTGAACTTCTTGTTCTGATGCTTCATTAGATAAATATTTATTTATTATTTCCGATGTCATATAGGCGGTTTTAAACTTCTCGCTTTAGTAAGTACACCTAAGTTTTAAAATACCCTATCTTTTATTTTTAATTATTACAAATAAGAATAAAAATAAAGAACAAATAATCGGATAATTTGGTTTTTAAAATCTTCAAAGCCTTTGTCATATGGGCTTCAACCGCTTTTAAAGTAACTTGCATTTCTTCGGCGATTTCTGCGTTTTTTTTATTTTCAAAACGTTTTTTAATAAAAACTTCTCTGGTTTTGGGAGGTAAATCGTTTATGGATTCCTGAATTATGCGTTCTAATTCGGTCAATTCTAAAGTATCAAATTGAATGGAATTTAAAACTTCAATATCCAATTCTCTTTCTTTTTGATTTAAAAGGTCGTTCTTAAATTTATCCTTCACTTTATTATGACGAATAAGATTTAAACATTTGGATTTAGCATACGTATACAAGAAAGACTGAATCCCGTTGATAGATTCTACACTTTCTCTGTTCTGCCATAAATGCAGAAAAGCTTCCTGCGCCAGATTTTCTGCTTCTTCGGGATCGTAAATAAACTGAACGCTGAAAGATTGAATCCTGCGAAAGTATTTGTCATAAAAATAAGTAAAGGCAGTTTCGTTTCCTTCTTTGAAAGATTCAAAATGTGTGGATTCTAAACTACTATTTATATTCATTGAACAGGATTACTTAGGAAAGCAATATAAGTATTTATTTCTATGAGTGCGTACTTGAATTTGCTTGGAAAACGGCAAATATAAAAGTTTATTTATATTAATTCTAAATAAAATAAAATTATTGAATGTTTCAGGAAAAATTATTCAGAATAGGTTTATTTAACCGCAAAGTGCGCTAAGAATTTTTTAGATTCTAGATTTAAAAAACGCAAAGTCCGCAAAGCTTTATGGAAAAACTTTGCGGACCTTTTTTAAACATTTCCCAAGGTTTCAACCTTGGAAAATGTCGGGTTTTATGGTCTTCCAATGGTTGAAAACATTGGTTATCTTTATCATTTTGGCGAACTTAGCGTAACCTTTGCGTTCTTTGCGGTTAAATAACGCCGCGTTTAAAATTTCTCCATCCAAAACCAATCAAAATTAAAATGAAAAGAACCAGTGGTAAAAACGCTTTTGCAAAGCTTGTTTTTGTAGAATCATTAAAAGTTTCGACTTTATATTTTGACCAGTTTTCTTTTTCTACCAGAGCTTCGTCAAATATTTTAGGATAAAAATGCAATCTCATTTTTTCGTGGAATTTTGCTGTTTCTTTCAAAAATAAAAGCTGATTTCCCAGATCGGCATGAGCAATTTCATTCAATTGTAACTGCGTATGGAGCGTCGGAATAAATTGTGCGATTTGCTGGCTGGCAAGATTACGCTGCTGTAATTTTGCTTCCAATTCGCGCGATTGTCCAGCCGATTCGTCATCTCCCATTTGCTGCATCGCATAATACCAAAGCCAGCTGAATTCTTTTTCGGGGAGCGGGTAATGTTTAAATTGAGGATAATGTTCGTAGAATTTGTTCAATGTTGTCATTTTATCCATATCCCATTTTTCGTGATACGCATTTCGCTGTGTCAGCGTAAGTTCTAGCGCTTCAGGAACTTTGTATTTATTGACAATATAAGTATTGATTGCTGCCGGAAGAATGACAATTAAAAAAAGCCAGATCGTTAATAAGATCACGGCATTATAGTTTGAATGCTTTTGTAATGAAACAATAAAGAAACAAACTGCAAACCAAAATAAAATATACAAAATACCAAGTACAAAAAAGGTTAGGAGCGAGACATCAATCGGAATGTTTAAGAACAAAACTGCAGCAACAAGAATAATGGTAAAAAGCGCCGCTAAACTCAGAATCCTGACGTAAAACAGTTTTAATATAAAAGCAAATGTATTCTGACTCTGCGTTGCCACGATTTTCCAGGTGCCGCTTTCTTTTTCTTCTGAAATAACATTGTATGAAAATGCCACGATTAACAGCGGAAAAAGATAAATCAAAACAAAACTAAAATCGATATTTCCCGATAGTAAATTATTCGGATTATTGAGTTCAGCATCATATTTCTGAGCTTCTAAACCGCGAATCGTAACACTCTGAATCGATGGATTTACGTCGCGCTGTCCAATTGCAAGACTGTTAATCGGAAGGGTTTTATTGACTAGTGAAAATTTGATGTAATAGAGTAAAAGTCCAATATCATCTTTATGATAAACAGCATTTCTGGCAATATGTTCTTTTTGATAAACCGAAGCTTCAGTTATAGTATTGTATTGTTTTTCCTGAAATTGATGTCCGATTAAAAGACTTATAAAACCAATTAATAGTAAAAAAAGTAATCCAATTTTGGTACCCTTTGATCGTAAGAAATTTTTAAATAGTAGTACTAACATATTAGATGGCTTTAAGTTTTTTTGAAGCAGTTCTGATTAGAATAAGCAGTAAAGTGATCCAAAGAATAATAGAAATAATCGAGATGATTTCGCTTTTTAAAACCTCCCAGATTCCTTTTGGCTCATAATGAAATTCTTCAACATCTGCCCAATGGTCCTTATTAATAGTAAGAGGTTTATCTTTTGCAACGGGCTTTTTATTACTGATGTATTTTATCTGCAGTGCATTCATTTTCTGCGCCATAGTGTAACGATAAGCTTCTGCTTGTTTTTGAAAATCGATGTACGAATCGTAATCTGTATTAGACAATCCCATCGACAGGTTTTTCATTGCGATATAAGGATTTAAGAAAGAAACGGTTTTAGAAAAACTGTTTTGTTGCTCATAAATCTGCAAGAGTTGTTCTAAATGTTCATTGTAAATTCTGGAACTTATTTTTTCGCCTTCGGTCATAATAAATCCCGAATAATTGAAAGGAAGTTTCTGGACCGAATCGACTTTGTAAACCCGCAGCAAAGAATCTTTTATGGCTTTGTAATGCGGATCGTTTGGGTTATGGCTGTCGCCCTGTTTTAGAATATCTTTTTCGATATCACTGCTGAATTTTATTTTTGAAGGCGCTTCAAAGATATAAGCTCCAACTGCTTGTGTAGTTCTTGGCAGAATGATCGTAAATACAAGCCAAATTCCGATAAGGGAAATTAAAGCTTTTTTTGACGTGGTGCTTACGGCAGAAACCAAAACTGCGATGATGCAGAAAAAGATCAGGTAAACAAAATGGAACCCAATAAACAAAAGCAATTTTATTGTTTCATCTGTCGTAATGGTAAAGTTTTGAAGTACTAACCAAATCAAAACTAAGATCAAAATTGTTGGTAAAAAGAGCAGCATGATCACACTTGCAACTCCTAAAATTTTCCCCGTTAAAAGCTGTTTCCAGTTGATTCCTTGTGTTAAAAGAATTTTTAAAGTTCCATTTTCGCGTTCATAAGCGATAGAATTAAAACCTAAGAAAAAGATCAGCAAAGGAAGCAGTACCTGCAAAACCATTGCTATACTGATTTCTCCAAAACGCAGCATGCTGTTAGAAAATCCAGCTTCAGAAAAATTGGCTGTATTTTGTTTATGAGCTTCAAGAAAGATAGCATTCCCGAAGAAAGGCTCCATTCCGAATTCGAAAACACTTAGGGAAGTACTTTTTCTAAAAGCAAAATTCCCATAATGTGCCATTCTATGCGGGTTTTTATCCGGATTTTTTAACCAGTCTTCCCGAGATTGATGCTGGTATTTTTCGCTGGTTTCATTTTGGTTCGAATAATTTTCCCAACCCGAAAACGCAGCATACAGCAGTAAAATGCCAATAAATAGAGTAATAATAAAAATGGCGCTATTTTTAAAAACAGAGTTTCTAAAATGTCTGGCTATTAAAATTTCGGCGTGTAATAATTTCATACCAATTAAAATTTATAAGTTACGGTCAGGCTTACGTTTCGCGGACTTCCGGGAAACAATCTCAAATAATTCTGAGCGCCGAGCCAATAAGTCTTGTTGAACAGATTTCCTGCGTTTGCCGCTATCTGAATGTTGCTGTTGTTGGGTTTGTAATATAAAGCAGCATCAAAAATTGTGAAGTCAGGAAGTGTGAAATCTCTTGTAAACCAAGGCACTTTACTGCTTTGATACTGCATTCCGAAACCGATTCCTAAATCTTTCAAAGCAGAATCTCCAGCAAAGTTGTATCGTGTCCATAAATTGGCGCTGTTCTTTGGCGTATTTTGCTTTCTCTGGCCAATTAAAGAAACATCTGCATCTTTGGTAATTTCGGCATCAATATAACTGTAAGAGGCGTTGATCTGCCAGTCTTTGGTAATATATCCGGCCAAATCACATTCGAAACCACGGCTTCTTTCACCACCTCTTGTAACCAATAAATCCGGATTTACAGGATCATTTGCTTTCATCAAAATATTGCGCTGCCTGATTTCGTAAACAGCAGCATTAAAACTGAATGTGTTATCAAAGAATGTGGCTTTTACTCCAATTTCTTTTAAGTCGCTTTCAAGAGGTTCAAACAAACTTCCGGCGGGCAGACTTCCTGTCTGAGGCATTAAAGTGGTGGTATTAGATTGCGGTTGATATCCTTCCAGATAAGTCGTATAAACGTTAATCGATTGGTTAACTGCGTATGTAACTCCAATTCTTGGCAGCAGTGCCGATTTCTTAACCGTCAGCTCGTTGTTGGTTTTATAATTGGTAATATCCTCAAACCATTCGTTTCTTAAACCCAATAAAAAAGTAAATTTTTCCCACTGAATCTGATCCTGAATATAAATAGCATTTGTCGTGGTAAGTGCCGACGGAAGTGCGGTACGAACATTCAAAACATAATCTTCAGAATTTCGCATCGCGTACGACGGATTGTTCAAATTAAAAAATTCTACATTTGGTTTTGGCAGTACCACACCATCAATGGTAACTGTTTGATAGTTGGCAGCATTTGCGGGTACAAAAGAACTTGCAACAGTTCCGTTATTCAGCAAAAAACCTCTTGCAGCATTTTGTCCGCCGCCTTTGTTTTTATTCCAGCTGCTCAGATCATAACCCGTTAGCAGTTTATGATTAAGCCCTCCGGTTTTAAAATCAAAATTAAAATAAGCGCTTAAGTTGTCTATATCCCAATACTGCTGGCGTTGCACAAACTGCATCATGGCAAGGCTTGTCACCGGCTGATTGTTCATATCAACAGCAAATCCGTTTGTAGTTCTGTGTTCCTGAAGGTCTTCTGTCCAAGTCTGCTTCATATAAGAAGCGTTAAAACCTATTTTTGAAGTGAATTTATGAGCAAAATTGGTCATCAAAATCATTTCTTTAGATTTAAAATAATCTCCAGAAGCGCCGAGATTAAGACTTATAGGTGTTTTGTTTAGATTGGTAACACCAGCGACGGCTCCAAAAATAGGCTGTCCGCGATCCAGAACTCCGGTCATGTCGCTCAAAATTAATTCGGTATTGAAAGCCGTTTTTTCATTCGGAATATAACTGAAAGAAGGAGAGATCAAAAAAGATTTATTGTTTACCAGATCACGAAAGGATTTTGCTTCCTGATAAGCGCCGTTTACGCGGTATAAAAGTGTTTTGGATTCATTCAAAGGTCCGGTAAAATCAAGCGTTCCGCGTAAAGTGCTAAAACTTCCAACAGTAAGACTTATTTCTTTTCGCTCGACTGCTAATGGTTTTTTAGTCACCATATTAATACTTCCGCCTGGATCTACAGACGAAAATGTAGCGCTCGAAGGTCCTTTAATGACTTCGACACGCTCGATATTGCTTGTCAACGGCTGCAGGAAATAATACTGGCGTGTTCGCATTCCGTTGATAATCTGGCCTTCTTCATTTTGGCTGATCCCCCGAATAGTGTATTGATTGTAATAACTAGCCGGAATTACACCACTCGACATTTTTACAGCATCGGCAAGATAAATAGCTCCTTTGTCGGCAATTAGCTCTTTGGTAATCGTAGAAATAGATTGCGGAATATCTTTATTTAGCGCTGCAATTTTTGTTGCCGAAAACGAATAATCGCTGTTGTATTTTTTTGAGGAACGCCCTACGATTTCTACAGTCTGCAATTCATTTCGCTTAGCTTCAAGTTCAATAGAATCTTTAACAATACTATCGCGTACCTTCTGGTTTTTTGTCTGTGCCTGAAGCAAAGCAAAATTGCTTACTAAAAGAAGTAAGATAAATAGATGTTTCATTTTTATGTGAATGGAAATCAAAGTTTCCTTTTAGACAGTTTGTAAATACAGATCTTCGAGTTCGTTTGCAGAAATTTTAGAAGCCTCAATAACTGTAACCAGATTACCTTGTTTCATTATTCCGATATGAGTTGCCACTTCTCTAGCTCTAAAAATATCGTGTGTGGCCATTAAAATTGCCGTTCCATCTGCAGAAAGCTCTTTTAAGATCTGAGAAAATTCATTTGAAGCCTTTGGATCTAAACCACTTGTAGGTTCATCCAGCAAAAGCACTTTGGCTTTTTTTGCAATCGCAATCGCAATACCTACTTTCTGTCGCATTCCTTTAGAATAACCTCCAAGATTTTGATCGTGCGCTGCAGCCTGCAGGCCTGCTTTGTTTAAAAAATAAGTTAGTTCGCCAAGCGAATATTTAAAACCTGCCAGAGAAGAGAAGAACTTTAGGTTTTCTAAACCAGTAAGATTGGGATACAACATCACGGTTTCTGGAATGTAGGCAACATATTGTTTTGTAGTCGATGCGTTTAGCAGTACCGGAATATCATTTATTTTTAGAACACCGTCTGTCGGTTCTATAAAGCCTAAAAAAAGATTAATCGTAGTGGTTTTGCCTGCACCATTCTGGCCCAAAAGGGCAAAAATCTCTCCTTCTTTAATAGTTAAATTTAAAGCGTTTAAAGCAGTGTGACCACCATATTTTTTGGTCAGATTTTCAGCAGTTAGCATATGATATTGATTTGGTTGAATTGACTTCAGTGAATATAAATTTCAGCATATAGTATTAAGCTATAAGCGAGATTTATATAATTAATTAAAATGTGGGATGTGTCGCATGCATAGCGGCGCACAATTTTTATTCTAAGATTAAAATAATAAGGCTAGTATAGATCTTGGTAAGATTTACAAAATCAAACAAAGCACAAAACAGCGTTATATCTGCCGATTTTGTTAGAAGGGCAGACGGTTTTTTAAGTCTCGAAAATAAAAAATGTAAATTAAAACAGGGCAGGAGGTGCTCTTAAAGCAAAAAGACTTCCTCTAAAGAAAGTAGAAACTGATTTGGTATATTCAAATACAGTAACGGTTTCAAATGTATTTTTTTGAAAAAATAAAGTCTGAAATGGGTTTAGAATAAACGTGCTGAAAGAAAAATGGCAAATATGACATTTTGTATCCACAGAGTGACTGTGTGTTATCTCTTTTTGATTCGCACTTGTATGATGTTCACAGGGTTTTTCTGTAAACTGTTTGATAACATGTTCGTAGGAGTGAATGGTCTGAAACAGCATTGCGGACAATACCATTAAAGACATCAGGAAATTGATAAAAATAATTTTCTTCTTCATTCTACAAACAACTTTTGGCTTTTTTTAGTAAAAAACGCAACAGTGTTGCAAAGATAGATTCTAAATTTATTACTCCCAAATTATAATTGTTTTATTTAAATAATTTGGTTTTGATTTTTAGTGAAATAAAAAGCTTTGTCAAAGTTTAAGACTCCGACAAAGCTTAATTTTATCTTATTTTTCAATAATCATTGTAACTCCTTGTCCGCCTGCTGCGCAGATCGATACAAAACCTCTTCCAGAACCTTTTTCGTTCAATAGTTTTGCCATAACTCCAATAATTCTGCCCCCGGTTGCGGCAAAAGGATGTGCTGCGGCAAGACTGCTTCCTTTTACATTAAGTTTCTCGCGGTCAATTGCTCCCAAAGGTTTCTTTAATCCGATTGCACTGCTGAGTTCAGGACTTTCCCAAATTTTTAAAGTGGTAAGAACTTGTGCTGCAAAAGCTTCGTGAATTTCGTAATAATCAAAATCCTGAAGAGTAAGTCCTGCTTTATCCAGCATTCGCGAAGCTGCAAATACAGGCGCTAATAATAAATTCTGCTGATTTTTGACATATTCAACAGCTGCAATTTCAGCAAAAGTAATGTAAGCCAAAATCGGAAGTCCTTGCTCTTTTGCCCATTCTTCGCTCGCAAGAAGTATGCAGGAAGCACCGTCTGTAAGTGGAGTAGAGTTTCCAGCTGTCAGTGTTCCGTTTGTTTTATCAAAGGCAGGCTTAAGACTTGCTAGTTTTTCTATTGTGCTGTCTTTTCTAAGGTTATTGTCTTTTTCAAGTCCGTTAAAAGGCGTAATCATATCATCAAAAAAACCTTCATCGTAGGCTTTTGCCATATTCAAATGACTTTTTAAAGCCAATTGATCTTGCTCTTCTCTGGGTATTTTATAATATTTTGCGGTGATTTCTGTATGTCCGCCCATCGAAAGTCCGGTTTGAGGTTCTTCGTTGCGGGGAACCAGAGGAGAAAGATCTTTTGGTCTGATTTTTAGAAAAAACTTTAATTTTTCGCCAAAAGACTTTGCTTTTCGGGCGCCTAATAATATTTTTCTAAGGTTCTCGCTTACCGCAATCGGCATATCGCTGATAGAATCTACACCTCCGGCAATTCCTGATTCTATTTGTCCCAAAGCAATTTTATTTGCAATATAAACAGCACTTTCAATTCCGGTATCACAGGCTTGTTGTAAGTCACAAGCCGGAGTTGCAGGATCAAGAGCGGTTTTCATTACACATTCTCTAATCAGATTGTTATCATAAGTATGTTTAATTACGGCTCCTCCGGCAACTTCGCCCAAAAGTTTTCCTTTTAAATTGTATTTGTCAACAAGACCATTAAGCGCTGCAGTCATCATTTGTTGGTTTCCGACATCGGCGTAAGCGGTATTTGCTCTTGCAAAAGGAATTCTGTTATAGCCGACAATAGCTACTTTTCTTATTGTAGTTGTGGTATTCATATAGGGATTTTTATAGTTGATGGTTTATTTTTCGATCCTAAAGATAAGTAGACTTATTTATAATTTAACAGTTGTTTTATATTATTATGCTGTAAAATTTCGCCATTTCCCGCATTCGAAACACATTTTCCTGCAAATTTATTACAAAATGTTATATTTATTTAGAATCGTTAAAAATAATTTGGATTTAAGGATATTACCGTATACTTTTGCATCGGAAATCAAAAACCCTTACAAAAATGAATATAATAACCATTAAAAAAATCTGCTTTTTTGTACTTTTTTTAACATCATTAAATATGATGAGTCAAAACGGCAAAGTGAGCGGGAGAATATCTTTGAGCGGGAATGTTCCTGCAGAAGGTGTTTCTGTAGCTCTTAAAGGAACAAAATACAGCGCAGTTACCGGCGAAAGCGGCAGTTATGAAATTAGAAATGTAAAACCAGGAAGCTATGTAATCAGTATTAGCGCTGTTGGAATTCATTCTGTAGAAGATAATGTTGTTGTTAAAGAAAAAGCAACAACAACTAAAAACTTTTCTCTTTCTGAAAATCAGGAAGATCTTGATGAAGTTGTGATCACCAAAAATAAATACAAACAAGACAAACCTTCTTTGTCTTTACGTCTTCAGACTCCGGTTTTAGAGATTCCGCAAAACGTACAGATTGTAAGCGGCCAGACATTAAAAGATCAGCAGATTGTAAGCATGAGCGACGGAGTAATTCGTAACGTGAGTGGTGCTGTTCGTTTAGAACACTGGGGAGATATGTATACTAATATTACCATGAGAGGTTCTCAAATTCAGGCTTTCCGTAACGGATTTAATGTAGTATCTTCTTTCTGGGGACCATTAACAGAGGATATGAGTTTTGTAGATCATATTGAGTTTGTAAAAGGACCTGCAGGATTTATGTTGTCAAGCGGTGACCCAAGCGGACTTTATAATGTGGTTACTAAAAAACCAACAGGAATTACAAAAGGAGAGGCTACTGTAATTGCAGGAAGTTATGACTTTTACAGAGCAAGTCTTGATCTTGATGGTAAATTTGATAAAAAAGGTAAATTTTTATATCGATTTAATGGTGCAGTGCAAAAGAAAGGTTCTCACAGACCATTTGAGCACAATGATCGTTATGTGATTGCTCCGGTACTTTCGTATCAATTAGATGATAAAACTAAAATTACGCTTGAATACAACTATCAGCATGCAAATATGACAGAAGTTGGTTCTTATTATGTGTTTGGAGCAGATTCTGGCGGTTATGCAACTATGCCAAGAAATTTTACGATGACACAACCTGGTGTGCCAGATACAAAAATCAATGACCACAGCGGTTATTTTGTTTTCGAACATAAATTTGATGACAATTGGAAACTTACTGCACAAACGACTTATTTTAAATATTTACAAAAAGGTTACAGCTCTTGGCCAAAAGCCGTAGGACCTGGTGATGTAGATGTAGATTATAATGGTATTATTGATGGTACACTTAGTACGGGCGAAATTATCAGAAATGTAGCCATTTGGGATTCAGAAAGTAATATGTTCTTAGGGCAGTTATTTGTGAACGGAAAATTTAATACTGGTCCGGTTTCTCACAAAGTATTGGGTGGTGTAGATTTAGGAAACAAAGATTATATGGCAGATTGGGGACAATCGCATGATTTAGATACTGTTGATAATCCATTTAATGTGTATCATCCAAATTACGGACCTCCGTCTAACGGAATGCCTAATTTTGACCGCGAAACTCCTCTAAGCCAGAGAGCAGGCGGACTTTATAGTTCGAAATACAGTGCAGGTTATATTCAGGATGAAATTGGGTTTATTCAAAATAGACTGCGATTGACACTTGCTGTAAGATATACCTGGATCAGCCAGTCTAGCAGCTATGATGTTATGGCACAAGAAGACAGCCATATCACGCCTCGTGTTGGACTTAGTTTTTCTATAACGCCAAGTACAGCAATTTATGGATTATACGATCAGGCTTTTACACCTCAATCAGGAATTATTAAAAATGGTGATAAAATACAGCCGCTTACTGGAAGCAATATCGAATTTGGTATTAAAAAAGATTGGTTTGACGGATCTTGGAGCACGACACTTGCGGCCTATAGAATTATAAAAGAAAACGAATTGACTTCTGACCCGACAAATGGTCCAAACGATCAGTTTAAAGTGGTATTGGGAGAAAAAAGAGCACAAGGTATTGAAGTAGATCTTAGAGGAAAAATCTTTGACGGGCTTAATTTAATTGCGAACTATGCTTTTACTGAATCATTAGTAAAAAGTTCTAATGTTCCGGGTATTATTGCGGGTTCTGTTGTACCTGGATATTCTAAGCATGTTGCAAATGCATGGTTAAACTACAGTCTTCAAAGCGGTAAACTTAAAGGATTAGGAGCTTCTATTGGTGGAACTTTCCTTGCAGGACGTGAAACAGACACTTGGAGTGTTGGTTTAGAAAGACTTCCGGAATATTTCAAACTTGATGGAGGTTTGTCTTATGAAACAGGAAAATTTAAAATTACAGCAAACGTATTTAATATTTTAGATAAATACCTTTACAGCGGTTCTTACTATTCTTACCTAAACTCTTATTACTGGCAGACAGAACAGCCGAGAAACTTTAGAGTTGGCGTAACTTATAAATTCTAAGAATTGTTTTAGTTGAAAAATTACAATTCAAAAAAAAAGCATCTGACTTAATTGACAGATGCTTTTTTTTTTTTGAGGTTCAAAGAGACAAAAGGACAAAGATTCAAAGCGGCAGAGGTTCAAAGTTTTTAAAAATCCTTTTAATCTGTGAAATCTTTGTGAGAAACTATCCCTTAATTAAAGGAATCAGTTTTGTACCGATTAGTTCTATAGCATTCATTAACTGCGAATGTGTCAATCCTGCATTATCCATTTGAAAAGTAAATCGATCAACACCGCCAAGTGCTTCACTGTGAAGCAGGATTTTCTCTGCTGCTCTTTCAGGACTTCCTACGATTAAAACCCCAAGATCATCAATTAAGCCGTCAAACTTAGCTTTTGTAACCGGAGGCCAGCCGCGCTCTAATCCTAATTTTGTCCAAAGTTCTGAATAGCCGGGATAGTATTCTTCGATTGCTTTTTCGTTTGTATTCGAAACATAACCAGGCGAATGCAAACCTACTTTAAGTTCGTGCGGTTTAAAACCTGCAGCTGCTCCCGCCTCACGATATAAATCTATTAAAGGGCGAAAACGATGCGTTTGTCCTCCAATAATGGCAACCATCAGAGGGAGACCTAAACTTCCGGCTCTAACAAAGGATTCTGGCGTACCGCCGACTCCAATCCAGATTGGCATTTTTTCCTGCAATGCTCTCGGATAAACCGGAAGATTATTTAATTCCGGGCGAAATTTTCCGGACCAGGTAACAAACTCATTGTCTCTAACTTGTAAAAGCAATTCGAGTTTTTCTTTAAAAAGTGCATCATAATTCTTTAAATCAAAACCAAACAGGGGATAAGCTTCAATAGCAGATCCTCGGCCTACTACAATTTCGGTTCTTCCTTTCGAAATTAAATCTAATGTTGCAAAACTTTGATAAACCCGAACAGGATCGGCAGCACTTAAAACAGTCACCGCACTTGCCAGTCGTATATTTTTTGTTCTTGCTGCTGCTGCACTTAAAATTACGGCTGTAGCAGAATCCAGAAATTCTTTTTTATGATGTTCGCCAATTCCATAAACATCCAATCCGGCCTGATCTGCAAATTCGATTCTCTGCAGTAATTGTTCCATAGCATCAACACTGCTCAAAGTATTGTTGTCGCCGTACATTGCCGAAGCAAAACTGTCAATTCCTATTTCCATATTTTTTTTAAGCTTTAAGGTATAAGCAATAGGCTTTAAGCTTTTTTGGAAGCCTGCAGCTTTTGCTTATAACAATTATTATTTATGGCTTTATACATTACGCTTTAAGTTTTAAGCTTTTTTTGGAGAGCTTAAAGCCTACTGCTTATTGCTTAGAGCCTAATGCATTAATGTGAAAATCCGAACGAAATACTCGTTATGATAATCGCAATTACAATCAAAGTAATGCCAACATATAAATAGTCTTTCTCTAAGATAAATGAGAACAGCGAAAGTAAAACTCTCAATACAGGCGTTAGAAACAATAAAATGATTCCGACAAATATTAAATATGATCCATTTCCCTGAATCGCACCATTATATACTGCAGTTATTACTTCAAAAATATTGCGGTCATTTTCTTTAAAAACAGAATAATCTTCGATATGAGATCCGTTATGGATCAAATAAACAATACCGCCCAGAAAGGCCACCGATAAAGAGATCCATACTCCATAGCGCAATAAGTTCCCGATAATAGTCTGAAAATCTTTTTCTCCAAATTTTTCGTGCTGCATAATTTTAGATTTTTCCATTAAGTCCGTTATAAATCATATTTACTGCAAGAACAAAAATCAGGCAGGCAAAAAAGACTCTTAGTTTTTTAGGGTTTGTTTTTACTAATACTTTTGCTCCGGCCATAGCGCCAAATAAAACACCAATAACAACCGGCATACAAATTCCGGGTTCTATATATCCTTTCTGAATATAAATTACAGAACTCGCCATAGCGGTAACGCCCATCATAAAATTACTGGTTGTGGTAGAAACCTTAAACGGAATCCTCATAATATTGTCCATTGCAATTACTTTAAAAGCACCAGAACCAATTCCTAATAAACCCGACATCATTCCGGCAATTCCCATCATGCTGAAACCGCCAATAACGTTTTTGGTTCCGTAGCTCACTATTTGTCCGTCATGTGTAGGATAAGTTCCTTCGAGTTTTAGTTTTTTGGCCAGCGGACTTGATTCTAAAACAATATGCTCTTCTTTTTTCCGAAGTGAATTTACCGCAGAAAAAATTAAAGTAAGTCCGAATAAAACGGCAATAAATGAAGTAGGAGCAATAGTAGAAAGTAATGCACCGCAAACGGCTCCGATAGTGGTTGCGATTTCTAAAAAGATTCCGAGACGCATATTGGTTATGCCTTCCCGAACGTAGGCTGCAGCAGATCCTGATGAAGTTGCGATTACAGAAACCAATGCCGCTCCGATAGCGTAGTGTATGTCAACACCCAAAATAATAGTTAAAAGGGGAATAATGATAATACCGCCGCCTAAACCTGATAATGAACCAATAAAACCTGCTAAAAAAGCACCAAGTATCATAATCAGGGTAAAAGTAAGTACAGTCATGCGTGTAAATTTTGTTTCTGCTAATTTACAAATACATATTTGTTCTTAGAGAAATTACGACCTTAAATATACCTTAAAAATTTTAGTGATGCGTTTTTTTAACCGAAGGGCGCTAAGATTTTTTATCTCGTTTTTATCCAATTAACGCAAAGTCCGCAAAGCTGTATGTTAATAAAGCTTTGCGGACTTTGCGGTTAAATTCTCACCGTAATACACTAAAAACGGACTACTAAATCTTCAGCCTCAATTTAGTAGGCGGATAACCAAAAATCCTCTTAAAGGCAATGCTGAAATTAGAAACATTTTGATAGCCGGACAAATGGCTTATTTCCTGAATAGAAAGCGAAGTGTCTGCGAGATAATGTCTTGCCTTATTCATTCTTATTTCTTGAAGATAACCAAAAACAGTATCACCAAAAACAGATTTAAAACCTTCTTTTAGTTTAGTCTGATTTACGCCGACTTTGCGAGCAAGCTCTACAATAGTAAAAGGGCTGTCAATGTTTTCTCTAATGAGCTGTGCTGCAAATTTTATCTTTTCTACATCGTCTCCAATTAAATTGGCAGCTTCTTTTTCGTTATCCAGACTATGATGACTTAAGGCAATAAGCTCATAGACTTTAGATTCCATATAGATTTTTCGGGTAAGTCCTTTGTAAAAACAGTTTTTGATATCCTGCATTACACCAAATATTTTGGCTCCAATTTTAATTTCGCCTTTAGACAAAGCAGTGCTGGTATTTTTCTGGATATTATTAAGGAAATCATCCATTACTTTAGATTCTCCTTCATATTTTTTGAGAACATCCAAAGGCAGGTGAATATCAAAAGTGTTGTAAATTATATCTTTTTTGAAATCAATTTTGGCGTGATTGTCTTCGGCAGAAAGAAAAGTAATATTGCCCGACATTGGCCCGGCAAAACCTGAAGCAGAACTTGGATTAATGTATCCGATTTTCTGATCAGAAAGATTAAAATGCATTTCTAAAAGTGCAGATTCTCCTCTTCCTGTAATGGCTACATCATCATGTAATTGATAATTTCCCTGAAGAATGGATAAATCGTCTGTAATCGAATGTTCGTGATAAACAATGTCGCCTTTTGGAGTAATAAACCTGATGTCTTTTTCTCCTTCCAGTTCTATCTTAGAATGTTCTATTTCAAAGGTTTTATCACTTTCCAGAAAATCAGCAAAATCATTTGAATCAATTTTAAATGCCATTTTTTATACTTCTATATTCATAATTAAAACTTCCACTTTCATAAATGCATCCATTAGTAATCAAATACTTTTGCACAGGCAAATATAATTTATAATCAGTTTAAATAAAAACAACTTGGCAATTAAATTAAACCTTCTGTGTATGTTCTTTTTTGGGTTTTTCTACGGAAATGCCTGTCCGGTATATATACATATTGAAGATAATCTTGGAAATTCAGTATCAAATGCAGCTGTTTTTGTAGACAGCAAATCGATGGGAGTTACTAATAACATCGGTATTTTAGAACTTTCGCTGGAAGCAGGAACGTATTCGATAGAAATTGTAAAAAAAGAAGGAATAAAAGTAAAACAGACTATTTCTGTAGTTTGCAGTGAGAACAATCATTTTAAAATTACGGTAAACTCTTCTGACTCCGATTCGGCAAAGCTGAGTGAAGTAGTCGTTCAAAATAAGACATTAAAAAAACAGATGGAAGAATCTCCGTTTTCTGTTCAGGTTATTGATTTAAAAAAACAATACGATAAGGCAGGAGATGTAGGTGATTTTTTAAACAGAGCTTCGGGTGTTAAATTAAGAACAAACGGAAATTTGGGTGCTGCAGTACAGATAAATCTGGGCGGACTTCAGGGAAAAGCGGTTCGTTTTTTTAAAGATGGTGTGCCAATTGAACTTTTTGGACACGGTTTCAGCCTCGGAACAATTCCTGTAAATATGCTGGACAGAGTAGAAGTTTACAAAGGCGTAATGCCGGTTTACTTAGCTTCTGATGCTTTGGGCGGCGGTGTTAATATGGTGACACGAACTTCTAATAAAAATTTTGCCGAAGTGTCTTACGAAATAGCTTCTTTTAATACGCACAGAGCAACGGCAAATCTTTATCTTCAAAACAAAAAGAATTTTTACGGAGGATTTAATGGTTCTTTGAATTATTCTGATAATGATTATAAAGTAAATGTTCCAATTCAGAATTCGACAAACGAAGAATTTAGAGATGTGAAACGTTTTCATGATATGACAAGATCCAATTATGGAGAAGCTTTTGTTGGATTAAAAGACAAATCTTGGGCAGATGATCTTCGTTTAACTTTAATTTATTCCGATTTCTACAAGCAGATACAAAATGATGCTCAAATGGTGAGTGTTTATGGTCAGGCTTTTTCTAAAGAACAGAATTATACGGGAATGGTCAATTACCGTAAAAAGTTTTTTGATGATAAATTGAAAGTGAGTTTCTTAACCAATTACAGTCATTTTAATACCAAATTTATAGATACAGCAACAGTTCGTTACAATTGGGCAGGTGATATTATTGCCGAAAACTTACAGCCGGGCGAAATTAGAAGCGGTAACGATCAGCGTTTAAAATACAATTTTGTTTCTTCCAGACTGAATTTAGAATATGCGCTTTCTGACCGTAACTTTTTAGAATTTAGCGAATTATATTATTATCAGCGAAGAAAAGGAAGTGATCCTCTGGGTGCCATTTCTGTAATTGAAGGTGTTGATGTACTCACGGTTCCGGCTACTTATAAAAAGGATAATATGGCACTGGCGTGGCGTTCTTTGTGGATCAACAGTAAGTTAGAAAGTATTATTGCCGGAAAATATTATCACTACAATACTTCTGGATATACGACTGATAACTATGGTTTTGCCTGGAAATCATCAAAAGATGATAATCAGTTTGGGTATTTAGGAGGTTTAAAATGGGCAGAAAACAATTATCTGATAAAATTCTCGTATGAGTATGCAACACGCCTTCCGGATGAATTCGAAATCTTTGGCGATGCAAGACTTATAAAAGAAAACCTAGATCTTGATCCTGAAAAAAGCCATAATATAAACCTGAATGGTCAATATTCTATCCTCAAAGAAAACAGCAGTTTAACGTTTGCAGCAGGTTTATTTTACAGAAAAGTAGAAGATGCGATTTTCCTGCAATATGATATCCCGTTCAGCCGATACATTAATTATGAACAGACTGAGGTAAAAGGGATTGAATTTGAAACCAATTATTCTCCTGTAAAATGGATCAGCACAGGATTTAATGCGACCTATCAGGACATAAGACGTGTAGGAATTAAAGAGCCGATTTATAGCTATTTGAATGATTCCAGAGTGCCTAATATTCCGTTTTTGTTTGGAAATTTTTGGGTAAACACGTACTTCAAAGATCTATTTAAAGACGGTGATAATATGAATTTTACGTGGAATGCCAATTACACGCATCGATTTTTCTTAGTTTCTATTCCAAAAAGTCAGGAGCCTTCTTTATTTGGACCGGTAAAAGATTTTCAGACTTCTTTAATAGTTCCTCAGGACGGGAGAACCGGACAGTTTACAAATGATGTTGGAGTTTATTATCATTTTTCGGATCAAAAAATAACGGTTTCAGCAGAATGCAGAAATATTGGCGGCGTAAAGCTGTATGACAATTTTAATGTTCAAAGACCGGGAAGATCCTTCCACCTCAAATTAGTTTATAATTTTTTTTAAATCAAACCAATAAATCAGATTAACTATGAAAAGAAGCAATTCACTTCGTTCAGTACTGGCAGGAATGGCTGCTTGTATGCTTTTATTTTCTTGCAGCAGCAATGACAATGATAACAATACAGAGAATGGTAATACCGACAGCACACTGCCAAAAAATGAAACTTGGGTTATTTACAATGGTGCGGCTAACTGGAGCGGAGGTATTTATGCATTAAAAGACAATAAATCAAGAGAAATCAATCTTGCCGGACTTCCTTTTCTTCAGGTATCGTCTTCTTTAGGAGGAAGATCATTAGATAAAACTCTTTTTAAAGTAAATGATGTTTCTAATGCAAAACAGGGAATTAATAAAATGGGCATTGATGCTTCTGGTAAAATAGTAGATCAAGGTTTTTTACCTTCTCTTTCTAATGCTTACGAGACTAACTTTTTGGTAGTTAGTGCAACAGAAGGTTACTATTGGGATAAAGTAAGAGGTGGTTTGAAACTTCAAAAATTTAACCCGTCTACAATGGAAAGAACAGGAGAAATTGATTTTTCTTCACTTTCAGAAGGGCAGCCTTTAGAGTCAATCGGACAGTTAATTATTGCAAAAAGAGACAACAAATTATACTTAGATTTATTATTAGGAAATAAAGCTTCAGGAAACTGGCAGGTAACTCCGGCAGTTAAAGAAGTTGCTATCGCAGTGTATGATTTAACTGCAAACAAAATCGAAAATGTAACTAAAATAGGCGGTACAACTAATTTAGGTGTATTTATTGACCATGTTTTATGGAGTTTAGATGAAGTTACAGGAGATTTATATTTTGCTACAGTTGGCGATATGAAAACACAGCCGTCTGATTATTCTTCAAAAATTCTTAGAATTAAAAAAGGGGAGGTTAATTTTGATGCAGCATTTGCAATTGACATGAAAACGTATCAGTTTCCAGCTGAATTCAACAGACTTTTTGCTTACAACAACAAAATTTATACTACAATTCCATCAAGAGCAGTTTCTTATTACAACGGAGGACAGCATGGAGTTAAATACAGAGATGATGTTTGGTTTTGGAATGAAATTGACGCAACTACAAAAAAGGCAACGCGTTTAAATATGCCGCCAGATAATTTCTATACAACACAAAATCCGTTTTTCCACAATGGAGAAATCTATTTCTTATCAAACAGTACTACAGATGGTTTCTCTGGAGTTAATCAGTACAATCCGTCTACTGGAGTGGTAAAAGAAACTTTTCGCCTAAAAGAAAGCGGAAGAATCCAAGGTTTTAATATTATTAAGGACTAATTGATTTCCAAACTTTTTACCTAAAATAATATTTTTTTAAACAGAAGTAATTTTAAATTGCTTCTGTTTTTTTTGTTCTAATTTCTAAGAATCAAGCCAGTTCTTAAAATTATTAATTTCTTTTTTGCTCAAAATAATAGGTTCAGAATCGGGGAGGTCTACGTTTATCAGGATTTCTATTTTCTGGCTCGAATGTTTGATGATCTGCTGAATATGTTTTCTGCTGAGGATATATTTTCGATTTACTTTGAAGAAAAGATTCGAACTTAACTTACTAACTAAATCCTTTAAATTGCTGTTGTACAAATAACTGCTTCCGGAGTCGGTATGAATAAAAAGGTGTTTTCCTGTGGCAAAAAAATAAGTAATTGCCGAATCGTTTATAGAAATTAATTTATCTCTGTGGCTGACTAAAAAATGATGCTGTACTTCGTTTTTATTTTCGATTTCAACCAAAGATTCTACAATTAGATTGGGATTAAAAGTTTCTCTAATGTTTTTGTATTTTATTAAAGCTTCTAATAATTCTTCTTCTTCGTAAGGTTTGAGCAGATAATCGATTGTAAAATGTTTAAAAACCTTGACCGCATAAGAATCATAAGCGGTGATAAAAATAATAGGAGAGGAAACAGGCGTTTCTTCAAAAATATCAAGACTTTTTCCGTCTCCCAAATGAATATCCATAAAAGAAAGATCAACCGTATTTTCTTTAAAGAAAGCTACAGCATCTTTTACCGATTTCAATACTGTAATGCTGCTTACAGGAATAATATCTTGTTGTTCCAGAATAGATTTTAGATAGCTTGAAGCCAGATGTTCGTCTTCAATAATGGCTATTTTCATTTCTTTTTTTTCGGGCAAAGATAAAAAAAAGTCCAGCTTTACAGCTGGACTCTTAATAAAAAAACAATAGGTATTATAGATTGGGATTGTTTAATCTCGCTTCTGCCGGGAAAATAATGGTATATCGAGGATCATTTTGTATCAAAGTATAATTTTCACCACTGAATGTGTGCACGATTTGTTTTTGAGTTGTTCTTCTCAAATCAAACCAGCGTTGTCCTTCAACTGCAAACTCACGGTGTCTTTCTTCTAAAATGAAGTTTGTTAAATCTGCAGCGTTCATTGCATTAACATCATTTTCAAGCTGCGTATATCCGGCTGCTGTATATCTGTTTTTGATAAAACCTAAAACAGTCGTTTTAGCATCTGCAATATTATTCAGTTTTAGAGAAGTTTCTGCTTTTGTTAAAAACAATTCAGAAGTTCTGAACGTACATTTTTGATCAATATTTGCACCTTTCTGGATTCTGAAACGGCTTCCGCTTGCTACAAAGTAAAGAGGAAAACGTAAATCTGCCGTTCTGTTATAAGAAGCAAGTAAATCTGCCGAAGCGTAAGAATTAAGTTTAAGACCGTTGATGTATCCGTCTTCAAGAGCTAAAATAGATTCTTTTGAATCGTATTTTGTTGCTAAAACTGGAGTTGCTTTTAAGTCAATAACATTGTTATTGATTGCTAACGCACTATTAGCAGCATCTAAAGATTTTTGCCATTGCTGCTGATACAAATAAATACGGCTTTGGAAAGTATATATTGCTACTTTAGAAAAACGGTAATTAAGACCTTTAGTCTGCGTATTTAAGTTGATTAATTGTGCAGCTTTGTCAGTGTCAGAATTAATTTGATTGTAAATTACTTGAACGCTTTGCGGTACAAAAACCTGCTCCAAGTCAATTTCTAAAGCCAATGGAACTCCTTTGTCTGAAGCAGCTGTAGCTGAGTTGTATGCTTTTCCAAAAAGGTTAATTAAATCAAAGTAAGCCAATGCTCTTAAAGCATAAGCTTCTCCAACTAATTGATTTTTTTCTGGAGAATCTGATAATTTAGACGACGCATCATTGATGATTACGTTTGTGTAAAAAATTACAGTATACAAATCCTGATAATGGAAAGCAGTTGTAGAACGATCCGGATTTGCATCATTCCAAGTATAAATATCTTTGAAGAGATTAATCTCATCTCCAAATTCATTCATTGTTAATTCGTCAGTACGAACCGCAGTTAGTGATTTATGTTCAGGATAAACATCATATCCTCTTGTTAAAACAGCGCGGTATTGTTCTAATGTTTCTGGAATAACACGACCAACAGGCGTAATGTCCAGATAGTCATCGCAGCTTGTTACTGCAATTGCGGCAACAAAAAGTACTATATATTTTGAGATTTTTTTCATCTTTAATTTTATTAGAAAGTTACATTACATCCTAAAGTGAATGATTTAGGAACTGGTTGTGCATAAATGTTTCCGAAAGTTTCTGGATCAAAGTAACCTTTATAATCTGAACTGATTACGAATAAGTTTCTTGCCTCAACATTAAATCTAATAGTTTGAATGTTGATTTGATCTGTAAATGCTCTAGGAAATGTATAACCTAAACGAAGACTGCTTAATCTCATATAACTCATTTCGCTTGCCCAAGTGTCTAAATAATTCATTGTTGGGATCACGTTTCTTGTTGAGAAATATTGGTATGACATCCAAGAATCTCCTGTACCAGATGTCTGGCTTGTAATTCCAGGTAAATTAGAAGGATTTGTTGGAGTCGAAGCATCCAAAATATCTCTACTGTAATTTTGTCCTCTGTCTACTTGCGTTCCGTTATATGGAGGAGTTCTTGTAACTGTTTGTTTGATGTTAAAAGAAGCAGCGATTGTAAGATCAAAATTACTTACTTTAACTGTGTTTGTTAAACCTCCTGTAAACTTAGGATCTCTGTCTCCTAAATAAACGAATAAATCTCTAAATTGAGCTGCTGTTAACTTTGTATCTGCAAATTCTCCAGGTAAGAAATCTGCCCATGCATCATATAAACCAAAGAAAGTTTGAGAGTTAACAGTTTCTCCATTTTTATTTACAAATAACGGATAACCATTTTCGTCTATACCATTTGTTTTAAATCCAAAAACAGCATTTACAGAATGACCTTCTTGGTTTGGCAGGTAACTGTTATCTCTTACTTGTAAACGATCTACGTTGCTTTTGTTATGAGAGAAGTTAATGCTTGTATTCCATTTGAAGTTTGGACGGTCAATATTTTTTGTAGACAAAGTAATTTCAAAACCTTTATTGCTTACTTGTGCCCAGTTCATATTAGTATATTCAAAACCATTTTCTAACGGAAGTGATCTTAAACCAATTAAGTCTGTACTTTTTCTTCCGTATAAATCGGTAACAAGACTGATACGATTATTAAAAAGACCAATATCTGCACCTACGTTTGTATTGGTAGTTTTTTCCCAGCGTAATTTATCATTTGGAGGGTTTATAACAGAAATAGTAGGCTCAGATTGTCCAGGAAGGATAATTGCTGTACCATTATTACCAACTACGTATGGAGACGTATTTTTGTCGATATTTCCTTGTAAACCGTAAGAAGCACGAAGTCTTAAGTTAGAAAGTGTTGAGTTTCCTTTTAAGAAATCTTCTTCAGAAACTGCCCATGAAGCAGATGTTGACCAAAGAGGTAAATATTTGTATTTAGGATCTACACCAAATAAATCTGAACCATCGTATCTAACACTTCCAAATACACTGTATTTTCTATCGTAAGTATATGAAGCTGTAGCGAAGAACGATGCAAATGCATTTTCATTTTTAGATTTAGTATATGTTTTCCAATCTGATTCTTTTGCGAAAGATGCATTAGGGAAAATAATCTGCTCTGTAGTTAAATTCTTCTCGTCAAAACCAAAACCTTTAGTTGAAACAAAAGTTGAGTAATTTCTTCTTAGTTCATTACCAATCATCGCTTCGATTTCATGTTTCTCTCCTAAAGTTTTAGTGTAATTCACCATTGTTTTTAGGTTGTACTGAAAAAAGTCTGTGTTTGAATTTTGGATAACACCTCCATTTGGAAGGAAGTAAAGCTGATTTCCACCACTAAAGTAACTTGATTTTTCTTTTAAGTTTCTTGTGTAATACGTGTCTTTACCAGCAAATTTTTCACTAGAAGAATTGTCCAATTGTAAACCTAACTGCGAAGTTACTTTTAAATCTTTAGTAACTTTATACTCTGCATCTAATAAGGCTTTTACAGCTCTTGTTTTTAATTCATGAGAAGTGTTTTCTCTTTCTTCTAAGAAATTAAAAGGTACTTTACGATCTGAATAACCTACGATATCAGCATCATATTTATAACTTCCATCAGCATTGTATGGAGTTAAATATGGATTTACGTTTCTAGAGTAATTAGATGGACTTGTAAAAGCGTAAGAATCTGTTAAGTAAGATGTAGCATTGTTTTCTGAACCAAAAATTCCAACACCAACTTTAAATTTATCTGTAATTTCGTAATTGTTTTTCAATGTTACGTTGTAACGTTTGAAACCAGTACCAACAGTAGTTCCTTTTTCATCATAGTATCCTAAAGAGAAATAGTAATCTGATTTTTCTCCACCTCCAGATAAACTTAAACCGTGCTGCGTATTGATTGCAGTTTGGTATAATAAGTTACCCCAGTTGGTGTTGTTGTTTCTCAAAGCGTTGATAGAATTTTGTGTAGCAGGACTCAAAGAAGAGAATCCACCGGCTCTGTAAGCAGCTAATTCATTCGATCCGTTAAGGATACGAGCTATATCACCACCGGTGTCTCTGTATGTTAAATCTGAACGGCTAGCCATATTAAGTTCTAAATCAACTTTTTCACTTGCGTTTAGTAAGTTTAATTTATCAAAATCCGGTCTTTGCGTAATAAAGGTATTCGTATTGAAACTTACCACCATTTTACCAGCTCTACCTTTTTTAGTAGTAACCACGATAACACCATTTGCAGCACGTGCACCATAAATAGCAGTTGCAGCAGCATCTTTTAAAATAGTAATATCTTTAATATCGTCTGGATTTAAACCAGAGATAGAGTAATTGTTCAATACATCGATATTATCCTTATCAAAGTTTTTTGGAACGTCATTTCCTTCTAATGGCAAACCATCAAGTACCCATAAAGGATCTTGTGAACCATTAAGAGAAGCTGTACCCCTGATTCTGATTTTTGCAGGTGCTCCAGGTGCTCCAGACGGAGTACTTACAGCAACTCCGGCAATTTGTCCTACCAATAATTGGTCAATACTTGAAACCCCTGTCTGTTGGATTGCCGCCATGTCAATTTTTGTAACCGCAGCAGTAAGTTTTCTTTTCTCAATTTTTTGGTAACCTGTTACTACAACTTCAGCAAGTTTTGCTGTTTCAGATTTTAAGTTAATCGTGTAGTTTTTTTGAGCATCCAGCTCAAGAGTGTATGACTTGTATCCCATAAAAGTAACTCTAAGGGAAGTAATGTTTTTTGAAATTCTTAATTGAAATTTACCATCAAAATCGGTAGTAGTTCCAATACTTTCACTCTGAATGATACCAGCCATAGATGTTTTGCTGGAAATGGAATTGTTTTCGACAAAAATCGAAGCTCCAGGAATTGGAGATTTGTCATTTTCGTCCAGAATAATTCCCGTAATCGTTCGGGTTTCCTGCGAATATCCTGCGATGGCCAGGAAAAGCAGTAAGGCATGTAAAATTTTTTTCATGTTTTGGGTTATTTATTTATTTAAAGGGTTGTGTTATTCAATGCTTTTTGGATACGCTGGATCAAGTCAAAATAATGGTTTTTGGTTTCTTGATTTCCAATGTTTCTTTTCGATTTTAACAGAATCAATATTTGGTTTAATTCTCCTTTTTTATCAGAAGTAACCTCTGTAACTCTTTTTAGAAAAGACTGATTAATATTTCGTGCCATTTTAGAATCATCTAAATCACATAAATGAGGCATGTTTAAATTTTCATTCATCAAAATGCTATTTTTCGGATCTGTTTTTTCAAACAATTTGTTGGTAGATACGATCAAAACATCCACATAGTTTTTCTGTGTCATACGCTCCAAAATAGTAAGTGACTTATTCTGGATTGTCGAAGCAAAAATGCTCTGACGAAGTGTTTTAAATAATTGTGTTACCGTAAAAACAGTTTCTTTAGCATCATTACGCTGATACAATTCGTTTTCTGTAATGCGCAGCAAACGATCGTCGCCCAGCATACTGTACAAAACACCGTATTGTAATTCTCTTGCCAATGTATAAGGTGTATACTCAAAAGGACCAACAGGAGAATCTTTTAAAGGGTTTGTTTTATCCAGAATCGAATTAAAAAACAACCAATCCGGAATCGTAAGTGTGTTTTTTAATAAATAAGAAACCGCTCTTTTCTGAATCGAAGCCGGAACAGCAACATAACTCGGTTTATTATCGCCATGAACAGTTGCGTTTAAATAAACTCCACCCAAATTGGCTAATACGTGATAGTTGTATAAATTCCATTGTCCAATTGCACCAATATAAAGTTTACCAGTTTCATAATAAGACGCATCTTTATCGTATGTCCATTCGAGCATGTTGTTTACAACTCTTTTTAAGTTTTTAAGACCGTATTCGCTGGCTTTCATAGCATCATCTCCTAAATCTTCAGACTGCGAACGCGGATCTAAAGCCTCCATAGACTGTTGTTCCCCATAAAAATAAATTGGATCATTTTGATGTTTTGTGATCAAAGCCTTCAATGCGTTACGTTCTTCTGTTTCATCAGCATACCATCTGTAACCCCAGTCGATTGCATATTTATCGTATTCACCAATTTTTGGTGTAATAGCTTCAACATGATCTTCTGGCTGTGCGATGTAATTATAACGGGCATAATCCATAATAGAAGGAGCAGTGCCGCCCATTTTTGCTGTAAATTCTTTAGAACGCAATGATTCTACAGAGTAAGCAAAAGAAGCACCCATATTATGTTTTAAACCAAAAGTATGACCCACTTCATGGGAAGACACAAAACGAATTGCCTCTCCCATATGTTCGTCGCTGAATTTGTTACCTCTTGCTTTTGGGTCTATAGCACCAGTTTGTATGCGCATCCAGCTTTGCAGCGAAGTCATTACATTGTGCCACCAGATAATATCAGATTCAATAATCTCACCGCTTCTTGGGTCAACAACAGATGGCCCCATCGCGTTTGATTTTGGCGATGCTGCATACGTAATAACAGAATAACGTACGTCATCAATGTCAAAATCTAAATCTTGTTCAGTAGGTTCTTTTGCGATAATAGCATTTTTGAATCCTGCTTTCTCAAACGCCGCCTGCCAATCGTGAACTCCGTCGATAATATACTTTCTCCATTGTTTTGGAGTCGAGGGATCGATGTAATAAACGATTGGTTTTTTCGGCTCTACTAATTCACCTTTCAAATAACGTTCTTCATCTTCTTTTTTAGGTTCTAAACGCCAGCGCGTGATCAATTCTTTTTCAAGCATTGCCTGCTGTTCATCGGCAAAGTACCAATGCTCTTCAGTAAAGTAACCAATTCTTTTGTCAGAAAAACGAGGTTTCATTGGAGTTTTATCCAATAAAATAATATTAGTTGTTACTCCCAGCGTAATCGGTACTGTTGGACCTCCATCGCTGAAAGAAGTTGTAAGCTGTGATTTTACAACAATGTTTTTAGGGAAAGATTTTAATCCTTCGATATAAGATAAGTCAGATTTTGCAGAACCGCTTAAGCCAATGTTATTGAAAACATCATTAAAACTTTTTTGTTTTCCGTCAAAAATCTTGTTTACTTTAATAACAATCGAAGTCGAATCGTTGTTCTTGGTTTCAATATCAAAAACTTCGATAATCGATTCAGAGAAATTGTCATTAACAGAAGCTGTGATAGCATCTTTTTTAGGAGAAGAAACTTTAGGCTGATATGTTTTTACCCAGACTTTTTTAGCAATTGTATCTTTATAAAAGGAAATGATTTTGTTTTCGTAATTCATCCCTTTGTTTAAACCACGGTCGTTAATCTCGTAGGGAACCTGAGATAATTTATTTACAACCAGAAATTCTCTTTTAAATAAACTATCCTGAATTTCAAAATAAACATCTGTTTTAACCTGAATAATATTGAACAGTCCTTTTTTTATCGTACCCTTTTTTATAAGGTCACTATATTTTTTTCCCTTAAAAGTTTTAGTGGTGTCTTTAACTTGTTCGGTTTTGTCTTCTTTATTTTTTTTATTCTTTTTTTGAGAAACTACGGTAGCAGTACTTAATATCATAACTAATAAAATGATATTTTTTAGGTTTCTCAACAATGCCTTTTCCCTCATTGAAAGTTAAGTTTAGGTTAATTATGGGGTTAAAAATATTGTATCCGAAACGTTAAAAAAAACAAAAAGGAGTGAGTGGCTTTTTTTTGGGAGTGAATGTTTTTTTTAGGCTATAAGTGGTAAAATACAGATGAAATATCCGTCATTTTTATAAGCCTTAAATTCTGTTTTCGAGTAATATTTATAAATACTTTTTAGGTATTTATGTCCAAATTTAGATCCTTTTTGAGGGTTTGATTTTTCTTGTAAATTATTCCTTATAATAACTTCATTCTCTTTAATATCGATTGTAATATGCAACGGAGAGTCTTCTGAGGCAATATTGTGTTTAATCGCGTTCTCTACCAAAATCTGAAATGCCAGATATGGAACCTTTTTTGACAACAAATTTTCATCTTCCATATTAATGGTAAAAACAAACTCTGCTGTAAATCTTGTCTGCTGTAAAAAGATGTATTTTTCTATAAAAAGCATTTCCTCCTGAAGCGTAACTATATTGTGATCCGGTGGATTTATAAGATATCTGTAGATTTTAGAAAGGTTCAAAGTAAACTTACGGGCTACGGCTGTATCACTCTCAATAAGCATATACAGCGAATTGAGCGAATTGAATAAAAAATGCGGATTAATCTGTTCTTTTAATTGCTGTAACAGGATTAACGCTTTTTCTTTATTCACTTTTTCGTTTTCTACCAGAAGCTTATTCTTATCTTCTGCCAGAATTTCTTTTTCGCGAAAGCTTTTTCGTCTAAAAAGCGTAAAGAAATAAAAGAACACAATCAGAATTGCCGTTGTCAGGAAATAAATTAAGGATGCGTATTTTTTTACTGCATTTACATCTTCATTAGAAATTTCTTTTGGAAAGTTGACGCACACATACCAGCTTGTTCCTTTTACATCAAGACGTTTTGTATACCTCACAATATCTAATTTGAGATATTCTGAAAGTGCTGTTTTTTTATTGAAACTTTCTTTTTCTGCAAAAGAGGTATCGGCAGGAGTAATATTTGTGATTTTAAAAATATTTTGCTGCAAAAGATTAACTTCGGGATGATACAAAACGGTGCCTTTTTGGTCAAATACAAAAGCGTAATTTGGCGTGTTTTGATCTATAGTCGAAAAAAAAGACTGCAATGATTTTAAATCTATATCATAACCGTAACGAACAACGCTGCCGTCTGCCGAATTTGACTTAGAATAAATACGCCAGAAAAATTCTTCCTTATTATTAACGATCGTACTAAATTCTTTTTGATCACCATTTTTAAGAATAAAATCCCGAATTGACGTTTCTAATTTTTTAGGATCTTTTGAAGCTGCAAATTCAATTTTATTATCATTAATCTGAAACCAGCTGTTCTTAACCAGGCTGTCATTATTATGTATAGTTCCCAGAACTTTTAAATGTTCTGATAAATTTTTAGAATTACTGAATTTAATAATCCTGTCGACTTCTTTGGGTGTCTGCAGTAAACGCGAAAATTCTGCGGCTATAATTTCATGCCTTTTTAAGAAACCACGCTGCGTAGTTTCGGCATTAGTTTTTTCTGAAACCTGAGTAATTAAATCGCTTAAGAGATAAGCAGCAAATAAAGTAAGAATGATAAAAACAATTCCTAAGAAAAAGAAGTAACGGCCCGCAAAGGTATTTTTTAAAGTAAATTTCAAAGACAATTTTTAAAAAATAAGGATTTTTTACGTCCTTATATATAGTGGTATTATTTTTTTTGCAAACATAACACTTTTCTTTGGTTTCTTTTTTGAGGTTGTAAAATTTAACAATCAGGGCTTTAGCTGTAAATGTTCCAGATTTTTTCCGGCTAGTTTTTTAGGTCCGACCGATTTAAAGCCCAATTTTAAATATAGTTTCTTAGCATTCGGATTTCCTTCTTCAACCAATAAACCTAAAACCTTATTGTTTTTAATAACATAATCATCAATCAAAAACTGCAGGATTTGTGAACCAATTCCTTTTCCCTGATGTCCACTATCCACGCCAATAGAATCAATATAAAATTCACCGTTTTCTGTTTCGTCTTCCGGATTAAAGTCCGGATTAAATTTATTTTGTACATAACGAATAACTGGCTCGCGCAGTTCATGAAATCTTGCTCCGTCGTAAATATTAACCGCTCCGATAATTTTTCCATTTTCTTCGGTAACAAAACAATTTTGATAAGAATATTGATTGTTTTCTCGTTCAACAAAAAATAGTAAAAGTTCTAAAGCAAGCTCATAGTTTTTTGTTCCAATAAAAGAATACACAATTTCTTCCATCGCAGTAAGTAAAAGTACCGCAATAGTTTTAGAATCTTTCAGTAATGCTTTTCTAATAATCATAATTTAGTTTTTAGTTATTAGTCATTAGTTATTAGTCATTAGTCTTTTCTCTAATATCTTTCCTCTAACATCTTTTCTCTAATATCTTTCCTCTAATATCTTTCCTCTAACATCTTTCCTCTAATATCTTTCCTCCAACATCTTTCCTCTAACATCTTTTCTCTAATATCTTTCCTCTAACATCTTTCCTCTAATATCTTCCTTCTAACATCTTTCTTCTAACATCTCAATTCTGTCAAATATGTACAAATATACGATGAAGTTATACCAGTTTTTAGATTTTTAACCCGTGTATCTTTGTGTTAGAATTTTAAACTTAAAAGTTATAAAAATGAAAGCAATAGGATTTAAAACATCATTACCAATAGGGGAAAAAGAGAGTTTTATAGAATTTGAAACTTCAAAACCAACACCAGGATCAAAAGATTTACTGGTAAAAATAAGTGCAGTATCTGTAAATCCGGTAGATTTTAAAATAAGACAGAGCAGTGCCAAAGATACTGTTCTGGAAACACCAAAAATTATTGGCTGGGACGCGGTAGGAATTGTAGAAGCTGTGGGAGAAAATGTAAACCTATTTAAAATCGGGGACGAAGTGTATTACGCAGGAGATATTACCAAACAAGGAAGCAATGCCGAATATCAGATTGTAGACGAGCGAATTGCCGGCCGAAAACCAAAATCATTAAGTATAGAAGAATCGGCTGCAATACCGTTAACCGCTTTGACCGCTTGGGAAATTTTGTTCGACCGCATTAGAATAAGTCCGGAGAAAGACAAAGGAAAATCTATTTTGATTATTGGCGGTGCCGGCGGAGTAGGTTCAATTGCCATTCAGCTGGCTAAAAAAATTGCGGGCTTAAAAGTAATTGCAACGGCGTCGAGACCAGAAACTGCTGAATGGTGCAAAGAACAAGGTGCTGATTTTGTGGTAGATCATAAAAACTTAGTTGAAAACGTAAGACAAAGTGGTTTTGAATATGTAGATTTTATTGTAGATTTTGTGGATACGAATACATATTGGGACAGAATGGTCGAGTTAATTAAACCTCAAGGACATATAGCATCAATTACAGGAAGCGCTGAGCCAGTTGTACTCAATAAATTAAAAAGTAAAAGTGTTTCCTTTTCTTGGGAATTAATGTACACCCGTTCTATGTACGAAACCGAAGATATTCAGGAACAACATAATATCTTAAATAAAGTAGCAGATTTGTTAGATGATGGAACGTTGAAAACTACACTGAATGAAACCCTGATCGGACTCTCTGCATCCAATTTCAAAAAAGCACACGAACAGCTTGAATCTGGAAAAACAATCGGAAAAATTGCCATAAAGTTTTAAGCATACAGTATTTAATATGATAAAATCCCAATGAGAGTTGGGATTTTTTTTATAGTTCTGTATCTTTAAAACAAATTAAAAAAAGTCTTTACAGCGTATAGATTTAGATTTAAAAACAAAAAAATGAGGATTATTGCATTAAAAGAAGGCGATTTTTTAGTCAACAAAAACAAGGAATTTGTTTTGCTCAATGAAGCAGATAATGTAGAAGGTTTAAGAATGGCGATTCAGCCTTTTTTGGTTGTAACCAACGACGATTACATTTTGCTGGATGGAGGAAACGGCTGGAAAAATGAGGGGAAATTAGTTGTCGAACAATTATTAAACCAAGAAAATATACAAACCAGCCAGATTACAAAAGTTCTTTTGTCACACTTGCATAAAGATCATATTGAAGGTTTGTTTTTGAATGATACCGATCTGGAACAAACTTTTCCCAATGCAGCAATTTACGTTCAAAAAAGAGAATTTGATTATGCTTTGACGCAGCAGGGAAATCCTTCTTTTGATTTTAATACTTTAGAGCGACTCCAAAAATTACCCAATATTCATTGGATGGAAGAAGACCACGGAGAGATTTCTCCAGCCATTTCTTTTGAAGTTACAAGCGGTCATACGCCGTTTCATCAAGTATTTTGGATCAGAGAAAACGGTGAAACTACTTTTTACGGAGCAGATAATTTACCACAGCGTTCTTATCTTAAATTTCACATTGCTTACAAAACCGATTTTGACGGAAAAAAAGCTAAAGAACTAAGACAAATCTGGGAGCAGAAAGCAAAAGAAGAAAATTGGAATATTCTTTTGTATCACGATATGAAGACTTCAGTTTTAAAGTTGGAGTAATGAATATTGCTCTGATTTAAAACTTTTTTTATTAGAGTTCCCTATTTATATCAATAAAACAGAAATCCGAAAAAGTAAATGATTAAAAAACCAGAAGCGTGAAACTTCTGGTTTAAAAAATATAGAAAAATAGAATATTAGTTTTGTAGATAACGTTCAGCAGGTTTTCCAGTCTGAGAACCTGTAAAAAGTTTGGTTCTTGCCTCTTCATAAGTATCGATCAATTCCTGATTGTGAACAGATGGAAAAGTAGCCAATTCTCCCGCATCTAATCCTGCAAGGGCAGCATCAACACAATCTTCTGTAGTCATAATAGCAGCCTGATCAAGAGCCGATAAAGGCACACCGCCAACCTCCCAGATTTCAGTAGCCGTAATAGACGGATTTACCAGTTGTACTTTTACATTAGTTCCTTTTACTTCTTCCTGCAGACCGCGTGTATATTGCACAACAAAACCTTTTGTACCACTGTAAATACTGCTGACAGGCAAAGTATAAGCACCTAAAACAGATCCAATATTAATTAAAGTTCCCTCATTACGTTTTATAAGTCCCGGCAAAACAGCATTTGACAACAACATCAAAGCAGTAATATTTACGTCTACCATTTCTTTTTGTTTTGCAATCGACGTTTGAGTTACAGGTGCAAGAGTAGAAGTTCCAGCATTATTAATAAGGAAAGTAATGGTGGTGTCATTTTGAAGAGCTGCCGCAACTTTTTCTAAATCTGCCGGAGCACTTAGATCAGCTACAAGATTGGTTACCGTTACGCCGTATTTTGAACGAAGCTCGACAGCAAGTTCATTTAATTTTTCTTCGCGGCGCGCTACAAGTTTCAAATTGTAGCCTCGTGCTGCTAATCTTTGAGCAAATACTTTTCCTAATCCAGATGATGCTCCAGTCACCACCGCAGTACCTAATTCGTTGTTTGTTTTCATTATTTTATCTTTTAAATTATTTATTTTGAATGCTTTAAATTCAATTTTAAATGTAAACTAATCTGTTTACACTTGCAAATGTATACAGTTCTGTTTACATTTGCAAAACAAAATCAATAAAAAAATGGTAAAAAAATCTGAAACCTCTGCAAAGTCACTAAAACGGGAGGAAATGGTTAAATATGCATTTGATACATTTTACAAAAACGGATTTCATGCCACAGGTGTGGATACGGTTATGGAAGGAACCGGAATTTCTAAAAGAACCTTATACAAACATTTTGGTTCTAAAGAAGGATTGATTCTTGCCACAATAGAATATTATAAAATTTTTATGCGCGAATTAATTACCAATTACATCAATCAGGAGAAAAAACCGATTGAGAAAGTGCTGCGTATTTTTGATTTTTTGATAGAAAGGGTAGAAGCAGGATATTCAAATGGATGTTTTGTTATGAATGCCAAAACAGAATATGTAAATAAAGCCAGCGATATCGAGACAAGCTGCGATAATTATACTGCAGGATTGCAAAATCTTCTTGAAACAGTAATCAAAGATGCAAACCTGCCAAATGCAAAAGAAAGGGTTATTCAGATTATGATTCTTTTTGAAGGTGCAATTATAAGAAGTAAAGTGACAAAAAATGCCGATACGGTACGAATAGCAAAAGATGCTGCACGAATACTTTGCCAGCATAAATAAAAAAACTCCGACAATTGCCGGAGTTTGAATTAACCTTTTATATAAAATTATTTTTTAGCAACATCTTGAGATGCTTTAATAATTACTGCAGCAACCGCTTTTGGCTGTGAAATAAATACCACGTGGCTTCCTTTTATTTCAGTGATTTTTGTATTTGAACGTTTGTACATTGCGCGTTCTATACTTGGTTCAATACTTTTATCTTCTGTAGCAACAATTCCGTACGATGGTTTATCTCTCCAGGCTGCTTTTGTAATTGGTGTTCCAAAACCCTGAGCAACAAATGCACCTTGAGAAGCAAACATAAAATCGGTTTGTTCTTTTGGAAGATCACCTGCAAATCCTGCGTGAAATTTAGCTTTATCGTAATACACAATTCCTTTATCGTCTGGAGTTAAAACACCATTTTCCGGAGCTGGAGGCGCAGTTTGCAGCCATTGTACAGAGTTTTCTCCGTTATCAGGCTGTAGTGCAGCGATATAAACCAAAGCAGCAACTTTTGGGTGATTTCCAGCTTCTGTAATTACAGTTCCTCCCCAAGAATGTCCTACCAAAATAGTTGGTCCGTCTTGTTTGTCTAGAGCTAAGTTGGTTACTCTTACATCATCTGCAAGAGAAGAAAGCGGATTCTGAACAACCGTTACATTATACCCTTTTTTAGTTAAAATATCATACAATCCTCTGTAACCCGATCCGTCTGCAAAAGCGCCGTGTACTAAAACCACATTTTTTACAAATGGAGCAGTTTGAGCAGTTGCAGTTGCTGTTGAAAATAAGAAAGAAAATAATAATACGGCGAACATGAAATAGCGATTCAATTGTTCTTTTAATGCGATTGTTTTCATAAGTAATTTATTTTATAATTAGAAAATTTGATAATTGAAATAATTTAATAGTTTGATTGTAATTGATATTTAGTTTAATACAATTGATAAAGTGATTTCTGTGTTTAATAATTTAGAAATAGGACAGATTTCTTTTGCTTTTTGTGCCAATTCCTGAAATTGTTCTGGAGTTATTCCCGGAACTTTTCCTTCCAACTCTAATTGGATCAAAGTAATAGTGCCGTCTTCAAAAGTTACTTTTGCTTTTGTATTCAAATCTTCCGGCACAAAACCTGCTTCAGATAATAAAAAGCTCAACTGCATAGTAAAACATCCTGAGTGTGCAGCTCCGATTAATTCTTCTGGATTTGTTCCAACACCTTCTGCAAAACGAGTTTTAAAAGATAATTGTGCATTATTTAATGTAGTGCTCTGTGTACTGATTGTTCCGTTTCCTTCCATTCCTGTACCTTTCCAATTTGCGCTTGCTGTTCTTGTAAATTTCATAATTTTTAATTTTATAATGAATTGATTTGTTGTTTTCTAAATCGTTGTTCTGATTTGATGAGACAAATTTATGGCAGATGTTTTTATAAATCAAATTAATAATTTTGTACCTTTATAAATTAAATTTATAATCATGACCATTCAGCAATTAAAATATATAGTAGCATTAGACGAAGAGCGCCATTTTGCAAAAGCTGCCGAGGTTTGCATGGTTTCGCAGCCGGGATTGACAATTCAGCTAAAAAATCTTGAAGAAGAAATCGGAATTAAAATTTTTGATCGAACGAAAGTGCCTTTAACCCCAACCGAACTCGGAAAAGAAATTATAAACCGTGCAAAAAAGATCCTGCGGGAAACCAACGAAATTCGTGATTTTGTGGTCAATGAAAAGAACGCGCTTTCTGGAGAATTAAAAATAGGGGTGATTTCTACTTTATCACCATATCTGATTCCGCTTTTTATTAAAACCATGAAAGAGATTACACCAAAGATGCATTTCATTATAAAAGAAGCCAATACAGGCCAATTGATGCACGATGTAGAGACCGGAGCGATTGACGTTGCGATAATGGCCACTCCAACGGGAAATAAAAATCTAATCGAACATCCCATTTTTCAGGAACCTTTCGTTGCTTATCTAAATGCAGAACATCCAATGGCAAAGGAAAATTTTTACGAACTCCAGTCTGGCGATAAACCCATGTTACTGCTTCTGCATCATGAATATTGTTATAATGCACAATTACTGGACATCTGCGGTTTGAAAACGCCCGGAAAAATAAAAGAGCAGTTTAGTTATGATATAAGTTCAATAGAAACCTTAAAAAATCTGGTGCGTGCCGAATTGGGATTTGCCATTATTCCCCAGCTTTCTATTATAAATGAAAAAGAAACAGAACTTTTTAAACCTTTTAAAGATCCCAAACCAGTACGCGAAATCAGTTTTGTGGTTTCTGATACTTTTTCTAAAAAATTATTATTAGAAAAAATGAATCAGGCCATTTGGAATTGTCTTCCCGATTCGCTTAAAACAAATTTCAGTTATAGAAAAATACGATGGAATGATTCGCCGTACTTTATAGATGCGGTGAGTAAGTTTTAATATTTCATTATAACACACAAGAAAGCGATTTTTTCTATTTTTATATCTTTACAAATGAATTAAGAAACCAACCAAAACCAATGATTGATAATTTTCCTTTTTATTTAAGTCTTATAGTCGTCATATTATTTTTAATAATGCTGGCAAAAAAAATAAAAGTAGCCTATCCTGTATTATTGGTTTTGGCCGGATTAGGCATCAGTTTTATTCCGGGAATTCCGATTCTTCATATCGAACCCGAATTGCTTTTTATTATATTTCTGCCTCCATTATTATATGAGGCTTCATGGTCAATCTCATGGAAAGAACTTTGGCGCTGGCGCCGTATTATCAGTAGTTTTGCCTTTGTCGTGGTGTTTCTTACGGCATTGTCTGTCGCATTTGCAGCCAATTATTTTATTCCCGGATTTTCGCTGGCATTAGGATTTTTATTGGGCGGAATCGTCTCGCCTCCAGACGCAGTAAGTGCTGGAGCCATATTAAAATTTGTGAAAGTTCCTAAAAGACTTTCTTCAATTTTAGAAGGCGAAAGCCTGCTCAACGATGCTTCTTCTCTAATTATTTTCCGTTTTGCAATGATTGCTGTTGCCACAGGCCAGTTTATGTGGTATGAAGCCGCATTAAGTTTTGGATGGATGGTAATTGGCGGTGTCGGCATTGGTTTGTTAATTGCTTTTATTTTTATGAAAGCCCATAAATACCTGCCTACAGACTCCAACATAGATATTGTTTTAACGCTTGTTGCACCGTACATTATGTATATTGTAGCAGAAGAAGTACACAGTTCCGGTGTTTTATCGGTAGTAAGCGGCGGTTTGTTTTTGTCGTATTACAGACATCATTTTCTCGACAGCCGCTCCCGTATTCGAAGTTTAAATGTCTGGGAAAGTTTATCTTTTGTCCTTAACGGAATCGTATTTTTGCTCATCGGACTGGATCTGCCTGAAATAACAGAAGGCCTTGGCGGTGTGAGTATTCCGTCTGCAATTGGTTATGGCGTAATCATTACAATTGTATTGATACTGGCGCGAATTATTGCAGCCTACGGAGCAGTAATCGTGACACTTATCGCACGTAATTTTATTAAAGTTGCTGATTCCAGAAATCCGGGATACAAAATTCCGTTATTAATAGGATGGTCGGGTATGCGTGGAGTGGTTTCGCTTGCGGCAGCTTTATCAATTCCGCTCTATCTTAAGAATGGCGAACCTTTTCCGGAACGAAATCTAATTCTCTTTATCACATTTGTAGTTATTCTGCTCACATTATTAATTCAGGGAATAACGCTGCCGTATTTAATTAAGAAGATAAATATGTCCGATCCCGATCAGCAGATTCCGGAGGAAGAAGTAGAACTTGATATCAGAAGACAATTGGCAGAAAAAGCCTTGTCGCATCTGCACACCAATTACAGTGAATTACTGGCAGAACATACAGCATTACAGCAGTTAGAACGCAAATGGGAAGACAACAAACAAATGGTAAATGATGTGGTTATGGCTGAAGAATGTAAGGTTGTTTATCTTGAAATTTTAAGCGAGCAGAGAGTTTGGCTCATCCAATTAAATAAAGACGAAAGAACACTAAATGAGGAAATTATACGCAAACAGCTGCAGTATCTTGATTTAGAAGAAGAACGACTACGCTATATTTAAGCTAAACCTTTCTGATAATTTCTTCTCGATGTGATTTTCCCCATTTGATCATTTCCTCGATTACAGGTCCAAATGATTTGCAGTACGGCGTAGATTCATATTTTACCTGAATAGCAGCATCTCTGTCTTCTGTTCTTTTAATGAGCATATTCATTTCCATGTCTTTGAGTTCTCTCGAAAGCATGCGCGTCGTAATACCCGGAATACTGCGCTCGATTTCCCTAAAGCGATGATTTCCGTTACAAATCGAATTGATAATGGGTAATTTCCATTTTCCTCCCAAAACATGCAGTGTATCCTGTAAGGCTTGTACTTCTTCTTTTTGATTTCTTTCCATCTTCGTAATTATTAGTTTGGTATACTCCGTGATACTGGTTACAAAGTTATACCATTTTGGTTTTAAATTTGTCAAATAATTTTTAAAGATTAAAAAAATGGAAAATTTAAAAGATAAAGTTGCCGTAATAACCGGCGGAAACAGCGGAATAGGATACGCGGCAGCAAAGCAGTTAAAAGAACAAGGAGCAACAGTAATTATTACCGGAAGAAGAAAAGATGCAATAGAAAAAGCAGCTTTAGAACTCAATGTTACAGCAATTGTGGCCGATCAGTCGAAGGTTGATGCTATTGAAAATTTAGCTTTAAAAGTAAAAGCTGATTTTGGTAAAGTAGATATTCTTTTTATAAATGCCGGAATTGCAGGTTTAGGAACAATCGCAGAAACCTCTGAAGAATTATTCGACAGCATTATGAATGTCAATTTAAAAGGAGCGTATTTTACCTTAAGCAAATTTATTCCGATTTTAAAAGACGGAGCTTCAGTGGTTTTTCTTTCTTCCAATACCGCAAGTATGCCGGGGCCTGGATCATCAGTATATTCTTCGAGTAAAACAGCTTTGAATTCGGTTATGAAATCGGCGGCTTTAGAATTGGCGCCAAGAAAAATCAGAGTCAATTCCGTTAGTCCGGGACCGACAGAAACCGAAGTCATGAAAAAAGTAGGTCTGGACGAAGCGACTGTAAAAACAATTATGGATGTTGTTGTCGATAAAATCCCGCTGAAACAAATGGGAAGGGCAGAAGACGTTGCAAAAATGGTTTCGTATTTAAGCAGTGATGCTGCGGTATTTATTACAGGTGCCGATATTATTATGGATGGAGGAATGGTTTTGAGTTAATTATTCCTAAAATTCAGACTCAAAAAAGGGCTTGCAGATTGCAGGCTCTTTTGATATATAATAGTTTTTTAACTGTTTGATTTTTAGTGTTTATATTTTGAATTTAACTATTTAATAAATAAAAAAATCAATAAATATTTTTATTTATGTATTTAACTACGTAGTTTTGTTTAATAAAATTTAGAAACAGATGAAACCAGTAATTCTTCCCATAGAAAACAAATACGAAAATGCTATTGCAGCTTTAATCATCAACATTCAGCAAAAGGAATTTAATGTTCCCATTACTTTAAAAGATCAGCCGGATTTGTTCAATATTCAGAACTTTTATTATGCCGGAGGCGGTGGTTTTTGGGGCGCATTTGTCAATGATGAATTGGTTGGAACAATTGCTTTGGTTAAGTTTGATGAACATTCTGCAGCAATAAGAAAAATGTTTGTAAAGAAAGAATTTCGAGGAAAAGAGTTTTCGATCGCACAGCAGTTGTTAGAGACTTTAATCGAATTTTGCAGCAAAAACGGAATCAATGATTTATATTTGGGAACCGTTTCTATATTAGAAGCCGCATTGCGTTTTTATGAGAAAAACCATTTTGTTCGAGTAGAAAAAGAATCGCTGCCAAAAGACTTTCCTTTAATGACTCCGGATAATGTTTTCTGTCATTTAAGCTTAAAAAAATAAAGATGAATATTATAGACGAATCAGGAATTTTAGCCATTTCGACGCGATTACAGCGTTTGAGCGAACAATTGCGGAAAGACGGCGCCTTAGTTTATAAATCTTACGGAATTGATTTTGAACCCAAATGGTTTCCTGTAATTTATACCCTTTATTATAAAGAAACTTTGAGCGTTGTTGAAATCGCTAATGAAATTGGCTATACACATCCGTCAACGATAAGTCTGCTCAAAGAACTGGAAAAACAAAAACTGATTCGTTCTAAAAAAGATAAAATCGACGAACGTAAAAGACTCATTCAACTGACATCAAAAGGCCGGGAATTAATAGAACAAATGAAACCCGTTTGGGAAGTCATGAAAACTGCTCTCACTCAAATTACAGACAATCAAAACAATTTGTTGAGAGCCATTGAAGAAGCCGAAAACAAAATTTCGCATCAGAGTTTTTTGCAGCGGGCTTTGCAGTTAAAGAGTGAAGAAAAGTAATCTCATTATAAAAGCATTTGAAAGAAATACCCATATACAATCAAAGTCCGGAAGCGTTAGGCGGTATTTTTATTGCCCATCATTCCGTTAAAGATACAGCAGAATTATCGAATAAACTCGAAGCACACCGCGATGATTTTTTTATATTTTTTGTAGTTACAAAAGGACATGCCGTTATAAAATGCGATATGACCGATGTAGAGTTAAATGCCCGAAATCTTTTGATTGTCAAGCCATTTCAGGTTCATTACGGTCAGGATATTTCGGCAGATGCAGAAGGTTATTATATTGGTGTTGCTCCATTTCTGATTCCGAACAGCTGTTTGGAAATTTTTCAGAACCTAAAAATTTCAGAGCAGTTAAATAAAATTGATCCGGCACAGGAAGAAGAACTTTTTGATACTATTTCTTTATTGTATCGTTTCTTTAAAGGTTCGAATCCGAATAAAAACCAAATTATAAATGGACTTTTTAATGCTTTGGTTTATAGTTTTTCTAATATATTTTCGAAATCACAGCATTCTGAGATAGTGTTTAAAAATCAATCGACGTTGATTTATTCCAACTTTAAAAAACTCCTGCTGGAGCATTCATTTTTAGAAAGTCCGTCTTATTTTGCAAAACAGTTAAACATAACGACTTCGCACCTAAACGATTGTGTAAAAGTTTCATCAGGTAAATCGGTTACATACTGGCTTCAAAACACAATGGTAATCGAAGCACAGCGGTTGCTTTATTACACAGAACGCGAAGTAAAAGAAATTGCTTTTGCGCTTGGTTTTCAGGATCATGCGTATTTTTCGCGTCTGTTTAAAAAAATCACAAAAGAAACACCGCTAGAATTTCGCAGAAAATTCCGCGGATAGTCCAATTATCACCCTTTAAAATGCAATGCTTTTTTATGGTTTTATTTTCAATTTTGAATTGAAATTTAAAATCTAAAAATCATGAATTCAATGCCGAAAATTATTGGCGATTTTTTGGAAACAGCGTTTAGCAGTAAAATCTGTAAAGTAACCGTTGCGTCTGTAGAAATGCCAGGTTCAAACATAAAAACAATTACATTTAAAGGTCTTTTTCCTAATGTTAATTTTAAGATAGGGCAGGCGCTAGTCATCAGAATTGACGAAACCAATTATCGCAATTATACTCCAAGCAAGTGGGACAGCAAAAACGGAACATTTCAAGTCATTTTTCATATTCATAATAATGGTCCGGGAAGCGAACGCATTAAAAACTTAAAGCCAGGCGACCAGATTAGCGTTGGTCTGCCCAGAGGTTTTAAAGTTTACGATACAGAAGCAAAATATCATTTCTTTTTTGGAGATGAAACCTGTATTAGTGTTTTCAAAAGCATGAAAGAAGAAATCAATCGAAGTGGAAAAGATTATTTGGGCATTTTAGAATTAGATTCCATTAACGCAGCAGTTCCTGAAAAATTAGGATTGATGGTTGACGTCGTTGCAAAATCAGTAAATAAGGCAGAATTTGCTATAAAAGCATTCCAAAACTTAGATCCGGAAATCTGGAATTTATGGAAAGAAGGCTGTTTTTATCTGATGGGAAATGCCAAATCGATTCAGGCGTTTAGAAAAGTTTTGAAAGAAAAAGGAATTTCAAACAAAAACATTCACACACAAGCTTATTGGGCAGAAGGAAAGATCGGACTTTGATTCTAGAAGAAAAAACGATAAATAGAAAGGGAAAACTCAATATGCTCCAAAAACTACTCCATCTGAATTTCACGCATCACTAAATACCGTTTTTCTGCATGTACGATAAGTTTTATGTTTTGGATTTGTGAAATTGAAAAAAAATGGAAAGTTTTTTGTTTTGGGGTGTTTCTGATAAAGTATAGAAATTTTTGCAACACTTATTTTACATAGATTTAAACCATTCTTTGTAAAAATATCCCTTTGGTTTTTATAAAGCATATATTTCTAAAGTCACATTTTGAAACTTGTATCTCTATTTACACTCTTAAATCTCTAAATGTAAAATCCGACAACTACTACAATATTTTTTCAGAGTTTATAGAACCATTTTGAATTTTTTTTATCCAATAAATCATAAATGAATATAATATCTTGTTCCTGTGTTATTTTTTCTTGTTCTTTTGATTGTTTCACTTTAATAAAATGATTTTTATCTACCTTAAACTTATTATCGCTTAAAGAGTAAATAGAAATTTTATCATTACGAAAATCCCAATTCAAATAGTCTAGTAAACCATCACTATTAAAATCTCCAAAACAATTATTACCTAATGTATAACCGTCTATAAAACAAAAAGATTGTAAAATATTTTTGTTTTCAACATTTAATAATATCCAATAATTCCGTTCTAAATTTCTAAAAAAACGTCTATCTCTAGCAGATAATAAAATAAAATCGTTTCCTTTAAACTTAAAAAAATCTATCCCTCCCGTAAATGAGACATAATTTTCATCTGAATATATTTTTTTATTTGAGTTATTTTTTAAAAGAGAGTTGATGTTAATTTTTGTATCATAAAATTGTAAATATTCACCATTGTTTTCATGTTTGTTATTTGGAATAGAATCATAACAACCATGATAAATTGGATATTTTTGACTGATTTTTATTTTATAAATTTTAGATTTTCTCTTGCTGTTGCTCTCTGCCTCTTTGATTCCTGAAATTCTTTCGTCGTAAATTTCCTGACCATTATCTATACTAATATCTTTAAATGCTATTTTTTTACTCTTTAGCTTATCAAAACTAAATTTTTCTAAATCTTGATATATAATAAAATTAGAGAAAAGTAATATTAGAAAAACACTTAGGAAGATCTTTGATTTTTTCATAACGCAACAATTTTTGCTTGTCCATGCCTAGATCCATTTGTAATTATCTCCTGCATGTAATTAAAATCTATAGCTATCAGGAACACATATTCTCTTGGTTGAATCAATCCTACACTTTATAGAATTTTTCGAATTATAAATAAATTTTTTATTTTTGTACTCAAAGTATTGTATTGAATCTATATCATTAGTTAATATGAATAATTTTCCTTTATTTATACCAATACTCGTAGCACCACCAAGACCAGAATCCCATTCATTAAAAGGAATGTATAGTTTATTATTAGAAAACAGAACAATTAAATTAAAGATTTTAGAATTTAAATAGTACCCATTTGATGTGTATAATTTTAACCAATAAAAAGTCCCCTCTTTGTTCTTAAACGAATCCATTTCCATTAAATCATAGTTATGGTTATAGTCTATATGATATCTGCTTAATTTGTCATTGATTATATATTTCTTTTTTTCAAATAAAATATAAGGATGCTCTTTAATATCCCTTTTCGCAAGTACTAATGTTGCTTTGCTATTGATTTTCATTTTATAATTGTCTTTAGTATCTATTTCAGTGTATTTACAACTTTTATAATCAATGGGATTTGAAATTACATCATTAAGTCCTTCGTCTAGGCATCTCCAATGTTCTTGGAAGTTAAACGGAAAAATAAATAGTAGGGATAAAAATAAGTATTTAATCATGATTTCAGGATTTTTTTTTCTTTAATTTATCAATGTCTGCTTGTAGACGTGTGTCTATAAAAAGATGACTATATTTGGATTAAGATATTATAAACAAACTCAGTATTTAAAAAACCAGCTTGATTTACTTTTATTAAATATAGAATACTCTATTCGTTACTTATGCAATGAGTATGTACCTACTCAGTCTGTCCTTTTGTTGGCTTTATACTAAATTTTAATAAAGAGATGAGTTTTATGTTCTATCTTAACTATTAAAAAAAAAATTAAATGCCTCCAGAACTACTTATCTCAAACCAATTGCTTTTTTTCCAATTTATGGAAAATGTATTATTAGGTTCTTCTTTTATAATTACAAATTTATTTTTCACATTTTTAAATTTACCACCAACCAACGTCAAACACTTTATTGGAGAATTATAAATCCAGTTTGCAAAATCGAGTGTTCCATCATTATTAAAATCGCCAAAACAATTTGGAGTAAAAGACATTTGTTCGTTGAAAAAATAAAGGTTAATATTTTTTTTATCACTTATATCAAATAGGATTATATAAAAATTTGGATCAGATGTAAGTAAGGTTGAGTCCCAAAAATACAATGAAATATAATCTTTTGAGTTTAAAGAAAAAGTATAACCAGCAGCATA
>NZ_MUHF01000028.1 GCF_002217435.1 Flavobacterium reichenbachii
GTGATGCTTCTGGGAAATATATTCCTTTTGGTGAAGAAATAAAATGGGAGGTGCCAAATGATAAACTTGTAAATACAGCAATACCATCTTATAATGATATTTTATTTTCAGGACATCACTCTTTAGTAAGCAGTTCTGAGGGATCAAATATCGGAATCAACTATCGTATAGGAGTTGGATTTGTTGGGCAGACTGGTAATTTAAAACCTTTTACTGTTGGAGGGCATGGTGGAAATGGATGGGGAACATCAGATACGGCAGTTTTAATGGAAGATATAGATGGAGATGGTCTTCCTGATAAAGTATTCAGAAATAAAGATGGTGTTTTTTATCGAAAAAATTTAGCTGGAACAGGCAAGAATTCTTTTGGAGAAATGAAAGAGATCAATATTAGTGATGTCGGCTATTCAAAATCGAATTCATTTAACTGGGGTGTCGATCTGAACTTAAAGTATGCCAATATCGGATACGATGAACAGCGTTCGACCAGCAAGACCAAAACCTATTTTATGGACTTTAACGGAGACGGACTAACAGATTACGTTCGTAACGGGCAAGTGTATTACAATAGGTTAGTAGACGGAGTTCCAACTTTTAAAAATAGCAGTTCAGGAACCCCTTCGCCAGTTGCAGGAGGTGGAAACATTACGATTTCTGGAACAACTACACTTTCGATAGAAGAAATAGAAAAACAAAATCCGCTGCACGATGTGGTGCGTATGTGGGAAGCACCTGTAAAAGGAATTGTATCTGTATCGCACGAATATCAATTACAAAAAGAAACTACACCCGAGCGTATTAAAGAACGCAGCGAATATGTAAATAATGCTGGAGAAGATAAGGCAGATGGTGTGCGATTGTATTTTCAAAAGGGAACTCAGTTGTTGTGGGATGAAGCTATTAGCGCAAAAGATTATGAAGCTAAAACCAAACAGAACAATAGTATTTCGGTTGAAAAAGGAGAGCGTTTGTATTTTAGGGTCAGCGCTGTAAAAGATGGAAATTTTGATACAGTTATCTGGGATCCTGTTGTTACCTATTCGCAGGTAAAACAGTTCGACAGAGACATCAATAATAATTTAATTACGACAGATTATATAGTTCCGGCAGCATTAAAAGATGCTAATTTATATTCGTTGTCAGCCTATAAAGCAAGCACCGATTTTTTTAGCAGCAACAACACATCAAAAGTAATACCTGTATCGGGAAATGTTTTTTTTAAAGGAATATTAAATAAACCGGTTACTTCTGATCACGTAAAATTAGTAATCACTAAAACATATCTGGGACAAACCAATCCGCCTGTAATTTTATTTGAAAAAACATTTTTAGCCAATGAAGCGGCAGCTTTCGATTTAGCTTCTGTAAATCTGCCAGCTTTTGAAGCAGATACTCAGGTAACCTTAGCATTAGAAACTCAGACCAATATCAACTGGCAGTCAATTTCTTTCAAACCAACGGTAATAGTGCCGACTTATCCGGGTACAGATCAGGAAGAAGTTCCAATGGAAGTGTATCATTTATTATACAACAAAAGAGAAGGGAACTACAATATACCAGGTGTTACTTCGACAGTCAGTGGAAAAGTAAAACTGAATATACTGCCTCAAGATTTGCTTTTGGCCTCACCTTTTCCTCCGGGAATAATTAATACTTATAATGGCGAGGTTGTTATTTCTGCAAAACAAAATAATCTCTTGTTAGCGCGCAAGCGTTACCAGCTTACATCTGGAACATTGGTCGAAGTAATCAATGCATTTGATAATGCAGTAGATTATCCAGAAGCAGCTGCAGGAATTCCAATTCAGTTAGAAACTACAATTTCAAATCCGTTATCAGTAAATATTCTTAGAAATTATCCAAAAGCAAATGCCTTAAATGTTCAGGTTCAGGTAACCGATTTAAAGGATCCGATTGACCTTACAGATGATGTAATATGGAATGCTGCCACAGATGATTTTGCGATTTACAGTCTTTTAAATCCAGATGAAAGAACATTAGGATTATATTATAGAAATTGGGGAGGATTTGTGATTAACGGAAATCTTGCCTCCAATACAATAGATCAAACCAAACTAAAACAATCCGATGCTTATTCTACAGAGCCGGACATAAACAATACTGATCCGGAAAATTATGACGGAAAGGGTTATGAAGTTTCAGAGAATTACTTTGTGTCTTTAACCCCATCTTATACAAAAACAAAATGGGCAGGCCTGGAAGAGTCCATTTATATACAAGGCGGAGTAATAGGAACATCAAGACTTGGAGAAGATGATATTGCAGATTATACAGATTTCTCCCTGCCTTCATTAGAAGGCGGAAGTACGTCTGCACTGGATATGGTCAGCGAAAGTAAAAGTAAAAGTATTGCCGCAGGAGTTAATGCCGGTCCGGCCAATATGGGATTCAGTAAGTCTATTGATGGAGATTCTTATGTAACCCAGACAATGGGTGATTTTAATGGAGACGGTTTTCCAGATTATGTCAGAGGCAGTAACGTGCAATTGACCATACCAGTTGGAAGCATTTCTGAAGAAGTATTCGACTTAGGAGATAATTTCAGCCATGCCGAAACAACATCAGAAGGACCAAATTTTGGAGGCGGTTACAGTCATGGTGAAGCAAAAAGTGCTGGAGTAATTGTAATAGGAAAGGAAGCTGCCAATAGAAAATCTGCCCAATCTGACGCTGATAAAGAAGCAGATAAAGCTAGAAATACAATGTCTGTAAGTACTTCTCAGGGTTATGGAACGGATAAATCAAAAATGATCCACTCGGATATTAACGGTGATGGACTGCCGGATAAAATAACCGATGACGGAACAGTACTACTGAATACCGGATACGGATTTTTAACAGCTGAAAACTGGAATAACAATGGACTTAATGCAGGAACATCTACCGACTGGAGTCTTGGTCTAGGCTATAATTTTAATGCAGGATCAATTACTGCCGGAGGAAATTATTCCCGTTCTACATCCAATGGAAATAAGTCCTTTATAGATATCAATGGTGACGGACTTCCTGATAAAATTGAGTATGTATTGGATAAAATGATCGTATCATTAAACTTAGGTGGCTCATTTGCAGCACCAATTGTTTATCCTACTTATTCTGAAATGAATGAGAATAAAAGTGTGAGCTACGGTTTTAATGCTGGTTATTCGTACGATATTGCAATTTGGCTGCTGCGCCTTACGCCATCGATAGGAGCTAGTAAAGGATGGAGTACGTCTCGTGCCGAAGCTACTTTTATGGATATTGACGGAGATGGTAATACCGATTATGTTATTTCTACAGATGAAAATAATCTTAAGGCACGTCTTTCGAATATTAAAAGAACCAACAAATTAAAAAGCGTTAAAAACGGAGCAGGAAACAGTTATGTGGTCGATTACGAATTAACCAAGCCAAGTTACGAGAACCCATCATCCAAATGGGTGCTGCAGTCTGTTGATGTTTTTGACGGACATGCGGGTGACGGTATCGATCATTCTATTGCCAAATTCAAATACGAAGACGGTTACCACGACCGCCGTGAGAGAGAATTTTATGGTTTTGGAAAAGTAACCCAGCTGCAGATTGATGCGGCTGATAATTCAGTTTTCATGACAACCGTTCAGGAATTTTACAATCAGGATTATTTTAGAAAAAATCTGGTAAAACACAGTTATACTTTAGATAAAAACGGCAAAATGCGTCAGGAGTCTGAGAATGAATACAGTTTTATCGATGTAGCAGCACAGACAAGTGTTCCGGTCTCGGATTTAGTTTCGCCGGCTTATGATGGAAAACGCATTTTTATAGGATTGATTCATGCCAATCAAAAAACGTATGAAGGAGGCAGTGATTATCTGGAAACCAATACCTTTAATACTTATGATGCCAACGGAAATGTCGCGCAATACATAGATTTAGGTAATGGTTCTGCTGATGATAAAGTAACGGCTAAAATCAGTTATTATGAAAGCACTACACCTTATTATGGAGGCATACCAAAACAACTGGAAGTGTATACGACAGAAGGACTAAAACGTAAAAGAGCTACAACTATTAATACCACAACGGCACAAGTTACCCAGATTAAAAATTATGCTTCTGCAGATAAGATTGCTGTTACGGATATTGCCTATGATACTTACGGAAACCTGCAGAAAATTACAGGACCTGTAAACTACAAAGGACAGCGTATGACTTTGGAATATGTATTTGATGCAGAAAATCATCAGTACATGACCGAGATTAAAGATGCTTTTGGATACCAAAATAAAATGGAATTTGACTATCGTTTCGGAATTACAACTAAAACGACAGATCGGAATGAACAAAGTTCAATTTATACAATAGATTCTAAAGGCCGTCAATTAACGATTAAAGCTCCTTATGAAATTGCTTCAGGCAAGCCCTACACCATTGCGTATGAATATTTCCCGGAAGCAAAAGTACCGTATGCTAAAACGAAAAATTACGATCCGGAATTGGATAAAGATATTGAAACCTATACCTATACAGACGGACTGGGCAGAGCGCTGCAGGTTAAAAAAACAGCCAGCTTGTTTACTCAGGCAGGAAGCGGCGATAAGGAGGCACAGATTGTTTCCGGGAAAGTAATTTATGACGGATTGGGTAGAGTAGCAACAAGTTATTACCCAACTACCACGACTATAATTGATAATAATTTCAGCACCGCATTATCAAGCGTAACCCCTACTGAAACCGAGTATGACGAAGTGGGCCGTGCCGTAAAAGTGACATTACCGGACGGGAGTAACAATATAACTACTTTTGTTCTGGAAGATTATGATGGCGTACCCGTATTGAAAACTACACAGACCGATGCCTTAAACAAAACAAGCCAAACCTATACAGATGCAACAGGACAGAATTTAGCCAGTATGCAGAATGATCTATTAACCAAGTTTGATACCAATGCATTGGGAGAGATGATCAAAGTAACCGATGCTATGGATCATATTACCAAAAGCAGTTACGACTGGCTGGGAAGACGTATTGAGTTTACGCATCCAGATGCAGGAACAAGTGCTATGGAGTATGATCTGGCAGGAAACCTAATCACCCGTATCACACAGGATATTAAAAATACAGTTCCAAATGGCGGTGCGATAGAGTATGTGTACAATTACAACCGATTGGAAAGCATCAAATATCCTAAAAACCCACAGAATAATGTACAGTACAATTATGGTAAAGCTGATGGAACAGCAGCACGCCGAGGCAGGTTATGGTTTGTACAGGATGCCAGCGGCGGGCAGGAGTTTTTCTATGGAAAATTAGGCGAGGTGGAAAAAGAAATCCGCACGCTTCGTATTACGCCAACCGATGTGCAGACTTATATTTCGCAGTACCAGTACGATACCTGGAACCGTATCCAGAAAATGACTTATCCAGACGGCGAAGTTGTAGATTATATCTATAACCGAGCCGGAAATCTGCAGAGCATGCAGGGAAAAAAAGAAAGTCATACATACGATTACATCAAGCAGTTAAGTTATGACGAATTTGAACAGCGTAAATATTTGAAATACGGCAATGATACCGAAACCAATTATACTTACGATCCTGTTATGCGCAGGTTACAGCAGCTGCAGGTCAAGAGCGGTTCAAGACAAGTCATGAATAACGCTTACGGTTACGATTTGGTGGGGAATGTATTGAGTATAAAAAATACAGCACCTATTGTCAATAATACACTGGGAGGAACAGCATCCCACGAATACCAGTACGATGATTTTTACCGATTAAAATCGGCAAAAGCAACCTACCAGGGTGAGTTTACCAAAGCCAGTTATGAGCTGAATATGAGCTATAACAAGATGCACAATATTACCAAGAAGGATTTAATTCATACGGTAAATAATGAGCAGAAGGGTTATGTTTTAGATTACAATTACGATAACGCCTTACATCCTAATGCGCCGAATAAAATTGCTGAGTCTGGAAAAACTGAGCCGAGAGAATATGTTTACGACGGCAACGGAAACCCGACCAGTTATACCGAAGAAAAAAGTTTCAGAAAAATGACCTGGGATGAAGATAATCGCTTAATGGGAATCAATGAAAACGGAAGAATTCACCAATTTACCTATGATGCAGGAGGAGAAAGAGTAATTAAAAGTTCAGGAGATTCACAGAATGTGGCCATCAATGGAGAAACCGCAGCGATGATTGTTCACACAGACGATTATACAGGATATGTAAGTCCATATTTTGTAATCAGCAAAGGGAAGTTTACCAAACATTATTTTGAAGGAGCAGGACGAATTGTAAGTAAACTGGGCAACGGAACTTTTGCACAGCCATTAGGCATTACAGCAGGAGGCGTAAACTATACTAAACTTACTGCCGAACAGCAGAAAGCAATGGACACTTATGTTAGAAGTCTTGGGGTGCCTCCGGGACCGCCGACACAGCAGGGAATTTATGCAACACCAGAATTTACAGGAAATCCGTACCCGAGTGAAGCAATTAAACCCGTAGAAGAAAATCAGGAACCGCCGGAAGGCTGGCCGAGAAACCCAATTTTCAATGCACCGGGAGACGTGCCGGGACCGCCGGTACAGTTTGGACCGCCGATAGAACCAGCAACAGTAAAACCTGGAGAAGGTTTTACCGGAATCGGAATGCCGGAGAATGATATTTTTTATTTCCATCCGGATCATTTAGGAAGTACTTCGTATATTACAGCCAGAAATGGAAGTATAAGCCAGCATGTGGAATATATTGCTTTTGGAGAGGTTTTGTTTGAGGAGCATTCATCTAGTTTTTCTAGTCCTTATTTGTTTAATGGTAAGGAATTGGATAGGGAGACAAATTTGAGTTATTATGGAGCTAGGTATCTGGATATGAAGACTTCACTTTGGTTGAATGTTGATCCTTTGGCGGAAAAAATGCAAAATATAGGAACTTATGTTTATGCATTTAATAGTCCTTTAACTGTTATTGATCCAGACGGTAAAGAAGGAATTGTTGTTTCGGGTCAGCCGGGTCCCCATAAGAATAGAGAACATTTTTTAGTTAATGGATTAGAAAGAGTAAAAGGTGCTTTGAAACATAGACAATCGAAATCAGAAAAAGTTACTTGGCTAGTTTATAATGATGGATCAAAAGAAAATGGTTACACTAAGGAAACATTAGCTAAGTATGAAAAATTAGCTAAAAAAGCTGGTGTAACAATGAAAGTTGTCTCAGACACTGATGAAATTATTGACTATGTAAATAATAAAACAGGTGGTAATTCTAGAGAGAATGATAAAATAACTAGCTTTTATTATGTAGGACATGCTACACCTGGGGATTTAGATGCAGGTTATACTGGTGGTATATTTGGTCAAGATTTTGATGCTAAGGATTTTAAAGATAAAGCGTTTGCTACAGGATCTTGGGTAAATGTTACTGCTGCATGTAGGACTGCTGTAGGAGGATATATAGAAAATAGCGTTGTTGATCAGTTTGCCAAAAAATTAGATGCTACATCAACTGTAAATGGATCTAATGTCAGAACTCAATTTGACGGAGGAGTACGTACAGATAGTGACTTATTAAAAGCAAATAAAGGGGAGCAAATAATTAAAAAAGGTAAAAAAGATGATTAAAAAAACTCTTATTGCATTGCTTATAATTACGTTTTTATATGGTATTTATAAGCCGTTCGTTGTACAATTTAAAAATAATGAAACTTTAAACTCTGTGAATTTGAAAAGAGGATCTATTTTTAAGTTAAAAGATTTTATTCAGTTAGATAAAACAAAAAAAAGTAAAGTTTATTTAGTTCTAAATGGCGAAGAATTAGATGATTTAAATATTGCAATTACAAAAGCAAACGTATTAAAATGTGAAGATGAAAATGTAATAAACGAATTGTTAAATTCGGAATTAAATTATACTGGAGCAGATGTTTCAACAATACAAAGTAAGATATACATATATTCTGGAAATAAATTAATATTTGAAAGTGAAATATCTTTAGATAAAAACTCAATAGGTTTGCAAAATAGAAATCTAGGGTGGGTGACACCTTCTGAAAACAAAGTTTTTGTAAATGTTTTTAGTCAGTTTAATCGTTATAATTTGCCTTTATTAATCATTTGGTAATTTAACCCGATCGCTCGGAAATTCTTTCCGTACCTAAGAGAACCCAACGAAATTCTAGTTAAAAAAGAATATAATGAAATACAAAAATTGGAGGCAGTAATCTGGAAAATTTTTAAATGAACATTATGTATGAGAGAAGTATATATACTACAGCATAGTTATGATATTGAAAATTTTGAAGAGATTAAGATCATTGGAATTTATTCCACTTTACTAAAAGCAGAAGAAACAATTAATAGATATAAAGATAAAAAGCGATTTATTGATTATCCTATTGACTGTTTTTCAATAGACAAATATAAGCTGGATGCAGACAACTGGACCGAAGGTTTTGTTAATTGGGAAGAAGCTAATGAGGAGGTTTAAAATTCCCAGCTGGTGCGAATGTAACTAGATGAAATAACAAAGAAAAATGAACTAGAAATCTAGCAATTTTTTCAGAAGTGTAGTTTTAAATAAACCTGTTGAATAATGATAAACAGTAATCTGGAAAGTTTTAATATAAAAGTATTTAATATTTTAAAGTTGAAAGATGAACTGAAGTATTTAGATTATGAAGTTGATCTTTCAAAAAACCAAAGCAGATTCAATTTTAGCAATGGTATTTATTTAGGATTTGATCAGAAGATTTATGTCTATTATACAGCAGAAGAAGTTTTAAATAACTCGGTTTATAGTGTTAAAAAATATTTGAATTATGATACAACCTTAAAGCAGTTTGAGAATGTCGAAGATGCTTTTGGTTATATAGAATATTTGCTAAGCCTTATAAAATATAAACAGTTAGAACAGTTTTTTTATTTTGAATATAAAGCAAAAAAAACGATTCAGCTTTTATGGAAAAAGTTTTCATTAAAAATTGTAAACAACCAAAGTACCGATGATTATGCAGTTCGAATAGGTATTTCAGGATTAGATTTTTTTGTTACAATCTGTTTTTTTGCAACGTACGAATTTGAAGTTGATTTTACACCAGCTAATGAAAATTGGTCGACTTATAAAATAAAAAGATACTTTACCATTGATGATTTATTTATTGATTTAGAAAGTTTTACTTTTTATGATTTGATTTCAATAAAAGAATCTGAAAGAGATATGTTTTAAATTCTATGCTCAGCAGTGCAAGATGAATAAGATGAGGTAGCCAAGTTGTGATTGATTTTTTAAACAAAAAAAGAAATTAAAATGAAAAAGTATATTAATGTTGTTTTTCTACTTGGAATTTTATTTTCTTTAAATTCTTGCAGAGTATATGATAATTATTATCATAAGATAAAAAATAATAGAGTAGAATTTCACTCTATTGTAAAATACATTATAAAAGAAAAATTATTAGAGAAAATGGATTCTGTATTAATACATCAGAACAATTCTATTTCGTTAGAAAAAGCTTGTATTCATTATAATAAGCATGATAAAAATAATAAGCTTACTGATAAAAGACTTATTGAATTTATGAATAAATATGATTTAGATAGAATTTGTTTGGAAAAACAAAATAATGAATTTTATTCTACTGTCATTATTTTTCATAAAGAATATAATCCTATTACAGGCAGTTCTAAAACAGTAGATTATGATTACGGAAAGAGCCGTAGTAGAGATAAAATATTGCTGGGAGAAAAGAAAATAGGAGGAACATATAGTAAAATTATAGATAGTGTTTTTATTTACTCTATCGACAAAAGCCCTTCATTTGGTCAATAATTTCACTTTATTAGAAAGTGAAAATTTGTTCAAAGAGTTCTTTTGAAAAGCTGTGCGAAAGTCTCCTGACTTCTAGTATTGGAATAAATAAAGAATACAATAATAAAAGAATTTGTAATAAAATAAAAATCCGGAATTTTTAATTTTCGGAAATAAGTTTTGGAAAATATAATATAAGCGGTCCCCAAAGCCGATTGATATACAGTATGAAAAATAAAATTATAATCCTTGTACTTTTAGTAAGTTCATTTTTGTCTGCAGTAAATTTTAAAAACTACGATCTGGTTTCTAAATTTTCGAGCGAATTTTTTGAAGATAAAAAAGAACCCGCTGCAGCCCCAAAAACAACAGCTGAGTCTTCTTCAAAAAAAATGGTCAAAGCGGCAAAAGTCTTTTATGCCGACATTAAAGAAGGTTTTATAGGAATCAAAGACCAGTCAGACACCGATGACGCTTATGATAATGTTTTTCATCTCTCTATAAACGAACTGCCTTCGGTTTACCAGAGCGCATATCTGGAATAC
>NZ_MUHF01000029.1 GCF_002217435.1 Flavobacterium reichenbachii
ATTACTAAAAAATCAAATTTATTAGAATCCATTTATAAATAAAAGCGAATGAATAAAACATTACTATTAAACAACTTAAGTTTTAAGAAAAATTTTTACTTCTCGATAATAAGTTACCTGTCTTATTTACAGCTTAATCTCTTTTCTATTTTGCTCAAATAGAATAGAAGTACGCAATTTTTTACTCTTAGAATTCTAAAAGTAATTTGCAATTATTTAATGTCTATTCATTAAAATTAATTTTAATATTTAACCTTATTTTGAAACTAATTCATACATCTCAATTTCTAAATAAATTAAAATTCATGACCAGATACATTCTAGTTTTACTTATTTTATTTTCACCAATAAAAAATTATTCACAAACAATTGCCAGTCCTTTTACTGCGACAGAGAATAATCTTAAATCTCCACAAGTTCATCTTTTGAAACAGTTTGCTGATAACCCTGTGGATCTTTCAATCAATATAAAACTACTGTAAAACATAGCCTTCTAAAGTTATTTAGACTGTTTAATAGACAGTAGGTATTACTTCTTGATAATAAAAAATAAAATAGTTTTACCATATCCCCAAAAACCTAATGATATAATCATTTATTAATTTATGAAAAATAAAATATCACTCTTTATACATTTTGCCTTAAGCTTTGTGTATTGTAATGCCCAAGATTTACCCAATATTATACCTCCTTCTCCTAACGCCGCTTCTCTAGGGAATTATGGAGAGGTGCCAGTGGGATTATTTACAGGTACACCACAGATTAGTATACCATTATATGATTTCAAAACAGGAAAAATAAATGTTCCTATATCTCTGAGCTATAGCTCAAATGGTATAAGAGTTGATGAAATGGCATCTGATGTAGGGTTAGGATGGGTTTTAAATTCAGGCGGTGTTATTACTCGAACTATTATGGATGATGGAGATGAAAATATTACACCTGCAGTTCCAAATTTTTCTAATTATAATGAAGAAACACTAGCGTATCTACGAAATGCCACAAATCCAAATGATGGATTTGATACAATGGCTGATTTGTATTCTTTTAATTTTAATGGTTTTTCTGGTACATTTTATTTAGATGAAAATAAAAATCCAGTATTAACAAAACCTTCTCCAATCAAAATAGTTAACACACCATTTGGTACGTATGCATTTAAAATTACAGACCCCAATGGAGTTATTTATTGGTTTGGCGATGCAGATTCTACAGAGAAAACAATGTGTCGAAGCAAATTGGCAGGTCATAATACATGGACTGGCGAAGAAGCAAGCAGCTGGTATTTAAGTAAAATTGAGAATCCTAATTCTGGTGATGTTGTTACATTTAATTATGAAGATTCAAATTATTCCTATGACGCAGGCTTATCACAGACAGTGACTAGAGGTCCATCTTCAGGCGGCTCATATGCAGGACAAAATCTAGTAATAACGGAATCAAGAGTTTTAGGAGTATCTTTAAGTTCTATTACATCAAATTCAGGGAAAATCAGTTTTATATATTCTGTTAGAGATAATATTTCTAATACAAAAAAAGTTGAAAGCGTTGAAATTGAAGATTTTGTTGGAAATAAAATCAAAAAATTTGTATTAGGTTACGATATTATTACAAGTTCATTAGTAAATGAATACAAAAATCCTCATATACCGTATGAACTTCAATACGGGCAAAGATTATTTCTATCAAGCATTACAGAAGTAAATAATGGAAAAAGTAATCCACCATATAAATTTGCATATTATGATTATGATAAAATTCCTCCAAGATTTTCTTATGTACAAGATTATTGGGGTTATTTTAATGGAGCTGTTGGTAATTCTTATTTAGTAAGTAATGATGATTATTTTTTTGTAGGCAATACTTTTTCGCCTTCAGTTCTTAAAAACCTATTCAGTAATGTTGGAGGAAATAAAAAACCAAGTGGTCTTTACAGTAAAAATGGACTTTTAAAAATAATTACGTATCCAACAGGAGGATATAATGAATTAACTTATGAACCACATTCTTATTACGGAACACGATTAAATTATGGAAATAAGAAAGGATATACTATAAGCATATCTAACACTGATATTCAGCATGCAAGAAGCGAGACTGTTACAACAGAAAAAATTCCATACGATCAGGAAAGAACACCACTGTATTTTAGTGCTGGGACAACGACTTGCTGGGAAGAAGATTCTTGGCCTAGTGACCTTATTAGAGCAACTTTAACCGCAGAAGTTGCAGACGAAGGATCTGACGTATTTAAAATACCTGCCGCAAATGAAGGTTTTTACAGCATAAGTGTAAACGGTAATTTTATTTATGACATTAGCAGTTCTTTGCCTTCTGGACTTACTGGGCAGCGCTATATTAATCTAAAAAAAGGAAAGAGATATCGATTTAAAGTAAGTGTTCCTTTTGAATGTGTAAGAGGTGACTTCAGCACTTCATTTTACGAACAAGCTCCGATAACTGAAAATATAAATACAGAAGTCGGCGGGCAAAGATTAGCTCGAATTAAAGCTGTTGCAAATGATGGCAAACAAGAAATAAAGGATTATTATTATGGCACACTTTCCTGCTTAACCTGTTCAAGCGGTATTGTAGAGGCTCCAATACCATCTATTACATTAAAAACATTCCATGATTTTAGTGGCAGCTCTTTCTCTGGCGACTCAAATTATTCCTTTAAAGTAAGCGATATTCTTTCGCTGTCTTCTAGTACTTTATATTCTTTATACACTAAACAAAATAGTCATATTGGTTATACTTCTGTAATTGAAAGTATTGGAGAAAACTTTGGAGCAGGTGGTATCTCGCATAAATTTATTATTGCCCCAGTAGAAAATGCTGTGCGATTGCAAGGGTACTATGTTCCTGGTACCCCTCTCAGTACAACATTTAATACTGGTGATGAAATTGAGACGCAATATTTTTTAAAGAATGAAGGTGCTTACACCACAACAAAAAAAATAAGTAATTATTATGCTGTAAATCCTGTTTTGAATAAAGAGCGTTATGGATATAATATCAATCAAAGGGATATGTTTTCTGGTGGAACTTGGACTTATGAGGATAAAATCAGAGGCTACGATATTACAAAGTATACAATGCGTTCGCGATGGTATTATTTGAAAATGACTACTGAAGAAATATATGATTTGAATGGATCAAATCCAGTTATTACAACTAATAATTATAACTATAACAATCAGACTCATTTACAATTAAGTTCTCAAACTACTATAAATTCAAAAGGGGAGACTTTTGAAACAAAATATTTTTATCCTACAGATATTGAAGTAAGTGGTTTGCCTTTTGTGTCAGAAATGATAACTAAAAATATGATTGGTATTCCTTTAAGAACCCAAAAGTATAATGGGGTTGCAAAATTATCAGAACAAGTATCAGTTTACGATAAAAGTTCTGCAACAAGTAATCTGCTTCTTCCCAGATATGTTTATTCAAACAAAGGCGCAGATGAAATAAATGTAAATCTGGATAAAAAAATAACCTATGATCAATATGATGATAAGGGAAATATTGTTCAATACTCACTTGAAAACGGCATGCCAGTATCTATCATTTGGGGATATAATAAAACACAGCCAATTGCAAAAGTCGAAAATGCATCCTATAGTGAGATCACATCTTATGTACAAAATCTTCAAAGCCTTTCAGATACAGGAACAGAAATTAATCTAATTTCTGCCTTAAATACAATGAGAAATGATTTGGTCAATGCCATGATAACCACTTACACCCATATTCCGCTTGTTGGGATAAGCACCATTACAGATCCCAAAGGAGACAAAATAACTTACACCTATGATAGTTTAGGAAGACTTGAATTTGTTAAGGATAAAGACCAAAATATCCTGTCAGAGAACCAATATAACTATAAACAATAAGCCAAAATTATCATGAAAAACATAGTAAGACTTCTTTTTGTTCTGTTTCCATTTATGGTAATTGCGCAGACAAAAACCGAAAATTACATTAAAACGGTTACTTATAAGACAGCCACTACCGCACAAATACCTGCACCCGCCAGTACACAAGCGACGCAGAAAACCACTTATTTTGACGGGCTGGGAAGGCCAGTACAGCAGGTTGAAGGACAACAGTCCCAGTCAGGAAAAGATATTATTACCCATATCGAATACGATGCTTTTGGACGTCAAGCCGAAGAATATCTGCCTTTTAAAGCAGAAACCGCCGATATGACTTTTGATCCTGCAGTTAAGACAAAAGTTTTATCCTATTATGGAACACCAAATTCGGCAGTCAACGGAAACCCTGCCCTTGATGCTACAAATTTTCCTTTAAGCAAAAAGGAATTTGAAGCATCACCGCTTAACCGTATTTTAAAACAAGCTGCCCCGGGCAACGATTGGAGATTAGGATCCGGTCATGAAATAAAAATTGCTTATCAGTCCAATGTGACCAATGAAGTAAAACTATTCAGCGCCAGTACAAATTGGAATTCCGAATCAAAACTATACAAAATTTCTTTCTTAAATAATGGATATTATAATGCAAATGAGCTTTATAAAACTATTACCTATGATGAAAATACCGCGTCTGCTCCCCTTGAAATCAATGGGTCTACTGTTGAGTTTAAAAACAAGGAAGGACAGGTGATTTTAAAAAGAACTTATAATGAGCAGGTGAAGCACGACACCTATTATGTCTATGATATATATGGAAACCTTACCTATGTAATTCCGCCAAAGGCAGTTGATTTAATAGATGATTCTGCAGTTCTGCCTTCAGATATAACTTCAACAGCCGTAACAGCTCCCGCTAACGTACTGCATTTAACGGCTTCCAATTCTATTACATTAAAAGAAGGATTTCATGCACAGGCAGGCAGTACTTTTAGTGCACTGATAGTAACAAATGGAAATCAATCTGTTCTGGATAACTTATGTTATCAATATAAATACGACGACCGCAATCGGTTAGTAGAGAAAAAACTGCCCGGCAAGCAGTGGGAATTTATCGTTTATGATAAACTGGACAGGGTTGTGGCCACAGGACCTGCCAATTCTCCATTTTCAGATTTAAGCACTGCCGGGTGGATTATTACAAAATATGATGTTTTCAGCCGTCCGGTATATACCGGCTGGATGACCGCACAGCCTGCAGATGCTGCCGGAAGAACAGCACTTCAGACCGCTCAGAACAATGCAGATCCGGCCCTTTTAAATGAAACCAGACAAAACAGCGGCACCATAGACGGCATTGCGGCTTATTACAGCAATACCGTATCGCCGGCTAGTTTTAAACTGCTTACTGTTAATTATTACGACAACTATACTTTTCCCAGTACGCCGCAGATTACAGTGCCGGCTTCTGTAGAAGCGCAGGATGTCCTGACAGCGGCACAGGTAAAAGGTCTGGCCACAGCTTCATGGACAAGAGTCCTTTCTTCAAGTACAGTAGTTTTGGGAGAAACTTCCGCAACATTTTATGATCAAAAAGCAAGACCTGTAAGAATATATAATACAAACTATCTGGGCGGTTATACTTATACAGACAGTAAACTTGACTTTACAGGCAAAACACAATATAGCATCACCCGTCATAAAAGACTCAGCACAGATGCAGAGCTTACAGTAAAAGATGCTTTTACTTATTCTGCACAGGATCGTTTACTGACCCAGACCCATCAGATAAACCAGGGTCCCATTGAGTTAACTGCCAGTAATACTTATGATGAACTGGGCCAGCTGATTTCCAAAAAAGTAGGAAATACAGAAACAGCGCCGGCGCAGAACATCAATTATACCTATAATGTGCGGGGATGGCTGACGGGAATTAATGATCCTGCTTCGCTTCTAAAATCTGGAGACCCCAAAGATTTATTTGCTTTTAAAATTAACTACAATACTGCAGCATCTGGAATTGCAGATGTAAAACCTTTGTACAACGGAAACATTTCTGAAACCTATTGGGCAACAAATTCAGACAACGGCATAATAAGGTCATACGGTTATAAATACGACAATCTGAACCGCTTAAGGGAAGGTGTCTTCAAAAAGGCCGAAACATTCAGCAATGCTTATAATGAAGTGTTATCTTATGATAAAAACGGAAACATATTAAATCTTACCCGTAATGGAAACAGTGAAACTGCCACGCCGATTGATGCTTTAGCCTACACATATGCAAACAGCAGCAACAGCAATAAGCTGCTAAAGGTATCCGACAGCAGTAATAAAACCGAAGGTTTTATTGACGGAACAAATACAGGAGATGATTACAGCTATGACCTTAACGGAAATATGATTTCTGATGCCAATAAAAATATCACCTCTATTACTTACAATCATTTAAACCTGCCTGTAAAAATAACTTTTGCCGCTGCAGGAAATATTGTATATCTTTATACTGCATCAGGACAGAAAGTACAAAAAATCGTCAATAAAACAGGAGTTGATTCTGTAAAAACAGATTATCTGGGAGGTTATCAGTATGACAACGGCACATTAAAGTTTTTGCCGACAGCAGAGGGATATGCAGAACCTTCGGGAAGTTCTTATAAGTACGTTTACCAGTACAAGGATCATCTTGGCAATGTTCGTTTGAGTTATGACAAAACACTTGTCATTCAGGAAGAAAGCAATTATTATCCTTTTGGTTTGAAACATCAAGGGTATAATAATGTTAAAATAGGGGTAGAAAATAAGTATAAGTACAACGGAAAAGAACTTCAAGACGAGCTGGGGCTTGGGTTTTACGACTATGGGGCACGTAATTATGACCCTGCACTTGGTCGTTGGATGAATATTGATCCTAAAGGTGAAAAATATTTTAATTTAAGTGCTTATAATTATGTTGCTAATAATCCAATGGTAAATATTGATCCAGACGGGAAAGATATAATTTTTGTCGTGCCAGGAACAAACGGAACTAATGATAGACACTATACTTATAAAAAAGGTAATTTTTATCAGTCTGATGCAAGGGGGGATCATTTGGGTAAAAGATATAATCCAGGAAAAGAAAGTGTTAGCCCAACAATGTATAAAGTTTTAACAGCATACAGACGAATTGAAAGTTCAAAAAATGCTAAGCTAATTAATGCTTTGCATACATTGGCTAATAGTCCTAGAGAACATTATGTAAGAGAAGGAAGTGAGAATGTAACTGTAGGATTTGGTATTCCAGAGGATGTAGATTCTAAAGGAAAAAGTGGAAAGGTTGGAAGTTTAATTGACTATGATTTTTCTGAGAAAGGACTTAGTTATTCTGAAAAGGATCAAGTGGACTGGACTATATTTGAAGTTGTAGTACATGAATTAGGTCATGCATATAATAAAGATATAGGAAACCAGAAAGATAGTACAGGGAATCATGATAAAGATAATCCCGAAGAACAACGAGCAGTATTTTTTGAAAACCTTGCAAGAAAAGAAGAAAATAAAATGAAGAAAGCAGATAGGATGCTTCGCCATCGATATGGTGGTGAAATTCCTAAAAGATATTTAGATAATCCACCAAATAATAAATATTAATATGAATTTCAGATACATAATTTTGATTATTTTGATTGGAAGTTTTGCCTTCTGTACAAGGAAGGATAGCAACTTCGAACCTGATCTTATAAATAAATTATCAGAAGATTATACAAAGCCGATATCATTGTATAGTACTGTTCCACTTTTTGTTTCAACAGATAATAACATGATAATAGAAACAAATTCTTCAAATTTAGCCTATATATATAAGATGTATTATACAAAGTCTTATGACAACTTTGGGCTTTTTTTAAACGATATATTAAATAATGAAATTGAGTTACATGAAGCAAATTTTTCGAAAACTCAATATGAAATTTTTTCCCTTAATGATAGTATAAAAAAAATATACCAGCAGAGGGATTTTAATGCTTTTTTTAAAGATTTCACCACATTTTCAACCTCAAAAGATGAAAACTATATTTTAAAAAAAGACAACTTAAATCACAATCAGCAAATTACAGTTTCTTATTATTTATTTAAAAATAAGTACCATATAAAAATTGACGACATTAGAGGGAACTATTACATAGTAAGCAGAAAACAATTATTCTACAAATAGGAAATGCTTTTGTCGATGGGTAGTGTTACAGATTTGTAGTGTTTAAAAGTTAGTGATATAAGATTTTAGATTTCTAACCTTTTGAAATTGAACAAATTTAGAACTAAACCACTCTGCACTGAAAGTGCAGAGGTTTGATTGACGAGAGACTGAAGGTCTCTCAACTTTGAAAACTTCTATCAATACTAAAAAGTCAAATGATTATATTTTTTCGCATTACTAAAGTACTGCAATAAATTGCAGGGTTTTAAACCCGAATCTGAGACCAATAAATAATTTTAAGATGAGCAGTGATGCTCATCTTTTTTGTTTTATTATTGCCTTAAATTTGTTAAAATGAATAAAAATTCGATATGGTGTTCCAAAGTTAGTGATGATGTAAATTGTCCAAAATGTAACGAGAAAAAGGTTATCAAAAATGTGAGGACTAAAAATTATAAACAGCAGTACTACTGTAAAATGTACTGTCACCGTTTTATAGAAAGTTATACAAATTTTGAAAATAGAGCAAGAAAATTAATTAATTTACCAAAGAGAACTACTTATGGAGGCAAGGCATTTAATATTGACTAGAATTTTATTATTGTTTACAATAATTACATCCTGTTCGAAAGAAATAGAGGTAGATTATTATAAAATATATGGAATAAAAAATGAAAAAAGTGAGCAAATCGGAAAAAACGGATATATTTTCTTTGCTAAAAGTGAAGACGAGCATATATATTTAGTTGAATCATTTGAAATTTACCATGCATACAAAGGTGATAGTAAAGCATCCAATTATGAAGAATTTTTTAATGATATTTTAAATCAAAAAAAATCTATGAAAATTGATTCAATAAATCACAAATGCTTTAAAATTGATAAGAAAATTAATAATGATTTTTTAAAATTAGAAAAAGATGAATTCCTAAAGAAATATACTGTTACAAGTGGTTACAAGAATAAATATTTTATAAATAGTAAGCTAGAATGGGAGGAAATCGAAAATGTAGGTTATTTTCTTTTTGAAAGTGGATTTGGGATTATATTTGATGACCATTTAGGTGGCTATTACGTGAATAATTTGAATAAGGATAATAAGTGATTAATCTATCCTTATTCTCCAAAGTTCCTATGAAAATTAAAAATTTGTCCTGACTTTGTACCCAAAATGTAAAACAAAAAAAGTCACTTCGTTACGAATTTATAATATAAAAAAAAGGCCATTCCATTACGGATAAAACGCACTTCGTCGAGGAAAGGCAAAAAATAGACCCTTTGAAATTAGCAAATCCACCAAATAATAAACAATTTAAAAAACCAATTAAAGGATGATAAAAATTAAGTACAAATTACTGACTATCATTTTAGCTTTTTTGTTCTATTCGTGTAACAAAGAGTTATCAAATGATGAAAAATTTATTGAAAGTTTATCAAATGATGTTGATTTTAATTTACCATTGCACAATGAGTCCTTAAAGATTTTAATTGATAAAAATGATACTGTTTATTCAACTAGTCTTAGACAATTGTATGAAATAAATAATAGAAATTATAAAGATTATAAAGATTTTGATAGTTTTTTAATTAAAGCCATAAACGAGGATTTATTATCTAAATCAGATCTGCTTAAAAATTCTGAATATAGTTTTACATTAAGTGAAAAATTACTACATAATTATGATAATAAGGGATTAGATTATTTAATAAAAACATATTGCGAAAAGAGTAATAGTAAAAATAAGTACTATATAATAAGTGGTTTAAGTCTCAATGAGAAGCAAAGTCTTATGTTTTTCTTTTTTAAAAATAATTATTATGTAATGCAAAATGATGATTCAGGAAAATATGTTTTGATAAATAAAAATCTATAAATTTTTATTTTTGATAATTACCAGCAACAGAAAAGGATGAGCTAATAGCTCATCCTTTTAGTTTTTACTTGTCAAATACAAAAATAGTTTGCACTAAGTTAACTGGGTTTAAATCAAATTTAATATTGTTTTAAAAATATACTCATTTTTTCGATTATTGAGAAAGCCCCTTTTTCTTTCTCTTTTTTCTTTTCTTTTCCAATTGATTAGGTACATAATCTGAAGAGTATTCAGACCTCATGAGTATATCCAAAGCTTTTACTAAACCCGATGTCTCGGATATATAGACAGCGATAGCGCGGAAATTCTTTCCGTGTCCGCAAAGAGACTCGACAAGGAATATAAAAATACTATCTCTCAAATATATTAGGTACTATAGAGTGGAAATTCTTCCAGTGTCAAACTAAACCACTCTCTAGTTTCAGTGCATAGTGATTTAGTTTTTTAATACAAAGTAAGTTAAAAATTATGTTTGAAGGAAAAGATAATCAAGAAATTTTATGCAGTCTAAACTAGATTATATACATTTAGATCGTTTAGAAAAATTTTTTAGTATTGCACAAATTCACAGACATTTGCACAGCGATTTACGATAGAATACTTTGCGGGCACGGGAAGAATTTCCGCGCTATCGTTTCGCATATCCGCGCCATCGGATGAGTATGCGCCTTTGATTGATGGCATTTCTGGGTGGATACAAGGAAGTATGTCTGGTGGTAATCTAAAAGGAGCATGGAGAAATACTTCAGGATTAGCAAAAGGTCAAAATGCAATCGATAATGGAGCTAATCTTACAGATGCTGTTTTAGATGAAAATGGATTAATTCAAGGGGGGATTTCGGGATATGAAACAATAACAAACCACGCTGGTGCGGTCATCTTACTGTGAACTCAGTTGTAAGTTACAAAACTTTTCCATCCATTTTTTTAATCAAATTCCCACTATAAATTTACGTAGTTTAAAGTGATTATATACATTTAAATTCTGTACTATAAACATTCTAGATTTTAAAATCGTACAATAATTATATATATATATAGTATTGCAAAAATTCAAAGGCATTTACGTAGCGATTTACGATTGAATACTTTGCGGGCACGGAAAGAATTTCCGCGATATCGTTGCACATATCCGAGCGATCGGGGGAATAAATATTTCAAAAAAGCGGACTTAATCATTAATTAAGCTGATTTCTATTTTTGATATATAATCTCGATTTTCATCTAGGATGTAATCTTTTAGATGCAAAACTTTTTCTATAAAAGCTTCTGTACGATCAACATAAAATTCTGAAAAGGCTTTAATTAGCTTATTGTTTAATAATTGTAAAGGATCAACTGTTACAATATTTTTTCTAAAATCTCCCATAACCAATTCTCTTTCATATAAACATTCATTCAAAATCTCGTTTATATTTAATTCTTCAAAACTATCTGATCGAAAAAAAAATGGTTTCTCGATTTCGCGTCTAGAATTGTAATTAATGTCTTTAAAGAAATTAAAATCGATTTTAGCAATTACAATATTCTTATTCCAGCGATTATATTTTGAAACATGACTAAAATCTGGATCAGGAAAAACAACAGCAGAATCTAAAATAAAAATAGCATACAAATTATAAACATCAAACGTTTCAAAAAAAAACTTCAAATAATCTGTATCAAAAACCTCAACAGAAACATTACATTTTTTATCCGTTTTATTGTTCTGTCTAATCAGCGGAATATCCTCATATTTGGAAATAAATTTTTGAGATATTAAATTATATTTTCGTGATCTTGTCATATGATATTTACATTGCAAATTTTTTTACTATTCTGTATCTGTATCGTCCCGATGTCTCGGATAAAACAAAGATAGCGCGGAAATTCTTTCCGTGCCCGCAAAGAGACTCGACAAGGAATATAAAAATACTATCTCTCAAATATATTAGGTAACTATAGCGTGGAAATTCTTCCAGTGTCAACCTAAATCACTCTCTAGTTTCAATGCATAGTGATTTAGTTTTTTAATACAAAGTAAGTTAAAAATTATGTTTTGAAGGAGAAGATAATCAAGAAATTTTATGCAGTCTAAACTAGATTATATACATTTAGATCGTTTAGAAATATTTTTTAGAATGGCACAAATTCACAGACATTTGCACAGCATTTACGATTGAATGCTTTGCGGGTATAGAGGGATTTCCGCGCTATCGTTACATTTGAGCTATCAGACTAAACAATCAGATAAGAATTAAAAACAGGATTATGAGACTAGTTATATTTTTTTTTACAATTAGTGTGGTATTTACAGGATGTTCAGATAAAAATGGAGTAAAGGAAGTTATTAACTTGGTAGAGAGCTATGAGGGGTATGGAGTTATTCGATTTACGCCCAATTCAACAGGTTCTATAAGATATTTAGAATTTTACCCTTTATTAATTGAAAAGAATAAAACCAATTTTAAAGACATAAATAAATTTAACATTAAGGATGGAATTGTTTTGAGACATACAAATAAATCTATGTTATGGCAAAGTTTAATAATAGATAAAAATATTAAATTGGACAATGAAGGCTATGGATTAGCAGTGATTTTAATCAAATACCATAAAAAAAATAATGATAATAAATTTGTAAAGGAATATGATAATTATTTGATTTTAAAAAACCGCAATATAAAAGTAAAAATGTTTGATCCTGAATCTAATAAAATTGATGTTGATAATTTTAAAGTAATTCAAGGAATTTGATTTTTAGAATATTATCCGTGAAGTTTTCTTTGTTAAAAGACACTTTCGCTAAAAACGTAATAACAGTATAAAATCCAAATACCATTCCTTTTACTGAATGTTTTTTTGATTACGTTCACTAGGTAGAAGCTTGAGCAGTGTGTATTTAATAACAGAAAAACATTTCTGTTTATATTGAAGTAACTGATACAGCGAAATCTGATATAATGAAAAAATGAAATTCGCTACCAATTCATCACTTAAATACCATTGAAGAAATTATAGTACATTGTACAAATTGCAGTATGTCAATAAAAGGTTCTAAAAAATAAAAAGATGATAACATTTAAGATTTCTAAAGATGTAGAAGATCACATCAAAAAAGTAAGTCCTTATGGGAGAATTGTTGGTGATTGGACAGGCAGTTTTTCTATTGATAAAGAAGACTTAACATCTGTTTCAATGATTAATTTATTAAAGAAAATGTTGAGTATCTCAGGAAAACCACCCAAATTATTAATGTCCGACATGAGGCGTATAAAAACAAACGATTACGCAACATGGGTAGCGTACGAAGAAGACTTTGATTTATGGTTGAATAATCTTGAAGTCATTGAGGACAGTATAGAATCTACCTTGGCTGATTATTATTTTGATGTATGCCTTGAAGGAAAGGAAAAGCATGTTATTAAAGAAGGTATTAGTTTTTTATTAACAGCTGATGATTATCCGACAAGCAGTATTTCGTTATCATTATGGATGCATATAAATGTTTTTTCAGAACAGATATGGGCAGGAGTTGATGAAGTGCTAGACCAGCCTAACAAACCTTTATTAGGCAAAGAATATGCAGCATATAACCGGAATGTTTTAAAAAATATATTAGAACAAATAAAGAAAGACTTTGGAATAGAACAACCTTTTACTTTTGAATCTTTAAATATGAGCGGTGCATGTGCAACTGGTTTTAAAGATGATTGTAGTCAGTTTAGGTTTTAGTATATAAAAAACTATCCAGGCTCCCACACGGATCCATTGAATCCCCTAAATAGTTTGATAGTTTTACAGTAAAATTTATATTAAACAGTCAGTTTTTCTTCCATATGCCGCCGTCATCTTGTGCTAAAATACAAAAAGCATCGAAAAATAAATAGAAGCTAATCTACTTTAAGACCATCATCAGAAAAAGTTTCAGGATCTGGTTCTTCGTCTTGATCTTCTGTGGCATCATCATCTTCCTCTTCTTCCAATTTAGTTTGTAAAGAATAATCATACTGTTTAGAAGCAAACGATGGATTTGAAAAACCAGTTTTCAGATAATCATCATATTGCAATAAAAGCTGTTCTTCGTACGAAGTTACTTCGACTGTCGGATCATTATATACGTCTGACTCATTAGAATCCTGATAAGAATCGTTTATGTAGTTTTTTAATATCATATAAATAGATTTAGATTAACTTCTTCAAAATTGTATTTAATTTTCGATAGTAGAATAATTTGAATACTAGAATAAATATAATGTGTTTTGCAAATCCATGTTTTATACAATTTTGTTACAATGCTGCTAAATTCTCATCCGGGTCTAACATTTAACACATTGCAGCCATAAAGGCAAGATTTTAATATATAAATTTGATTAAGAATAAACTAAATGTACAACCACAAATCTTTAACAATGGAAAAAGCTATACAATTAAGAGTGAGAAAAGATTTGAATCCTCGCCAACAGCTCACTGTAATTAAATTAAAAGGTAACCTGATTTCAAAAGGCTATACAGAAATTATCCACATCGTTGATCAGGATGATGAGTTTCACCTTAATACATTTGAAACCCCTGCCGAACATCGAAATGAAGTACAGCAATACATTGCATCATTCATTCATGCAGAAAATCTATCGGATACCATTTCTTTTAAACCATCTTAAAATTTAGAGTAAACACTTAACAAGCAAGCCCGACGGTTAATAACCGCCGGGCTTGTTTATTTAAGCAAATTTGTGCGATTTAACTATGTTATTAGAAGAGCGAATCATAGTTAAAAAGTTATAATTAAATTAAACTTAAAAGAAGAATTTTAGATTTAGACCATATTTTTTTTGGGTAAGTGTTGTATTTTCAGATATTTATAATATCTTTAACATACAATATGGGAATTGTATAATGTTTCTGTATAATTTTGCAGCAACAAAAGTCAACTATTTGATTGCTGTCCCCTAATCTGCTTTTAATTTAACTTATTGTCTTTTATATGAGAATATTTTTTATGGCACTGCTTTTTTCTTTGAGCTCTTTTACAACTATCCACGTAACAGATAAAAAAGAAATATTAAACGAGATGGAATTCGCTAGACTTACAGACCACGTAAGTGAGATTAAATCTTTTACTTCTTCCAGTAAATGCTACAATAAGAAAATTGCTTTTCTTGTAGATATGAAAATCAAATCCGGAAAAAATCGCTTTTTTGTCTATGATCTGGAAACTAACCAGATATTAGATCAAGGACTTGTAGCACACGGATCGGGCTCTGAGACGGGAATAAAGGGAGATATTTTGCAATTCAGCAATGTTCCAAATTCCAACTGTACTTCTTTAGGAAGATATACTGTAGAGAAATCTTACACAGGGGTATTTGGTAAAGCATTTAGGCTGAATGGTCTTGACGAAACTAATAACAACGCTCTAAAAAGAGCTATTGTACTGCACCATTATAAAGAAGTTCCGAGTGAAGAGCAGGGATATTACATCATCAACAGCCACGGATGTCCGATGGTCAACGAAGCATTTTTTAAAAGACTTGAAAAAATCATAGACAGCTCTAATTCTAAAATTATGATGTATGTTTATTATTAATAACCGATAACCAATCACAACAAAAAAAAGAGCTTTAGAGCTCTTTTTTTGTGTTCACTACATTTTTGATGATTAGCTGTTTACTGCTGCACTGCCTGTACTGCCTGCACCACCAGAATTATCGTTACGGTCCTCATCATAACCTTCTTCATTTTCGTTAGCATCACGCTGATCATCCCAGTCTCCCGTATTTGGTTCATCGCTTTCAGACTTGTCTTTTTCCTGTGCTTGCAATTGACTGTGGTAAGGACATTTTTGTAATTCTTCGTTGTATTTACTATCTGTATAATCCATGATTTTTAGTTTTTAATTAATAATGATAAAAATACAATCCGAATACCACTCTTATTTATAGTTAAAGCTTCAATTGTTACGAGATTTACATCTGATTATTAGAGTCTTATTACATAGATCTTATTTGAATTTTCTTCAGCTTCATTCCAGTTTTGTCTATTATCTTTCTCTAAAACATGGATTACTAATAACAATATCTGATTTTTTACTGTACAAATCGTCTATACTTTTGATTGATAAATCCATCTTAAAAAAAGATTCCGTTTGTACTTTTATTTTCAATTCAAAAGCAATTTATTTAAGTTTAAAGCTTTGCTAATTCATGTTTTTTTAACGAATACTTGTTAGAACTATTTTAATGGTAAAGATTTTTATTTAAAGTAAGTAGAATTAAATAAAACAGAAAAATTGTTAATTAGTAATAGATGTTTTGATTTGTTTTATGTAAGAGGGAGATTAATTGGTTTTTAATCTCCCTTGTTTTTTGTTTAGAATAAAATAGTATGATAATTTATTAAATATTAGGATTGTATGAAAGGAAAGAATTTTAAAATTACCAGCAGAAATTTTATAAACAAAGGAGCCCCTTTTTTTATAATGCTGTTTTTTATTACCTCTGTAGGATATTGCAAAAGCGATGAAAAAACAAAAAGTTCGTTAGCAGTAATCGAAAGACTTATTGGAAGCAGAGCAAATGAATTTGATTTAGAAGTTATTAAAGATCCTTCAAAATCAAATTGGTTTGAAGTCGAAACTACAAATAATCGGGTAAAAATTACAGCATCCGATCATACCGCAATTTGTTATGCGGCTTACAATTTTCTTAGAGATATTGGCGCTGTATTAGTGAGCTGGGAAGGAAACAGAATCAATTTACCTCAAAAATGGCCGTCTTATTCAAAAAAAGGAACAACTCCATTTAAATACAGAGAATATCTTAACGCCTGCACGTTTGGTTACACTACGCCATGGTGGGATTGGAAACGATGGGAACAGGAAATAGACTGGATGGCAGTGCACGGGATTAATCTGCCGACAGCAATGGAAGGTCAGGAAGCAGTTTGGCAGCGCTTATGGAAAGAATATGGACTAACCGACAGTCAGCTGCAGACACATTTTGCAGGTCCGGCATTTTTGCCTTGGCAGCGAATGGGAAATATTAACAGCCTTGAAGGACCGCTGCCACAAGAATTTATTAGTAAAAAAGAAGATCTTCAGAAGAAAATATTAGAAAGGATGAGAACATTAGAAATGCATCCTGTCGTGCCTGCTTTTAGCGGTTACGTACCTAAAGCTTTTGCAGAAAAACATCCTGAAGCAAAAATCAGTGAATTAAAATCATGGTCTGGCGGTGGATTTGAAAGTACGTTTCTGCTAGATTCAAAAGATCCTTTATTTAAAGAAATAGGAAAACGATTTATAGAAATTTATACCAAAGTATACGGAAAATCCGATTTTTATCTAGCCGATTCCTTTAACGAAATTACGCCGCCGGTTTCTGAACAAAACAAATACGAAGAATTGTCCAATTACGGAAGCGCAATTTTTGAAACCATAAATGAAGCTTCTCCCGGTGCTGTATGGGTAATGCAGGGATGGCTTTTTGGAGATAATAAAGAATTTTGGACAAAAGAAGCCACAAGCGCTTTTCTAAGTAAGGTACCAAATGACCGATTGATGATTCAGGATTATGCCAATGACAGATATAAAGTATGGGAAAATCAGGAAGCTTTTTACGGAAAACAGTGGACTTATGGTTATGTACATAATTATGGAGGATCAAATCCGGTATATGGCGATCTTAATTTTTACAAAAATGAAATTACAACGTTGCTGCAGCATCCTAATAAAGGGAATGTTGTGGGATATGGAGCAATGCCAGAAGGTTTAAATAACAATTCGGTTGTTTATGAATATATTTATGATCTTGCGTGGAGTCAGGGAGAACAGCCTATTAACGACTGGCTTACTAAATATTTGCATGCCAGATATGGTCAAAACACTGGTGCTTCTGCTTTTAAAGCTTGGGAGTTATTGTTAGAATCTGTTTACAGCACAAAATATTGGGAAACCCGCTGGTGGAAGGATAGGGCCGGAGCGTATTTATTTTTTAAACGCCCGACAGCCTCAATAACAGAATTTAAAGGAAATCCTGGAGACAAGAAAAAATTAAAAGAGGCTTTAGATCTTTTAAATGAAGAAGCCAAAAAATACGATAAAAAGAATTTTATTCATTACGATTTGGCCGATGCTTCGAGACATTATTATTCATTATGTATTGACGAAGATTTGGTAGAATGCGTAAAAGCCTATCAACAAAAAGATATTGCAAAAGGAGATAAATTATTTAAAAAGATAGAGAAACAAGCTCTGGATATCGATAAAATCATTCTTTCTGCACAGCCTTTAAACAGTCTGGATTATTGGGTGAAGTCGGCTTCTGAATACGGAAGTTCTCCTGCAGACTCTCAATTGTATGTAAAAAATGCCAAAACGCTGATCACACTCTGGGGAGGAGAAGGCCACTTAAACGATTACGCTTCCAGATCGTGGAGCGGCATGTATAAAGGATTTTACTGGCCGAGATGGAAAATGTTTTTAGAAGCACTAAAAAAAGCAGCAATCAATAAAACTGAATTTAATGAAACAAAAGAAAGAGAATTAATCAAAAACTGGGAAATTAACTGGACCGAAAACAAATAAATAAATACTCAGACAAACATTATTACGTATATAAAAAAATTAACTTAATCATAACAGCCAATATAGAATGATAAGATTTACGAAATCGATTAATTAATAAGTTTTTGACTATATAATTTATTAATAATAACACTGTAAACCCTTGCTGTTATTGAGTTTAAAGGATTTATCCATGTTTCTGAATAACTTGTCCATTTGTTAACATTTCTTTACCATTAATTTCGTCAATACTATTTAACCAATTAACCAATATGAAAATGGAAAAACTTAAACTTTTATTATTAGCCTTCTTCTTTGGCTTCTCCATTAACACTTGGGCACAAAAAATAGAAGTGTCTGGTGTAATCTTAGATGAGAAGGGAATACCGCTTCCAGCTGCTAACGTACTCGAAAAAGGTACAGGTAATACTGTAGTAACAGATTTTGATGGGAAATTTAAATTTTCTGCTTCAAATAAAAATGCAACACTGATAATATCTTTTATCGGTTTTGAAGATCAGACTCTTAAATTGGACGGAACAAAAACAAACTACTCGATCAAATTACAGCCTAACACAACCAACTTAGAACAAGTAGTCGTGGTAGGTTACGGAAAAGGATCTCGTAAAAATCTTACCACCTCTGTAACTTCTATTAAAGGTGAAGAACTTAATAGAGGAGCGATCAGCGATGTTGGACAGCTTTTGCAGGGTAAAGTTTCTGGTTTAAATATTTCTTCTAGCGGCGATCCTACAAGAACAGCTTCTGTAGTATTACGTGGAGTGTCTACATTAAACAGTTCTCAAGGACCATTTTATGTAATAGATGGTGTTCCTGGTGTTGATATTTCGGTAATTTCACCAGACGATATCGCTACTATTGATGTGCTTAAAGATGCGGCTGCAACGGCAATTTATGGGAACCGTGCTGCAAATGGAGTTATTATGGTAACGACAAAAAAAGGCAGTAAAGACAGAACGCAGATTGCGTACAATGGTTACGTTGGTTGGGAAGAAGTATCGAATCAGCTGGATATGATGAATGCAGATCAGCTAAGAGCTTTTACAACAAAAAACAATTTGAACTTTACTCCGGAAAATGATAAAGGAGCAAATACAAATTGGCAGAAAGAAATTTTAAGACCTGGACGTGCAGCATCCAGCAGTCATAACTTGTCTATGAGTGGCGGCGGCGCACATGGTAATTATACTGCCAGTTTAACTTCGCTGAACAAAGAAGGTGTAATGCAGAAAAGTGACTTTTCAAGAATTATAGCCCGTTTATCAGTTGAGCAGTTTGCTTTTGATGATAAAGTAAAATTTGGATTGAATGTTACAAATTCTAAAAGTACTTACCAAAATGTACCGCAGCGTAATACAGTACTTTTACAGGCAGCGAGCTACCTTCCGGTTTCTCCTGTAAAAAACGCAAACGGAACTTTCTTTGAAAATTTTGTAAGTCCTGGATATTTTAATCCTGCAGCCTTAATTGAACATGGAACAGACGAAACAAAAACCAATAACCTTGTTGGAAATGTTACGGCAGAAGTAAAACTTCCGTTTGGATTTACTTATAATTTGAATATTGCACACCAAAAATTAACTACATCTCACGGCGAATTTTACGACAGCTATTATTCACAATATAATAGTGCGAACTTCTACAATAACCCAGATCCGCCTTTGACAAAAACATTGGTTAATTTTGGAATAAATGGTTCAGCATTGAGAAATTCTTATGAGAATACAAACAACATTATTGAGAGTTTTCTAACATGGGATAAAGCGTTGGGAAGCCACAAAATAAAAGCGGTTTTAGGATATTCTTGGCAGGAAAACACATTAGGAGACGGATTTCAGGCTACAACCACTAATTTTCCTGTAAACAACGTTGGTTTTAATAACCTTGCATTAAGTAATTACACTTCTGTAAATGGTTATGTAGTAAATTTTGGAGACAGTAAAGCCTACCAAAAAACACGTTTAATAGGGGAGTTTGTACGTTTAAACTACAATTTCAAAGACAAATACCTTCTTCAGGGAACCATCAGAAGAGATGGAGGTTCTATGTTTGGAGTAAACAACCGCTGGGGATATTTTCCTTCTGTAGGGGGTGCGTGGAGAGTAGACAAAGAGAATTTTATGCAGAATCAAAAGTTTTTCAGTGATTTAAAATTCCGTGGTAGTTACGGTGTAACAGGAAACTCTTCAGGATTTAATGCGTATACAGCTCAGTTTATTTCAGGAAGTTTAGGTACTTTTTATTATAACGGACAGCAAATAGGAGCGTATGGTCCTAACCAGGCTGCTAATCCTGATTTGAAATGGGAAAAAACTGCTACTGCAAATATTGGACTTGATTTCGCAATTTTAAAAGGAAGAATAACAGGTTCTATAGATGTGTATGATAAGAAAACAACCGATATGATTTTTAATTACTCTGTTAATCCAGTACTTGTGCCAGTAGGAACAATTGTTGCCAACGGAGGAACAATGTCAAACAAAGGTATTGAGCTTAGCTTGGGTGCAGCAATTATTAAATCAGCAGATTTTAGCTGGTCAACCAATCTGAATTTGGCGAGCAACAAAAATAAAATTGTAAAATTAACCAATCCTTTCTTTATTGGCGGCGATTCAATCCGTCGTGTACAGCCTGACGGAGGCGGACAAACAGGAAGTACGTTACAGATTTTTAAAGAAGGAAGACCTCTAGGACAATTTTTCACACTTAAATATGCAGGTAAAAATGCAGACGGCGTTTCGCAGTATTATGATAAAAACGGAAATCTAACTACTACGCCTCTAAACGGAGTAGATTATCACTATGCAGGAAGCGCGCAGCCAAAATTATTATTAGGCTGGGGAAATAACTTTCAATACAAAAAATTTGATTTAAGTATTTTCTTCAGAGGAGTTTTTGGTAATAAAATTTTTAATGCCACACGTGCCGATTTGTTTAGACCAAGCACTGCAATGACCAATAACATTTTGGTAGATGCAGGAGACGAATCGCCAAACGACCTTAACTCTTACAAGTATTCTTCTCGTTTTATTGAAGACGGAAGTTACCTAAGATTAGACAATATGACTTTGGGGTATAATTTTGGAAAAGTAGGCAGATACATAAACAGTGTACGCATTTATCAAACGGTAAATAATCTATTTGTAATTACTAAATATTCAGGAATTGATCCGGAAGTTGAACAAGGAGGAACTGCTCCTGGCGTAGATTCAAATAACTTCTATCCAAAAACCAGAACGTATATGTTTGGTTTAAACGTGATATTCTAAAAATTAAATTCTAAAAATTATGAAAAAGATATTAAAATATATAGGACTTCCAATGCTTATGGCCGGTATATTATGGTCTTGTGAAGATCTTGATGTACCAATTACAACACAGCTTACACCAGAAGTATTTCCTCAAAACGATACACAATATATTCAGGTGACCGGACCTGTTTATGCAGCCTTTCGCGGCGAATATTCATTTGCCTGGTGGTGGTCACAGTCACTATCTACAGACGAAGCCATTTTACCAGCAAGAGGAGGGAACTGGTTTGATAATAGAAATTACATTGCAATGCATTATCATGACTGGAATGCAGACAACGGAATCATAGGAAGTCTTTGGGACTGGTCTTCTAAAGTAATAGGATCAAGCAATCAGGCGATTTCAATTTTAAGTCAGACTATGCCGGAAGGAGCAAACAAATCAACATTGATTTCTGAATTGAAAACCATGCGTGCGATTTCATATTTCATGTTAATGGATAGTTATGGAGATGTACCGCTGGATACCCTTTACGGAGATTTTAGTTCTCATGCTAAAACACCGAGAAAAGATGTTTTTAATTTTATTGAAAGAGAATTAAAAAGAGCAGTTCCGAATTTGAATCCTGCTTCTGGAGTAACAACTTACGGAAGACCAAACAAACAAACTGCCAATGCTTTACTGGCAAAATTATATTTGAATGGACAGGTATATACAGGAACTCAATACTATAATGAAGCTATTGCTGCCTGCGATCAGGTAATCAATTCAGGATTATATAATATAGAACCAAGAGCAACTTATCTGCAGATGTTTTATCCGAATAACGGACCGCAGATGAAAGAATTTATTTTTGCAGTTCCTTATGATCCTGCAGCAGTTACGGTTGGCTTTAACGGACAAATGTATCATTCACGCTACGACGTGCCTCGTTCAGAAAGAGTAAAGTTTGGACTTTCGTTTACGCCAAGTGCACCAAGAAGTACGCTGCCTGAATTTTATGCCAATTTTAATGACGTAAATGATATTCGTAACAGACAATGGTTAACCGGTCTTCAATTTTTGAATGACGGTGTAACACCAGTAACAGTTACCACAACCAAAAAAGGATACGATCAATTTTATACAGGATCAGACGGAAGCGCCGCTTACACTTATCAGGTAAATTTAACACCAAATATTGTACTTCGCCAAAGCACTACTTTATTTGACTGCGGAAATGATGAAATTGCCTGGAACATGGGATATAGAAACATTAAATTTTATCCAGACGCTTCCTCAACAAACCGTAATCAAAACAACGACGTTCCATTTTTACGTTATTCTGATATTCTTTTGATGAAAGCAGAAGCAATCTTACGCGGAGGAACTGCAACTTTAGGACAAACTACAGATGCATTAGTAAATATGGTTCGTTCTAATCGTACTACTTCTGCAGCTTTGAGCGGTGTAACTTTAGAAGATCTTTACAAAGAAAGAAGCCGCGAATTTGCACAAGAAGCATGGCATAGAAATGATATGATTCGTTTTGGAAAATATGAAGGACAATGGGGATTCAAAACAAATACAGACACTTACCGTCGTGTTTTCCCAATCCCGACCAATGCAAGAATTTTAAATCCTGCTTTAACTCAGAATACAGGATATTAATAAAGAAGTTAGTTATACAATTAGTACGCAGTTTTTAATTTTAAAAGGAGAAGAAGATTAAGAATCCTTCTCCTTTTTTCCTAAAGTTATTTTTTTAGAATGGGCGCAGCGTTTAATCGAATGCAGTTTCGGCAAGAGAGAAAGATTAAACTTTGCACCATTTAATCTAATTTATAGTTGAATTCTTCTAACTGATTTTTCATTTAGAAATGATTCATCATTATACCTAAACCAATACAACGCCCCATCAATACAAACAGATAAATGAAACTAAATAAAATTTATAATATTGGATGCATTGGAATAAGTTTAGTTCTTGTTTTTTTAGCGTCTTGTAAAGCCGAAAAAAATATTCCGCAAAAAGAGAAACAGTTATCCGATATGGTTTATCCCTTACTGGATACAGAAAATTCCCGATGGTTCTTTTTTTCGTCGGCAAGTCGTCCGTTCGGAATGGTAAATTTAAATCCAGATACAGAAATTAAAGGCGATTGGGGAGGCGGTTATAAATATACTTCAGATACAGTAAAAGGATTTAGCCATATTCACGAATGGCAGCTTTCAGGCGTATCTGTTATGCCAGTAACGATTTCGGAACAAAATAAGCAAACGATCTTTAAAGATTTCTATTCTAAATTCAGTCATAAAACCGAAAAAATAACTCCCGGATATCATTCACTTCTATTAGATAGATATCAAATAACAGCAGAATTAACAAGTACCCAAAGAGTTGGTTTTCATAGATATACTTTTCCTGAAACAGCACAAAAAGCAGTTCTTTTTAATTTGAATACCATTCTTGGACCTTGTGAAAATACAAACGGAAAATTAGAAAAAAACAATGATTACGAACTTTCAGGATCATTAGTTTTGAGTACCAATTTTAGACGTCCGAAACCATTGACCGTTTTCTTTAAAATTAAAACAAACGAGCCCATTACTTCTGTAGAAAGAGACAATCTTACAGGTAATTATTTGATTAATTTTAATAAAACGACAGAAAAAATAGTAATGAAAGTCGGTATTTCTTATACTTCAATAGAAAATGCCAACAACAATATAGAGACAGAATTACCGCATTGGGATTTTGATAAAACGATTTCAGACTCTAAAAAAGAATGGAGTAATTTATTAGGAAGAATAAAGGTTGAAGGCGGTACAGAAACAGATCAAAGAAGATTTTATACTGATTTATGGCATGCCCTGCAAGGGAGAAAAATGATCAGTGATGCAAATGGTTCCTATCCTGATAATACTGGGGAGAAATTCAGGGTAGGACAATTGCCTCTTAACGCAGACGGAAAACCAAAATTTAATCATTATAATTCTGATGCTTTTTGGGGAGCACAATGGACTATAAATAATCTTTGGGGATTGGTTTATCCTGAGATTATGGAAGAATTTGTGTATTCTCTAATGCAGTATTACAAAGACGGCGGCATGATTCCGCGTGGTCCTTCGGGAGGAAATGATACTTACGTAATGACAGGAGCATCGGCTACACCATTTATTGTCAGTGCCATTCAGAAAGAAATTGTAAAAGAAGATCTTGAAGCGATTTATACCGCACTCAAAAAAAATCATATGCCGGGCGGTATCATGGCAAAAGCCGGATACGAACATAAAACCGATATTGGCGGGGGATTAAAATATTATATAGAAAAAGGTTTTGTACCATATCCGCTTCCCGAAGGTAATTTTGGAAGCCATGAAGACGGAGCCAGCCAGACTTTAGAATATGCTTATCAGGACTGGACTTTGGCACAATTGGCAAAAAAACTAAACCATCAGGAAGACTATAATTATTTTATCACAAGATCTAAAAATTACCAAAACGTATTTGATCAAAACACAGGCTGGATGCGTCCTAAAAATGTAGAAGGAAAATGGCGCGAAAATTACGATCCGTACCAATATGAAAATGGTTTTATAGAAGCAAACGGAGCACAATCTACATGGTTTGTGCCGCATGATATTGAAGGTCTGGCAGATTTAATGGGAGGAAAAGAAAAGGCAGCAGCAAAATTAAATGCCCAATTTGAAACGGCTAAAAAGCAAAAATATACTTCTGGTACATCGCACGATGCAGAACTGCACCCAGAATTCAGCAGAATTCCTGTAAATTTTGGAAATCAGCCTTCTATGCAGACTTCTAATATTTTTACTTTATTGAAAAGACCAGATTTAACACAGTACTGGACCAGAAATGTAGTGAAGGAAACCTTCAGCGGATTGGCCCCAAACACCGGTTACAACGGAGATGAAGATCAGGGATTAATGGGAAGTCTGAATGTATTGCTCAAAATAGGTTTATTTCAAATGAATGGCGGTACAGACCATGATGCCGTTTATCAGATAGGAAGTCCGATTTTTAATAAAATCTCAATCCAACTAAATCCCAAATATTATTCTGGTAAAAGTTTTGTCATAAATGCATCTAATAATAGTGCAGAAAATGTCTATATAAAAGATATAAAATACAACAACAAAGCCGTCAAAGATTTTACCATATCTCATAAGGAAATTACCAATGGAGGAGAATTAAGTTTAGAAATGTCTAGTAAAGCAGAGCGTTAAATTTCTTTTTAATGCATGAAATAGAGTCCAAAAACATAAGGAGTTTCACTAAAAATCAATCACAACACTATGTGAAGAAATCATGATTTTTGGAAAACCTGCTTTATTTTAAATAGAAATCTATGTATCTATGTTTAATTATAACTTTTCAAAAAAATAACACTGATAAAGAAATAAGGAAATGAAATTATCGATTAAAATCATCACTTTTTCAGCAATAGCATTATGCTGTACCCATCAAATAAAGGCCCAAAAACAGCTTCATAATTATGTAGATCCCATGATTGGGTCAGAAGGTGTCGGCAGGGTTTTTATAGGTCCGTCATGCCCTTATGGAATGGTGAAACCAAGTCCGGATTGCACCGTAAGTCCAAATAGCGGCTGGCTTCCTTTGCCAAAAGAAGTAACCGGATTCAGTCAGGTGCATGTGAGCGGAACCGGAGGCGGACCAAAATATGGCAATATCCAGATTATGCCTTTTTCAGGAGCTTTAGATAAGATCGATCAAACATCGCATAGAGCAGAAGAAAACGTAAAACTGGGTTATTATGAAACGGTTTTCAAAGAAAATCAAATCAAAACAGAAATAACAACGGCAGAAAAAGCAGCATTTTATCGCATTACCTATCCTAAAAACGCATCAAAAGAATTAAAAATTGATCCCGGATTTTTCTTAGGAGAAGAAGCAATTCCAGACGGAAGAGAAGCACAGCAGTTTGTAGGTTCTCAAATCGAAATCGTTTCAGATACTGAAGTTCGCGGCTATTCCAGAATTCGTGGCGGTTGGAATAACGGACGCGCTTATACCGTTTATTTCTGGGTAGTTTTTGATCAGCCAATGACGAAATATGTAACTTTTAAAGACGGAAAATTCTATAACAATCAGCCCGCTCAATTTGATTCGGGTAAAAAAACGGCAGCTTTATTTTCTTTTGGAAATGATGGAAAACAGGAGTTGAACATTAAAATCGGAATTTCTTTTTTAAGTGAATTAAAAGCAAAAAATAATATTGAAGTAGAAATTCCGCATTGGAATTTTAGTACCGTTTTAGCTTCTGTAGAAAATAAATGGGAACAATTGTTAAGTCGAATTACACTTTCTGCCGAAACCTCAGAAGACTATAAAAAAATGTTTTATACAGGTTTGTATCACACGATGATTATGCCCGTAGACCGAACAGGAGAAAATCCGCTATGGACAAACGACGAACCGTATTACGATGATTTTTACTGTATTTGGGATACTTTTAGAAGTTCAAGTCCGTTGATTACACTAATCGATTCAAAACGTCAGGTCGAAATTGTAAATGCCATGTTGAATATTTACAAACGTGAAGGTTATCTGCCAGAAGGAAGAAGTGGGAACGACAACGGCCGAACACAAGGTGGAGCAAACGCTTCTGTTGTTCTTGCCGATGCTTTTGTAAAAAACTTAAAAGGAATTGATTACGAAGTCGCACTAAAAGCCATGCTTAAAGATGCTACTGTACCGCCCGGAGGAAATGAAGAAAAAGAAGGAAGAGGCGGATTGACAGAATATTTGAAACTAGGATATCTCCCGTACGGAATTGACCGCGCAGGAAACAGAACCATTGATTATTCGTATAACGATTATAATATCGCTACTGTAGCCAAAGGCTTAAATCATACCGATTTATACAATCAATACATTAAACAAGCAGATAATTGGCAGAACCTATGGCGTCCAGATTACACCAATAATGGATCGACAGGATTTATTATGCCAAAAGATGCCTCAGGAAACTGGCTTGATGAGGTTGTTTTTGGTGAATCAAAAATACAGAAACCAACTTTTAAATATACGCCGGTTATTATCGAATCTCCTTGGTATGTCTGTCATTGGTGTGTGTTTTTCTACGAAGGAAATTCTTGGGAATATTCTTTGAGTATTCCGCATGACGTTCCGGAACTGGTTTTAAAATCTGGAGGCGAAACTGCTTTTAAAAACAGACTCGATACTTTTTTTGACACAAAATTGTACAATGTAGCCAACGAACCGTCGTTTTTAACGCCGTGTTTGTACCACTGGATCGGAAAACCATATTTGAGCAGCGACAGAATTCGAACTATTATAAAAGAGAATTTCAATACTTCGCACGAAGGTTTACCGGGCAATGATGACTCTGGCGCGATGTCTTCGTGGCTGGCTTTTCACATGATGGGATTGTATCCAAACGCCGGACAGCCGTATTATTTGTTGAATACGCCGTTAATTAAAGAAACAACTTTGCAATTGAATGAAGGTAAGATCTTTAAGATCTCAGCCAAGAAAATGAGCGATAAAAATAAATATATCAAATCGGCCTTGTTAAACGGAAAACCCTATAACAAAGCCTGGATTTTACATGAAGATATTGCAAAAGGAGGCGAATTAATTTTCGAAATGGATTCAAAACCTTCGGCTTGGGGAACGACTATTTTACCACCAACAAAATAAAATCAGAAGATGAAAAAAGCAATTTTAGCACTTCTTGTTTGTGCGATACATCAGATCGGAATAGCACAAAACTACATTCCGTCTCTTAAAAACAATACGGTTTTACATTATATCTGCAAACTTCACGGACAGACGAGAACCTTAACCCTGACCACCAAAATCGAAAAAGATCAGCTGATTTTTGATTTAGATACCAGAGGCGTAAAAAGCAGTATTGTAACTACTTCTGAAGGTTTGAAAAACGGAACCGAATTAAGTTTTAATCAGGGAGAATTTGCACCTATTTTGAACTTAAAACCAGCCGAAACTTTTTTTATGATTTCGCAGTCGGCATATCAGGATTTACTCAAAAATAAAAAGTTTATTTATAATAATACGACTTATGTTTTAAATGAAAATGCAACTGAAAATAAAGTTGAATTAGAAGGGAAAATACTAGAAACAGTACACGTTATCGCACAAATTGATCAAACCGAAATGTGGATCATAAAAAATCCGGATTATCCTTTAATCTGTAAAATAATTAAAAATCCTTTAGGAATAAATTTCACTTTAGTCAAAATAACGGATAAAGGAAATTAGTAGATAAATAAAAATGTTTTGTTTAGTTTTCTGTCAAACCTAACAGGTTTTAAAAACCTGTTAGGTTTCTAATTCAGATTATACGTAAACCAAATCAGTAAAAAAATATACTATGAAAAATCAAATCAGTCGTGGAGAATTCATCAGATTATCAAGTCTCACGCTGGCAGGAGCTTTGGTAAGTAATGCCGTTTTTGCTAATGATTTATTTCTAAATAATACAACTGGTAAAGAAGATCTTGAATTACTAAAAAAACTCATTGTAAACAATGACGCCAAAGTTAAAAGCTTACTGAGCAAAGCATTGCCGGATCCTGCAGTCAGGCTTAGTAGTTTTCGTGGAATAGCAAGTTCCATAACGATCATGACTGCTTCATTATCAAATTCAGGATCAGAATATTATAAGTCTGTATTGCTGACCGAAAAAATAAATGAGTCGATTGATATTTTATTAAAAGAGCAATACAGCGACGGAACATTAGATGCCGGAGGCAACCGACAATCTCCTCCCGATACTGCCTTTATTTTAGAATATATTTGTCCGGCAGCTGTTTTATTAAAAAATCATAAACAAAATGATTTGGCACCGTTAAAAGATAAATTGAAGAAATTTATTTTAAATGCAGGAGAAGCCATGATTACGGGCGGTGTCCATACACCAAATCACAGGTGGGTCATCTGCGCAGCTTTAGCCAATATTAATGCGCTTTATCCAGATGTGAGATACGTTAGCAGAATTGACGAATGGCTTGCAGAAGGCATTTACATGAATGAAGACGGACATTATGCAGAACGAAGCGGGATTTATTCGGCCGTGATTGACAAGGCTTTAATTACGATGGCAAGATTGTTAAACCGACCGAAATTGCTCGAAATCGTCCACAAAAACCTGACGACTTATTTTTATTATACAGAAACAAATGGCGATTTGGTTACGGTTGATTCTAAAAGACAAGATCAGTTTATGTCTTTAAAAGTGACCAATTTTTATCTGCAATACCGTTATATGGCGATTAAAACCAATAATGCCATGTTTCCATATATGGTAAATCTGATCGAAAAACTGCCAGAATTTACAAATGATATTTTATCAAATTCTCTAGCTTTTTTCCTGGAAAATGAAGTGCTTCGAAAACAAATTCCTATTGAAAGTAAAGTCGAAAATGATTTCGAAAAGTTTTTCGCCATTTCCAATCTGGCACGAATCAGACGCGGGAAAACTTCGTTAACATTGTTTGGAGGAAACGATCAGCCGGTTCAGATTGTTTCGGGAAGATCTTCCAATCCTAATTTTTTGATGTACCGCAGAGGAGATTCAATTTTAAAATACATGCGTCTTTCGACTTCGTTTTTTAGAATGGGATATTTCAGCAGTGACGGAATCGTAAAAGAAGGCAATAAATATATTTTGAAAGAAACCAAAGAAGCAGATTATTACCAGCCTTTGGCTCAAGAATTTCGCAAAGCCGACGGCGATTATAAACTCTCGGAATCTCCAGACGGAAGATTTTGGAATAAAATGGACTTTGATTCGAGAACAAAAAGCAATGTAAAAAAGCAGACCACAACAATTGAAATTACAGAAGATAACGGCGCATTAAGTTTAGAATTTAAAGTCGAAGGTCCGCCAAATGTTGAAGTAACTATTGAAATGTGCTTTAACGAAGGAAGCAGTATTATGGGAGCTGTCCAAGACGAAAAGAAGAATTATTTCCTTAAATCAGGATTCGGAGCACTTGGTACAGGCGAGGATAAAATACAATTTGGTCCGGGAAAATGCGAACATTTAAATGTAGAAAACCTAGACAGCGAAGAATATACCTATCATCAGGGAAGTCTGCGAACCATTGGCGAGCATGTTTATATAACAGGATTTACACCATTTTATCACAAAATGAATATTTATTGAGAAATCGTTTGCGTAATAGTGAAAGTATTAAATTCTTAGTTTAAATTTACGATAATTAAATTTAAACTATTAATAATTGAAATTATGAAATTATCATTGATCACCGCTATGCTTTTGGGTTGTACTTGTTTTGCACAAAATAATACTGACACAAGTCTGTACATGAAGTCTGATAAAATTACTTATCTGACAGATATAGGTTCAGAAACAGGAGATTTGTACAAAACGATAGGACATCACGGACCAGCTGTGGAAAATGAGTGGATGGCATTAAGAATTTATTTTAGTGATAAAGTGGCGATTGATGTTTATTCTAAAGCAAAACCGGGTTTAGAATTGAGAAAAGCAAATTGGTACCCAACTCCAGAACAGCAAAAAGAAGGCTGGGGCGCTGATTATTATAAAGTGGCATCGACTGTTGGTTTAGGCGGTGTAAAACTTTGGGACGGAGAAAAAGTAGTGCCTTTGAATCCGGTTACGAATCGTTTGGCGCGCGTTGGCAAAACAGAAACGACTTCATGGATGGAAATGATCTCAAGAGGCGTTCCGTACAAAGGAAAAAAAGTAGATATTTTAGTGCGTGTTACGGTATTTTCTGGTAAAAGAGAAGCAAAAGTAGAAGCTGTAAGTTTAAGCGGAGAAAAAGTGCAATTTGCAACAGGAGTTAATTATTTCAAAGATTTCCAAACCAAAAAAGGGACTAATTATATCGCAGTTTGGGGAAAACATCCTGAAGATGTAGCAGCAGAAATTGTAGAAATTGGCGCCGCTATTAAATTCAATCCAAAAGATTATGTAAAAACTACCGATGATGGAACACAATATTTATTGATTTCTAAACCAGCTAAAAGCTTAGAAACATCGATTATATCTTCGAGCGCAAGAGAAACAGAATTGAATACGCTTGATAAATTAGAAGCTTACATTAAATAAACTAACTAACAAACTGCATTTTAGGCCTGTGGCAAACAGTTTTAGTTCAGTATATTTTTGTTTGAATTGTAAATTACAAAAAAATAAAATGTCAAAAATTAAACTAAAACTGTTTTTCACGGCTTTATTGTTAAACCTTTTTTTATTGGGTTTTGAATGCAGTGCCCAAAAAACAATTTCATCTCAAAAGGAATTTCTAATTACAAATTACGGTTCAAAAGCAGATGGAAAAACACTCAATACAACTGCGATCCAAAATGCAATTGATGCCGCTTCTAAAAACAACGGCGGGCGTGTAATTTTTCCGAAAGGGACTTTTTTATCAGGAAGTATTATCTTAAAAAGCAATGTAACGTTATATTTTGAAGAAGGTTCTGTATTGCTGGGAAGCACAAATCCCAAAGATTATAGTAATATGGAATTTAGCGGCAGACCCGTTTCTCCCAAAAACGATGACAATTCTCAAATGGCTTTAATTTTAGCCCACAAAGCAAATAATATTACCCTAAAGGGAAAAGGAACAATTGATGGGCAGGGTTTACAATTAGCCTTAAATATTGATAGTCTTCATCATGCCGGTGTTGCTGTAGACCCAAAATATACTCTCAGAAGAAAGAGGCCAAATGAAACCATGAGGCCAAAATTATTTCGTTTTTCACAATGCGATAACGTTCAAATTGAAGGTTTGAAAGCTGGAGAAGCTTCCTGCTGGGGATTATCGTTTGAGTTATGCAGTAATCTCACGCTGGACAACCTTACGATAGTAAATCGTTCGTATTGGAACAATGACGGAATCGATATTACAGACTGCAAAAATGTTAAAGTAGTCAATTGCGATATCAACGCAGCCGATGATGGAATCTGCTTAAAGTCATATTATCCCGGATATTATAATGATGGTGTTTATATTGCAAACTGCAAAATTAGATCGAGTGCTAGTGCTATAAAATTTGGCACCGCTTCTTTCGGCGGCTTTAAAAATGTTATTATTAAAGACATTAAAGTTTACGATACTTTTCGGTCAGCAATTGCCATTGAATCTGTTGATGGCGGCAGTATCGAAAATATTGACGTTTCGAACATACATGCTGTTAATACAGGAAATGCCATTTTTATTCGCATTGGAAACCGAAGCGGCGATAAGCCGGGAAGCATCAAAAATGTGAGCATTAAAAACATAAAAGTCCAAGTGCCCTTTGGCCGTCCGGATATCAATTATGATGTAAGAGGCCCTGAAGTTGATTTCTTCCACAATCCTTTTCCATCTTCCATAGTGGGTTTACAAGGTTACGTTATCGAAAATGTCGTGTTAGAAAATATAGAAATAAACTATCCCGGAAGAGCTTCAAAAGGAATGGCGTACATGCCTTTGAACCGATTGGATCAAGTGCCCGAAGCAGCAAAAGATTATCCTGAATTTTCTATGTTTGGCGAATTGCCTGCTTACGGTTTTTACGTAAGACATGTTAATGGACTGATTATGAAGAATATTAAATTGACATTAGACGATGATGATTTTAGACCTGCCTTTGTATTTGATGATGTTAAAAATTTAGAAATGAAAAAAATTACGCTTCCAAAAGAAAAGAAAAAGCAAATTGTATTTAAGGACGTTGCAGCTTCAACTCTTGATAAACAGCTGCTGGAACAGAAAATGGAAATTAAGAATTAAAAGATTTCTAAAATTCAGACTCAAAATAAAAAGAGAATTTAAATAAAATAAAAGTTAGATGTTTAGAATATCATTTATAATAGTGCTCTTACTTTCTTTGTACGGTTGCAAAACAAAACAGGTTGTTAAAAAAGAAGTAAAAATAGCTTTTATTGCCGATGTTCATCTGCAGGATATTTTTCCAAAATTTGAAGACAATACTTATAAAGGTGTTCAAAATCCGGAAACGGGAGAATTTACGAATATTAGAACAATGAATTCGCAATTGCATTCTACCCGAATTTTTAATGAAAATTATTTTGCTTTTTTAGAAGCTTTAAATGATATTTCCAAAAGAGGAATCACGCAAGTTGTGCTTCCAGGCGATTTTAGCGATGATGGACAGCCCGTTCATGTAAGAGGATTGCGAAAAATACTGGATCAATATGCTAAGGAAAAGGGAATGTCGTTTTTTGTAACCACCGGAAATCACGATGCCGTAAAACCTTTTGCACAAGAAGCTTCTAAAATTGATTTTTTAGGGAAAGACGGCAAAGAGCAGATTATCAGCAGTTCTAAAACTAACTTGAAGAAAAGTGAAAATCAATTAGAGCCTATCATTACTTCTGATATAAAAAATTGGGGTTACAAAGAAACCATGCAGGAAATGTCTGGTTTTGGTTTTTTTCCGAAAAAGGATTATTTGTATTGGGAAACGCCTTTTTCAAATTATGATTATAATGATTATATTTTTGAAAAAGCGGTTGAAGCATCAGTTTTAAACAAAAGAATTTATACAATTCCAAATACCAATTTAGCACTTCCGGATGCAAGTTATTTGGTAGAACCCATAAAAGGAATCTGGCTTTTGGCGATCGATGCCAACGCTTATGTTCCGAATAAAAACTTATCTGGATTACCGAATAATCCGAATGATTTTTCGGGTGCGAGTATCGGTTATAATAATGTGTTTCTTTATAAAAATCATTTAATCAATTGGGTCAAAAAGATTTCGGCGGAAGCCAGAAAAAAAGGAAAAATTTTGATTGCTTTCAGCCATTATCCGATGGTTGATTTTAATAATGATGCTTCGCCCGAATTAAAACTGCTTTTTGGTGCCGATAAAATGCAGTTATCAAGAGTTCCAAACGAAGAAATAGCCCAGACCTTTGCAGATGCAGGAATTCAAATTCATTTTGGCGGACACATGCACATCAACGATACGGGCGTGCGAACTACGGCAAAAGGCAATACTTTATTCAATATTCAAACGCCTTCTCTGGCCGCTTATATGCCGGCTTATAAAATACTCACGATTCATTCTGATTCAGATTTTGAAGTAGAAACCATTGTGGTAGATTCCGTTCCAAAATTCAACAGCTTATTTCCTTTTTATGAACAGGAATATGCGCATTTGCAAAATATAAAAGATCTTAATATTTGGAATAAAGAAATTCTCAAAACCAAAGATTATAAGGAATTTACAGAATGGCATCTGAAAGAATTAGTGCGTCTTCGGTTTTTGCCTGAAGATTTTCCCGCTGCATTTTTAACGTCAATTCTAAAACTTTCCGGTAAGGATTTAGCGTATATCAATAAAAACAATTCAGAAGTTGAGACACTTATGAAATCGAATTCATTAACGATTCAGAATTTTGAATCATGGAACGGTTTTGATATGATTTTTGATTTTTACAGATTAAAAAATGCCGATGAATTGGCCAATCCTGAAATAGGAAGCAAGAGATTAAAGGCATATAATTTGGTATGCAGTGAGTTAAAGAAATCTACGGATAAAAAAATGATTTTATGGGCAGAGATATTTATGAAAACCATGAATGGCGCGCCCTCAGATCATTTTAAAATTGATTTAAAAAATAACAGTATTAATAATTTATCTGTTAAAAATTTTTGATATTTATTAAATCAAAAACATTAAATTGCATTTATAATTTATTTCCATGAAGCAAAATCCACTCATACTATTATTATTCTGCGCCTTTATTTTCAATTCGTATTCACAGAATATAAAATTTGCGCATTATAATGATAATAATGGGTTGTCTCACAATTCGGTAAGGCATATTGTTCAGGATAAAAAAGGTTTTTTGTGGTTTGGCACTTTTTCCGGTTTAAACCGTTTTGACGGCTATCAGTTCAAAAATTATATGAGTTCTGCTGCTGGCAATAACAAGTTATATAACGATGATATAACGGCTTTAGAATTAGACGAAGCATCCAATCATTTGTGGATTGGAACCAGAAAAGGGCTGACACTCTTTAAAATGGATACTCATGTTTTTACTACTTTTTTAAAACAGAAAAACGATCCAAACAGTCTGCCCGAAGATGAAATCAGATCTGTTCATGTTGATCGTTTCAAAAGAGTGTGGGTGGGAACTAAAACTCAGGGAATATATATGTTCTTTTTGAATGAAAAAAGATTCGAAAAAATTCCAATTAAAGGTTTTGATTACGTAAAAGAAATTTTTGAAGACAAAAAAGGAGATATCTGGGTTGGAAGTTATGAAAAAGGATCTGTCGCAAAAATAACTTTAGACACCAAAGGATCTATCGTAAAAATCAATAATTACACGCTTTCTGTACCCAATTCAAACATAAAGAATCCTTATATTAATTTCATTTATGAAGATGCAAAAGCTGATATTTTTATAGGAACCCGTGAAGGTTTGTACAAATTAGATAAAATAAACGATCAATTTGTAAATTTATATATTGAAAACAAACAAGTTAGAGGTGCTTTGGGACCTTATTTCTTATCAGTTGCACGTGCTCCAGACGGAAAATACTGGGTAGGAACTCTAGGCGGACTGTTGGTTTGTACGCAGTTAGAAGATATTCAGAAAGGAAATTACAAATGGTATTATTCGATATTGTCTGATGATACTTCTCTTGTAGATAATTTAATATCAGCGCTTTATTTTGATGCGTCAGGAGTATTATGGATTGGGACAGAAGATGGATTGGATAAATATGATCCTTACGAAAATCAATTTACGCTCAACAAAGACATATCGCGATCTATAGGCAATCAGGCGCCTCTTATCAGAGGTTTTGCTAAAACTTATGATGAAAAAGTAATTGTGGCTACTTACCACAACGGACTCTTTATTTCTACTGCAAAAGGCTCTGTTCCGCTGCATAATAATGGAAAAGATATTGCCAGCATTTATTCTTACGACGGAAATATCTTTTATTGCGGACTCTGGAATGGAAATATTTTAGTTTACAATTACAGATCAAATTCATCAAAAGAAATTAAAGCAGGATTTGAAAAATCACCTGTATTTGCTTTTAGTAAAATTGGAGACGATGAAATTATTGTAGGCTCTTTTGGAGAAGGAGCCGTAATATTAAATACCAAAACGCTGGAAGTAGAGACTTCTAAAGGAAAATTACTGCCTGGTTTCCAGATCAATGCAATAGAACGTGATGCAAAAAATAATGTTTGGTTTGCTACAGAAACAGGTGTTCTAAAATACAATATTAAAACAGGAAAAATAGAAACCTATTCGTCACTTTCCAGAAAAGAAAATGGTGTTCCTCATGATGAGAATGTAAGTGATGTGCTGGTAGACAAAAAAGGAAAAATATGGGCATCTACAAGACTTGGTTTATGTTTGTTTAATGAAAAGAAAAACAAATTTGAGCCTGTTACAAATCTTAAGGAACTTTCGGGAAAATGGATTACAGATATTCTGTCGGATGTAAATGGCGATTTATGGCTTAATATTAACAATAATAATATTGCCTGGGTAAAATCTAATTTGAGCGATGTTAGTATATATCATGTAAACAGCGGTAACAGGCTGGATGTTTTTAGTTCCAGCGGTTTCTTTAATTTTAATAATTCGAATATTTATCTTGGAGGCAAAAACGGAATTATTTCTTTTTCGCCGCACACCATGAAAAGAAATAAAAGGTCTCCAATACCTGTTATTTCAGAATTTAAAATTCAGAATGAAGAAGTATTTCCAGAAATGGAGATTAATGGAGAAATTCCGCTCTCAAAAGATCTGAATTACGGCAGAGAAATAGAACTTACTCATAAAAACCGTAATTTCTCAATTCAGTTTTCGACGCCGTCCTTTGCAAACGAAAAGCTCAATAAGTTTCAATACATGCTTGAAGGTTTTGATAAACATTGGATTACAGCCAACAGTACATCAAGAACGGTTCAATATACCAATCTTTATCCCGGAAATTATGTATTCAAAATTAAGTCAAGCAACAGCGATGGATATTGGAGTAAAACGGTTTCTTATAAAATAAAAATCCTGCCGCCTTTCTGGCTCACACCCATTTCTTTTTTACTGTTTTTTGCATTATTGTTTTGCATTTTTTATTTTATAAGAAGAGAAATTAAAAACCGTATCCGTTTAAAACAAGAACTGCTTACAGAGAAAGTAAACAGGGAACATGATGTGAAATTGAACAATGAAAAATTACGTTTTTTTACTAATATTTCGCATGAACTGCGTACACCGCTGACTCTTATTTTAGGTCCGGCAAAACAATTATTGGATGAAAACAGTAATGCAACAGATTACGAAAAAAGCAGATACAATCTTATTTACCAAAATGCCAGCAGACTGCTGAATCTGGTGAATCAGGTATTGGATTTTAGAAAAGCGCAGTCGGGAGAATTAAAACTTAAAGTTACTAAAACCGATATTCTGACGTATTCAAAAAATATTTTTGATTCTTTTAAGGAAATGGCTTATAACAAAAAGATTAAGCTCAATTTTATTACAGAAGATGATGCAATTAATGGATGGATTGATAATGATAAGTATGATAAGATTCTTTATAATTTATTATCTAATGCTTTAAAATTTACAAACAAAAACGGAAATGTAGACTTGTATATCAGGCTGAAAGATACTGTTGAAGATATTTTGGTTATTGAAGTAAGCGATGACGGAATTGGAATTCCCTTGAAAAGCCAGGAAAAGATCTTCAAACGGTTTTATCAGGCCACAAACAGTAAAGCAAACAATACAGGATCTGGTATTGGTTTATCATTGGTAAAATCATTAGTTTCTCTGCATAAAGGAATTATTTTAGTTGAAAGTACGCCTGGAAAAGGAAGTATTTTTAGAGTCGAAATTCCAATTGATCGTAATTCTTATGAGCACAAAGAAGTCTTTGAATATGCTCTCAAAAATGACAATTTAAGCATGCTTATTCCAGAAAAAGCAGCCAAGAAAATCATTCAGAATACAGATCTCAAAGAGAAAATATTGGTTATAGAAGATAATAGCGAACTAAGAAAATATCTGGTAGATTATTTGTCTGATTATTATAAGGTTTACGATGCCGAAAATGGGGAAGAAGGACTTAGAATCTGCCGTCAGATTAAGCCGATATTGTGTGTTACCGATGTTATGATGCCTGTTATGGATGGTCTTGAATTTTGCCGTGAATTAAAAAATGACGAATTCATCAGTCATATTCCGGTTGTATTACTGACTGCTTTAGCTGAAAATACGGATAAAGTAAAAGGATATGATATGGGAGCAGACGGTTATTTGGTCAAACCTTTTGAACCTCTTTTATTGAAAACAGTAATTGAGAACATCATCAAATCGAGATTAGAATTAAAAGTGAAATTTTCGGGCGAAGTAGAAAGTAAAATAAGTCTGCTTACCCATTCTCCAATTGATGAGGAATTTATGGATAAAATCACCACTTTGATAAATGACAATTTAAGCGAAGTCGATTTATCTACTGATTTTCTGTGCGATAAACTAGGCGTGAGTTCTTCTAAATTGTACCGAAAAATTAAAGAATTGACTGATCTCGCTCCAAATGAATTTATTAGAACAATTCGATTAAAAAAATCGGCAGAATTACTCAAAACAAAAAAATATAATGTTTCTGAGGTTACAAACTTAGTAGGCTTTAACGATCCCTTATATTTCAGCCGATGTTTTAAAAAACAGTTTGGTTTTCCGCCAAGTAAACTGATCAATTAGTTTTTTTTAGCCACTAATTGCAAGAATTTGCACAAATTATTTTGATAAATATAGCCCGTGGTTTTAACCACGGGAACACAATTTATATCCGTAATCTAATTTTTCTCGTGATGTTCCCACGGTTGAAACCGTGGGCTATGTTGAAATGATATGTTCGGGCACGCAATAAAATCATAATAATTATTTTTAATCTGTATCAAAAAATATAAAGCTATAGATTACACAGATTAAAAGGATTTTTTATTTAGCCACTAATTGCACGAATTTACACAAATTATTTTGATAAATATAGCCCGTGGTTTCAACCACGGGAACGCAATTTATATCTACAATCTATATCTGTAATCTAATTTTTTCTAATAACGTTTCCCACGGTTGAAACCGTGGGCTATGTTGAAATGATATGTTCGGGCAAAAATTTGCACAAATTATTTTGATAAATACAGCCCGTGGTTTCAACCACGGGAACGCGATATATTCCCCAATGTGAAATTATGTAAAACAGTTAAAATTAAATAAATCAATAAAAAACATATAAAAACCTTACAAAAATAAAAATCATCCATGTTTTTGATGTATTAATCCATTTTGAAAAACATATGTAATTCTATTTTTGTCTTATAACTTATAACTTTTAGACCATGAAAAAGAATATAGACACCGACAATCCGTTGAAAAATTTAGATGAATGGGAAGATGATTTGTTGCAGCGATATCCAGATCCTGAGCATGCGGCGGAAAAACAAAAGGAGGAATTTAGAAATTATGTCGATTCAGAAAGAGTAGAAACCGTTAAGGAGTTTTATAGAATAAACCATACCTATCAAACCTATGATTTTGTATGCAATAAAGAAGCAGAATTTTTGCAGTTCAATAAAAAAGAAATGTCAATTTGGGAAGCAGTAGATTTTTTAAATACGCTTGTAGACGACAGTGATCCGGATATTGATTTAGATCAGACACAGCACCTTTTGCAGACCTCAGAAGCCATTAGAGCAGACGGTCATCCGGACTGGTTTGTACTTACGGGATTTATTCATGATTTGGGCAAAATTTTATGTTTGTTTGGAGAACCTCAATGGGCTGTTGTAGGAGATACTTTTCCTGTAGGCTGTGCTTATTCAGATAAAATTGTATATCCTGAATTCTTCAAAGAAAACCCTGATTATACAGACGAAAGATTCAATACCAAACTGGGCGTTTACACCCAAAACTGCGGACTGGATAAAGTAAAAATGAGCTGGGGACACGACGAATACTTGTATCAGATCATGAAAGATTATCTTCCGGATCCGGCTCTGTACATGATTCGTTACCATTCCTTTTATTCACAGCATAAAGAAAATGCTTATGCTCATTTAATGAATGAAAAAGATGTAGAAATGTTTGACTGGGTAAGAAAATTTAATCCGTACGATTTATATACTAAAGCTCCCGTTAAGCCAGATGTAAAAGCATTACTTCCATATTATAAAGAATTAGTTTCTAAATATTTACCTGAGAAGTTGAAGTTCTAAAAAGGCTCTGTAAACACATAGAAACATAGACTTTCTTTTAAGCATAAAAAATATTTTTTAAAAGAAACTAATTTCTAACACATAGCTATGTGTTTTTGTACCAAGTAAAATAATTTTTGAGGCCAAGAAAAACTAAGTTTCGATGTGTTAGAAAAATAATTGCCAGCTATCTAAAACCAAAAGAATGCAGAAAATCAAAACCAAAATACTTTTATTAAGCCTGCTGCTGCTTTGCGGAACTGCTGTTTCTGCTCAGGAAAAAGAGCGTAACGATTGGGAAAATCCTGAAGTATTTCAAATTAACAGAGAACCAGCCCGCGCTGCTTTTCTGCCTTATGCAGATGAAACTTCAGCAATAAGCGATAAATATGAGAACTCGCCCTGGTATTTTTCTTTAAACGGTAAATGGAAGTTTTCATGGTCGCCGACACCAGACCAGCGTCCGAAAGATTTTTATAAAACAGATTTCAGTACTTTACATTGGAAAGAACTTCAAGTACCTTCTAATTGGGAGTTAAACGGTTACGGCGTTCCAATTTATACCAATATAACCTATCCTTTCGAAAAAAATCCTCCTTTTATTAATCATTGGGATAATCCTGTTGGTTCTTATAAAAAAGATTTTGTACTGCCTGAAAACTGGAAAAACCGTCACGTATTTCTTCATTTTGAAGCAGGAACTTCAGCTATGTATATTTGGGTAAACGGAGAAAAAGTTGGTTACACAGAAAATACTAAAAGTCCGGCGGAATTTGATATTTCTAAATATTTAAAACCTGGCAAAAATGATCTGGCTGTAGAAGTGTACAGATGGAGCGATGGTTCCTATCTCGAAGATCAGGATATGTGGAGACTTTCTGGAATTGACAGAAATGTGTATTTATATAGTACTGATAAAGTTCGTATTTCAGATTTTTTCGCCAAACCAGATTTAGATGCGAATTACAAAAACGGAAGTTTGAATGTCGAAGTAAGTTTAAAAAACCTGACTTCGACTGCTGTTAACAATCAAAAAGTGGTTGCCAAATTGGTAGATGCTTCAGGGAAAAATGTATTTACAAAAGAATTGAATGTCAATTTTGAAGCCTCTAAAATTCAGACAATCAATTTTGCTCAAAATGTTTCCAATCCGAAATTATGGAGCAGCGAAACGCCAAATTTATATACGCTTCTGCTGACTTTAAAAGATGCAAAAAATAATATAATAGAAACTGTTTCAACTCAAATCGGATTCAGAAAAGTAGAATTAAAAGGTGCACAATTATTAGTAAACGGAGTCCGATTAATGGTTCACGGTGTCAATATTCATGAACATAATCCGCAAACGGGTCATTATCAGGACGAAGCTACGATGATGAAAGACATTAAGATGATGAAACAGCTGAATATAAATTCAGTGCGCTGCAGTCATTATCCGAACAATATTTTATGGGTGAAACTATGCAATAAATACGGATTGTTTTTGGTGGATGAGGCCAATATCGAAAGCCATGGAATGGGAGTAGAGGGACAGCCTCTAATTTGGATGAATCCAAAAACTAATCCGGGTCATCTTCCAGAATGGAGAGAAGCGCATTTAGATCGAATTTACAGTTTGGTAGAAAGAGATAAAAATATGCCATCGGTAATTATTTGGTCGTTAGGAAATGAAAGTGCCAACGGACCTGTATTTCACGAAGCCTACAAATGGATCAAAAAAAGAGATAATGGTAGATTGGTTCAGTTTGAACAGGCAAAGGAAAATGAAAATACAGATATCGTGTGCCCAATGTATCCTACAATAGAATACATGAAAGAATATGCGGCTCGAAAAGAAGTTACACGCCCTTACATCATGTGTGAGTATTCGCATGCGATGGGAAACAGCAGCGGTAATTTTCAGGAATATTGGGATATCATTCGCGGAAGCAAAAATATGCAGGGCGGTTTTATTTGGGATTGGGTAGATCAGGGATTTGAAAGAACAGATGAAGCCGGTCGTAAATATTGGGCTTACGGCGGCGATATGGGAAGCCAAAACTACTTAAACGATGAAAATTTTTGCCATAACGGATTGGTTTACGCAGACAGAACTCCGCATCCCGGAGCTTTTGAAGTAAAAAAAGTATATCAGGATATTTTGTTTAATGCCGTTGATATTAAAAATGGAGTAATTGAAATTAATAATGATTTTGGCTTTACAAATCTCAATAAATACAACTTTAGATATGAGGTTTTAGAAAATGGAAAAGTAATCAAAGAAGGAACAATCAATGTGGCTTTAGATCCAAAAACTAAAAAACAGTTTAAGCTTGATTTACCAAAATTAGAATCAAAAGAAGGAACAGAATATTTGTTGAATGTTTTTGCTTACACTAAAACAGGTTCAGAATTACTGCCTCAAAATTTTGAAATTGCCAAAGAACAATTTGTCATCGAAGACTCCGGCTATTTTGCAAAGTCAGGACAGGAAAACTTTTCTAAAGTTCAGGATGAAAAAGATCAATTTGTTTTGAGTACCGAGAATGTTATAGTTAAGATTAGCAAATCGACTGGATTAATTTCACATTACAGTTTAAAAGGCGAGGAATACTTTAAACAATATCCGGAACCCAATTTCTGGAGAGCTCCGACGGATAATGACATAGGAAATAAAATGCAGATTAGAACAAATGTCTGGAGAACAGCAGGTAAAAATACAACCTTAGAAAACATTCAGCAGACTGAGGAAAATGGTAAAAAATATGTGATTGCGAAATTAAAACTGAATGATGTTTCTTCTGATTATACCATCAAATATTCGCTTACTAATGATGGAGCATTAGAAGTGCAGGCATCCTATAAAAAAGGAAATAATCCGTTACCAGAAATGCCTCGTTTCGGAATGATTTTTACTTTGAAAAATACTCTTGAGAATTTAGATTATTACGGAAGAGGACCTTTAGAAAATTATCCAGACAGAAAAACATCTTCGTTCAAAGGAATTTATCAAAGTAAAGTAGCAGATCAATATGTGCCTTATACGCGTCCGCAGGAAAATGGATATAAAACCGATGTACGTTGGTTTAAACTTTCAAACAATAACGGAAAAGGACTTGAAGTAAAAGGACTCCAGCCATTAGGAATCAGTACTTTGAATAATTATCCAAGTGATTTTGACGGTGGAATATCTAAAAAGAATATTCACTCCAGCGATATAACTCCAAGAAACGAAGTTGTTGTTTGTGTTGATTTAACCCAGCGCGGATTGGGCGGTGATAACAGCTGGGGACTGCCTCCGCACGAACAGTTTGTATTGACGCAAAGCGAATACAATTACGGATTTGTGATAAAACCAGTTTTTTAAACTGACCCTGAATACTGAAACACAACACTATCAACTGACCACTGAATACGTAAAAAATGAGTAACACTACAAAAGGAAGATTAGTTTCTTTAGATGCCCTGCGCGGATTTGTTATGTTTTGGATTATGAGCGGAGAACATATTGTTCATGCTCTTGCTAAAGCAGCTCCATTTCCTATTTTTATCTGGATGTCATCGCAATTGCATCATGCAGAATGGAATGGAATTACATTTTATGATATGATTTTTCCCGTGTTTTTGTTTGTTGCAGGCGTGTCAATGCCGTATTCTTTTGAAAAGAAATTGCAGGCAGCAAATGTAAAAACGCCAAGAGAACTCCCAGCTGCCGAAAAGCAGAAAATATACCTGTCAATGCTCAGACGAACTTGCATTTTGATAGTCTTAGGATTTGTAGTAAATGGATTATTACGATTTGACGGTTTAGAAAATACCCGTTTAGCAAGTGTATTGGGAAGAATAGGACTGGCTTGGTTTTTTGCCGGAATTATCTATTTGAATTTTGATCTCAAAAAGCAGCTTATTTGGTTTGCAGGTATTTTGATTGGATATTATGCAGCAATGAAATGGATTCCCGTTCCTAATTTTGGAGCTGGAGTTTTAACCAAAGAAGGTTCGCTCGAAGGTTATATTGACCGAATGTTTTTGCCGGGCAGACTGCATAGCAAGGTATATGATCCAGAAGGTTTATTATCGACAATACCAGCTGTTTCAACAGCTTTACTGGGTGTTTTTTTAGGAACATTTTTAAGAGCCAAAGACTATTTTTCGACAAACGTAAAACTGCTTTTAATGACTTTTACAGCCATTATTCTTATTCTAACCGGAATGCTGTGGGATTTTGATTTTCCAATCAACAAACATTTATGGACGAGTTCTTTTGTATGTTTTGTGGGTGGTTTCAGTATTTTGTTCTTTATCTTTTTTTATGTGATCATAGATCTGTTTGGTTTTCATAAATGGGTATTTCCTTTAATATTAATCGGATCAAATTCCATTTTAATTTACATCGCAGCCGAAGGTTTAGTCGATTTTAAACACACAGCAGATTATGTTTTTGGCGGACTAATACAATATACGCCAATTGTTTGGCAGCCTTTTTTTGCTGCTTTATCTGTAACCTTCATACAGCTTCTTTTACTTTATTTTCTCTATAAGAAGAGATGGTTTTTGAAAATTTAAAAAGAGAGTATAAAATAGAATAATAGATAATCAATAATTATTTTAACACATAGATTCATAGATTTTAGATGTTAAAAATAAGAACTCAGAAGAAACAAGTTTCTACACATAGCTATGTTTGTTTAAATAAGTGAAACGTCTTTTGCAAGTTTACAAAATCTATGAATCTATGTGTTAAAACAACTATTAACTCAATCCTGAAAATACATTTTACTATCTAACCACACAATAACCACAACATTATGAATGTATTACAACCCGCAGATTACATTGTTTTCTTTATTTATTTTGTAATTGTTACATCCTACGGAATGTACATTTACAGAAGCAAGAAAACCGCAGCAACCAGTTCTAACGAATATTTTCTGGCAGAAGGTTCTCTTACCTGGTGGGCAATTGGAGCATCATTGATTGCCTCAAATATTTCGGCAGAACATTTTATCGGTATGAGCGGTTCGGGTTTTGCTATCGGACTTGCGATTGCTTCTTACGAATGGATGTCTGCTGCTACGTTAATCATCGTGGCTATGTTTATACTGCCTATTTATCTTAAAAACAAGATTTTTACAATGCCGCAATTTCTAGCCAAAAGATACAGCGGAACAGTAAGTACAATCATGGCCATTATCTGGCTGTTAATCTATGTATTTGTCAATCTTACTTCTATCATTTATTTAGGTGCTTTGGCTATTTCTTCTATTGCTCCTGTCAGCTTTCAGTTTTGTGTTATCGGCTTGAGTTTGTTCTCTGTTATTGTTACTTTGGGCGGAATGAAGGTAATAGGATATACCGATATGTTTCAGGTTATTGTTTTAATTCTTGGCGGATTGGTAACAACTTATCTGGCTTTGACTTTACTTTCTGAGCAGTTCGGATTTGGAAAAGATATTCTAAAAGGACTTGCCGTTATTGCCGACGAGGCACCCGGACATCTGCATATGATATTAGAAAAATCAAATCCGCATTACAGCGAATTACCGGGAATGTCTGTTTTAGTTGGCGGCATGCTCATCAATAATCTCGCGTATTGGGGTTGTAATCAATATATTGTTCAGCGAGCTTTGGGAGCAGATTTAAAAACAGCTCGCAAAGGTATTTTATTTGCCGCTTTTCTAAAATTATTAGTTCCAATTATTGCCGTTCTGCCGGGTATCGCGATGTTTGTAATGCACCAAAACGGAATGTTTCAGCAGGAAATGGTAGATGCTACAGGAGTTTTAAAACCAGATCATGCCTATCCAACTTTAATGAATCTATTGCCGGCCGGACTAAAAGGTGTTGCTTTGGCGGCTTTAACCGCAGCAATTGTTGCTTCTTTGGCTGGAAAAGCAAATAGTATTTCGACTATTTTTTCTTTAGACATTTATAAAAAATATTTTAATACAGAAGCAACAGAAAAAAAACTGGTTCGCACCGGAAGATGGTGTGTTGTAGTCTGCATGATCATTGCGGCAATTGTTGCTCCGGCATTAAAAACATTAGATCAGGCGTATCAGTTTATACAGGAATATGTGGGATTCTTTTCGCCGGGCGTTTTGGCCATTTTTTTATTGGGAATGTTCTGGAAAAAAACAACTCCTTCCGCAGGATTAGCCGGCGCATTATTGACTGTACCAATTGCGGCAGTATTAAAATTCCTTCCTATGTGGACCAATGGCGCTTTTCCTGATTATCCTTTCTTAGACCGAATGAGTATTGTTTTCTTTATAATTGTATTTATTATGGTGGTTATCAGTCTTGCAAAACCTGCATCAGAACTGGAATTTGAAACGCATAAAATAGAAGTAGATAATTCGATGTTTAAAGTGTCTTCAGAGTTTATTGTTGGTTCCTTTATTATCAGCGGAGTATTAGTGGCTTTGTATACCGTTTTTTGGTAAGCTTACCAAAATTGCTCGCAAAGGCGCAAAGTTTTATAAGATAGACTTAATAGAAAAGCGACTTTGCGAGATTAAAAAATAAACCAAAAACTTTGTGCAGGTCATCTTAAACAAGGTTTTTAATAAATAAAATGAAATGAAAAAGAAATCTATAATCGCGATCCTGATTTTTTGTTTGTCCTTAACTGTTTCGGCACAAAATGTTTACGACATTAAAAAATACGGAGCAAAAGGAGATGGAAAAACAAATGATGCAGCGGCCATTCAGAAAGCAATTGATGCTTGTAGTAAAACAGGCGGAAGAGTTTTAATTCCAGCGTCGTTTACGTTTTTGGCAGGCCCATTTGATGTAAAATCAAAAGTAGAACTTCATATAGAAGCGGGAGCTAAATTACTGGCAAGTCCGGATGAAAAATTATATACTAAAAGCGCTTTTAGAACCAATCCAGGCGAAGGTACAATATGGATTGGAGGCGAAAATGTAGAGGATTTTACCATTAGCGGAAGCGGAAAAATAGACGGAAACGGAATTTCTTTTATGGGCGAAGAATTAGAGGATTCATACGTTTTAAAACCTTTTAATATTCTGGATCCGCGACCTCACGTTCTCACTATCATTGGAGGAAAAAACATCAGAATTAAAGATGTTCATATCGGAAATTCTGCGTATTGGACCATTCATTTAGTGGGCTGTAATGATGTTGTAATCAGCGGGATTACTTTATTGAATAGTTTAAAAGTCCGCAACAGCGACGGAATCGATTTGGATCATTCTAAAAATGTGAGAATCAGCGATTGTTATATTGAGAGCGGTGATGATTGTATCTGTCTTAAAAACAGAAGGGAATTTGAAGAATTTGGTGCGTGCGAAAACATTACGGTTACCAATTGTACCATGACCAGCAGCAGCTGTGCGATTAAAATTGGTTCAGAAAACATGGATGCGATCAGACAAGTCGTGTTCAATAACTGCATTATTAAAAACAGCAACCGGGCGTTAGGAATCCAAAATAGAGATGAAGGAACTGTAAGCGACGTTATTTTTTCTAATATTATTATCGAAAGTAAATTAACTACAGACACTTGGTGGGGAAAAGCAGAACCTATTTATGTGACGGCTTACAGCAGAGCAAAAGGGAATCATAAAGATGCCAACTGGCGTTTTCCAAAAGGTGCAACAGAGGGGAAAGTTGGTGAAATAAAAAACATCTATTTTTCTAATATTCAATGTACAAGCGAAAATGGTGTGTACGTAAGCGGCGAATCAAAAGATAAAATTAATAATATTGTGTTTGATAATGTGAGTGTTTTTATTGATAAAATAACAGCGCATCCCGGGGGAGTATATGACAGACGTCCTTCTAATCTGGAAGGTTTTGTAAAAGGAAGCACTTCTGGATTTTATTTTGATTCGGCAGAACGTATAAAAGTTCAGAATTGCACCGTACAATGGGGAAAAAATAAACCGGACTATTTTAAATATGCAGTTGAAAGTAAAAATGTAGATTCATTGATTATTACTAATTTAGACGGACAATCGGCTTTTCCTGCTAAATTAGAGGCAGTCAAAAAATAAGAAGTTCATTCTAAAACTATGAAAAATAATATCCTTACCAAATTTACCATTTGCAGCTTGTTATTGAGCGGTGTTTATGCAAATGCTCAAAAAACAACTTTAGAAGTTGATGCAGCGAACACGATTACTAAAATTCAGCCCACTATGTTCGGTTTGTTTTTTGAAGATATCAATTTTGCTGCAGACGGCGGTTTGTATGCCGAAATGATTAAAAACAGATCTTTTGAATTTGATAAACCCTTGATGGGATGGGAACAGCCTAATACAAAAAGATCCTCTTTAAACAAAGAATCGGGGAGTGCGACGCCAATTAAACTCTCAGAAAATAAAACCAATTCTAATTTTTGCCGGGTAGAGGTAAACAATGCCAAAGGATATTCCTTAATTAATGAAGGATTTAGGGGAATGGGAGTAAAGAAAGATTCAAAATACAATCTTTCTTTAAAAGCGGCCAATCAGAATGGCGGCATCAAAAAAATCATTATTCAGTTTATTGATAAAGATCAGAAAGTGATTGGAGAAACCAGTATTGTTCCAAAATCTGATCAATGGACAAATTATACGGCACAAATTACAGCAAATCAGACCGAAGCAAAAGCAAAGTTAAAATTAACCTTTGAAGGAACTGGAACGATCGATTTAGATATGATTTCGCTGTTTCCCGAAGATACTTGGAAAAACAGAAAAAATGGTCTTCGCAAAGATCTTGTACAGCTTTTGTATGATATGAAACCTGGTTTTTTGCGTTTTCCCGGAGGTTGTATTGTAGAAGGAAGAACATTGTCTGACCGTTATCAGTGGAAAAAATCGGTAGGAAATGTTGAAGAGAGAAAAACGATGATGAATCGCTGGAATGTAGAATTCAACCACAAATTAACTCCAGATTATTTTCAAAGTTTTGGATTAGGATATTTTGAATATTTTCAGCTTTCAGAAGATATTGGAGCAGAACCGCTGCCAATCTTAAGCTGCGGAATGGCTTGTCAATATAATACAGGAGAATTAGCTCCGATAGATGAACTTGATCCATATGTTCAGGATGCTTTGGATTTGATTGAATTTGCCAATGGTGCTGTTACCACAACTTGGGGAAAAATGCGCTCTGATATGGGACATCCGAAACCTTTTAATCTAAAATATATTGGAGTTGGAAATGAGCAGTGGGGACCAGATTATATCGACAGATACAAAGTTTTTGAGAAGGCAATAAAAGCAAAATATCCAAATATCATTATTGTATCAGGAAGCGGTCCTTCGCCAGACGGTGAGCATTTTGATTATGCTATGGAAGAACTTAAAAAACTGAATGCAGAATTGGTAGACGAGCATTATTACAAAAGTCCGCAATGGTTTAGAGAAAATGCAGGACGCTATGATAATTACGACAGAAAAGGACCAAAAATATTTGCAGGAGAATATGCGGCTCAAAGTGTTTCGGGAGCAAATCCTAACAATAGAAACAATTGGGAATGCGCTTTTTCTGAAGCTGCTTTTATGACAGGTTTGGAAAGAAATGCGGCAGTGGTTCATCTTACTTCTTATGCTCCTTTAATGGCTCATGAAGATGCCTGGCAGTGGACACCAGATATGATTTGGTTTAATAATTTGGAATCTTATGGTTCGGCAAATTATTATGTACAGCAATTATTTTCAACCAATAAAGGAACAGATTTATTGAGTATTACCAAAGAAGGAAAACCTTTAACGGGACAAAATAATTTGTATGCATCGGCGGTAAAAGATGCAGACAGCAAGGAAATAATTATAAAATTGGTCAATACAGCGACAACGCCTCAAGATGTTAACCTCGATCTAAAAGGAGCAAAATTAGGTTCAAAAGGAACGATTATAAATCTTGCCAGTTCCAATGTACAAGATGAGAATACTTTTGCAGATCCTAAAAAAATAAGTCCAAAACAAAGCGAATATAAAATAACGAAAGGGAAACAAGAATTGACTCTTCCTGCTTATTCGGTAACGGTTTTAAAACTTAAAATGATTTAAAAAAGAATTCATTCTGATGATCTTCCAACTAAAATAAAAATACATGTTGTACAGTTTTCTAAAAAAATATCTTTTCTTGTTTTGTATGCTGATGGGATCCTATATCCATGCACAGCAGGATTTAAAACTTCAATATAACCAGCCGGCAGTAGAATGGACGGAAGCGCTCCCAATTGGAAACGGAACTCTTGGCGCAATGATTTTTGGACGTGTGGATACCGAATTAATTCAGCTGAACGAAGCTACTTTGTGGAGCGGTGGACCGGTGCAGAAAAATGTAAATCCAAATGCTTTTAAAAACCTTGCTCTGATCAGAGATGAACTTAAGAAGGAAAATTATCAAAAAGCGTATGACCTGACTAAAAACATGCAGGGGGCTTACAGTGAAAGTTTTATGCCATTGGGAGATCTTATTCTGACACAGGATTTTGGCGGACATAAACCAGATTTGTACAACCGAAGCCTTGATATACAAACAGGACTGGCGGTAACTAATTTTAAAATTGACGGTGTACAATACAAAAGAGAACTATTTGCTTCGGCGCCGGCGCAGTGTATTATAATTAAACTTTCGGCTGATCAATTGAAAAAACTTTCTGTTACAATTGATGCAGGGAGTCTCTTAAAAAACGAAAAAATAATACAAAATCAGTCTTTGGTTTTAAAAGGAAAAGCGCCTTCACACTCAGATCCTAATTATATTGATTACAATAAAGAACCTGTTATTTACACCGATACAACTGGATGCAGAGGCATGCGTTTTGAATTAATTATTAAACCGATTGTAAAAGATGGTGCGGTAAGTTACGAGGGAAATAAATTAGTGATTAAAAATGCAAGTGAGATTATACTTTTCGTTTCGGCAGCAACGAGTTTCAATGGTTTTGATAAATGCCCGGACAGTGAAGGAAAAGACGAACATAAATTTGCAGAAATTCCAATTAAAAAAGCAACGGGTAAAAAATATGATAATTTATTAAAAGAACATGTTGCAGATTTTCAGCATTTCTTCAACAGGGTTTCTTTAAAATTGAATGAAAAAGAAACCAATAAATCCAATCTGGCGACTGACGAAAGGCTGATGCAATATGCTAAAGGAGAGAAAGATTCCGGCCTTGAAGCGCTGTTCTTTCAATATGGTCGTTATTTACTAATTTCTTCATCCCGTACGCATAACGTTCCTGCGAACCTGCAGGGAATTTGGAATAATAAACTTCGTGCGCCATGGAGCAGTAATTACACGACCAACATCAATTTGCAGATGAATTACTGGCCTGTAGAATCGGGAAGTTTATCTGAATTGTTTTTTCCGCTTGACGAATTCATTAAAAATGTTTCGGTAACAGGAGCAGAAACGGCCAAAAGTTTTTATCACGCGAGCGGATGGGTGCTGCACCATAATTCAGACATTTGGGCGGCCACAAACCCTGTAGGTGATTTTGGAAAAGGAGATCCTATGTGGGCCAACTGGTATATGGGAGCCAACTGGCTGAGCAGGCATTTATGGGAACATTATCAATATACGGGAGACAAAGCATATCTTAAAAAAGTCTATCCAATTATAAAAGGTGCTGCACAATTTAGTTTAGACTGGCTTCAGGAAGATCAGAATGGTTATTTGGTAACGATGCCTTCTACTTCGCCGGAAAATAAATATTATTATGATGGAAAAAAGCAGGGAACAGTAACCACAGCTTCTACCATGGATATTGCTATTATCAAAGATTTATTTGAAAATACCAGAGAAGCATCTAAAGTTCTTGACATTGATTCTGAATTCAGACAAACTCTCGATAAAGCTTCGTCAAAATTATTTCCTTTTAAAATAGGAAGTAAAGGACAGCTTTTAGAATGGTATAAGGATTTTGAAGAAGAAGATCCGCATCACAGACATACCTCTCATCTTTACGCACTGCATCCGGCAGATTTAATATCGCCTCTTAAAACACCAGAACTCGCCGCGGCTGCAAAACGCACCTTAGAACTACGTGGTGACGACGGTACGGGATGGAGTCTTGCCTGGAAAGTAAATATGTGGGCTCGACTTTTGGACGGAAATCACGCTTACAAGCTCTTTAAAAATCAGCTTAGACTTACCAAAGACAATGATTCTGAATATAGCGGACATGGCGGTTGTTATCCTAATCTGTTTGATGCTCATCCGCCTTTTCAAATTGACGGCAATTTTGCAGGAACCGCCGGAGTAATCGAGATGCTGATGCAAAGTCAGAATAAAGAAATCCAGCTGCTTCCTGCTCTGCCAGATTCTTGGTCAGAGGGCGAAATTAAAGGTATTACGGCTAAAGGAAATTTTATTGTAGATATAAACTGGAACGGAGGCAAAATGATTCATTCAAAAATTCTATCTAAAAACGGCGGAACTTGTACGGTGAGATCGGCTGAGCCTTTTATAATTGAGAAACTGAATTTAAAAAGCAAAAAATCGGCAATAGGTTATACCGTTGTTTTCGAAACTAAAAAAGAAGAATCTTATATACTAAAACCGATAAATTAGATTTAAAGATAAACCCGTTGTGCGTAATTAGTAAAAAGATAATTTAACACATAGAAGCATAGATTTTTTAGTATTTAGAAAAGATAATTTTAAAAAATCTTGATTTTCGCACATAGCTATGTTTGTTAATACAAGTAAAACGCCTTTTATAAGTATGCAAAATCTATGCTTCTATGTGTTAAAATAATTACACTTAACAGGCAGGTTGGAACATAAAAAGTATGTTCGAGCCGTAATATAATATTCAAAGAGTTAGAATGTTTGTAAAAACATTTTAGCTCTTTTTTTATTGATTTTTATTTTGAACAGTCTTTAAACGCAACGTTCCAGTGCTATCTTTTTTAATGTATTCGGCTTTAAAAAACATTTAAAGCTCTAATTAATGCTGTCCATTTAGAAAAATTCTTACACGGTTTAAAATTTTGTATTGACTTTAAGTATTTGTATTACAGTATTTTGAATTTTTGTAATACATTTAATTAACATTTTTTTTTCAAAAAATACAGTTAAAATTTTGGTTTTGAATTTTTTAATTTACCTTTGTTCTATCAAATTAGTAGAATATAAAAATAGTTATTAAATAAGGATTAAAGACTCAAAGAGATTTCATTTTTAAACATGCCGAAACCATTAAGTAATTGAGAGCTTACTAGTTATCGCTGTTAAAATCCTTCACCCTAATTCACACAAATTTTTTAATAAGACCGCTCCTTAATTTTAGGGTCGAAATCTTATAGAATCAATTCAAATAATAATAATTCAAAATAAGTATAAATGAAGAAACGAATGTGTTGCAGATAAAAAAAAACCATTCCTGTTCCAGCAGAAATGGCGAAGCTTAAAGAAATTGTACATCTCTATAAGGAAAGCGAGAATGGTTATCCATTTGAGGCTCACCTTATTTATTAAACTAAAACAAAGTAATGAAAAAAAAATTAAATATATATACATGGTTATGTATTTTGTTGATTTCCATAGGGGTTAAAGCTCAAGAAACGAAACCTTTAATCCAGTCAAAACTTGAAGGAATCGTACTAGATGCTGCTACAAAAGAGCCTGTTATTGGGGCTTCAGTAAATATTAAAGGAACTACACATGGAGTTTTAACAGATTTTGATGGAAAGTTTTATTTCCAAACAGGACAAAAACTTCCTTATACGCTGATAGTAAGTTTTCTGGGATATAAAAAAGTAGAAACTGTAGTTAGTGAAAATTCGGTTGTCATTAATCTTACTCAGGAACCGAATGCGCTGTCAGAAGTTGTAGTTACTGCGCTGGGTATTTCAAAAGAGAAAAAATCTTTAGGATATACTACACAGTCACTTAAGAACAAAGAAATAGCAGATACAAAAGAAACCAATTTTCTAAATAGTCTTTCTGGTAAACTGGCAGGAGTACGCATCACCAATTCGCAGGGAGATATGGGATCTTCACGTATTATTATTCGTGGAGAAACTTCTATATCTGGAAACAACCAGCCCTTATTTGTGGTAGATGGAATCCCTGTTGATAATTCTCAGTTGAATACTGTTGGCGGTGCTAGTGCTTCTAGAGACTTTAGAAATGCTGTTGCCGATTTGAATCCTCAGGATATTGAAACATTAACAGTATTAAAAGGGCCTAATGCTGCAGCTCTTTATGGTTCTCGTGCGGCACATGGTGTTGTTTTGATTACTACAAAATCAGGAAAAGGAAATAATGGACTGGGTGTAACCTTTAATACAGGTGTAACAATCTCTCAAGTGGCTACTTTACCTAAATTTCAAAATGGATACGGACAAGGTTCAAACGGATTGTTTAGCTATGTAGACGGTAAAGGAGGGGGAATTAATGATGGAGTTGATGAAAGCTGGGGACCTAAATTGGACGGGCGTCTTATTCCGCAATTTTATTCAAACGGTCAGGCAGTTCCTTTTGTGGCGCATCCTAATAATGTAAAAGATTATTTTAATACAGGGATTACGCTTGATAATAGTATTTCTGTGGCTCAATCGAGTGACAAAGCAGATTTTCGTTTAGGAGTAAATAATCAAAAACAGACTGGAGTAGTACCTAATAGTGAAATAAACAAAACAAACTTTACGGTCAACACTAATTATCAAATATCTAAAAATGTAAAAGTTGGTGTAACTGCAAACTACATTGTTACAGATGCTCCAGCGCTGCCGGGTGGTCCATCGGGCGGACGTGCTGCGGGTGTAATGCTTCAATTTATTTGGTTCGGACGTCAGGTAGATATCGATCAGCTTAGAAATAACAGAAATGTTAACTGGAACAACAGTTATTACAGCAATCCGTATTGGAACGCTTATTATAATACTACAAGTCAGCAGCGTAACCGTATAATTGGTGATATCCATTTGGATGCAAAGCTTGCTGAGGGACTTAATTTTAAATTCCGTACAGGAGTCGATTATTATAACGATCGTAGAAAATATACAATTAAATACGGTACAAACGGAACTCCTTTCGGGTCGTATGCTGAAGATGCTTATACAGTAAGCGAAAGAAATACAGAAGGTATTTTTACCTACACTAAAAAACTAAGTGATGATTTTAGTCTGGATGCTCTTGGCGGATTCAATATTCGTAACCACAGCGATGCCAACAATTATCAAAAAGCACCACGTCTGGCAGTTCCGGATTTATATACGTTGACCAATTCAAGAGATCCGTTAACGTCATCTAACTCATTATCGAGATTGAGAGTTTATAGTGCATATGCATCAGCACAACTGGGGTATAGAAATTACGCTTACTTAAATCTTACGGCTCGTAATGACTGGTCGTCGACTTTACCAAGCAGCAACAGATCTTATTTTTATCCTTCTGTTAATGGTAGTTTAGTCTTATCAGAAGCGTTAAATTTAAAAGGTAATACATTAGATTTGTTAAAGTTACGTGCGGGATGGTCTGAAGTTGGTAACGATGCAGATCCGTATCAATTGTCTACGGTTTATAATTTTCAAACTGCATTTGACGGAAATCCGATTCAAACCTCTTCTCAAAAGAAACTCAATGAAAACTTGAAACCGGAAACTACTCGTTCTACCGAATTAGGTTTGGAAGCTTCTTTCTGGAAAAACAGATTACATTTTGATTTTGCTTATTATAACACCAATAGTTTTGACCAGATTCTGGAAATAAAAACTACTGCTTCGAGCGGTTATAATTCGCAATTAATTAATGCAGGTAAAATAAATAATAATGGTATAGAAATTCAATTGGATGGAAGCCCTATTCAAACTGAAAAGTTTAAATGGAATGTGGGTGTAAATTATTCTAAGAATACAAGCAAAGTAGAGGTTCTGGATTATGATAAACAGATTCAAAACTACACTATTGGTTCTACAGGAGGTGTTGATGTACTGGCATCTGTAGGACAACCTTACGGCGCACTTTATGGTACAGCTTATCTTCGTGATGCAAATGGAAATATTGTTGTAGACAGCAAAGGACTTCCAAGAGCAGATTCGCAAAAGAAAGTTTTAGGACATTATACTCCGGACTTTATTGGTGGAATTACAAATACGTTGACTTATAAAAATATTGAATTATCATTTCTTGTTGATGCAAGCGTAGGTGGAGAAATTTTTTCCGGAACAAACAGAACCGGTACTTACACTGGTGTACTGGCAGAAACTCTTGCAGGTCGTGATGCAGCAAATGGCGGATTAAGTTACTATAATGTGGGAACTACAAAAACCTTACTTACAGGAGCTGCTCCAAATGGAACAACAGTATATGATAACGGAGTTATTTTTGATGGAGTATTTGCAGATGGAACTCCTAATAATCAGATAATTACTGCGCAGGAATATCATAAAGCGTCTTACAATATCAGCGAAGCTTTTATTTATAGTTCAACTTTTGTAAAACTAAGAGAAATAAAACTGGCATATAATTTTAATAAGTCATTTGCTAAAAAACTTGGATTGCAGGGAGCTAGTATTACTGCTGTAGGCCGCAATCTTTTCTTTATCTATAAAGATGCACCAAATATTGATCCTGAAACAGCTTTCAATACCGGAAATGCACAAGGATTGGAGAGTTTATCTCTGCCAACTACCAGAAATTTCAGTCTTAATGTTAATCTTAAATTTTAAAACACAGAATCATGCTTAAAAAACTTTCCTATATAACGTTGTTTGCATTGACATTGAGTTCTTGCAGCGATACCTTGGATGATATTAACAAAAATCCAAACGCAACCGAAACACCATTGCCGCCATACTTGTTAACAGGAACCTTAAAACAAGGTGCTGACTTGTACTGGGGTTCAGAAAATAACTTTAACTCGTCTTTGCTGTTTGTGCAGCATTGGGCTAAAATTCAATATACAGAACCAGACCGATTTGATGTATCGAACACTTCTTTTACTTCTTTGTGGAATACAGGATATGCAACTCTGATTACAGATCTGAACACGATTCTGAATTTTTCTGATGCAGAGGCAAATCCAAATTACAAAGGAATTGCACTAACACTTCGTTCATGGACATTTTTATTGCTTACAGATGCCTACGGAAGTATTCCTTATAAAGAAGCAGGTCAAAAAGTAACACCAGCATATAATACTCAAAAGGAAGTTTACACAGGACTCCTTGAAGATTTAAAACAAGCCCAATCATTATTAAATACAGCGAGCGGGACTGTAACAGGTGATTTGGTTTATAAAGGAGATATTTCTAAATGGAAAAAGCTCGTGAATTCACTTCGTTTGCGTATAGCGTTGAAAATTTCAGATAAAGAACCTGCTTTGGCTAAACAGGCTGCGATTGATGCAACTACAGATGCAGCGGGAGTATTCAGCAGTAATAATGATACTTTTAAGTTTACTTACATCAGTTCGCCTCAGCAAAATCCAGCTTCTGCCTGGTTTGAAACGCGTGATGATTTTCGTATTTCAAAAACATTAGTTGATAAATTAACAGAATTATCAGATCCTCGTCTGCCTGTTTATGCACAGCTTCCATCAGATGCAAGTGTAGGGAAATATGTAGGAGGCGGTAACGGATTATCAAACAGTGATGCCAACAGCCAGGGTTTTGCTAAAACATCCAAACCGGGTACTTACTTCCTGACATCGGCATCGCCTGCTGTAATTGTTTCGTATTCCGAAGTGCTTTTTAATCTTTCTGAAGCAGTCGCTCGTGGTTATATTGCCGGAGATGCAGAACAGCTTTACAATAGTGCGATTACGGCATCATTGAATCAATTTGGTATTACCAATACTGCCACTATAGCAGCTTATCTTAATCAGGCAAGTGTAAAGTACGATGCGACAAATTATGCCAAATCGATAGGTACACAAAAATGGATCGCATTCTACGGACAAGGTCTTGACGCTTTTGCAGAATGGAGAAGACTGGATTATCCGGTATTAACAGCTGGTCCGGCTTCAGTTCTGGAAGGAAAAATACCTTCGCGTTTCTTTTATCCAGGTACAGAGCAATCATTAAATGGAAAAAGTTACCAAGCAGCAGTTTCTATTCAGGGAAAAGATCTGCTGACTACAAAACTGTGGTTTGATGCAAAATAAGATCATTCCGAAAGGAGTAAATTAAATACTAAACAAAAAAAAGCTAAATCGTAAGATTTAGCTTTTTTTTGTTTGATACTGAAGAAATTTACATTGTAACCCGACTAATCTCTTTTGATAAAAACCATTGATTATTTTTTTTGGAATATACTTCAACAATTCCACAACCTATGGAATAATAAATTAGCGCTTTATCTTTCTCTTCATTGAAAACCAAAAAAATAATTGTCATCAGCTCAGAATTATTAAAATTCCTTGTAAAATATTCATTAAAGTTAGCATTAGGGTTTTTTCTTTTATACTTATAAAAATTTTCAAAATCAAAAACCTTGTAGGTATCCAACACTGCAGGTCTTTTATTGGCAATAGAGTTTTTAGGAATACTTTGTAGTATTATATTTTTTTTTAAATAAGTTGTATCAACTTGACTATCTTCAATCCAGTATTTAAGAGCTAGAGAATCACCGTAAGCTACATATTTAATTTTTTTGAAGTTGTAAACATTTGTTTTAAGGTTAATAAAATTTTCAAAAAAATGATCTATTTCTTCTTGTTCAGTTTTTTGATAAAAATTACTATGATTGCAGCCAAAAATTATAAAAACAATTAAATAAAAAGTACATTTAATCATACGAAGGAAACTTTATATTAATACTATTTATGTTGAATGTAAGTGTTTATTTTTTACAAAAACTAATGAAATTTTGAGGTTGAGTAAACTAGGAAAGATATTCGCGAAATTGCTTGTAAATAAATTTTTAACAAATGAACCAAATAAATAAAATAACTAGAAATTGTTTTTTCAAATTACTCTTTATTAATGTCTTTTTAATACTGCTTTATCAGCTTAATCAGCCGCTTTGTGAACCTTGCATTAGTGTAAACGATTGTCCTCCATGTATTTCGGGAGAACAGTATTTTATAATTTATTTCGGAATATTATTAAATATTTTATTTAGTGTCTATTGTATTTATAAAAATAAAAGGTAGTGTAATATAAAGGAAATTAAATCAATTTAATTTATTAAATCCAATCCTTAAAAATGAATTATTTAAGAGATTCGATAATTTTTTCTCTATGAGTAATTCCCCAATTTACTAAAGTTTCTGTAACAGGCAGAACAGATTTTCCGTATTCGGTAATAGCGTAAACTACCGTTACGGGTTTTGTATCTTGTGCAGCCCTGCTGATCAGTAAATTGATTTCTAGTTCTTTAAGTTCTTTGCTGAGCATTTTGGCCGAAATGCCATCGATCTCGCGCTGCATTTTTTTAAAATGAATAACCTGATGCGTTCTATTGGTTAAAAATCGTAGAATCATCAATTTCCATTTACCGCCCAAAACATCAAGACTGTCTCGCATTGCCATAAGTTCTTCAGAACAATTGGCTTCTCTAAGTACTCCGTTATCGTTAATTTTTGCCATACTAGTTTCTCTTTGGTAACCGGTTACCTCCAGTTAACCCATAACAAAAATAAAATATTGCGTTCATACTTTTGTATAATATAACAATAAAAATGAAAGCAGTTGTATTACAGGAAAATCATGAATTTAGATTGGAGACAGTAGAAATTCCACATCCGGAACCACATCAAATTCAGGTTAAGATTGCGGCTTCAGGTTTTAATCCCATAGATTATCAAATGATGGAATATGGCTCAGAAAGAAAGCTTTTGCATTCGCCAATTCTCGGCCGTGAATTTTCTGGAATTATAACTGCAGTCGGAAAAAATGTAACCGATTTTAAAATTGGAGATGCCGTTTTTTGCGGTTCAGGAAGCATGGGGTCCAACGGAACTTACGCAGAATATATTTGTGTTCCTGAGACAATTGCAGTAAAAAAGCCTGAAAATATTTCTTTTGAGCAGGCAGCGGCAATTCCATCGGCAGGACTTACAGCTTTACAGTCTTTTAACCGAATGAATGCTGCTAAAACCGATTCGATATTGATTACCGGAGGCGCAGGCGGTGTTGGAGCTATGCTGATAAAACTGCTTATTTCTAATGGTTTTAATGATTTTTTGGTCACAGCAGGAAATCCGGTTAGTATTTATTCTTTAATTGCTCTTGGAGTAACACCAAATCAAATTATCAATTATAAAAAGGAAGAAATATACACAGCAGCACTTTCTTTAAACGAAAATAAAAAGTTTGATATTATAGTTGATTTGGTTGGAAACGAAATTGCAGAAACTGCCGCTAAACTTTTAAAAATAAACGGTAGATATATCGATGTAACGAATTTTTTGACACCAGAATCCCGTAACATTCTTTTTTCCAGAGGAGCTTCAATTCATGCTATTTCTAATTACGCTTACGGACTTGAAAAACGATATGAATATTATAAAAATGGTTTAAGCCAATTAGCAAAGCTGCTGCAAGACGAGATCATTACGCCTCCTGCTGTTTCTATAGTGGGAGAATTGAATACAGCTACAGTCGAAAAGGCACTTAAAATATTGCGAGAAAACAAAACACAAGGAACAAAATTAATAATGCAGATTCAGACCCTATGAGAACAATACCAAGAAGAATCGTAACAGGTTTACGCGACGGAAAATCGATTATAGAACAAGATGCAGTGGTAAACAATGTGTCGGAGCATTTTCCGGGATTGATTATTTCTGATATCTGGTCAACCGATACTGTACCGGCAGAATTTGAGGAAAAGATTATTGAAAATACTGCTTTTCCTAATACACCCAAAAATGGCAGTTATTTTCGATATGTACAGATTCCGCCTGATCAGGATTTAGGAATTACCGCTCTAGAAGGTCAGCCTCATCCGTTGATGCATCAAACGAATACTTTGGATTATATCATTATTTTATCGGGCGAAATTTACTTAATTGTTGATGAAGAAGAAACTTTATTGCAGGCAGGAGATATTGTAATTCAGCGTGGTACCAATCATGCCTGGAGTAATCGCTCTAATCTTCCCTGCATACAGCTGGCAGTATTGCTGGATGCAGAAAAACGGCTGAACAATTACGATTATTTAAGAACGTGTCGAATCAAATAATTTTCTTTTTCCGAATAAGACAAACAAAATACTTTTTACTTTTTCCTCCAGAGCTGTACGCAGAATCGAAAATGCCTTTGTAATCTGTGCTTCGACAGTTTTTATGGAAACATCCAAATGTTCGGCAATTTCAATATTGGTCAAACCTTCTTTTTTGCTTAAAATAAAAACCTCTCTGCATTTTGGCGGTAAATTCTGAATCTCTTTGTTTACAGCGCTTAAAACCCTTTGAAAAGCTTCTGAATCCTCTTCCTGAACGATTCCGTTTAAGGCATCATAATAAGATTTCTCCAAAGAAAACAAAGACTGGTTTTTTCGGTATAAATCGATAAACTCGTTGTAAACCAGTTTATAAAGAAAACTTTTTAAGGAATGATCTGTTTTTAATCTGGTACGCTGTTCCCAAATCTTGATAAAAACATTCTGAACAATATCTTCTGCACTGTAAACATTCTTTACTAGACTGTTGGCATACACACAAAGTTTATGATGATAAGTTTCTATGAGATAGTTATACGCTTTTTCATCTCCATTTCGAAGAGATTCTATTAAATCCTCATTGTTGTAAGCGCCATTTATCATAGAAACAAATATATAAATTATAATTTCTAAGGTTAATGTTGACTGCTTATTTCATTCAAATTCTCCTGTTTTTCTAATTTCTATTTGAAAATTATTACAAATAAAAGGTTCAGGAAATGCGTCTAAAAATCATCTATCTTATAATTTCTATCAAATTAGTAGTGTTTATTGAAAGAAAAGACTTGTCAAAAATAAAAAATTCAGTAAAATGAAAAAAACTTTATCAAATTGTTAGGGTTTTGTTTTTTGGCTTCGTAATAATATTAAAAATAACTAAAATGACAGTAAAAAAGTCAGAGCGACTAATTGTTAAATTTATCACAAATCAAGCCACTAAAGATGAAATTGAAGAACTTACAGAGTGGTTAAAAAAGGATGAAAATCAAATTGTATTTAAGGATTTTGTAAAAACCAATTATGCAGTTGATTCGGTCATGAATAAATTTGACTCTGCCGAAATAAAAAAACATTTATCGGAAAGAATAGCGAAGGAGAATACCGTTTTTTATAAAAGGAGATTTTCTTCTTACTATAAATATGCAGCGATTTTGATTGCAGCTTTGGGTGGATTTTATTTTTATAATAATTCAGATTTAGCGTCAGCGAAGAAAAATGTTATTATTCCGAGAGAAGAAGAAATTGTGCTGCAATTGGATAACAATTTAGAAAAAGAAATCGATACTGCTGCCGTACAAGATATTACAGACCAGAATGGAAACTTAATTGGGAAACTGAACAAAAACAGATTGGTATACAACAGTTCAAAAGCATATGGAAAGCTGGTATATAATACAATTAAAATTCCGTACGGTAAAAAGTTTGAAGTCCAATTATCAGACGGAACAGTTGTGTATTTAAACGCCGGAACTTCGTTAAAATATCCTGTGCAGTTTGTTGACAGTCAAGATCGTAAAGTTTTTTTAGCTGGTGAAGCTTATTTCGAAGTTTCTAAAGATAAAAAACATCCGTTTACAGTAAATGCACAGCAAGTGAGCGTTGAAGTTTTAGGAACCAAATTTAATGTCAATTCGTATGATGAAAATGTAAGCACCGATATCGTTTTGACAGAAGGTAAAGTTTTGCTTTATAAAGATCAAAAGGAAAATCGGGTGTTTTTAAATCCAGGTTTTAAAGGTTCGAATATAAAAGGACAGACCAAATTTGAAATCGAGCAGGTCAATACAAATTATTATACAGCTTGGGTCAAAGGAAGTCTGGTTTTTAAAAATGAATCTTTTGATCAGATTATTAAAAAACTGGAACGAAGGTATAATGTAACCTTCGTCAATAAAAACAAAGCACTCGGAAAAGAAATTTTTAATGCCAGTTTTGATAACGAACCTATCGAAGTAGTATTAAAATATTTCAGCGACAGTTATGCCATTGACTACATCATTGACAGAGATAGAATTATAATTGATAATTGACAATTCACAATTGACAATTCACAATTCACAATTGACAATTGATAATTTATAATTGACAATTAATAATTATCAATTAACGGTTATCAATTCACCATTATCAATTATCAATTAACCATTATCCATTATCAATTATCAATTAATAATTCACAATTCACAATTCACAATTAATTTAAGCCTATGTAACAAAAGTCCAAAAAAAGAAAGAAGGTCGACATTATAAAAAAAACCGGAAAATGCGCTAACACTTTCCGGTAGAATAAATGCGATCAGTTAATTAACCAACCAACATTAAAAAACATTTTAAAAGTATGAAAAAACTCTTGAACACTATCAGGTTCGACAAGCCTTTTTTGAAATTTGATTTGAAGATGAAATTGACTACATTATTTTTAATAACCACTCTTACGGTTATGCAGGCGGGGGTAACGTACTCGCAAAAGGCAAAAATGTCTTTTAATGCCAACAATATGACTGTTGCAAAAGTTATAGAAAAATTAGAATATACTACCAATTACAGATTTGTTTACAATGTAAGATCTGTTGATTTAAACAGAACTATTGATGTCAATTTAAACGATGCGTCTATAGAAACTATTTTAAGTATTATTTTTAAAGAAAGCAGTACAGATTATAAAGTTTCAGGTACTCATATTGTTTTGATGCCCAGAAAAACTTCTGCTGAAAAACCCATTGAAGTAAAGAAACCAGCTGCCGATTTTATTGTAAAAGGGAGAGTAACCGATGAAAAAGGAATGCCTTTAGTAGGCGCTGCAATTTCTGATAATGGATCGGGAAGAGGCGTTCAGACTGATTTTAATGGTGAATATCAGATTATTACAGTAGGAAGTGAGACTACATTGGCTTTTGCTTACTTAGGATACATCAGACAGGAAATAAAAGTAGACGGCAGAAGCGTGATCAATGTGGTATTAAAAGAAGATGTTCTGGAATTAGAAGGTTTAGTTTTAACTACCGGATATCAAAATATTAATGCAGAAAAAGCAACAGGTTCTTTCTCTAATTTAAAGGCAAAAGATTTTCAGGAACAGCGATTAAGCAGTTTAAATTCTGTTTTAGAAGGTCGTATTGTTGGGTATCAGGACGGACAGATTCGAGGAACTACTTCGATGAGAGGTGTAAGTACGCCTTTGTATGTTATTGATGGATTTCCGATAGAAAATACAAAACTGACACCTTATGCTACTATTGAAGAGAATGTACCCAATCTGAATTTGGAAGATATCGAAACTATTACAGTTTTGAAAGATGCAGCAGCTTCTTCTATTTATGGTTCTCGCGCGGCTAACGGAGTAGTTGTAATTACTACTAAAAAAGCAAAAGCAGGAAAAACAAATATCTCGTTCTCAAGCAACTTAACCGTTACACCGTATAGAAATTATACCGATAATCTTACTGATTCTGCCGATATTATTGGTTTAGAAAGAGGATGGGCTGCGGGAAATCCTAATTTACAAGGAGCTAATGCCAGTACTTATTCGCAATCATTATTAAATAATGCTGCGTTTACAAGTTTAGGAATGCAGACTATTTTAAACGGATATGCCGGAAACATTTCTCAAACAGAAGCCAATAACCGCTTAAACACACTTGGCGCGCAGGGATATAAATATTATGATGATATTGCCAGATACGCAAAACGCGATCAGTATTTTATGCAGCACAACCTTAGCTTAGGTAAAGCTACTGACAGCAATACATTTAATGCCTCTTTGACGTACAAAGATAATCAGCTTGAGAATCGATATTCTGAAAATCAATCCGTGGGTATTAACTTAAAAAACTCCACACAGATTAACGATTGGCTGTCTATAGACTTGGGAACTTATATTAATTATGTTAAAGGTGATACACAGAGTTATCTGGCTTCGTCTCCTGGTTTTAAATATCAGCCGTACAATCAATTGGTAAATAACGACGGAACTAATTTTGTTTCTACAGCTGCGTCTCGTTACAACAATTTTACACTTCAGTCTTTACAAAATTACGGTCTTTACAGCCAGAACATTACACCAATGGACGAGTTTGGAAGAAACCTGATTGAAAACAAAAATTTTCAAAACAGAACGTATGCTAAGTTTAATGTAAAATTTAGTAATGCCTTTACTTACAGCGCAATGTTTCAATACGAATACGGCGCAGATCGTGCGAATCAGTTATTTGATAAAGAATCGTATTATGTTAGAAATAAAGTAAACAGTCTGGTTACGATTGTTAATAATAAAGCGGTTTACAATCTGCCATATGGAGATATTATAAAAGAAACCAATCAATTTTCTAACGCTTACAATTTCCGCCAGCAGTTAAATTTTAATCAGGTTTTCAACCAAAAACATGATTTTTCTGCCATTGCAGGTATGGAAATACGTCATGCAAAGTTAGAATATGCAGACAATACACGTTATGGTTACGACAGCCAGACTTTGGGTTTTGCGCTGGTAAATCAAGCAGATTTATTTAAGGTTTACGGAAGTGTCTTAGGCGGCTATATGATTCAGGATGAATTTTCATTGCAAAAAGAATTATTAAACCGATACGTTTCGTTTTATGGAACTGGAGGTTATACGTATGACAGCAGATATACGCTTTCTGGAAGTGTACGCTGGGACCGTTCTAACCTTTGGGGAACAGACAGTAAATATCAAAATAAACCAACATGGTCTGCAGGTGCGGCATGGAATATTGACAAAGAATCATTCTTTAAAGTTTCATGGGTAGATGCGCTTAAAGTTCGTGCTTCTTATGGTATCGGAGGAAATATTGCCAAAGATACTGCGCCTTATTTGACAGCATATTACAACTCTAACTCAAATGTAGGAGGAAATCAGGGAACGGTTAGATCAAGACCTAATCCAGAATTATCGTGGGAAAAAACTACAACGACAAACATAGGTTTGGATTTTGCCTTATTTAAAAACAGATTGAGCGGAACCTTAGATCTTTACAACAAAAAAGGAGAAGATTTATTAGCCAGCAGTACAGGAATTCCAACAGAAGGCTGGGGGTATTCTACTTATACAATCAATAATGGAGCAATGACAAATAAAGGGATCGAAGTTAGTTTGAGCGGGACAATCGTAAAAACACCTTCATTCTCTTGGGATGCGTCAGTTTTGTATGCAAATAACAAAAACAAAGTTGATTATATAAATGTAAAAGCTCCAGTTTATTATCTTCAATTAGATCAAGCTCAGTTTTTTCCGAGAGTTGGAACCAATTTTAATTCTATTTATGGATACAAATGGGCAGGTTTGAGCAGTACAGGATTGCCTCAGGTATATGATGCTTCTGGAACTGCCGTAAAATACAATCCGGGACAAGTAGATGCAATTCAGGATTTTGGTTCAAAAGTGCCTATTCATAGTGGCTCTTTCCATACATCGGCTGCGTATAAAAACTTCTCAATTTCAGCATTGTTTGTTTACGAATTAGGACATAAAATTAAAAACACATTCCTGCCAATGCTCAATAATAATTATTCTAGTGCAACAGGAAGTTACATAACCGATATCACGGCTGTAAACAATCATATTGCAGACCGATGGATGCAGCCGGGCGACGAAGCTTTTACAAATATTCCGAGAGTGGTGTATGAATATGATCCTGAATTTAGTAATGATTCGCGCACCATATATTCTTACTCTGACATCAATATTCTCGATGCTTCGAATGTGAGATTAAGCAACGTTTCATTGGGTTATAGATTGCCAAAAGAGCTTATTAAAAGAGTAAAATTACAAGACGTGCGTTTTAATTTAAACGCAGAAAATGTATACACTTTTGCCAAAAGCAGAGATGCCAAATATCTTTTAGGTGGTTTCCAATCTCCAAGTTATGTGTTTGGTGTAAATATTAATTTCTAATTTATAACGACTAGACGATGAAAAATATATATAAAAAAGCAGTGTACTTAATAGCTTTGGGATTGACTTTAGCATCTTGCGAAAATTATCTGGATGATGCTCCAAAAGGATCAAAAGTACCTGTAACATTGGCAGATTACGAAGCTTTTCTGCGTGACGAATATACAAATCACAGAGTAGATGTTACCGGAGCAATGCATTTATTAAACGATCAGTTTTTGGGTATTTCGACTTTAGCAAATAACAGATTGTTTACCGCCAACTATATGTGGGATGAAAATGCAGACCGTATTGCATTAAAACCTTCAGATGAAACAGCTTATTATTCAGGTTATGCCGGAATTTCGACTTTTAATTTAATTATAGAAAATGCCTTAACTGCAACTAAAGCAACAGAAACAGAACAGCGAGTAGTTTGGGCAGAAGCAAAAGTACTGCGTGCCATGAACTATTTTAATCTGGTAAATTTTTATGCAGATACGTATACGGCTTCAACTGCGGCAACAAAATTATCGGTTCCGTTAATTACAAGTGCCAATATTAATGCACCGAGTAAACAAGTAACGATTCAGGAATTATACAATTTTATTTTGAATGATGTAAATGAAGCTTTGCCGTATTTACCAAAAGTTTCTCAGACTGCACTGCATCCAAATTTAGGAGCAGGATATGCTTTTTATTCAAGAGTTTTTCTGCAGATGAATAATTACACAGAAGCTCTGAAATATGCCGATTTAGCCTTAGCAGAAAATAATAAATTGTACGACTGGGTGGCATATTACAATACAAATAAAGCCGTTATTGACGTGCCGAATTCGTATACTACAACAGCCTCTCCGATGGGATTTACTTATGTTGAAAATTATACATACCGCCACGGCAGTGCGAATAATTCGGGAGGAGAATTTGATATTCCGGTAGAACGCGCCCAGCGATTTGAAGCTGGTGATGCCCGTTTTACCTCCCGTTGGAAAATCAGAACAGTGGGAGCAGAAACATACTACAGAAGAACTTTGACAGGATTTTTTAATTTCGGCGGTATCACAACTGTTGAAGTTTATTTGATTAAAGCAGAATGTCTTGCGCGTGCGGGTCAGATTGGAGACGCACTAAACGTTTTAAATACAGTACGTAAAACGCGTATTCTTCCGGCTTCTTATCAGGATATTGCGACTACAGATAAAACGATTGCTGTAAATGCGATTTTAAGAACTAAAAGCAACGAACTTATTAATACGCTGATTCCTTTTGCAGACGCACGCCGTCTAAATGCAGAAGGTATTTATAAAGTGAGTTTTACTAAAACAGCAAACGGAAATACCTACACATTATCATCAGATTCTCATTTATGGACCATGCCTTTCCCGCAGGGAGCAATGAATAGTCCGGGCAACGGAACTCTTACGCAGAACGTAGCAAAATAATAATCCAAAGCTTCCTGATCAGGAATCTGAAAAGGAAGCTTTTTCTAAATCAATCAAAAAATGAATACAATTAAATACAAAATAATAGGATTCTGTCTGTGTTTGTTTATGATTTCTATTGACACTCAGGCACAAAAGAAAAAAACGGTTAAACCCGCAGCTTCTTCTTATACCATTGAAGGAAATATTACTGGACTCGCAGACGGAACGACGGTGCAATTGGTTCCCGGAGCGACACATTCGTCTGAACTGCCCGTTGGTGAAACCACAATCAAAGACGGCAGATTTACTTTTACAGGAAAATTAAATGAACCGCGTTATTTCTTTTTGGTTTTTGCTAAGAATAAAGGATATATACCAGTAATAGCAGAGAATGCAAAAATAAAAGTAACTGCAGAAGCTCAAGTTTCTAAAGAAAACGAGCGAATTACGTTTACCAATCCGGTTGTTTCTGGATCTAAATCTCATGATTATTTTAGAAAAGAAACCGCTTTTAGGGCAGCGTTAGAAAAAGATTATGCTGCATATCATGTAGGCATAAACGAACTGACTAATCTGGCAGGTAAAGGAAAAAAAGAAGGAAATAAAAAACTGGTAGATTCTGTTTACAGCACACCACAATGGAAACGTTTTGAAGCAGACGAAAAAGCTTTTTTTGATAAGGTAAAATTAAGTTATGAAACAGTAGTCATAAAACATAAAGATACTTGGTGGGGACCTCTTTTTATGATGACGCAATACAGTTATTTTTCTCCAGAACAAAAACCAATGTTTGAGCAGTTTTCAGAATCTGCAAAGAAAAGTTATTACGGTCAATTGGTAGATAAAGACTTGAATCCGAAATCTCTAATCGGGACAAATATTGCAAATTTTGATTTAAAAGATCAGAACGGAAAAGCATTCAGCACAAAAGAAATCATTGCAGGAAAAAAATATATTCTGATAGATTTTTGGGCATCGTGGTGCGGACCTTGCCGAAAAGAAATTCCAAATCTAAAAACAGCCTACGCATCCTATGCAGAAAAAGGATTTGAAATTTTAAGCATTTCTATTGATAAAGACGAAAAAGCTTGGAAGAAAGCTTTAGGAATGGAAAACATGCAGTGGCATAATCTTCTCGATGACGACAGAGTGAGCAAAATGTTTAATGTAAAAACAATTCCGGCAACTTATTTAGTAGACAGCAAAGGTGTTATTATCGGCGATAATTTAAGGGGAGAAGAATTAGACCAAAAACTAAAAGAACTTTTAAAATCTTAATTATCAATTTAAAATAATACACGAAGATTCACACAGCTTTGTTTGTCTTAAAGAATGAAATGCCTTTTTAAAACTTTCAAAGCTATGTCTCTATGTGTTAAAAAAAACAATCGCAAAAAAAATAACAACATGAAAAGTACAATCTTAAAATCAGGTTTGGCCGCTTTAGCGCTCATCACGACAATTACTTCCTGCTCTAAAAAAGAAGGTTATACCATAAACGGTGCTATATCAGGATTAGACAAAGGAACTGTTTATCTGGAATATGCAGACGAAAAAGGAGATAAAAAAATTATAGATTCTGCCGAGGTAAAAGAAGGCGCTTTTACTTTTAACGGTAAAGTTTCTGAGCCTTTGTTTCATACTATTAAAATTAAAGGACAAGAATACGGAGCTTATTTTCTTCTAGACAATGAAGAGATTAAAGTAGAAGCAAAAAAAGATTCTGTTTTTAAAGCTAAAATTACCGGGTCAAAACAAAATGATTTTTATAAATCGTATTATGATAATGAATTTAAAGAAATACAAAAGATTGCCGGTCCGATTTACGGATTATCTGATTCGTTATCACAAAAAGGAAAAGTAAAGCTAACTGCTGATCAGCAAGCCATGATGGATAAAAAATGGAAAGATCTCAGCGCTTTCGCGGATGATTTGACAGATAAATTCATTAGAAAAAACAAAGATAATCTGGGCGGTGCATTGATTATTGAGGACCGAATTGTGTCTTACGGAACTCCGGAGAAAGTAAAAGAATACTATGCAATTTTATCTCCGGAAGTTCAAAAATCATTCTACGGAAAAAAACTAAAAACCGCGATTGATCTCAACGATAAAACTGCGATTGGTTCTCCTGCTCCAGAATTTTCTCAAACCGATGTTAACGGAAAAGTGGTAAAATTATCAGATTATAAAGGGAAATATGTTTTGGTAGATTTCTGGGCAAGCTGGTGCGGACCATGCCGAAAAGAAAACCCGAATGTGGTTGTGGCTTACAAAACCTATCACGACAAAGGATTTGATGTTTTGGGAGTTTCCTTAGACGATAAAAAGAAACTTTGGGAAAATGCAATTAAAAGAGACGGTTTGACCTGGACTCACGTTTCTGATTTAAAAGGATGGCAGAACGAGGCTGCAGTTTTATACGGTGTAAAAATGGTTCCGACAAACTATTTAATTGGACCTGACGGAAAAATTCTTGCTAAAAACCTGAGAGAAGCAGAATTGCAGTCTAAACTAAAAGAGATTTTTATTAAATCTTAAAACCTATAATTAACTTAATCTGCTGAGTGTAATTTTAAAAAAAGTAATGAACACATAGAAACATACGTTTTAATTTCGTAAAAAGAATATAAAAAAAATAAACTATTGTACCGATTCCGGAAATTGGAGACTATGGCTCTATGTGTTAAAAATAATTACACTCAACGGGTTAACTTTATTTAAGAAGTTATTCTATAATAGAGACATAGATTTTTTAGGCAGGTATAAATAAAGAAGAAAAGACAGGAGAAAGTATGTTTATTCAATTTTTTGAAACGCCTTTTTAAGCCTGTAAAATCTATGTCTCTATATTTTAAAACAAGAATTTAAAAAATACCGTAACAAAAGTGTTTTTTAAGAGTCTAATAATAAAACCTTCAATATAAAAAATGAAAAAATACATCTTTCTAGGCTGTTGCTCATTGGCATTCTCTACGCTGGTTTCTGCACAGAATAAATCAGTTAACTTTAAGAAAATAAAAGAATTAGGCGGTATCGAAGAATATTTGTACCAGCCAAACGGAATGAATGTTTTGCTTTTGCAGGACAATGCATCTCCAGTTGCAACGGTACAGATTGTATATCGTGTTGGTTCTAAACATGAGGTTTTAGGAAACACCGGATCTACACATCTTTTAGAACATTTAATGTTTAAAGGAACTCCAACTTTCAACAAAAAAAGCGGTACTACTATTACAGATGTTTTACAAAATACCGGAGCACAATTAAATGCTACCACCTGGTATGACCGTACCAATTATTTTGAAACACTTCCGAGTGATAAAATCGAATTGGCGATTCAGATCGAAGCCGACAGAATGCGCAATTCTTTATTGACAAAAGAAGATAAAGATGCAGAAATGACCGTGGTTCGTAACGAATTTGAACGCGGCGAAAATAATCCGGATGCATTGTTAGATAAAGAAATATGGGCTTCGGCTTATATTGCACATCCGTATCACCATTCTACTATTGGATGGAAATCTGATATTGAAAATGCGCCAATAGAAGTTTTAAAAAATTTCTACAATACCTATTATTGGCCGGATAATGCTACTCTAACTATAATTGGAGATTTTAGAAAAGACAATGTTTTTGAATTGATCGAAAAGTATTTTGGTAAAATTACCAAAGCGCCAAAAGCAATGCCTCAGCCTTATACAGAAGAACCTCAGCAATATGGACCGCGTAAAATTATTGTTAAGAAAACAGGAGAATTGGGCGTTGTAAACAAAGCGTATAAAATTCCGGGTGCTTTGCATGAAGATCTTCCGGCATTAAATATTCTAGCACAGATTATCGGCGCAGGACCTTCGGCAATTTTAAACAAAACTTTTGTAGATACTCGTTTAGGAATTTACGCTTACGCAGATGCTACAAACTTTAAAGAGGTTGGACTTTTTACTATTGGAGTAGGTTTTCCGGTCACATCAAAACATGAAGATATAGATGCCAAAATCAGCGAAGTTGTGGCTAAAATTCAAAAAGAAGGAGTAACTCAGGACGAAGTAAATCGTGTTGCGGCAAAAATAAGCGCACAAACAATTTTGGCCCGAGACGGATCTGGAGTTATCGCATCGGCACTAAACGAAGCTATTGCTGCTGGCGACTGGACAGATTACATTACAGGTGTTGACCGATTAAAAAAAGTAACTCCGGCAGATGTTTTGAGAGTGGCACAGAAATATTTAGTCGAAGATCAAAGCACAACAGGATATTTTATTCCGAAACAATCGGGAGCACAAAATAAAGATGCAGCGCAGGCCAATAATTTTATGAAAGAAAATGGTCCGTTTTATTACAGACATCCAGAAAATGGACATTCTCATGAAGAAAATACAGCTGTTTCCTCTTCATTAAAAAATACTTTAGAAGAAATTACTTTAGAAGAAAATACAATCGAAAAAACAGCTTCGGCTTTTAAAAGAGAAAAAGTAAACGGAATTGATGTGGTTTCTGTAAAAACTTCTGCTAAAGATTTTGTTACAGTTGCAGCAAGTATTTCGTTAGGAAATTACGCCAGTGAAACTAAAAATGTAATCATTCCTTCTTTAACAGCGTCGATGTTAGCAAAAGGAACGACTTTGAATGATAAATTCAAATTCTCAGAAAAACTTCAGAAATTAGGCGTAAACTTAAACGTTAATGCTTCCACTTTTAAAATAAATATTGGGTTTAAATGTTTGAAAAAAGATTTGGATCAGGTAATTGCTTTATTGGCAGAAGAACTAAGAAATCCGTTGTTTGATGCTAAAGAATTCGAAAATTTAAAGCAGCAGTTTATCGGAACTACACAGCAGGATTTAAACGATCCGGGCGAGAGAGGAAGTATTGCTTTATCGCAGGCAATTTACGGAAAAACAAATCCAAACTACAGCTTAAGTGTTGAAGATAATATTGCGAATATTAAAAACGCAACATTGGATGAAGTAAAAGCGTTTCACAAAAAATATTTCGGAACTGCTTCTATGCGTTTAGTAATCGTAGGAGATACAGATGGTGCAAACTTAAATGCTTCATTAAAAAAATCATTTAAAAACTGGAATGGCGGTGTTACAGAAAAATTAAAGTTTGAAGAAGGTTCTAAAACTGCGGCCAAAACAGAAGTGGTTACGATTCCGGAGAAACCAAGTGCAGAATTATACTTAGGACAATTTACAGGTTTAAAAAGGGCAGACGCCGATTATATTCCGTTTTACATCGGAAATTATACTCTGGGTGCAGGTTTTGCTGGACGTTTAATGCAGACTGTTCGTGATAATGACGGGTTAACGTATAGTATTTCATCTGGTTTAGGCGGAAATATCGAAACTGGCGGTTACTGGTATGTAAACGCTTCTTTTAATCCTGATTTATTTCAAAAAGGATTGGATGCAACGATGGTTCAGGTTGATAAATGGGTGAAAAACGGAATCACTTCTGCTGAATTAGAAAATAAGAAAACCAATTTAATCGGAAGTTTTAAAGTTGGAATGTCTACGACGAACGGTATGGCGCGAACCATTTTGAGTTTTATAGAAAGAGGTTTGGAACCAAATTATATTGAGCAATATCCAAAAGATATCGAAAAAGCGACTTTACAGCAAGTAAATGATGCGATCAAAAAATACATTCAGTTAGATAAAATGATCATTATCAAATCGGGTTCTCTGGACCAAAAGGGCAGTCCGATAAAATAATTTCAAAAATCGTCTTTCATTTTTAAATCTGAATTAGTAAGCAATTTTCTATGAAAGGCTAAAAGAGCTGTTTTACGACAGCTCTTTTTTTATTCATATCCAATCCAAATCAAGTGTTATCTGGTTTTTTAACTAAGTTATCTTTTGGCTTTTAACATAAAAAATGATTAATATTGCTTTTTTTGATCCTCACTCTTTTTAATCAATGTCTGTTTATAGCAAATATGCTGATCATATTTTAATAAATCTTCTTAAAGAAGATGATCAATTGGCGTATACAGAAATTTTTAAGAGGTATTCTAAACTCCTGCTCCAGCATGCTTATAAAATGCTCGGAAGCCGTGATGAAGCCCACGATATTGTTCAGGAAGTATTTCTATCCATTTGGAACAAACGTCAGGAATTAATAATTACGGGATCGCTTTCTTCTTATTTATACAAAGCTGCCAAAAACCGAATCTTAAATCATATTGCCCACGAAAAAGTAGTTTCGCGTTACGCAGATTCCATTTCAAGCTTTATCGAAAACGATTATGTTTTAGCAGATTCCAATCTTAGAGAAAAAGAATTGGAATCTATTATTGCTAAAGAAATCGCACTTCTTCCGGAAAAAATGCGTGAAGTTTTTCTTTTAAGAAAAGTAGAAGAACTTTCGTATGACGAAATAGCACTTCAATTGAATATTACAGATAAAACAGCAAAGCAGCAAGTTTACAATTCGCTCAAAATACTTAGAGAAAAACTCAAGAATCTGATGCATGTTTTTCTTATGTAAATTATTATGATTCTTTTTGTTAATTTCTACAATATAATTTGCTTCCAACCTTCTCAGTCGTAAGTAGAAAATAACATTCCTGGAGTTTTGTTAATGATATAATAATATTTTTTTAATTTTTTTTTGTCATTGCCTATGACAAAACCTGTTTTTAACTGTCTTAATTAAAACGGGACAAATTTCTCATTGTAATTATGAATGAAACTGAAATCTTAGCGCTGCTTAAAAAATACCAGAATAATACTTTGTCTGATGCAGATAGAGATAAACTGGACGCCTGGTATTTGCACAAAGCTTCTACTACTAATACGCAGCTCAGCGAATATGAACTGGAAGATAGTTACCAGCATCTTAAATCAAAATTACCTTTACAGCAGGAAACCAGAGTGATTAGCCTTTGGCCGCGTATTGCTGTGGCCGCATCAATTGTATTGCTTTTGGGAACTGGCATATTTTATTTTACAACGCCAAAAGAACAAACAATTCAGGTTGCAGCAAAACAACAGGATATTGCTCCAGGAGGAAATAGAGGAATTTTGACTCTTTCTAACGGAAAGCAAATTGTTCTTTCTTCTATTTCGGCACAAGATACAATTGCAAACGAAGGAGAAAAGCAGGAAGTAACAATAAAGATGAATGCAGACGGAGTTATTACTTATGTTATAAACCCAGATGCTGCAGCTTCAAAAGAAGATGTTAATTCATTCAATACACTTTCTACACCAACAGGAGGGCAGTATAATATTGTATTGGCAGACGGAACAAAAGTGTATCTAAATGCAGTTTCTTCTGTTAAATATCCAACTCAATTTAATGGAAATCAAAGAATTGTGGAACTGGAAGGAGAAGCTTATTTTGAGGTTGCCAAGGATAAAAGCAAACCTTTTATTGTAAAATCAGGCAGTCAGTCTATAGAAGTCCTCGGAACTCATTTTAATGTACATGCTTACAATAATGAAGCAGTTGTAAAAACTACTTTATTAGAAGGAAGTGTAGCAGTTACTTACAAAAACCAGAAAGCAGTTTTAAAACCGGGACAACAATCAAATGTTGCAGAAAACAGTAATAAGATTGCGATTCGCGAGGTTGATACGGAAGCAGCTGTTGCGTGGAAAAACGGCCGTTTTAAATTTGATAATGCCGATCTGAAATCTGTAATGAAACAATTGGAACGCTGGTACGGAATAAAAGTAGAGTACCGCGGCGATGTGTCTGATGTTCGATTTAACGGTGGTACGTTTAGAAATAAAAATTTATCTGAAGTGCTAAAAGTACTTGAGCTTAGTAATATAAAATTTAAGGTCGAAGGAAAAACAATTATTGTATATCCGTGATTTTAAATTTACCCGAATATATTGAGACTATAAACTAAAAAACCAGAAGCAGTTGCGATGCCTCTGGTTGTTAAAATAGTTATTAGCCAATATTAGTTGTCCTCTATTGTTAAACCATAACCAAATGTAAATGTATGAAATTTAATTTACAACAAAAAAAACCTTACAAAAGTCTTGGAAAAAAGATTTCCAAATTTAATTTTTCTGCCAATTTATGGCTGTTTAGCACACTATTAATACTGCTTTGCAGTTTTACAGGTCAGGCACAAAACATCACGATCAATTTTAAAGATGCATCTTTAGAGACTGTTCTGAAAGAAGTGGCAAGGCAGGCAGATTACGAAGTTTTTTATACGCAGAAATTGCTGAAAGATTCTAAATCTGTGACTGTTAATGTTAAGAATTCAAGTGTAAAAGAAGCGCTGAATCAAATTTTTAAATCTCAAAATTTAAAGTACACAATTACCAACCAGACTATAGTGGTAACTGCTGGAAAAGGGGAGGATGTGGGAAACGGGCAAATCGATATACGCGGAAAAGTATTAAATAATAAAAATGAGCCTTTTCCGGGTGTAACGGTAACTATCTCTGGCACAAACAGAACAAGTATAACCGATTTTGACGGAAGCTTTTCTTTTGATAATGCACCATCAAATGGGATAATTGAATGTTCTGGATTAACCATTGAGAAAAAATCGTTTGCAATTAACGGCCGCAATATATTATCGCTTATTGTTGAGGATAAAATCTCGGCAATGAAAGAAGTTGTAGTAACAGGTTATCAGACTATTGCGAGAAGTAACTTTACCGGAGCAATTGCTAAAATTGACGAAAAAACATTAAATGAAAATATCAATACAAATTTAATGACTGCAATAGAAGGTCGTGTAGCAGGTTTGATGTTTCAAAAAAATCCTACCGGAGCTGCTGCAGACAAACCTATATTGAGAGGTATGGGTACTTTTTCATCAGATCAGGTTGGCTACAGTCCGCTTATCGTAATAGATGGTTTGCCGACTGACCTTACTCTAGATGAAATTAATCCGTATGATATAGAAAGTGTCGATGTTCTTAAAGATGCTGCGGCGGCTTCTATATATGGTTCAAGAGCGGCAAATGGTATTATTGTATTGACTACCAAAAAAGGAAACGGGAGATTAAAAGTAAGTATAAATTCAGATTTTTTTGTGTCGACAAAACCAAACATAAGAGATATGAATTATGCTTCTACCAGCGATTTGATCGATTTTGAACAGTCTGTTTACAATAGAGAAAGAGCCAGATTTTCCGACACTGCTACAATGTTCAGCAATTATGGAGATATAGGAAACAGCAGTATAAAATATTACAGCCCGCTTTACCAGCTCAACAGAGATTTGGAGGAAGGAAAAATTAATAATGCTGATTATAACAGCACTGTTGCGCAATGGAGAAAGAACGATTACATAAAAGATTATAGTGATAATGTATGGCAGAATGAGCTGAGACAGCGTTATAATATTGCATTTTCTGGAAGCACCAGCAAACAAAATACTTACGTTTCTCTTAATTATGACGAATCAAAAGGTCGTGTTAAGTACAACAGCAGCCGTGCATTTAATCTTTATGCAAAAAGCAGTTTTCAGGTTAATAACTGGCTGAATGCGACATTTGGAGTAAATGGAACGTACAGCAATGATGATGTTACTGATCCTGATTGGGGAAAATATGATATTCAAAAAAGATACGAGCGTATTACTGATGATAACGGAAATCTTGTAATATCTCCATTTGTAGGTACTGGCGACGGTTTTACTTCAAGCGGTACTATCAATCCGATTGTAGCAAGAAAATTAGCAGGTTTAAGTGGTTTTAAATCAATGAATTTTAATGTTTTGAATGCACTTCAGGAAGGTATTGAAAATCAGAATTCGTTAAGTTTAAGAACTTTTGCCAACATAAAAGCCAAGTTGTGGAGAGGTTTAAGCTTCAATACACAATTTCAATATGAAGTAAGAAGAAATGATAACGATCAGTATTACGACATTAACTCTTATAAAATGCGTTATGCTATCAATGCTTTAACGGGATATAATCCAACTACAAATGCTTATACGTATGTAGAAGGTTTCTCTACAGGAGGCCGATACGAACAATCCAGCAGTCAGGCCAGTAATTATTCTTTTAGAAACCAATTAGATTTTAATCAGGAATTTGGCGACGGAAAACATTCTGTTAGTGCTTTAGCCGGTTTTGAAATGCGCGAAACTTTTCTTCCGAGAACTATTGAGCAGTTAAGATACGGTTATGATCCGGTTACCATTAGTTCTGCCGTATTAAATAATCTGGCGCTTAGTCAAACTGGAGTTCCAAGTTATATTTTTGGAAGCAACCGTACTCTGGCAACGGTATCAAGAACACAAAAGGAAATATTACACCGTTATTTTTCGGTTTTTAGTACAGCGAGTTATACCTATTTATCAAAATATAACATAACAGGAAGTTACCGTGTTGATAGAGCAGATTTGTTTGGAGTAGATCCTAAGTATAAAAACCGTCCTTTATGGTCTGCAGGTTTAGGATGGAATGTGAGCAATGAGGACTTTATGAAAGAAGTAAAATGGGTCAGCATGCTTAAACTTAGAACAACTTACGGAATTAACGGAAATATAGATCAGTCTACAACTCCCTATATAACTGCTACAAGAAGAAACGATAATTTATATCAATCTTTACAATATACTAATATTACAGCGCAGCCAAACCCAATGTTAAGATGGGAAAAAACACAAAGTACCAATTTAGGTATAGATTACAGTCTGTTTGGTAATAAGTTAAACGGTAGTATTGATCTTTATCATAAATACAGCAGCGATTTGCTGGCAACCACAGATTTAGATCCAACTGTTGGTGCATTGACCAGAAGAATAAATGCCGGAGCTTTACTAAACAAAGGTGTAGAATTTAGTGTTGGTTCTGAATGGTATAATAATGGTAATTTTCGTATTGGTTCTAATCTAGTTTGGGCCTTTAACAAAACAACTGTAGAAAAAGTTACCAGAGCTCAATCTGTTGCTTCGGTATATGTAAGTTCGCCGATAGATTACTTTTCAGAAAACGAGATATACAATAGTTTATATGCATACAAATACGGGGGAACGATTAATGGTTATCCTTATGTTTTGGATGAAAACGGAAATCCTTCGATCACTTTTGATGCAAATGGAAATCCAATTTCGACCAGCATAAAAACAATTACAAATCCTAAGGCTTTAGTAAACAAAGGAAGTTTAACACCAACTTATACAGGTTCGCTTTCACAACGATTCTCTTACAGACAATTCGATTTGAATTTCTTGTTTGTTTTCTCAGGAGGAAATGTAATGCGTAAAGAGACTATCGATATGAGTACAGACGCTGTAAATCTTGCAGGTATTACAGAGCGCTACACAACAGCACAGCCAAATGGCAATACACGTTTGTATGTAGATCTTGACGAAAGTGTTAGAACTTACGCAGCAACGATCAGCAGTCAATGGAGAAATTCAGATGCAAATGTTGTCGATGGTGATTATATCAAGCTTAGAAACGTTTCTTTAGGGTATAATTTACCAAAATCATTTGCAAATAAAATTAAAATGGCATCGGCTAAATTTACTTTTCAAATGAACAATATTTGGTATTGGAGTGCGGCAGGAAATCGTATTGATCCAGAGGTTTATTCTGCAAACTCAGGCACACGTAATTTACCATTGCCTAAAACTTATTTATTTGGCTTTAATCTTACCCTTTAAAAAAAATGAAACAGATATATATAACAATGCTTTCGCTGATGATGCTGACGGTAACATCCTGCGAAGAATACACAGATGTTACACCAAAAGGCGCTTTAGTTATCGAAACTGCAGACCAATTTCATGAACTGGTTTCTCTTCCCGGAAGAGGATATCCGATCAATAACTTTCAGTATTTGGTAGACGATCAATGGATGAGAGAAGCAAACGTGATCGGAAGAACTCCAAACATTGATATTCTTAATTTTACTTTTGACGAAAGTGTAGACAGGGTTTCCTTAATGACCACTTCGAGCTTTTACAATCAGGCTTACACGTATATTAACAGATGGAATACTATTATCTCGTTGGTAGACAACAGCAAAGGAGATGAAAGTAAAAAACAATTAGCAAAAGCAGAAGCCAAAATCTTTAGAGCTTACGATCACTTTTTGCTGGTAAATACTTATGCAAAAGGGTATAATCCGCAAACGGCAGCAACCGATGGAGGTATTTGTATTATGGATAAATTTGATTTAGAAGCACAGCCTTCAAAATCAACTGTTGCACAGGTTTACGATTTTATTCAAAAAGATATTGACGAAGCACTGCCGTATCTTCAGGAAAAACCATTAGATGTTTATCATCCTTCATTAGCATTTGCTTATGCTTTTAAAGCTAAAGTTCATTTGTTTAAACGCGAAATTGCGAATGCGCAGGCAGCAGCAGAAAAATCATTAAGCTACAACAATCAAATATTTGATATGGTAGCTTACAATACACAAGGAGGACCAACTGCAGTCGCTGTACCTGCAGCAAATAATATCGAAGTACTCAGCTACATGTATATGACAGGATATAATGAGATGAACTTTGGACAACTCTATGTCATCAGCCCGGAGCTGCGAACTTTATTTGGTACGAATGATGCGCGATTCAATTTGTTTTTTAATTCTACCAGCACCACAAATCTGGATCAGGGCTCCAATACAGCATATTGGGGAACTCAATATACAAGATTTTTCTATCCTACTGTGGGCATGAAAACTACTGAAGTCTTTTTAATGCTTGCAGAATGTTATGCCAGAGATAATAAATTTAGTGAAGCGGTAGATGTTTTGAATAAATTAAGAGCAAAACGTATTCTGTCTGGTACTGTAAATTTAGCAGTTCCAGCAACCAGAAAAGAAACTATGGAGCTTGTGGTAAACGAACGCAGAAAAGAATTGCTTTTAGGTTTTAACCGACTTTTTGACCTTAAGAGATTAAATACTGAAGCAGAATATGCCAAAACAATTACAAGAGTATTCCCGCTGGTTAATAAAACAGTTCCTCAAAAGACTTATACTTTGCAGCCTGACTCGAGATTGTATATTATACCATTTCCTTTATCTGCGCTGACAAAAAATCCAAAATTGACATTGAATACAAACGAAAAAGTTCCATTTTAATTCTGATGAAGAAATTATTTATATTATTAATTATGCTGGCTGCCGGACAACAGTATGGTTTTGCACAAACTCCGGCAGAAAAGAAAGCGGACAGCACCAGTACGCAGCCTAAAGGCTTACAGCCTTATAAAAAAATTATCCCGGAAACTGCTGTAAACAAATCGGGACTTTTTACAGTCAGCCAGGTTGATACTAAAATTTATTTTCAGATACCTGATAGTTTGTTTAACAGATATATGCTGGTGGTAACCCGATATTTGTCTACTCCAGAAGGAATGGGCCGTTTTGGCGGTGAAAAAGCCAACGAACAGACTATTTATTTTGAAAAAGGTGCCAACAATACTGTTTTTTTAAGATCACTACAGTACAAACAAGATGTTCGTAACGCCGATTCGATGCTTGCAAAAGCATTGGCCGGCAGTAACGAAAATCCTATTGTTGCCGCTTTTCCAATAAAAACAACCAATCCAGATACAAAAAATGTTGTTATTGATGTAACCGATGCTTTTAAGAAAGAGAATGCAATGTTCTCTTTGGGAAGTCAGGAGAAAACAGAAAAAAAATTAACCTCTCTTGCTGATGATAAATCATTTATAGAAGCTGTAGATGCATATCCTATCAACATTGAAGTAAAAACTACCAAAACATATACAAATAGTACAGCGAGCAGCGGGACAATAACATTGAGGTTAAATACCTCAATTGTACTGCTCCCGAAAACGCCAATGCGCAAACGTTTTGCAGACGAAAGAGTAGGTTATTTTGCCAATAAATATGTTTTGTTTGATGATGATGAACAGCGTGCTCAAGCCAAATTTATTATCCAGCGTTATCGTTTGGAGCCTAAAGATAAAGACATTAAAAAATATCTTAAAGGGGAATTGGTTGAACCAAAAAAACAAATTGTATACTACATTGATCCGGCAACGCCAAAAAAATGGAGACCTTACCTGATTGCAGGAATCAACGATTGGCAGAAAGCTTTTGAATCTGCTGGTTTTAAAAATGCAATTGTGGGTAAAGAATGGCCGGAAAATGATAAAACAATGAGTCTGGAAGATGCAAGATATTCTGTAGTAAGATATTATGCTTCTGAAACTCCAAATGCTTACGGACCGCGAGTAAGCGATCCTAGAAGTGGAGAAATCATAGAAAGTCATGTGGGATGGTATCATAATGTGATGAAATTAGTGCAGAGATGGTATATGATACAAGCAGGACCATTGGACGCTAGAGCAAGAAAAATGCATTTGGACGATGAGTTAATGGGACAGTTAATTCGATTTGTTTCTTCTCATGAAATTGGACATACCATTGGTTTACGCCATAATATGGGAGCCAGCAGTGCAACTCCTGTAGAAAAACTTCGTGATAAAAAATGGGTAGAAGCAAACGGCCACACCGTTTCTATAATGGATTATGCGCGTTTTAATTATGTAGCACAGCCAGAAGACAATATTAGTCCGCAGGGAATTTATCCTCGTATTGGCGCTTACGATAAGTGGGCCATTAAGTGGGGTTATAGTTATCTTCCAAATACTAAAGATGAGTTTGAAGAAGAAAAAATACTCAGCAAGCTTACTACAGATAGTTTAACTGTTAATCCTAAATTATGGTTTGGAGGAGAAGGAAAAGACGAAGATCCGCGCAGCCAGACAGAAGATCTTGGTGATGATGCAGTACTTGCCAGTGATTACGGAATTAAAAATCTAAAAAGAGTAGTGCCGCATCTTATAGAATGGACTTACCAGCCAAATGATGCATATGATAATCTTTCTGATATGCACAAAGCAGTGGTAAGACAATACGGAACGTACTTATATCATGTGCTGAAATATATTGGTAATAACTATGTAACCAAAAGAACTGTTGATGAAAAAGGCGTTGTATACCAGCCGGTTCCCAAAGCCAAAATAAAAGCAGCAATAGGTTATATTGGCAGACAATTGTTTAACGCACCACTCTGGATGTATCCGCAGGAGATTGATGAGCTTATTGCTTTAAAAAGAGAAGATCAAATAGCAGATCAGCAGAATCAGGTATTAAATATGCTTTTAAGTTCTGGAATGCTTTATAATATTAGTCTTAAAACAATGCAGTTTGAAGGTGCTTATACTGTTCCTGAATTTTTAAACGATTTACAGCAGACCGTTTGGGTAAAGTTTAGCGGCGACGAAAAATTAGATTTTTACAGACGTGGCTTGCAGCGCGGTTATATCGAAAAGCTAAATCTGCTTTTACTGCCTAAAGAAGCTGAACCTGGTAAAGCTTTGAATGCAGCACAACGCAGCGATGTGAGGTTATACGGCAAACAGCATCTTATTAAATTAAAAGGAGACATTACTAAACTTATGGATGCTGCAACAGGATTAAACAAAGAGCATTTTGAAAGTATTTTGATAGAAATAGATAAAATTGTTACCAAATTAAATAAAACCACGATATGAGAAATGTATTAGTTACAGCATTAATTTTCTTAAGCACATTTGCGCATGCCCAAATAACATCAAAAGAAGAAGTAACTCCTGAATTGGTATCAAAACGAGAAGCACAAAAAAAGGAAATCACAAACCATTATCTGGCTTTAAAAAACAGTCTAATAGTTTCAGACAGTGTTGCAGCAGTTACAAATGCAGGAGCGTTAAAAAAATCGCTGAGTAACTTTAAGTTTAAAAAACTTACTCTTGAGCAAATGAATGAGGCGACTAAAACGAGAAAAGAAGTTATGGACCTTGCAGCAGAAGTTACGGCGACCAAAAACATTAATAAACAGCGTAAAATTGTACAGCAGCTTTCTGTAAAGTTTTGGGATCTCGCACCAAAATTTAAAGCAGAAGATTCTACATTATATCTGCATGTATGCCCAATGACAGGCGCAGTCTGGACAAGTGATAGTAAGGAAATTAAAAATCCATATTATCCTAAAAATATGTTGACTTGCGGTGAGGTTAAGGCAAGTTTATAAAAAGTGAATTGAATTAGTTTGATAGATACGGTTTCCTGAATAAGGAGCCGTATTTGTTTTTTTAAGCAGTACCATTTAAATACTCATATTTCTATTAATATTAATAAATCATTAAATGACAAATCCTTAAAAATATCAATTAGGGTTTATTATACATTTGTAAGGGTCTTCTTTAATATTTAAAATTGTATTATGAGTTCTAATTTGGTAATAAGATTGAGTGCTGGGGATGATTCTTGTTTCAAAGAAATATATGATTTGTATCATTACAAGGTATTTTGCTTTGTTAAGAAATATACCTCGCAGCTTGCAGATTCAGAAGATGTGACACAAAATGTTTTTATACATCTTTGGAAATACAGAGCAAAATTAGATCCAAATGTAGACTTAGAAGCGGTTTTATTTAAAACTTCAAAACAGGAAATATCAAAATGGTACAAAAAGCAGAATAGAATTTTTTCTGTCGAAAATGATCAGCTTATAAAAGAACTCGATACAGCATCTGAATTGGAGGAAGATATTAGCCTGAAATTAGAAAAGATAGAATATCTGCTGAATCAAATTCCCGAAAAAAGACGAAAGATATTTAATCTTCATAAGTTTGAAGACCGCAGTTATAAAGAAATTGCAGAAGAAATGAATATGTCTCCAAGCGCTGTGGCCAACCAGATATCGAAGACCTTACAATTTCTTAAAAAAAATTCGGTAAAAAATCATGAACTCTATTGGTTTGCTTTGTTCTTCATCAGCCAGTATGAATCTATTTCGTAGTGTGTTCTTACTTTATGACACACCAGATGTCTTGTTAAGTAAACTTTTCCTGGATTAAGAAAACGTTAATAGTAATACCTGCCCGTGACATTTGGTAAACTGAAAATCTAATGTAGTTGAATTGATATTTTTTTTTCAAATACTAAACGATACTTAATGAAGTCCAAAAGATTAAAAGAAGAATGGAATGCGATACCCAACAGAGGTATTTTAGGAAGCGAAATAGAAGAACGTATGTGGAAAAATATACGTACGGCAACAATAGACCGATATAAAATCTTGTATAATTGGACCGCAGCTGCCTGTGTTTTGTTTCTTTTTTCTATAACAGGCTATCATTTTTATAACAATGTCAATTCTGATAATGCTGTAATCACTTCTACAGCTACATTTAATAAAGATAT